>WREW01000003.1 GCA_009779135.1 Alphaproteobacteria bacterium
GCCTTTGACAGATGTGCAAGAACCCAAGAACTTTCCCTTAAAGAAACTGAAGCAATTCTACGAAATAAGAAATCTGTCCAAACATTTGTAGATTCTTTCCGCCAAGACAACCCTGTCAGCAAGCCAGCACCGGCAACGCAGAAACAACTCGCCGACGTTGTCGGTACTATAGGAAAAACTTTGGCCGTTTTTATCGCTGCTGCGCAGCACATCCAAGAAACCCACGCCACCTTGTTGAAGATTCAATCCAACACCAATCCGGTAAAGACCATTGGTTGGAGTATTGTCGTTGGCGCTGGGCTTATTGCGGTTGCTACTGTGGCGAATCCTTACTTGTCGGCAATCGCCGAGAAGCTAGGTTTCAAGAAAAGCGGGGACGAAGTTTCAAAACCCCAGAGCCAATGCCCGCCCAACGTTTATATTTATCAAGCACCACAAGGCGCTTATTGGTTTCCTAAGGGCATGCCGCCTTTTCTTATACCCAGATACCCTGACGACGCGGGGCCGCCTGATCAAGCAAAGCCCAAGCTTGAGCCTTAATCTCACCACTCCTGAACCTCAAGCCCTTGGCCGATCTGGCGCAAGCCGGCCTTGAACTGGGCTGTGAGCAAAAAGCCGCCAGGGAGTTCCATCTCGGCGCGGTCGTCATCCAGATCCAGCATCAGGCGGATTTTGCCACGGCCCTTTTGCGCCTGCGCAAGCTTTGTTTTAAGGGCCGACACGATCGAGGCGTCATAGACCTTGATGCGCACGCCCTTGGCATGGCGCGCGGCCACATCCTCAAGCCGCTCAAAGCTGCGCGCGATAAAGCGCACATCTTCGCCCTCGCCCCCTTGCGCATCGGCTTCCACGAGCAGCGCAACCCCGGGCTCCAGCATCGCGCGGCTTGAGGCTAAAAGCTCGGCAAAGACCGTCATCTCGCAAGTGCCCGCCGCGTCCGAAAGCTGGACAAACGCAAAGCGGTTGCCCGAGCGCGCCGTGCGTTCCTGCTTGCCCATCACAATGCCCGCAAGCTTAAAGCGGCTGGAGCCCGTCACAGAGCGCTTGCCCGTAATCTGCGTGCTGGCCACAACGCCCAGACGCTCAAGCAACGCGCCATAATGATCCAAAGGATGCGCCGAAAGATAAAAGCCTAAAGACTGAAACTCTTTTTGCAGCCGCGTGGCCTCATCCCACGGCAAAGTCTGCGGCAAAGGCGGATGCGTGCTTGCTTCTTCAATCAAGCCGAACATGTTAGACTGATCGCTTTCTTTTTCATCCTGCTTGGCGTTGCCGTATTTCAAAAGCACGTCAATCGCCGCCACCACTTGGGCGCGGTTAGGACAAAGCAAATCAAACGCGCCCGCCAAAGCCAGCCCTTCGATTTGCTTGCGGTTAATCACATGACAATCAACCCGCGCGGCAAAATCAAAAAGATCCCGAAAAGCGCCCGAGGCCTGCCGCGCCTGCACAAGCTGCTCCATCGCAACCGCGCCGACGCCTTTGATCGCCGCAAGCGCATAGCGGATGGCGGCGTGGCCATTTTCCTGCATTTCAGGCTCAAAGGCGGGGCCGGAGCGGTTGACATCAGGCCGCAAAAGCGCAACCCCGTGCCGCACAAGTTCCTGCCTGTAAAGGCCAAGCTTGTCCGTATCACCCATTTCAAAGTTCATGGCCGCCGCATAAAAGGCGACAGGATAATTGGTTTTAAGCCATGCGGTCTGATAAGCGATCAGCGCATAAGCCGCCGCATGGGATTTGTTGAATCCGTAACCGGCAAACTTGTCGATCTGGTCGAAAATCCCCGAGGCCTGATCTTCAGGGATTTTGTTGATTTTGAAAGCGCCTTTGATAAAGGTCTCGCGCTGCTTGGCCATTTCCTCGGGCTTTTTCTTGCCCATGGCGCGCCGCAAAAGATCAGCGCCGCCCAGACTGTAACCGGCCAGAATCTGCGCCGCCTGCATCACCTGCTCCTGATAAATCAGAATGCCGAATGTGTCTTTCAAAATAGGCTCCAAAAGAGGATGCAGATAATGCACATCTTCCTGCCCGTTTTTGCAGCGTATATATGTGGGAATATTATCCATCGGTCCCGGGCGGTAAAGCGCGACAAGAGCGATGATATCTTCAAACCGGTTGGGTTTAAGCTTGCGCAGCATATCGCGCATGCCCGCGCTTTCAAGCTGGAACACCCCTGTCGTATCGCCACGGCTTAAAAGAGCGTAGGTCTTTTCATCATCAAGCGGAATGTGCGCAAGATCAAGAGCGCTGTCCTTGATAAGATCAACGGCATTTTGAATGACATCAAGCGTTTTAAGGCCGAGAAAATCAAACTTCACAAGCCCTGCCGTTTCAACCATTTTCATGTTGAACTGCGTGGCCGGCAAAGCCGCCCCGGGATCGCGGTAAAGCGGCACAAGATCCACAAGGGGCCGATCGCTGATAACAACGCCAGCCGCATGGGTTGAAGCGTTGCGGTAAAGCCCTTCAAGCTTGAGCGCAATGTCCATCATCTGGGCCACTGTGCTGTCGCTTTCACGCAGCTCCTGCAGTTGAGGCTCCATATCCAAAGCCTGCTGCAGATTGATGGGATTGGCCGGATTGCTCGGCACCAGTTTGCAGATCTTATCGACATAGCCGTAAGGCATGGCCAGAACGCGCCCCACATCGCGCAAAACGGCCCGCGCCTGAAGCTTGCCATAAGTGATGATCTGCGCCACACGGTCAGCGCCGTATTTTTCCTGCACATAGCGGATGGTCAGATCGCGCCGTTCCTGACAGAAATCAACGTCAAAATCCGGCATGGAAACGCGGTCGGGATTTAAAAACCGCTCGAAAAGAAGCCCAAAGCGCAAAGGATCAAGATCCGTAATCAAAAGAGACCACGCCACCAGAGACCCCGCCCCCGAGCCGCGCCCGGGCCCCACCGAGACATTATTGTTTTTAGACCATTTGATAAAATCCGAAACAATCAGAAAATACCCGGGAAAACCCATCTTGATGATGACATCAAGCTCAAAGGCCAAACGCTCTTCATAGGGTTTGCGATTCTCTATGCCCAAAGCATCAAGGCGTTTTTGAAGGCCTTCCCATGCCTGCTTTTGAAGCTCCTGCACTTCCGTCTGGCCTTCCTGCATGGGAAAGGGCGGCAAAATAGGATGACGCGGCACCGGCATAAAGGCGCAGCGCCGCGCGATCACAAGCGTGTTGTCGCACGCTTCGGGAAGATCCGCAAACAGCTCGCGCATGGCTGTTGCTGATTTAAAATGATGGTCCGCCGTCAAACGGCGGCGCCCTTGATGCGCAACCAGAGTTTTATCCGCAATGCACATCAGCGCGTCTTGCGCTTCATACATGGCCACGTCGCCGAAATGCACATCATTGGTGGCCACCAAAGGCACATGAAAATCAAACGCCAGTTTGATCTGGGCTTCTTCAATCTTCTGTTCGGCCTGCCCTATTGTGCCGCCTTGATGGCGCCCGATTTCCATATAAAGACGATCCGGAAAAAGGGCCTGAAGCTGCTGCAGCCGCTCTTGCGCGGCCGCGTTCTGCCCTTCTAAAAGCAAGCGACCAACGGGGCCGTCCACCCCGCCCGTTAAAGCGATGAGACCGCCCGCATGGCGCGCCAGCTCCTCATAGGTGACAAAAGCTTCCACGCGATCTTGGGCGATAAAAGACAGGGATACAAGCGCGCAAAGATTGCGATAGCCCAGCTCGTTCTGCACAAGCACGACAAGCTGGTCATAAGATTCGCGCCCTAAGGGAGGCTTGCTCATCTGCGCAGGGCGGATCAACGCAAGCTGGCAGCCGATAATGGGCTGCACGCCCGCCTGGCTTGCCGCCATGGCAAACTCAAGCGCGCCGAAAAGATTCCCTTTGTCCGTCAGCGCAACGGCTGCCATGTCCTGTTGCAGGCAAAGCTTGATAAGATCCGCGCGCGTCTTTTGTCCCTTGCCCTCGACAATGCAAATGGCCCCATCACTGAGGGAATAAGCCGAATGCACCCGCAAATGGATAAAATCAGCATGCGTCATCATTCTGGCGCCGCGCTAAAAGGGAATGTCATCATCCAGATCCGCAGCGGCAGGCGAGTCAAAAGAAGGCGCTGCCGCCCCGCCAAAACCGCTTTGTTCGGACGCCCCGCCGCTGTCACCGCCGCCGGAGCCGCCACGGCTGTCCAGCATGGTCAGCTCACCACGGAAAGGACGTAAAACAACTTCGGTCGTTGTACGTTCAGCTCCGTCCTTGTCCTGCCATTTGCGGGTTTCAAGCTGGCCTTCAATATAAACCTTGGCGCCTTTTTTCAAATAACGCTCGCAAACCTGAACGAGGTTTTCATTCATCACTGAAATGCGATGCCATTCGGTCTTATCCCGCCGCTCCCCCGTGGCGCGGTCTTTCCAGCTTTCCGATGTGGCGATGGAAAAGCTGGCCACCCGCCCGCCATTTTGAAAAGCCCTGACCTCAGGATCACGACCCAAATTGCCGATAAGTATAACTTTATTAACGCTGCCTGCCATGTCTATCCTCCTTATTTAAGCTGCCTCACCATACCAGATACGCAAGAATGTGCAAGACTTAGCCGATCTGCGAAATATCATACGGGGTTGTCTGATAGACATGATAATTAAGCCAGTTCGAAAACAGCAAATTGGCATGCGCCCGCCATGTCGCCAGAGGCGTCTTTTTCGGATCATCATCAGGAAAATAATTATACGGAACAGCGGGATTTTCACCCTTTTCAAGGTCACGAAAATACTCATCCGCCAGCGTCATCGCGTCATATTCCATGTGGCCGAACACAAAAATATGCTTGCCCTTTTTAGACGTGACAATATGCGTCCCGACCATCGGCGAGACCACCAAAGGCTCAAGCTCTGCGCATTTGGCAAGCGCCTCCTCGTCAATACCCATCCAGCGTGAATGAGGCGTTAAAAAGCTCTGGTCAAAACCCCTAAGCAGCATCTTGAGGCCATTAAGCACCGTATGAGGATAAACGCCGGAGATTTTTCGATCCTTCGGGACTTTACCAATACCATAATGATGGTAAATACCCGCCTGCGCGCCCCAGCAAATATGCAGCGTTGAAGTAACGCTGGTGACCGACCAGTCCATAACGGCGCAAAGCTCATCCCAGTAATCAACTTCCTTAAAATCCAAATGCTCGACCGGCGCGCCCGTTATGACAAGCCCATCAAACTTGTCGTTTTTTGCTTCCGAAAACGGCCTGTAGAAAGCCAGCAAATGTTCCTGCGGCGTATTTTGCGGAATATGTGAATCAAGCCTGATAAGATCAATATCGACCTGCAGCGGCGTATTGCCCAAAAGCCGCAAAAGCTGGATTTCGGTTGTTATTCTTGTCGGCATCAGATTCAGGATAGCGATTTTAAGCGGACGAATATCCTGCGTAATCGCGCGGGTTTCGGTCATAACAAAAATATTTTCGCCTTCAAGCTTGGCGCGCGCAGGTAATTTGTTCGGTATCTTGATAGGCATGTTTCAGACTTGGCTTTCCTTATATGAGGTTGAACAACATAGCCTTATTGGCTTGCGAGGGTCAACTAAGCCCCTATTTTATGTTCCTTTTTTGTTCTTGAAATCCCTATGCTTTCGTACCATATAGGTCTGGCTATGACCAAAACCACAAAAACAACAGAAAAAACAATCACGGTGCGCGGCGCGCGGGAGCATAACCTCAAAGACATTCATGTGCGCTTCCCCAAAGAGCAGCTTGTGGTGCTGACGGGTCTCTCCGGCTCGGGAAAATCCTCGCTGGCATTTGACACGATCTATGCCGAAGGACAGCGGCGCTATGTCGAGTCGCTTTCTTCCTACGCGCGCCAGTTTCTCGAGATGATGCAGAAACCGGATGTGGATTCCATCGAAGGCCTTTCGCCCGCTATTTCCATCGAGCAAAAAACAACTTCACGCAACCCGCGCTCCACAGTGGGAACTGTTACGGAAGTTTACGATTACATGCGTCTTTTATGGGCGCGCATCGGAATCCCTTATTCGCCGGTGACGGGACTGCCGATTGAAAGCCAGACTGTTTCACAAATCACCGACCGCCTGCGCGCTTTGCCCGAAGGCAGCCGCATTCTTCTGCTGGCCCCTATTGTACGCGCGCGTAAGGGCGAATACCGCGCGATTTTGCAGGATCTCCAAAAACAGGGCTTTTCCCGCGCCAAAATTGACGGCCATATTTATGATCTCGATCAGGCCCCTGCGCTGAACAAAAAAATCAAACATGACATTGCGGTTGTTGTAGATCGCCTTGTCATACGCCCTGATCTCGGCAACCGCCTTGCGGATTCGGTCGAGACCTGTTTGCGGCTTGCGGATGGTTTGATGTATGCGGATATTCTGGGCGAGAAATCCGAAACTTTGACTTTTTCTTCAAAGTTCGCCTGTCCCGTCTGCGGCTTTACGATCGAGGCAATTGAGCCGCGTCTTTTTTCCTTCAACAACCCGCAAGGCGCATGCCCCACCTGTGACGGGCTTGGCGAAAAGCTTGCTTTCGCGCCGGAGCTGATTGTCAATGACGAAAACCGCACGATTGAGGACGGCGCTTTAACGATGCTGTTTTCGGCCTTTTACCAGCACCCGCTTGCTTCCCTTGCGCGGCACTATAAACAAAGCCTTTCCACCCCTTGGCGGCAGTTAAGCGAGCCGTTTAAAAACGCCGTTCTTTTCGGCACGCAAGATGGCAGAAAACCGTTTGAAGGCGTAATTCCCAACCTTGCGCGGCGCTGGCGCGAAACAACGAGCAACTGGATCCGCGAAGAAATCGGAAAGTTTCAAACCTCAAGCCCCTGTGAATCCTGCCACGGCATGCGTTTGAAGCCCGAGGCTCTGGCCGTCAAAATAGATGGGCTGAATATCAGCGAAGTGACATCCTTTTCCATTCAAAAAGCGCGCCAGTGGTTTACGGCGCTCGAGCATAAACTCACAAAACGCCAAAAAGACATCGCCGCGCGCATTCTTAAAGAGATTCAGGAAAGGCTAAGCTTCCTTGACAATGTAGGCCTTTCCTATTTGACCCTGTCGCGGCAGAGCGCCTCACTTTCCGGCGGCGAGGCGCAGCGCATTCGTCTGGCCTCGCAAATCGGATCGGGTCTTACGGGCGTTCTTTATGTTCTGGATGAACCTTCAATCGGCCTTCACCAGCGCGACAATGACAGGCTTTTGGGAACGCTCAAACGCCTGCGCGATCTCGGCAACAGCGTGCTGGTGGTTGAGCATGACGAAGACGCCATCCGCGCGGCGGACTACCTGATCGATATGGGCCCGGGCGCAGGCATCCATGGCGGGAAGGTCGTGGCCGCCGGCCCTCCCTCTCAAGTCTTAAAGTCAAAAGACAGCCTGACCGCGCAATATCTTACAGGCAAAAAGAAAATTGCGATGCCTTCGCATCTGCGCAAGCCCAAACGCGGCCATTTTCTGGAAATGACGGGCGCGCGGGAAAACAACCTCAAAAACCTGCATGTCAGATTTCCTTTGGGCCTTTTGACCTGCGTCACAGGCGTCTCGGGCAGCGGCAAATCAACGCTTGTGAATGAAACGCTTTACAAGGCCCTTGCACGCAAAATCAACAAAGCGCGTGAAGTGCCGGGCCGCTACGACCACATCAAAGGCGATGATCTTCTCGACAAAATCGTTGCCATCGACCAGTCCCCCATTGGCCGGACGCCGCGCTCCAACCCCGCAACTTATACCGGCGCTTTTACGCCCATCCGCGAATGGTACGCCGCCCTGCCCGAAGCCAAGGCGCGCGGCTACGCCCCCGGGCGCTTTTCCTTCAACGTCAAAGGTGGCCGCTGCGAAGCCTGCGAAGGCGACGGCGTGATGAAAATCGAGATGCATTTTCTTCCCGATGTCTATGTCACCTGCGATGTCTGTCACGGACGTCGCTACAACCGCGAAACGCTGGAGATCACCTATCAAGGCAAATCCATCGCCGACACGCTTGAGATGACGGTAGAAGAAGGCGCCATTTTCTTCGCCGCCATCCCGTCCATCCGCGAGCGGCTTGTAACGCTTGAGCGGGTAGGCCTCGGCTACATCAAAATCGGTCAGGCCGCGACCACGCTTTCCGGCGGCGAAGCGCAACGCATCAAGCTTGCCAAAGAACTTTCCCGCCGCGCCACAGGCAAAACGCTTTATATTCTTGACGAGCCGACAACAGGGCTTCATTTCGAGGATGTCCGCCGCCTGCTTGAAGTTCTTCATACGCTGACCGATCAGGGCAACAGCATGATTGTTATCGAGCATAATCTCGAAGTCATCAAAACGGCAGACCATATCATTGATCTTGGCCCCGAAGGCGGCGATGGCGGCGGCCACATTGTGGCTGAAGGCACGCCGCAGGAAATGGCCGCAAATCCCCAAAGTATAACGGGAACATATCTTGCAAACTACCTGAAGCGCCACTAAGCTAAGGCATGTCCAAAAACCTTGACATCATGCCCATGACCGACCGCGCCCTCAAGCGCCTGCGCGCGCTGGCGAAAGGCAACGCCATGGAGCCGGACTCCATCCGGCTGATTGAAAGCAAGGAGCAGATTTATACGCTGAACGGCACCCTTACCCTCACCCCCCAGTTTGATATTCAAACCAAACAGGTCGTAGGGCGCGTCAAGGGCAAAGGCGTCCGCCTTCACAATTCCGTAGAAGCGCTCCAGCAGGAGGTTCTTCTTCTGCAACGGCAATTTTCCGAAGGCACTGGCTGGGTCAATGAAGCCATCAAGGAACTTGAAACCATCAAAGGCCATGGCTGGGGTCAGGAAGAGGCCTTTCTGACTTGGGAAGGGCAAGAGAAGGAAATGCATCTGGCCGCTAGTGAAAACTGCACCACCTGCGGCGGCGGCGGGCGTGTGCCCTGTATCGGCTGTCAAGGCCAAGGCCGCAGCTTCTGCTATACCTGCCAAGCCAGCGGGAGTGAGACCTGCATACGCTGCCTTGGCACCGGCATGGAGGCCGACCACGCGCAGCCCTGCACGCTGTGCCACGGCAGGCGCCTATCCCCTTGCCGCTTTTGCCGTGGCTCCGGAAAAATGATCTGCCCGAAATGTCAGGGACAAGCGAAAATACCTTGTGTGCAATGCAAGGCCGCAGGCGTTTTCAGTCAGGAAGTCCATATCAAGCAAGGCGCGCTCCTTAATTTTTCTCTGGATTCGACAGCCCATGTTCCAAGCGGCCTTTTGCGCGCGCTTTCACGTTTTAAGGACGGCCAGTTTGAGCAAGGCGATCATGCCGACATCACGATGTTTATTGACGAGGATGAAAAAAACAAAAAAACAAAAGATCATCTTCTGATACAGCTGAAAGCGGAAATCCCTTATGCGGAGATGAAAATCCGTTTCGGCCACCGCGCCGCTTTGGTAGGAAGTTTCGGCAAAAAAGGCATCCTCTCCGGCGTGCCGCCCTTTTTGGACGAGGCGCTGAGCAATACATTGACCGATCTGCGAGGTGCCGCGCGCGGTAAAATATCTTTAGCGCAGGCCGCCAAGGTTCGCATTGTTCATGACGCTCTGGATCTTGTGCTTGAGAAAAAAAAGGCCTCCCATGATCTGCGGCGGCTTTACCCGCTGGGCCTGACCGCCAAAACCGCGCAGGAGATTATGAGCAATACGATAGAGGCCGTTAAAAAAGACACGGCGGCCACACGCAGTTTTGTCGGCGCGGCGGGCATTCTTGTCTCCACAGGTCTTTTTGCCTTCATGTTTATGACACCGGCCTTTGAAAAGCTGGCCGCCATCGCCCCGCCCCTAAGCGGTATTGTGGTTTTGATCGTGATGCCGGCTTTTTTGATGGCGCTGATCTGGCAGTCCCTGCATATAGCTTCACGCGCCATCCTTGCGCATAAATACCCCAAAGCACATGTTTCATTTTCGCAAAATATCGGCACCATCGGCCACACGACTCTGGGAATCATGATCGCGCTTTACGTCCTGACGCTCTATTTCACAGGCCATCTGTTTTAAAACACACATCCCCGCGAGGGGCCTAGGTGGAGGCTATACAAAACTACCCGTATAATGCTCCATAAAATCCTTGAGCTTTTCTTCAATCTCGGGCTTGATCTGCTTGTCTTTGCGGATGGCTGTGAGAATATCAGCCCCCGTGCTGCGCAGGGCGCGCAAAAGACCTTGTTCATAACGCGCAATGTCTTCAACCTTGATTCCATCAAGATAGCCGCGCACGCCTGAGAAAATCGAACAGACCTGCTCTTCAACCGGCATGGGCTTGTATTGAGGCTGCTTCAAAAGCTCGGTCAAACGCTGCCCACGGCTGAGAAGCTTTTTCGTGCTGGCGTCAAGATCCGAAGCAAACTGGGAAAAGGCCTCCATCTCACGATATTGGGCAAGATCAAGCTTGATCGAACCCGCAACCTGTTTCATGGCCTTGATCTGCGCAGCAGAGCCGACGCGGCTGACCGAAAGCCCGACATTGATGGCCGGACGCACGCCTTTGTAGAACAGGGTTGTTTCAAGGAAGATCTGCCCGTCCGTGATGGAAATCACATTGGTCGGAATATAGGCCGAAACATCGCCCGCCTGCGTTTCAATAATGGGCAGCGCCGTTAAAGATCCGCTGCCATGCGCCTCGCTCATCTTCGCCGCGCGCTCAAGCAGGCGGGAATGAAGATAAAACACATCGCCCGGGTAAGCCTCACGCCCGGGGGGACGGCGCAACAAAAGCGACATCTGGCGGTAAGCCACCGCCTGTTTTGACAAATCATCATAAACAATCAGCGCGTGCTTGCTGTTGTCGCGGAAAAACTCACCCATCGCGCAGGCCGTATAAGGCGCGATATATTGAAGCGGCGCAGGCTCGGAAGCTGTAGCGGCCACAACGATGGAATATTCCATGGCGCCCGCATCCTCAAGCGTCTTGACGATCTGCGCCACGGTCGAGCGCTTCTGGCCGACAGCCACATAAATGCAGTGCAGCTTTTTACGCTCATCCCCTTCTTCATTGATGGCCTTCTGGTTCAAAAACGTATCCACCACCACGGCTGTCTTGCCGGTCTGGCGGTCGCCGATGATAAGCTCGCGCTGGCCGCGACCGATGGGAACAAGCGCGTCAATGGCTTTAAGGCCCGTCTGCATCGGCTCATTCACCGACTGGCGAGGGATAATGCCGGGCGCTTTGACCTCAACGCGGTGCGTGGTGACATTGCGCAAAGGCCCCTTCCCGTCAATAGGATTGCCGAGCGCATCAACAACGCGCCCCAAAAGCCCAATACCAACGGGAACTTCAACGATATTGTCGGTGCGCTTGACCGTGTCGCCTTCACGAATGGCGCGGTCGTCACCGAAAATCACAACGCCTACACAATCCGTTTCAAGGTTCAAGGCCATGCCCTTGGTGCCGTTTTGAAACTCCACCATCTCACCGGCGCGGACATTATCAAGGCCATAGACCAAGGCCACACCATCGCCGACAGACAAGACCTGCCCGATTTCCGCCATTTCAGCCGCGATGCCGAGATCGGCAATCTGCTTTTTGAGAATCGAAGAGATTTCCGATGCGCGAATATCCATAATTACGCTGCCTCCTGTTGGGATTTTAACTGACGCTCAAGCCGCGCTAGGCGGCCCTGAACAGAGGCGTCAATCATGTGTGAATCAACCTGTATAGTAAGCCCGCCGATCAAAGCGGGATCTTCCGTGACTTCAAGCTTGACGACGCCGCCGGTGATGTGGCCAAGCTGCGTGGCCAGTTTTTTCTCCTGCGCGGCGCTTAAAGGCGCGGCCACGCTCACAAGCGCGTGATGCTCCTTGCGCGCGCGGGCCAGATCAGCTTCAAAAGCCTGAATGATAAGCGAAAGAGAGGATAAACGGCGGTTATGGCCCAAAAGCTCAAGAAACTTTGTGGTGACATCATGCGCCTTGATCGCGCGGGCAAAATTACCGATCGCCTCGACCACCTTGCGCGCGGAAAGGCGCGGATGCGTGGCCATCGTGTGGTAATGAGGGTTTTCCGCAATCGCTTCCGCCAAGGCCTTGAGGTCTTTTTCAACAGCTTCCAGCGCATTTTTTTCATCGGCATACGCATAAAGCGCCGCCGCATAGCGGCGCGCGATCATGGCCGCCGGCCCTGCTGCTATTTTTGGCGCACTATTGGACATGTTTTGCCTCTCTAAAAGCCCGTCAGGGGAATAGCAGAGCTACAGCCTTGTTGCAACACCTCAGTAGGTGAAAAAACGCCCCCGCATGCCCCCATCACGAGGAAGGTTTTTAGAGGCGTTAAAATCTTTTGTTTTTTCCTGTTTGAGGCACAATCAAAGCCGCACCAGATGCACATCCACAACCGGCTTTTTGCCTTCCTGCGTACGCATGTGCCGCCGAATCACATTCAAAACAAGCTGGCGCGTCTGGGCGTCATCCAGCAAAACAGAGCGCGGGCTGCGCGCAAGCTCGTCCTCAAGCTTGTCCGTCAGGGTCATGCGCAAAACCTTGCCGTAAGCCGCGTCATCAAGCCCCAGCAAAGCCAGCTGCGGCGCAGCGGCCACATGCCCGTGACGATCCAGAACAATCGTGGCCACGATGGCGCCGTTAAAGTTCATCCGCCGCCGCGCATGCGTAACAGCGTCATCCAAAGGCCGCAAAGCCGTGCCGTCAAGCCCCAGACGTCCGACAGGCACTTCCGTCACTTTCTCCTGAAGACCCGGGCCTAAACGCCAGATTTCGCCATCAAGAGGCACGATCGTTTTAGGGACGCCGCAGGCCCGCGCAAGCTGCGCATGTTCGGCCTGATGCAAAATCTCGCCATGCACGCACATCACGCAGGGCGGCGAGACCATCCTGTAAAGCGTTTCCATATCTTCGCGCGCGCCATGACCTGACGCATGCAAAACGCCTTTTTCCGCCGGAAGATTCTTGGCCGCCAGCACTTTAATGCCGCGCGCGAGCAAAAGACTCTGGGTGCGCGCAATATCCTTTTCATTGCCCGGGATTTCCGAGGAAGAAAACATAACGACATCACCGCGCTCAAGCTCAACCACAGAATGGTCGAAAACGGCAATACGGGTTAAAGCCGCGCGTCTTTCGCCCTGATTGCCCGTGCAGATCATCACAATCTTATGGCGCGGCGTTTCCATGGCTTCATATTCGCTTAGGAAGGTCTCAAACGCCGGCAAATACCCAAGATCCGCCGCAATCTGCGCATTGCGCCAGAGCGAGCGCCCCACAAGCGACACATACCGCCCCGACGCCTTGGCCGCCACGGCGATCGAATGAATCCGCTCAATATTGCTGGCAAAACAGGTGACGATAATGCGCTTATCATAAGATCCGAAAAGGTTTTTTAGCGTCTGTTGAACCGAAGTCTCAGAAGGCGTTTTCCCCGGTACCAAAGCGCCCGTTGAATCGCCCACAACCGCAAGCAACCCTTCGCGCCCGAGCGCGGCAAGGCGCGCCTCATCGCTCACATCCCCGATAACAGGCTGCGGATCAAGCCGCCAATCGCCCGTATGAAGCGCATGGCCGCAAGAGGTCTTGATCGCCAGCATCACGCTTTCCACAACCGAATGCGTGACGGGAATGCTCTCAACCGTAAAAGGCCCCAAGGTAAAACTCTCGCCCGGGTTAAACTCGATGATGTCCACGCGCTCCTGTATCTTAATGGACGCAAACTTGGCGCGTAAAAGCGAAGCCGCAAAGGGCGTGGCGTAAACGGGAAGGCGCAAGAGCGAAGCAAGATAGGGAATCGCCCCCAGATGATCCTCATGCGCATGCGTGACCACAAGACCAAGCACATCCTGATGATGCTCTTGCACAAAGCTGATATCCGGCATCATGACATCAATCCCTGGCGTGCGCGCATCACCGAACAAAATGCCGCAATCCACCATCAGCCATTTACCGCCATGGCCGTAAAGGGAAAGATTGGCGCCGAAAACTCCCGTGCCGCCAAGCGAAAGAAACCAAAGAGCATCCGCAGGCGGTTTCAAGGAGCTATGTTTTGAAGAAGACATCATAAATCTTTCAAGCTGCTGCCTTACGTTTTTTGTTTTTCTCATAAATCATCGCAAGCCCGCGCAATGTAAGATCCATATTCACCTCATCAATAGAAGCGATGGAATCAACGAAAAGCTTGGCAAGACCACCTGTCGCCACCACGCGCATCGGCGCGCCGAACTCCTGCTTGATACGCGCAACCATCCCTTCAATCAGCCCGACATAGCCGAAGAAAATGCCGGACTGGATGGCGGTGACCGTGCCTGTGGCGATCACGGATGATGGCTTTGCCACCGCAACGCTCGGCAGTTTGGCCGCCGCCATATGAAGCGCCTGCAAGGAAAGATTGATCCCGGGCGCAATCGCACCGCCGCGATAGGTGCCCGCTTGGTCGATCACATCAAAAGTCGTGGCCGTGCCGAAATCGATAATCAGCAAAGCGCCCTTGTAAAGCGCATAACCGGCCACAGCGTTGATAAGGCGATCCGCCCCCAGCTCCTCAGGACGGTCAATGGCAATTTTCATGCCGGTTTCAACCTCATTCGTGCCGACAAGATAAGGCTCGCAAAGAAAATG
The DNA here is from genome assembly GCA_009779135.1 of Alphaproteobacteria bacterium. Classification (GTDB taxonomy): domain Bacteria; phylum Pseudomonadota; class Alphaproteobacteria; order UBA9219; family UBA9219; genus UBA8914. The sequence goes on from WREW01000003.1 coordinate 14,523, forward strand.
ATAGCGGCAAAGCCTGATGAGATTATAATTCACATTAGGTACCACCGAGCCGATAATCGCGGCGCTGATGGTTCCGCAATCAAGCCCCGCGTCAGCCATAAGCATTTTAAGAAAAACGGCATATTCATCCGCCGTGCGCTGGCCGTCCGTTTCCGCGCGCCAAAGCCCGACCTGAAGCTCGCCCTCAAAAAGAGCAAACACAGTGTTGGTATTGCCGACATCAATAGCTAAAAGCATCAAATCCTCTTATCTGAAGAACACATCCCCTGCCATCACAACCTGTCTTGTGCCATCAGCGCCGCGAAGAATCAAGCCTCCCCTGTCATCAAGCCCCTCAAAAAGGCCCTCAACCGTCCCCACAAGCATAGCCCGGGCGGGCGCATGCAAAAGCCAAGCTTGACGCAAAGGCTCAAAGCCCTTTTGTTCCAACACAAGCATCCAATCATAGAAATGCGCAAGAAACTGATCGCGCAGCTCATCCGCATCCAAAAAAATCCCCTGCGCGGTAAGCGAAGTCGCCGGATAGCTTAGATCCGAAGGATGATTCTGGACATTCACCCCAAGCCCCAAAACAAGCCAGCTTACCGGCCCATCCTCTACAGGCGCAGCCTCGATCAACATGCCGCTGACCTTGGCATCACCGATCAATACATCATTGGGCCATTTGAAATAAAGCGCGGCATGGGGGCAAAGCGCAACAACAGCCTGCCGCAAAGCCAGCGCCGCTGCAAAACTGTAAAAGCAGCAAAAGCCAAGCTCCCTTGCGGGGCGCAAAAGAAGGCTGAGATAAAGATTCCCCGGCGGCGCCTGCCATGTGCGCCCAAAGCGCCCGTAAGCATTGGTTTGCGCGCGCGCCTGCAAAACATAGCCCTCTTTCTGCCCCGCCTGCGCCAAAGCCTTCACATCTGTATTGGTGCTGCCCGTGCTTTCCAGCACATGAAGATCAAAGAAGGAAGGAATCATAGCAAAGATTCAGCCGCGCTGGCCGTCCATGTTAAAAGAGGCCCGGGATATATCATCAAAAAGCTCGAAGCCAACGCCAAAAGCACAACAGCGGCGGCGGCCGCGCGCGCGGGAAGGCCTTGTGCTTCAAAAGAAGCCGCTTCTTGCTTGGGCGCTTCAAAATAAATCACCTTGACCACACGCAGATAAAAAGCCGCCGCCAGCACGCTTGCCAAAAGCCCGAGCGCGGCAAGTCCCGTAAAATCCGCCTTCACGGCAGCAAAAAACACCATAAACTTGCCTAAAAATCCGGCCATAGGCGGCACAGCGGCCAGAGAAAACAAACATAAAGCCATAGCGCCGGCAAGCACGGGATGCACACGCCCAAGACCGGCGCAGTCTTCAATCCGCTCAAGCTCCTGTCCTTTGATGCGTATCAAGCTCACGCCTCCCATCACGCCAAGCGCAGCCATGACATATACACAAAGATAAAGCAAAAGACTCTGCCCGTCACGCGCAAGCACCGCAAGCAGCAACGTGCCCATATTCAAAATCGCGCTGTATGCCATAAGCCTTTTTATGTGCGTTTGAAGAAGACCGGCAAGCGCTCCCCAGAACATGGAAAGCAGCGCAAGCGCGGCAAGCGGCCCCTGCCAAAAAACCCAAAGCCCGCCGAAAGGAACCAGAAGAAGAAAGCCCAGCACCGCCATCGCGGCTATTTTAGGCGCCGCCGTTAAAAACCCCGTCACAGGCGCCGCCGCGCCATCATAAACATCAGGCGTCCACATATGGAAAGGCACAAGGGAAACCTTGAAAGCCAATCCGGCCAGAACAAAAATCATCCCCACGCCCAAACCCAGACCTTGCGCGTGATCTGCAGCCGACGCAATCATCGCGTAAGAGCCTGACCCCGCAAAACCGTAAAGCCAAGACAAGCCAAACACCATCACGCCCGACGCCAAAGCGCCGAGGACAAAATATTTAACCCCAGCCTCACTTGAAGCGCGATTGTCACGCCGCATGGCCACAAGAATATAAAGCGCCAGATTTTGAAGCTCAAAACTCACATAAAAAGAAAGGAGGTGCGTAGCAGACACCATCCCCAGCATCCCAAGGCTCGCAAAAAGCGCAAGCACGCCATAAGCGCCGTCAACAGGGTCGTCCTGTTTGAAAAAAGACGGCGCAAAAAGCAGCGCCGCCGCGCCTGACAAAAGAATAATCACTTTAACAAAGCGCCTGAAATCATCCACCGCGATCATGCCGTTCAAAAGAACGCCCGCACCATCCGCGCACGCAATCCAAAGCGCGGCGATCACCATCACGCCTGCGCAGCCGTAAATAATACCTTCTGCCTTCTGAAACCACGCGCTCATCAAAAGAAACGCCAAGGCCGCAAGGGCAAGAAAAAGCTCAGGCCGGATCAAACTTACGCTTTCCATCATCCCCACACTTCCATCACGCGCATCAAAGACGGCGCAAACACATCACGGACAAAGGACGGATAAAGCCCCATGCCCAAAACAAACAGCATCAACGGCACCAACATCACATATTCACGCGCGCCAAGATCCGTTAATCCCCGCACCAAAGGCTTTTCCACAGCGCCGAAAAACACGCGCTTATAAAGCCATAACATATAGCTTGCGCTTAAAATCACGCCCAAAGCCGCGATAAAAGCAACAAACCCGTCATAAAGCCAAGCGCCTTGCAACGAAAGAAACTCGCCCACAAAACCCGAGGTTCCGGGCAAACCCAGCGCAGCAAGAAAAAACACCATCATCAGCGCGGCAAAATGAGGCATCACCTGCGCCACGCCGCCATAGGCTTCAATCTGTCTTGTATGCGTGCGCTCATACAAAACGCCCACGCCCAAAAACAGCGCGGCGGAAACAAGCGCGTGCGAGATCATCACCATCATCGCCCCTTCAAGCCCTTCGCGCGTGCCCGAGAAAATCCCGAGCGTCATAAACCCCATATGCGCAACGGACGAATAGGCCACAAGCTTTTTCATATCCACCTGCGCCAACGCCACAAGCGAAGCATAAATAATCGCCACAAGGCTGAGTATAATCATCAAAGGCGCAAAAACCTGACTGGCCTGCGGCAGCATTTGAAGGGAAATCCTTATAAACCCATAGCCTCCCATTTTCAGCAAAAGCGCCGCCAATATCACCGAACCGGCTGTCGGCGCCTGCACATGTGCCAAAGGCAGCCATGTATGAAACGGCCACATGGGCGTCTTGATCGCAAAAGAAGCAAAAAAGCCCATCCACAAAAACAGCGCCAATTCCTTGGGAAAAGCAAACCCCATCATGGCTGTCATATCGCCGCTTCCCGTTTTAAGGATCATGACAAAGACCGCCAAAAGCATCAAAACCGAGCCGAGAAACGTATAAAGAAAGAACTTCATCGCCGCATAAAAACGCTGCTCACCCCCCCACAGGCCGATAATAAAAAACATCGGGATCAAAACGCCTTCGAAAAACACATAAAATAAAAACAGATCAAGCGTGGTAAACACGCCTAAAATCATGGCCTCAAGAAGAAGGAAAAGCCCCATAAAAAGCCGCGTGCGCTCTTTAACGGCAAAACCCGCCATCATGGCCACAGGCGTCAAAAACACCGTCAGCATCACAAACCAAAGTGAAATCCCGTCAATCCCCTTGTGGTAAGACAATCCCAAAGCGGTGATCCATGGCACTTTCTCAACAAACTGAAAGGGCGCACCGGCAGGATCAAAACCGGCCAAAACCATCAAAGCAAGCGCCGCCGTAAGACCGGCAAAGAAAAGCGCAACTCTTTTCGCATGACGATCATCAAACAGAAAAACCGCGAAAAAGCCCAAAAACGGCGCGGCATTTAAAAGCGAAAGAAGTGGGATCGCCTCAAGCATCACAAGCCTACCCTTTGCCACAAAACCCAACTTATCAAAAGAAAAACACCCAAAAGGATACAAGCCGCATAATGGTAAAGATAGCCGCTTTGCAAAAGCCGCAGCCTTGCACCGGCTGCGCGCGCGAGCACAGCCACACCATCCGGCCCGAAACGATCAATCACCTGCTCATCCCCCCTGTGCCAGAGCAGCTGGCCCAAACGGAGCAGGGCGCGGACGAAAATCCTATTATAAAGCCGGTCAAAATAAAACTTCGCAACGATGATGTTGTAAGGATACGCCACCGCTTGCACAAACTTCGCCGGCAAGGAAGGCCGCCGGATATAAAAATACCAAGAAAGGGCAAAACCCGACAACGCAAAGAAAAGCGGAAGATAAAGCCGCAAAGAGCTCTCTTCCTGCGAAGAATGAAACCAGCCATGCATGCCCCATCCCGCAAACAAAGCGCCCAAAGCCAGAGGGACAAGCGGGAGTAACATGGAAAGCGGCGCTTCATGCGCATGACGCGCGGCAGATGCCGCAGATCCGTAAAAAGTCATAAACAGCATGCGCCCGCTGTAAAAAGCCGTCAGGAACGCAACAAAAAGCCCTGTGCCGTAAGCAAAAAACCCGAAACCCGTGCCGCACGCAAAAGCTGCTTCCAAAATCATGTCCTTGGAATAAAATCCCGACAAGCCGCCAAGCCCTTCAATCCCTAAACCGGCAAGCGAAAGCGCGCCGATCCACATCAAACCGCACGTCCATGGCATCACGCGGCAAAGCCCCCCCATCTTGCGCATATCCTGCACACCGGCCACAGCATGAATAACGCAGCCCGCGCCCAAAAACAAAAGAGCTTTGAAAAAAGCATGCGTCACCAGATGAAACATGCTGACGGCATAAGCGGATACGCCGGCGGCGAAAACCATATAACCCAGCTGGCTCATCGTTGAATACGCAATAACGCGCTTAATATCAAACTGAACCAGCGCCATCAAAGCGCCCGCAAGCGCCGTCAAAGCGCCTATAATTGTGATACATGCCAGAACAACCGGAGCCTGCTCAAACAAAGGCGAAAGCCGCGACAGCATAAAGACCCCTGCCGTCACCATGGTTGCGGCATGAATAAGCGCGGACACAGGGGTAGGGCCTTCCATCGCATCAGGCAGCCATGTATGCAACCCGATCTGCGCTGATTTGCCCATCGCGCCCATAAAAAACAGCGCGGCAATAACGGCACCCGCAGGCCATTCTCGCCCCGCAAAATGATAAAAAGAAGGGACGATCTGGTTCATATCGTCAAAAGCCAGAGACCCGAAAAGCTGATAACAGCCGAAGATCCCCAAAAGAAACCCGAAATCCCCCACGCGGTTGACGATAAAGGCCTTCATCGCGGCCTGATTGGCGGACTCTTTGCGGCTGTAAAAACCGATCAAAAGGTAAGAGGCCAGACCAACGCCTTCCCAGCCGAAGAAAAGCTGCACAAGATCCTGCGCCGTGACCAGCATCAACATAAAAAACGTAAATAAGGAAAGGTAAGCCATAAAGCGCGGCACGCTTTTGTCATCTTTCATGTAACCGAAAGAATAAAAGTGAACCATCGCGGAAACAATATTCACAACAAGAACCATCAGCGCCGAAAGCGCATCAAGCCTGATGGCCCAGTTCGCCTGCAAAGATCCGCTGTCAAGCCAGCGCAAAAGATGATGCGCGCGCGCCGCCCCTTCAAAAGCCACCTGATAAAAAATGACGCAAGAGAGCAGGGCCGCAAGAAGCACGGCTATACTGCTGAACATCACCGCCCAGCGATCGCCAAACCTGCGGCCACAAAACCACGCGCCCGCAGCCCCCAAAAGCGGCAAAAACACAGCCAGCACATCAATCAGGAAAAAGGCGCTCATCACTATCCTTTCAGAGCCGCAAGATCAGACACATCAACGGAAAGCCTCTGCCGGAAGGCAACAACCAAAATGGCGAGTCCCACAGAAGTCTCCGCCGCCGCAACTGTTAACACGATCATGGCCATCACCTGACCCTCGATCAAAGACCCAAAGGAAGAAAAGGCCACAAAATTAATATTGGCCGCAAGCAGGATAAGCTCGATCGCCAGCAAAATCACAATCACATTGCGACGGTTGAAAACAATGCCGCAAAGCCCGATCATGAAAAGCATTGTGCTTAAAGCCAGATAATGTGAAAGCCCTATGGTCAGCATCACAAAAGCCCCTCCCCCGTCTTGACAGAGCGCACTTCAAGAACCTCCCCTGCCCTGCGGTCAAGTTGGTCCCAGAGCTTCTGCCGCTTGACTTCCTTGCGCTTGGTCAAAGTCAGCGCCATCGCCCCGATCATGCCCACAAGCAGCAAAAGTCCGGCCATTTGAAAAGGATAGATATAATCCGTATAAAGCACCTGCCCCAAAAGCCGCGTATTTTCAAAATCCGCCTCTATCACCGGCGCAACGTCTGAAGCGGACAGAGAAGAAAACACGACAACAAGGATCTCAAGAAAAAGAATGGCCGTTACAACAGCAAAAGCCGGACGCAAAAATCTTTGCCGCTTTTTAGGCTCTGCCGCAGGCGCGCGCACATCAAGCATCATCACGACAAACAAAAACAACACCGCAACCGCGCCGACATAAACGATCAGCACGACAAAAGCCAGAAACTCCGCCCCCAAAAGCACCATCAAACCGGCTGCGTTAAAAAAGCACAAGATCAAGCTCAGCACGGCCAAAACAGGCTGGCGCACACTGACGCACGCTGCGGCAGCCGCCATCAGAACAAACGCAAACATGTAAAAGATCACAGCCTCAATCATGCGTTTTTCCTTTCCGCAGCAAGATCGGCCGCAAGCAAAGACTCCCACCGCTCACCATTCGCCAAAAGACGCGCCTTGTCATAAATCAGCTCTTCATGGCTCCATGTTGCATATTCGAAATTGGGGCCTTCCACAATCGCCTCAACAGGACAAACCTCCTGACACAAACCGCAATTTATGCATTTGGTCATATCAATATCATAGCGCAGCGCAACGCGCGCCCCATTATCCGCCTGCCCCGCAGCAATTGTAATGGCCAGCGCCGGACACACCGCCTCACACAGCTTGCAGGCAATGCAGCGCTCTGTGCCGTCCGGATAGCGGCGCAAAGCATGCTCGCCCCGAAAACGCGGGCTTAAAGGGCCTTTTTCATAAGGATAATTCAGCGTTACAGGCTTTTTAAACACATAGCGCAGCGTGATCCAAAGTCCGGCGATCATATCAAGCCCGAGGATATATTTAATTCTGTAAAGGGCTCTATCCCACGCCATAGCCCCTCCAAAGCACCCACGTGGCGCTGATGACAACCCAAAATAAAGAGACCGGCAAAAAGAACTTCCATCCTATACGCATCAGCTGGTCATAACGATAGCGCGGCAAAGTTCCCCGCACCCACAAAAAGACAAAAAGGCACAAAGCTATTTTCGCCGCAAACCAGACAAAGCCCGGGATAAAAGAAAGCCCCTCAAAAGGCGCAAGCCAGCCGCCCAGAAACAAAATGCTTATCATGGCGCTGACCAAAATCATATTGGCATATTCGCCTAAGAAAAACATCGCAAAGATCATGGAGGAATATTCGGTATTGAATCCGCCGACAAGCTCGCTTTCCCCTTCCGGCAAGTCAAAGGGACTGCGGTTGGTTTCCGCCAGAGCCGCGACAAAAAACAAAATCATCATAGGAAAAAGCAGGGAAAACACAAACCACCCGTCTTTTTGCGCCTCGACAATGCGGCTAAGATTAAGCGATCCGGCAAATAAAAGCACACAGACAAAAATAAGCCCGATGGAAACCTCATAAGAAATCATCTGCGCCGCAGCGCGCAAAGCACCCAAAAAAGGATATTTGGCATTGGACGCCCATCCGGCAATAATCAAGGCATAAACGGACAAAGACGAAAGCGCCAGAATATAAAGCACCCCGACATTAATGTCCGCCAGAACAAGACCTTTATCAAAAGGAACCACGGCCCAGCTTGCCAGCGCCAGAAAAAACGTTAAAACCGGCGCAAAAATAAACAAAGGCACATGCGCGCGGGCCGGAAAAATAGTTTCCTTACAAAGAACCTTGATTCCGTCCGCCACAGGCTGCAGAAGGCCGAAAGGCCCCACAATATTGGGCCCCTTGCGCACTTGGATAAGCCCCAGAACCTTGCGCTCATACCAAGTCAGATAAGAGGTCGCGCCCAAAACCACGGCTATAATGCAGGCCACCCCAGCAAGAATCCAGAAAATGTCCCAAAGCATGCTCACCCCTCTCCCTGCAAAAGAGGCCAAACCTCGCGCGTGCATTGAGCCATCGTGGGCGAAGCGCGGCAGATGGAATCCGTCATGTAAAAATTAGCCGGCCCGTTTTGCATTTTCTGGAGCGACAAACTCCCCCCCGTTCCAAAACGCTGCCACATATTGACAGGCACTTCATCAAGTGCTCCCAAATGCGGCGCGGCCTTTATCATCGCCTTGCGAAGCTGGTCGGCATTTTCAAAAGGGAGCGACTTGCCGCATGCCTGCGCCAGCATCACCAAAACAGCCCAATCCTCCTGCGCTTGGCCCAAAGGCATCACAGCGCGGCGCGCGCGCTGGGGCCGCCCTTCGGTGTTGACGTAATGGCCGTCTTTTTCCGTATATGCGGGCGTCGGCAGCACAACATCCGCGCGTTGCGCGCCAAGGTCGCCATGATGGCCTTGATAAATCACAAAAGCCTTGCCCAGATATTTCATATCCATCTCATCAGCGCCCAAAAGATAAAGCACATCAAGCCTGCCCGTCTGCGCCGCCGCCCGCATACCGGCGCAAGCCAGACCATATTTGCCCTGCGGCACAAAACCAAGATCAAGCCCGCCCACGCGCGAAGCTGCGCTCTGGAGCACATTAAAGCCGTTAAACCCATCACGGGCCAGATTGAATCTCTCCGCAAGCTCACAACAGGCCGTATGCAGCGCCGGCCCATCCGCCCGCGCCGCCGCTGCCGCGCCCAAAATCAACATAGGACGTCTGGCGCCCTTCAAAAGATCCGCAAAAGGATGCTTTTCCTCAAGCAAATCGCGCACCGTCACGGCGCTGTAGCCGACATGCTCATAAGGATAGGTCAGATTGCAAGGGCTTCCGATCAACCCGATTTTGACGCCGCCTTGTAAAAACCGCTTACGCAACCGCGCATTGACAAGGCTTGCCTCAAACCGAGGGTTGGTACCCACAAGCAAAATCACATCCGCCTGTTCAATCCCGCTGATGCGGCTGTTCATCACATAGCCGGCGCGCGCGCTGATGTCATACAAAGCGCCATCCTGCCTGCAATCCATATTAGGCGTATCAAGAGCTTTCAAAAAGGCCTTCATCGCAAACATCGACTCGCAATCCGCAAGATCGCCCGCAATTGCCCCCAGCCGTTCAGGCGGCAGATTATGAAGTTTTTTTGCAATCACTTCCAAAGCATCATCCCAGCTTACCGCCTCAAGCCTTCCCTCGCGCCGCAGATAGGGCCGATCAAGCCGCTGATAATTGAGCCCATCACACGCAAACCGCGTCTTGTCATTGATCCATGTTTCATTGATACCCTCATGAAGGCGCGGCACGATACGCATCACCTTATTGCCGCGCGTATCAATGCGTATGTTGCTGCCGACAGCATCCATCACATCAATGCTGTCCGTCTTCTCAAGCTCCCAAGGACGAAAAGCAAAGGCATCAGGCTTAGCCGTCAAAGCGCCCACGGGACATATTTCAATCAAATTGCCCGCAAGCTCGGACAATATAGGCCCCTCGGAAACCGGCGTAATTTCCAAATCCTCGCCGCGATAAAGCCCGCCCAAGGAAGGCACGCCCGCAATCTCATCCATAAAACGAAGACAGCGCGTGCAGTGAATGCAGCGCGTCATCACTGTTTTAATGAGAGGCCCAAGTTCTTTGTCGCACACCTGCCGCCGCTCTTCCTTGCTGCAAGAGCGATCCCACCCATAGGCAAAAGCAAGATCCTGAAGATCGCATGCCCCGCCCCGATCGCACACAGGACAATCCAAAGGATGGTTTAAAAGCAGCATCGCCATCACTTCGGCGCGCGCGCGTTTGATGCGGTCATTTTGCGTGTGAACAACCATCCCCGCAGCGCATGGCATGGCGCAGCTGATAACAAGCTTGGGCATTTTTTCAACTTCAACAAGGCACATGCGGCAGCTTCCTGCTATCGAAAGCTTTTCATGATAGCAAAAACGCGGAATCTCAATATCGTTTTGCGTGCAGGCTTGAAGGATAGAAGTGCCTTCCTCAACCTCAATTTCGCGCGCATCAATGGTCAGCTTAATCATGACGCCCCGCTTTTCTTGAGACGCGCTTCAAGAACAGGCCTGAAATGACGGATCAAACCTTGGACAGGCCAAGAAGCCGCATCGCCGAACGAGCAAATCGTGTGACCCTCAATAGCTTTGGTGATGTCCCAAAGCTCATCAATCTCATGGATTTCAGCTTCGCCTTTTTGCAGCCTCGTCATCACGTGCCAGATCCAGCCCGTCCCTTCGCGGCAAGGCGTACACTGCCCGCAGCTTTCATGCATGTAAAAATGACTGAGCCGCGCAATAGCCTCGATAATATCCGTGGATTTGTCCATCACAATCACGCCGGCCGAACCCAAAGCCGAGCCAAGCTCTGAAAGACTGTCAAAATCCATCCGCGCATCTGTGCATAAAGAGGCAGGCAAAAGCGGCACCGAGGCCCCGCCCGGAATCACAGCCAAAAGATTATCCCACCCGCCGCGCACGCCGCCTGCGTGTTTTTCGATAAGTTCTTTCAGCGGGATTCCCATTTCTTCTTCAACCGTGCAAGGCTTGTTGACATGGCCCGAGATGCAAAAAAGCTTGGTTCCCGTATTATTGGGCCGCCCGAATGACGCAAACCAGTTGGGCCCGCGCCGCAAAATCTCCGGCACGCAGGCCAAAGTTTCAACATTGTTGATGGTGGTCGGGCACCCGTAAAGCCCCGCCTGCGCCGGAAAAGGCGGCTTGTTGCGCGGCTGCCCTTTTTTGCCTTCAAGACTTTCGAGCAGCGCTGTTTCCTCGCCGCAAATATAAGCCCCTGCCCCGCGATGAATATAAACATCACAAGCCCAGCCCGAGCCGGCGGCATTGCGCCCCAAAAGTCCGGCGCTGTAGGCTTCGACAAGCGCCTCTTGCAAAACGCGCGCCTCCTGCCCAAACTCGCCGCGTATATAGATATAAACCACATGCGCTTGCACGGCCGCCGCCGCAAACAAAGCGCCTTCCAAAAGACGATGCGGATCATAACGCAAAATTGCGCGGTCTTTGCAGGTGCCCGGCTCGGACTCATCCGCATTCACAATCAGGTAATGAGGCCGCTCGGAAGGTTTGGGCATAAAAGACCATTTAAGCCCCGTTGAAAACCCTGCCCCGCCGCGCCCGCGCAGGCCTGATTTTTTCACCTGCTCAATCAGCGCTGCGCTGCCCTGACTGATAAGCTTGGCCGTATCCGCCCAGATTCCGCGCCGGCGCGAAGCCGACAACAGGATCGGCTCATGCCCGCATAAATTGGTAAAGATGCGATCCTGCGGCTTTAGCATGTTTTTTCCTTTTTACAGGCACAGGAACAACGCCCCGCCACATTGCAAGGGGCGTAAACCGGCTTTTCACCACGCGCAAGCGCTTTTAAAATTGCAATCAGCGTTTCAGGCGTTAAAGCCTCATAATAATCATCATTGATCTGCACAGCAGGCGCATTCACGCAAGCGCCCAGACATTCCACCTCGCGCAAGGTAAAGAGCTTATCCTCTGATGTCTGCCCCACTTTAAGGCCCAGATGCTCTTCAATCGCTTTTTTAAGATCGTCACTGCCCGCAAGCCAGCAAGGCGTTGTGCGGCAGATCTGAATCAGATAAAGCCCCACAGGCTCAAGATTAAACATGCTGTAAAAAGAGGCCACCTCAAAAGCGCGGATCGCGGGCACATCAAGAAAATCTGCCACATAAAAAATAGCATCGCGCGAAAGAAACCCCTTATTCTGCCGCTGCGCCAGATCCAAAAGTGGTGCCAGCGCGCTGGCCTGACGGCCCTCAGGATAACGCGCCACAATCGCGCGGGCCTGCTCCTGCGCTTCGGGCTGGAAAGAAAAAACGGGCTGTCCTGTTGATAAAGCCATCGCCATCATCCCTGCGTCACATCGCGCCGCAGCGGCGTTCCGTTTCTTAAAACCTGCTCCCTGCTTGGATAAACGCCGTTGGATACGCCTTTGGTAATGGTAACCCTTTTGGGATCAAAAAAACAATAAAGCGGCGCAAAACCACAAATTGTTTCCCCTACAAGTGATGATCGCATATCTTTTAAATATTGTTCATCAGCATGCTTTTGCACATTATCAAGAAAACCCTGATAATGCGGCGCAAGTTCACTTTTAAGAAGCTGAAACCCGATCATAATCTGGGGAACATTATTATGCCTTGCATAAAACTGCTCGGTCACGACAGCATCCTGTGATGAATCTCTGTCCAAAGCCTCGGCGTCCCGTTTCGTCCAAGCGTGACAAAGCTTGAGATGATGCGTGTTATGCCAGTGAATATATGTGCCGGGCTGCAGGCTTTCATCAGCAAGACGCCAATGAGGCGCCTCAACACCCAGATCCCAAAATGCTTTATGTTCAAGCAGGTTCAAAAATGCGGATTCCCGATCAAGTTTTGTGAATCCCCGTTTCAAATTGCGCGCAAAAATAAGCTTCTCCGCATCATCTTTAAAATAATAGGTAGGACAGATTTCCGCATAATGCGGGCCACCGGAAGAATGATCCCTTTGGACACCAAGCACGATATAGGCTTCATCCCCGCCTCTTTGAGGAAGACGAACAATTTCACCTACAACCATAAACGGTTTTTTCCGCCCATTTTCCTTCATCGATCGATCTCCCCGAAAACAATGTCAAGACTGCCGAGAATGGCCACCACATCGGCCAGCATATGATCCTGCGCAAGCAAAGGAAGTATTTGCAGATGAGCAAAACTCGGCGCTCTGATTTTACAGCGGTAAGGCTTGTTGCTGCCATCCGCAATCAGGTAAATGCCGAACTCGCCCTTGGGCGCTTCCACAGCTGTATAAGCGGCCCCCTGCGGCACATGATAACCCTCGCTTGCAAGTTTAAAGTGATGGATTAAAGCCTCCATCGAGGTTTCAAGAAGCTGGCGCGGCGGCAAGGCCACCTTGTAATCATCCACCATAAAAGGCCCTTGCGGCATGCGCATGACGCACTGCTTGATGATACGCGCAGACTGACGCATCTCCGCGATACGGACAAGATAGCGCGCATAACAATCACCCGTTTTGCCGACAGGAATGTCGAAATCATAAGTCTCATACCCGTCATAAGGCTGGCTTTTGCGCAAATCCCACGCCGCGCCGCTGGCCCGCAGCATCGGCCCGCTCAGCCCCCAAGCCAAAGCCGTCTGCAAATCAATCATACCGATATCCACCGTGCGCTGCTTGAAGATGCGGTTTTCGGTCAGCAGCGTTTCAAGATCATCCACAAAAGCCGGAAAATCATGCGCAAAATCCCAGATGTCATCCAAAAGCCCTTCGGGGAGATCCTTGGCCACGCCGCCCGGGCGGATATAATTGGCATGCATCCGCGCGCCTGAAACACGCTCGGAAAACGCCATCAGTTTTTCACGCTGCTCAAACCCCCAAAGCGTGGGCGTGATCGCCCCAAGATCAAGCGCGCTTGTCGTCACAGCAAAAAGATGATTCAAAAGGCGCGTAATTTCCGCAAATAAAACGCGGATGACTTGAGCGCGCGGCGGGATCTGGAGCTTGAGAAGCTTTTCCACCGCCAGAGAAAAACAATGCTCCGAAGCCATAGGCGCGACATAATCCAGCCGATCGAAATAAGGAAGCGCCTGCATATAGGTTTTATGCTCGATAAGTTTTTCCGTACCGCGATGAAGAAACCCGATATGCGGATCGGCGCGGCTGACAATCTCGCCGTCCATTTCAAGAATAAGCCGCAAAACGCCATGCGCCGCCGGATGCTGCGGCCCAAGATTAAGAACAAACGGATCCGAAGGCGCGCTCATGACGCCCCCCGTTTCTGCACAGCCGCCACACCGCGCCAAGGGCTTTGCGCCTCAAAAGCGCGGTAATCCTGATCGAGAGACACAGGCTCCTTAATCACCTGCCGCGTCAAATCATCATAACGCACCTGCGTAAACCCGCTTAAAGGAAAATCCCGCCGCAAAGGAAAACCTTCAAAATCATAATCCGTCAAAATCCGGCGCAAATCCTCATGCCCTTCGAACACAAGGCCGAACATGTCATAGCATTCACGTTCAAACCAAGCGGCGCAGGGATAAAGCTTCGTTATTGAAGGCACGGCTATTTCTTCTTCAACAGAAACAACAACCGTCAGCCGCGTATTAAAACGCAAACTCAAAAGCTGATAGACCACATCAAACCGCGGACGCCGCGAAGGATAATCAACCCCGCAAAGATCCATCATCTGCGTAAAATCCGTTTGCGGATGATCCCGCAAAAGCTGCAAGGCTTCAAAAAGAGCCGCCCCATCCACATGCAAAACACCGGCGCCACAAGAAAGATACTTGATGTTGGCTTCCTGCAAAACGGTGCGTACAACATCCATCATGACGCCCCCTGCCGGTCAAGCCAGCTTGATTGCTCCTGCGCGCGAATCTTGCGGTGGAGTTGCAAAAGCCCATAAACTAAAGCCTCAGCCGAAGGCGGGCAGCCCGGCACATAAACATCAACCGGAATCACGCGATCGCAGCCGCGCAAAACAGAATAAGAGTAATAATAATACCCCCCGCCATTGGCGCAGCTTCCCATCGAGATCACCCAGCGCGGCTCAGGCATCTGGTCATAAAGGCGGCGCAAGGCCGGCGCCATTTTGTTGGTGACGGTACCGGCCACAATCATCACATCCGCCTGACGAGGGCTTGAGCGCGGCATCATCCCGAAACGGTCGAGATCATAGCGGCTCATATAAGCGTGAATCATCTCAATGCCGCAGCAGGCAAGCCCGAACGTCAAAGGCCACATAGATCCGGTACGCGCCCAAGCAAAAAGCTCATCACGTTTGGCAAGCAAAAAGCCCTTATCCTGAACCCCCTTGCCCAAAAGCCGCGCGCCTTGTTCATAGCGCCTGCGGGTGACGGGATCTATCTGCGGATCGAAAACAGGGGATTTGCCTACTCCCATTCCAGAGCACCCCTTTTCCACTCATACACAAACCCGACCGTGAGGACGAAAAGAAACACCATCATCGAGGCAAACCCGCCCCAGCCGATATCCAAAAGCGCCACAGCCCAAGGAAATAAAAACGCCACCTCAATATCAAAAAGAATGAAAAGAATGGCCACAAGATAAAAACGGACATGAACCCGCCCGCGCGCATCCGAAAAAGGCGCAAAGCCGCACTCATAAGGTTCATTTTTGTGAATATCAGGCTTATGCGGGCCAAAAATAAAGGAAAGAGCAACGGCAGCAAGGGCGATGCCAAAAGCGACCGCCATAAAGACCAGGATAGGGAAATAAGACCCTAAAATATCCCTGCTCACCGCTCTGGCTCCTTTCAAGGAAAGGAAAAATGGCGCGAGTGACGGGACTTGAACCCGCGGCCTTCGGCGTGACAGGCCGACGCTCTAACCAACTGAGCTACACCCGCGCAAAAAATGAAAAAGATCCCTTTTTCATGTGTCACAACTGGCGGCCAGAGTTAAGCAAAAAGCCTTATCTTGTCAACAAGAAAGCATTTAACCCTGATTAAAACAAGCTTGTTCGATCACAGCCTGCGGACTAAGGCCTTTTTGGCGCAAAGCTCCAAGACTCAGGCTCTGATCCCGCTTGGCCAGCCGCTGCCCCTTTTCATCCCGCAAAAGCGGGTGATGCGCATAAGCGGGCCTTGGCAAATCAAGCAGCGTTTGAATCAGGCAATGAATATCCGTAACGGCCCGCAAATCCTCCCCGCGCGTCACCAACGTCACGCCTTGGGCCGCATCATCAACACAAACAGCCAGATGATAGCTTGTTTTAATGTCCCGCCGCGCCAGAATAACATCACCAAACCGCGCAGGATCAGCCTCAACAACCCGCCCGCAGGCCGCGTCATACCAAGATAAAGGCCCCGCCAGAGCGCAGGCCTTTTGCATATCAAGCCTAAGAGCAGGCTCCCGCAAAGGCGGCGGCGTGGTCAGGTTCCTGCAAGCCCCCGTATAAACCGCAAAAGCCTCATCCCCTTCCTGCGGGGCGGAAAGAACAGCCTCCTTGCGCGTGCAAAAACAAGGATAAAGCAGCCCCTTTGCCTGTAAAACATCAAGAGCCTGCCGGTAAACTGCCATCCGCTGCGACTGATAAAGCACCGGCTGAGGCCAATGTAGGCCCAGCCAGCGCAAATCCTCAAAAATCTGCGTCACATAAGAAGACCGGCAGCGTGACGAATCAATATCTTCGATTCGCAAAAGAAAAGTACCACCCTCTTCCTGCGCTTGACGCCAAGCAAAAAGCGCGGACGCCGCATGCCCAAGATGCAAAAACCCCGTCGGACTTGGCGCAAACCGCGTGATAACCCCCAAAGCAACCCCCGCAAAGACTTGTAAAGTTGTTTAAAAAAGAGCACATTGCGCGCAAAGATCAAGCGAAAAAAGGAGCTACCGCGATCCATGACGACAGCCCTTGATGATATAACCCTTGCCCGCCAAACCCCTTTGGCGGACATCGAAACCATAGCGGCCAAGGTGGGCCTAAGCGCCAAAGACCTTTATCTCTACGGCCCCCACAAAGCCAAGATCGTGATGGACAAGGTCACCTCTTTGCAAAGCCAGCCCCCGCGCGGCAAGCTGGTTTTAGTAACAGCCATCAGCCCCACACAGGCGGGCGAAGGCAAAACCACCACCACCATCGGCCTTGGCGATGCGCTGACGCAGCTGCAACAAAAAACAATGATCGCTTTGCGCGAGCCTTCCTTAGGGCCGTGCCTTGGCCTTAAAGGCGGCGCCACAGGGGGCGGCCATGCCCAAGTCGCGCCGATGGATGAGATTAACCTCCATTTCACCGGCGATTTTCACGCCATCACCAGCGCAAACGCTTTGCTTGCGGCTATGATTGATAATCATATTTATTGGAGCAATGCCGCAGGGCTTGATCCATCCAAAATCTTCTGGAAGCGCGCCATTGATATGAATGACCGCGCTTTGCGCCATACGCTGGCCGCTTTGGGCAATAACGGACAAGTCCGCGAAGACGGCTTTGACATCACGGTCGCCTCCGAAGTGATGGCCGTGTTCTGTCTTGCTCAATCCTATAAAGACCTTGAAGAGCGCCTTGCGCGTATGGTGATCGCCCAGCGCTTTGACAAAAGCTTTGCCAAAACAAGTGACGTGAAAGCTGAAAGAGCCATGGCGGCGCTGCTGCGCGATGCCCTGCAGCCCAACCTCGTCCAGACCCTTGAAGGCACGCCAGCGCTTATCCATGGCGGGCCCTTTGCTAATATCGCGCATGGATGCAACAGCGTGATCGCCACACAAACCGCGCTAAGGCTTGCCGATTATGTGGTGACCGAAGCCGGATTCGGCGCGGATTTAGGCGCTGAAAAGTTTTTCAACATCAAATGCCGCGCCGCCGGTCTTGCGCCTTGCGCTGCCGTAGTTGTGGCCACCGTCCGCGCCCTTAAAATGCACGCCGGAATCGCCAAAGAAGATCTCGCGCGTGAAAATGTAAAGGCCGTAAAGGATGGCCTTGCCAACCTGATCCGCCATGTTGAAAATGTCCAGAAGTTCGGCCTTCCTGTCCTTGTGGCCATCAACAAGTTTTCAAGCGACACGCAGGCTGAAATGAACGTCATCAAAGAAGCCTGCGAAAAAATCGGCATCGCTGCGCATTTCTGCACACATTGGGCTGACGGCGGCAAAGGCGCGCTCTCTTTGGCGCAGGATCTTATCAAGATCACGCAAACACCTGCTTCTTTTAAATTGCTTTATCCTGATGCCATGCCTTTGGCTGAAAAAATAGAAACCGTTGCCAAAGCCATCTACCGCGCTGAAAACATCCATTTTGAATCCTCGGCCACGCGCAAACTCGCCTTGTATGAAAAAGAAGGCTTTGGAAAACTCCCCGTCTGCATCGCCAAAACACCTTATAGCTTTTCAGACAATCAAGCTTTGCGCGGCGCGCCTGATGGTTTCACTCTTACCGTGCGCGATGTCCGTTTAAGCGCGGGCGCAGGTTTTGTGGTGGCTCTGTGCGGCGATATTCTGACCATGCCCGGCCTGCCAAGATCGCCTGCGGCAGAGCGCATTCATCTTAACGAGTCCGGCTTGATCGAGGGCCTTTTTTAATGAAGATTCTGGGAATCGAAAGCAGTTGCGATGAAACCGCTGTCGGCATTGTCTGTGATGATGCGCCCCGTATCCTCGCCCACGCGCTGGCCTCGCAGGAAAACGCCCACCGCCCCTATGGCGGTGTCGTCCCTGAAATCGCCGCCCGCGCGCATCTGGCAAAAATCGATGATCTTGTGCGGCAGGCGCTTGCTGAGGCCTCTTTAACGCTCGCGGATATTGACGGCATCGCCGCCACCTGCGGCCCGGGCCTGATCGGCGGTGTGATGGTCGGCGCCATGATGGGCAAAGCCATGGCCGCCGTTACGGAAAAACCTTTTATCGCCGTCAACCACCTCGAAGCCCACGGCCTGAGCATACGTCTGAGCGAAGACGTTCCCTTTCCCTATCTTCTTCTTCTCATCTCAGGCGGCCATTGCCAGCTTTTATGGGTTAAGGGAGTCGGCGCTTACGAACTTCTGGGCGCATCTTTGGATGACGCCGTCGGCGAATGTTTTGACAAAAGCGCAAAACTCTTGGGCCTCGGCTACCCGGGCGGAGTCCTGATTGAAAAAGCCGCGAAAGAAGGCAATCCGAATGCTATCCCCCTGCCGCGCCCTCTTATAGGCCGCAAAGGCTGCGACTTTTCTTTTTCAGGACTTAAAACGGCAGTGCGTCTGGCTGTTGAGGCGCAAGAAAAACCGCTGACCTCTTCCTTCATCGCCGACATGGCCGCCTCGCTTGAACAAACGATTGCAGCGATTTTACAAGACCGCGCAGAAAACGCCTTGTCCCTTTTAGAAACGCGCGGCGATAAACCTGCCGCTCTGGTAGCCGCCGGTGGCGTAGCCGCCAACCTCGCTATTCGCCAAGCTTTGACCTCATGCGCCGCGCGTCATAAACTTCCTTTTCTCGCGCCGCCGCCCGCACTTTGCACAGATAACGGGCTGATGATAGCATGGGCAGGTCTTGAGCGTTTAAGACTTGGTCTAAGCGATCCTCTGGACACACGCGCCCGCCCAAGATGGCCCTTGGCGCCCAAACAGTTAGGGGAGTTTCCTGATGAATGAAATCAACTCTTTCGCCGTCATCGGCGCTGGCGCATGGGGCACGGCTCTGGCGCAAAGCCTTGCCCGCGCGGGCCGCGAAGTGATTCTCTGGGCGCGCGAAGATGATGTATGCCAAACGATCAACAAAAAACATGAAAACACCACCTATCTGCCCAACATAGAGCTCGACCCTTCCATCAAAGCCACGCAGGATTTTCAGGATATAATCGACCGCCAAGCTTGGCTTTTCGTTACGCCCGTCCAGCACACGCGCAAAATGGCAAGACATATTGCAACGCTGAACGCTTCAAAAGAAATCCCCCTTATTCTGGCCAATAAAGGAATCGAAAAAGATACGCTGAGTTTCCCTTCAGACATCATCGCGCAAGAACTCAAAGGCCACCCTATCGCCATCCTTTCCGGCCCAAGCTTCGCAAGCGAAGTCGCCAAAGGCCAGATCACGGCGTTGACGCTGGCCTGCGCAGACGAAGCCCTCGGCCAAAATCTCTGTCAGGCCATTTCAAGCCGAACCTTGCGCCCCTACGCCAGCACGGACGTGATCGGCGCGCAAATAGGCGGCGCCATTAAGAATGTCATGGCGATCGCCACAGGCATCGCGGCAGGAAGCGGCCTAGGCGAAAACGCCCGCGCCGCCCTTATCACCAGAGGCCTTGCCGAAATGATGCGCCTAGGCCGCGCCATGGGCGCCGAAAAAGAAACCTTGATGGGCCTGTCCGGCCTCGGCGATTTAATCCTAACCTGCGCCAGCACAACATCCAGAAATATGTCCCTAGGCTACGCTTTAGGCCAAGGCCAATCTCTCGAATCCATCCTTGCCGAGCGCCAAACCATCGCCGAAGGCGTCCCCACCGCCCAAGCGGCTGCCGCGCTCGCCGCCCAAAAAGGAATCGAAATGCCCATCGTCACAGCCGTGCAAGCCATTCTGCAAAACAAGGCGTCTGTGCAAGACATCATCGCCGCCCTCGTGGATAGGCCGCTGAAGGTGGAGAGAGCTTAACTCTATCCCCCCTTGTCATCCTCGGGGCTTGCGAAGCAAGAGCCCGGGGATCTGACGGTGGAATGATGCTCCGGCGTCAGATCCCCGGCTCAACCGCTTCGCGGTTGCCCGAGGATGACAAAGGGGGGATCTAAAAAAACTGTCATTGCGAGGAAGGCCGTAAGGCCTGACGCGGCAATCTCTGCGATGGCGCAGGGATTGCCGCGTCAATTCGGCTTCGCCGACTTTCCTGCCAATGACATTTTAGAGGGGGGAGGGCTAACGGGTTACTTCCCCGCCAGCTCCAGCCCCGTTTCCTGATCGACAACCTTCATCGAAAGTTTCACTTTCCCGCGATCATCAACACCAAGCACTTTGACATAGACCATCTGCCCTTCCGCAAGCACGTCGGACGTTTTATTCACACGCCCTGCCGCAATCTCGGAAATATGCACAAGCCCGTCACGCGCGCCGAGGAAGTTTACAAAAGCGCCGAACTCCATCAGCTTGACAACTTTGCCCTTGTAAATCACGCCGACCTCAGGCTCCGCCACAATGCCGCGAATCCAGTTGATCGCCGCCTCGCCCGCAGCGGCGTCCACCGCCGCAACCTTAACCGTGCCGTTATCATCAATGTCAATTTTCGCGCCTGTGGTTTCGACAATCTCGCGGATCACTTTGCCGCCTGTGCCGATCACCTCGCGGATTTTATCCTTGGGGATTTGCAGCGTGGTGATGCGCGGCGCATTCTGGCTGACGCCTTCACGCGCGCCGGTCAGCGCCTTGGCCATCTCGCCAAGAATATGCATGCGCCCTTCCTTGGCTTGATCCAGGGCAATCTTCATGATCTCTTTCGTGATCGAAGTGATCTTGATGTCCATTTGCAGCGCCGTGATCCCTTGCTCGGAACCGGCCACTTTAAAGTCCATATCGCCAAGATGATCCTCATCGCCCAGAATATCCGAAAGCACCGCAAAACCGCGATCCTCCTTGATAAGCCCCATCGCAATGCCCGCCACAGGACGCGGCAAGGGAACACCAGCATCCATCAAAGCAAGCGAGCTTCCGCACACAGTCGCCATAGAGGACGATCCGTTGGACTCCGTAATTTCCGAAACCACGCGAATGGTGTAAGGAAACGCCTCCTTCGAAGGAAGCAGCGGACGCAGCGCGCGCCACGCCAATTTTCCATGCCCGATTTCACGCCGCCCGGGACTGCCCAGACGTCCGGCCTCGCCCACCGAATAGGGCGGGAAGTTGTAATGCAGCATAAAATGCTCACGATACTCACCGGCCAGAGCGTCGATAATCTGCTCATCCTGCCCTGTTCCCAGCGTGGTCACGACAAAAGCTTGCGTTTCGCCTCGCGTAAACAGGGATGAGCCATGCGTGCGCGGCAACACGCCAACCTCGCCCACAATCGGGCGAACGGTTTTTGTATCGCGCCCGTCAATGCGCTTGCCTGTATCAAGGATCATCGCGCGGACATGGTTGTATTTCATGCTCTCAAGCGCTTCATCGATTTGCTCAGCCGTATAGGCAGCTTCTTCCGCCAACGCGCCGCAAGCCTTTTCCTTCAAAGCGTCAAGCAAGCCATAACGTTCCGCCTTGGCCGTGTGGGTATAGGCGTCTTTCATATCCTGCCCGATCAGCGTTTGAAGTCCCGCCATCAACGTCTTTTGGTCATAAGCAGGAGGCGCAAGATCCCGAGGATCTTTCGCAGCCGATTCAGCAAGCGAGATAATCATATCAATCACCGGCTGCATGGATTCATGTCCGAAAACCACAGCACCGAGCATCACATCTTCAGAAAGCTCACGCGCCTCAGACTCCACCATCAACACGCCTTCGCGCGTACCGGCGACAACCAGATCAAGCGCGCTGTCTTCAAGCTCCTGCATGGTGGGATTAAGAATGTAAGCTCCATCCTTATACCCAACACGCGCGCCACCAATGGGGCCGAGGAAAGGAATGCCCGAAAGCGTCAAAGCCGCAGAACAGCCGATCATCGCAACAATGTCAGGATTATTTTCCAAATCATGGCTCAGCACCGTAGCGATCACCTGCGTCTCACACAAATAGCCTTCCGGAAACAAAGGCCGGATAGGGCGATCAATAAGACGGCTTGTGAGAGTCTCGCTCTCCGTAGGCCTTCCCTCACGGCGGAAAAACCCGCCCGGGATGCGCCCTGCCGCAAAATATTTTTCTTGGTAATTGACGGTCAAGGGAAAGAATCCCTGCCCGGGTTTTGCTTTTTTGGCGCCGACAACCGTGCAGAGCACAACCGTATCGCCAAGGCTTGCTACAACAGCGCCATCAGCCTGCCGCGCCACTTTGCCTGTTTCAAGAACAAGCTTGCGCCCGCCCCATTCCATTTCTCTCTTGTAAACTGTAAACATCGTTTTTTTCCGATCCCGTTTGACATCCCGATGACCCCCATGGTCATCGGCTTTCATGCTGTTCTTTCTTGTTCTTACTTACGCAGGCCCAGAGCCGCGATCAGTTTTTCATAGCGCCCCAGATCCTTGTTTTTAAGATAGGCCAAAAGACCGCGCCGCTTGCTGACCATCATCAAAAGGCCACGGCGTGAATGGTGATCTTTTTTGTTGGTTTCGAAATGTTTGGTCAGGTCGTTGATGCGCTGCGTTAAAACAGCAACCTGCACTTCGGGTGAACCTGTATCGCCTTTTTTCTGCGCAAACTTGGCGACAAGAGCCTGCTTCTGAGCTTTGGACATCGACATCATCTATCTCCTTTTCAAAAAATCATGAGAAACGAAAACCGCGCACCACACAAAGCGCACCGTTTTCCACCCGCACAAGCGCCACAGGCTCCTCCTGATAAAAAGCAGCGATCAAAGGCTCTTTTATCAAGTGAAGCTGATCCCGACGCAAAAGCAGGCGGTTTCCGTTGCGCAAGGTTTGCGCTTCGCTCGCGGTCAAGGTCAGGCCCGGGATGTCGTCCAGTGCCGATCCGACCGACAGCAGAGCTGTCTGAGCAGCCCCCTTATGCGCCAATTCTTCGAGTTTTTCAACAGATATTGCTTGCGCGATCCCAAAATTCCCCGCAGCAAGGCGCCTGAGAGCCCCCACATAGCCCAAACTACCGAGTTTAAGCGCCAAATCGCGCGCCAAAGCCCGCACATAAGTCCCTTTACCGCACGCAAGACGCAAAGTTGCGCCCTCTTTATCAGCTTTAATAAGGTCAAGCCGGTCGATTTGCACCTTTCGCGGCCGTAAATCCACCTCTTGCCCCTTGCGCGCCAGATCATAAGCGCGCTGACCCGCGATTTTAAGGGCTGAAAAGGCCGGCGGCGTCTGAAGAATGTCTCCGACAAAAAAAGGCAGCGCGGCCAAAACCTCTTTTTCCGTGGGCCGAGCGTCACTTACGGCGATAATTTCACCTTCCGCATCATCGGTTGAGCGCTGCTGGCCCCACAAAACCGTGAACTCATAGATTTTGGTGCCGTCCATAACATGCGCGATGATTTTTGTCGCCTCGCCGAACGCCAAAGGCAAAACGCCGCTGGCCAGAGGATCCAGCGTCCCCCCATGCCCTGCTTTGCCGCCGCCCAAAAGCCGCCTTGCGCGCCCCAAAGCCTGAACAGAAGTAAGGCCCACGGGCTTATCCAGAACAAGCCAGCCGTGAAGCTTTGCGCCCTTCATTTTTCCCCGTCTTTTTTTGCCAGATCTTTGGCGACCGCAGGCATGCTTAAAATCTCATCAATATGCTGCGCATAATTAAAACTCGTATCAAGCTTAAAGACAAGGGTCGGCACATAACGCAGATTGACCGCGCGGCCCATGGCGTGACGGAAAAAACCGGTCAGCTCTTTCAGCGCCTTGAACGTGCTTTCCGCATCCGCACCTTCGCCCATAGTCGAAAAGAAAGCCGTCGCCGCGCGCAAATCCGGACTGACCTGCACCTGCGAGATCGTCACAATAGGCGGCTTGAACGAAGCGGGCCACGGAACATCGCCGCGCTGGAAAAGCTGCGCCAGAGCATGACGCAACGTCTCGCCGACTTTAAGCTGTCTTTGTGAGCGCATGAGCGTAATCCCGCCTTAAAGATGCCTTGCGATCTGCTCGATCTCAAAACATTCGATCATATCGCCTTCTTGAATATTGTCGTAATTTTCAAACGCCATGCCGCATTCATAACCCTCGCGCACTTCTTTGACTTCGTCCTTCATGCGTTTGAGCGTCTTCAAAGCGCCCTCATGAATCACAACATTATCCCGCAGTAGCCGCACTTTGGCCCCGCGCCGCACAACGCCTTCCGTGACTTTACAGCCCGCGACCTTGCCGACCTTGGTGATGTTAAAGACCTGCAGCACTTCGGCATTGCCAAGGAACTTTTCGCGCAGCTCGGGTGCCAGCATGCCGGAAAGAACCTGCTTCACATCATCAATCACATTGTAAATGATCGCGTAGTAGCGGATTTCGACACCATCGCGCTTGGCCATCTCGCGCGCTTGGGGATTGGCGCGGACATTAAAGCCGATAATCATGCCGCGCGAAGCATTGGCCAGCGTGACATCCGACTCTGTAATGGGGCCGACCGCCGCATCCAAAACCTGAACCTTGACCTCGCTGCTTTCCTCGGAAAGTTTTTCAAGCGCTGTTTTCAAAGCCTCAACCGAGCCATGCACATCGCCCTTGATAAGAACGGTAAAGGAAGCGGCCTCGCCGGTTTTGATGTTTTCCATCATCTGTTCAAGCGTGGTGCGCTGCGTGGTGGCTGCGGCCAGAGCGCGGCGCTGGCGCACGCGATAAGCGCTGATTTCCCGCGCCCGCGCTTCTGACGGCACCACAACAAGATCATCACCGGCGACAGGCGTCCCGTTAAGGCCGATCACTTCAACCGGCATGGCAGGCGGCGCGGATTGCACATTCTGGCCATGATCGTTGACAAGCGCGCGCACGCGACCCCATTCAGAGCCCGCCACAAAAATATCCCCGACATGAAGCGTGCCGCGCTGGATAAGAACAGTTGCTACCGAGCCGCGCCCTTTTTCCATCTTCGCTTCAATCACAGCGCCCTCCGCCGTGCGGTCGGGATTGGCCTTGAGATCCAAAATCTCGGCCTGAAGCAAAATTGCGTCTTGCAATTTATCAAGCCCAACGCGCTTTTTGGCAGAAATCTCAACAGACAAAACATCGCCGCCCATATCTTCAACCTGCACGTCATGCTGCAAAAGCTCTTGGCGCACGCGGCTCGGATCAGCAGCCGGAAGATCGCATTTATTGATCGCCACAATCAACGGCGCGCCGGCGGCTTTGGCATGGCGGATCGCCTCGATCGTCTGCGGCATAATGCCGTCATCCGCCGCGACAACCAAAATCACAATATCCGTAACATTGGCGCCGCGCGCGCGCATCTCGGTAAAGGCCGCGTGTCCGGGCGTGTCGATAAAAGTAATACGGTCAAACCCGTGCACAGCTTTGGGAAGAACAAGCTGATAAGCGCCTATGTGCTGCGTAATGCCGCCCGCTTCGCCCGCCACAACATTGGCGCTGCGCAAAGCATCCAAAAGCGAGGTTTTGCCGTGATCGACATGCCCCATCACCGTGACGACAGGCGAACGCGGTTTCATATCTTCGGGCCTGTCTTCAATCAAAGAAAGACCGGCCACGACATCGGATTCAGCCACGCGCTTGACGCGATGCCCAAGCTCAGTTGCGATCAGTTCAGCCGTGTCGGCGTCAATGCTTTGCGTGATGGTGGCCATGACGCCCATTTTCATCAGCGCCTTGATGACATCCGCGCCGCGCTCCGCCATGCGGTTGGCAAGTTCTTGGACGGTGATAACCTCGGGAATAATGACATCCCTTGCGACTTTCACCGCCGCGAGCTGATTTTGCATCGCCTGACGTTTGCCGCGCTCAATACGGCGGCGTATCGAGGCCACCGAGCGCACGCGCCCCTCTTCTTCACCCTCAAGCGCTTGGGAAACCGTCAGCTTGCCGGTGCGGCGACGATCATTGTTGCCGGTGCGCCGCGCCGTTGGCGCTGCGCGTGTATTACGCCCGCTACGGCGGCCACGCGAGGATTCTTCACCCTCATCCTCATCAGTCTGGGCCGTCCCGCGCCGCGCGGAAACACCGCTTGAAAGCGAAGACAGATCAGCGCCGCGCATCCCGCCCGCGCGCCCGCGTTCATTGCCCACGCGTCCGCCGGAAGATGCCAAAGCGCGCGCGCGTTGCTCATCTTCGGTCTTGCGCCGCTCGCTTTCCTGCCGTTCCTGATCTTGAATCAAGCGCAGCTCTTCAAGCTCGCGCTGGCGCAGGCGTTCTTTTTCCGAAAGCGCAGGGCTTTGGGCGCGCTCATCACTAAGGGCCGAACTTTTTTGCCGCGCGGCGCTTTCATCAAGCTCCTCTTTTTTGCGGCGTTGCTCGCTTTCGATCACGGCGCCGCGCAAAGCGCGCTGGCGCGATTCAAGCTCCTTTTGCGTCAAGCGCCGTGCTTGCGCCGTGCCTTCCTCAAGCCCCAGCGCAGCGCCCTGCGCCGCATGCGCGCTTTTTACGCCCGCCGCGCCTTCTGCGGCTGTTTTGCGGCGCTTGACTTCCACGGCAACGGTTTTGGAACGGCCATGAGAAAAGCTCTGCCGCACCGAACCGGTCGATCCCGCTTTAAGATCGCCGGAGGGCGGTTTTTTCAGCTCAAGCTTGGTCTTGCCGCCAAGGCTTAGAACCTTTTTCTCTGTTGCCGTTTCTTTTGTGTCTTTGTCTGTCATCTTCCATCCACAATTTCATCTTTGTCGTTTAAAAGCTGTTCATCCGCGCAAACACCAAGATAGCGTGCCAGCTCCTGCATCAGTTTGTCCGAAAGCGCATGCGGCAAAAGGCCCGCATAAGCCACATGATCCTGCCCCAAAGCCGCGCCAAGAACGGTTTGAGGAAAAAGCGTTGAAAAACCGCGCGCGCCGCACAGCTTTTTGCGCCCGTCCGCGCCCGCGTCCCAAGCAAAAACAACGAAAGAAAGCTGTTCCTTGCGCAAAGCCTGCTCGATCTGCGGCAGCCCGCGCACAACAAGCCCCGCTTTGGCCGCAAGCCCCAGAAGATCAAGACAGCGCCTGCCCAGAAGATCACAAACCTGCAAGGCAAGATCCTTGGGCACATGCACGGCGCGCCCCTTGGCGGCGCGTCTAAAGGCCTTCGTTTCAAGAGCTTTTAAAAGACAATCCCGCTGCGCGCTGACCCAAAAGCCGCGCCCGTCAAGCCGTGCCATAATATCAGGGGTCAGCCGCCCGTCCGGCGCAATAACAAAACGGATCAGCGATGTTTTAGGCTTGGACGTACCGCAGGCAAGACAACGGCGCGCAGTGTCCGCATGTCTGCAGGCCACAGAGGGGCTGTCTGTTTGGGTTAAAGCCGTCATCATCGCGTGTGCCGTTCCTCCTCATGATCTCAAACGGGGTCTTCTTGGGGGGCTTCGTCAGCAAACCAGTGCGCGCGCGCGGCCATAATGACCTCATTGGCTCGCGTTTCACTGATTTCATCCTCACCCAGAATCTCGCGCAACTCATCGCCGGCAAGATCGCCGACATCATCCAGTGACTTCACGCCTTTCTCGCCGAGTTTCACCGCCATCTCGGGCGTGATATGCGCCAAAGTCAAAACATCATCCGACACGCCAAGCTCGCGGCGGCGGTTTTCAAGCTGGGCGGCCTTTTCCAAAAGCCATGCGCGCGCGCGCTGTTGAAGCTCGCTTGCGACCTCAAGATCAAAGCCTTCAATTTCGGCCAGATCATCGGCATGCGTATCAGCGATCTGCTCCACGCGCGAAAAACCTTCGCTGACCAGAAGATGCGCGATCACATCATCCACGGACAAAGCCTCGATAAAGAGCGTGGTGCGCACTTTAAGCTCTTCCTGACGGCGGGCGGCTTCTTCCTGCTCGGTTAAAATATCAATATCCCAGCCTGTGAGCATCGAGGCCAGACGGACATTCTGCCCGCGCCGCCCGATGGCCAGAGAAAGCTGCTCATCCGGCACCACAACATCCATGCGATGACTATCTTCATCCAAAACAACCTTGGCGACCTCGGCAGGGGCCAGCGCATTGACGACAAAAGTCGCAGGATCATGCGACCAAGGGATAATATCAATTTTTTCGCCCTGCAATTCACCCACAACAGCTTGAACGCGCGAGCCGCGCATGCCAACGCAAGCCCCCACAGGATCGATTGAGCTGTCATTGGACACAACAGCGATTTTTGCGCGCGAGCCAGGATCACGCGCCACCGACTTGATTTCGATAATGCCGTCGTAAATCTCAGGCACTTCCTGTGCAAAAAGCTTGGCCATAAAAATCGGATGTGTGCGCGAAAGAAAAATCTGAGGCCCGCGCTGCTCTTCCCTTACATCGTAAATATAGGCGCGAACGCGATCGCCATTTTTGAAATGCTCTCGCGGCAAGGATTCATCGCGCCGCAAAATAGCCTCGGCGCGCCCGAGATCCACCGTGACATTGCCATATTCAACGCGCTTGACGACGCCATTGACGATTTCACTAAGGCGATCCTTATATTCCAGAAATTGACGGCGGCGCTCAGCCTCGCGCACTTTTTGAACGATCACCTGTTTAGCGGATTGCGCGGCAATGCGTCCAAGATCAATCGGCGGAAGCTCATCAATGATAAACTCACCAACAGCAGCTTCGGGATTGCTTTTCTTGGCGGCCTTGAGAAGAATCTGCGTGTATTCATCTTCAATCTGATCGACGACAAGAAGATAGCGGAATAATTTTGTTTCGCCGGTCTTGCGGTCAATGACGGCGCGGATGTCATGCTCATAGCCATATTTGGCGCGGCCTGCTTTTTGCATGGCCTGCTCCATGGCTTCCAAAACCTCATCCCGCTCAATGTCTTTTTCGCGCGCAACCGCATCTGCAACTTGCAACAATTCCATGGCCTGAACCTCTTTTGATTCCCATATGTTTATTTTGCTCTCGATTCGATGTCGGGCAACAAAAAAGGCGGGCTTTTGGCCCACCCGTCAAACGAGCATCGGATTAGTATCCATCTCTACTTAAAAACGAAGGGAAAGGCAAGCCTTTTATAGCTCAGCCATGGGCAGGCACCCGCGCCATGGTTAACACCAGAACTTTCCGCGCGCCGGCCTTTTTGAGAACCGCGCTGCAGGCTGAGGCTGTGGCGCCCGAAGTCATCACATCATCCACCAGCACAATGGTCTTGCCCTTGACCGACACGCCTTTTTTCATAGCAAAAGCGCCCTGAACACTCCCTTTGCGGGCCCCGCGCGAAAAATGCCCCTGCGGCGGCGTGGCCCGAATCCTTTTAAGCCCATCAACAAGCAAGGTTTTTCCCGTCAGCGCCGCCAGCGCCCGCGCCAAAAGAGCCGCCTGATTATACCGCCGCTTCAAAAGCCTTAAACGATGTAAGGGGACAGGCATCAACACCACATCCGGCTCCTGCCAAAAATCCGCCCCTGCCGCAGCCATAAAGCGCGCCAAAGCAGGCACCGGATGCAGCCAGTCGGCATGTTTAAGACGCAAAATCAAGGGCTTGCTTTGTTCCTTGTAAAGCAGCGCCGCCCGCGCCTGATCGAAAACCGGCGGTTGAGCCATACAGGCCCCGCAAAGATGGGCCCCTTCCAAAGGAATATCAAAAGGCAGCCCGCAACAATCACAATAAGGCGCTGAGATAGAAGGAAAATCCTTCCAGCACGCCGCGCAGAAACCCTGCGCCGTCAAAACCCGATTTTCACAAGCCAGACAAAGAGGCGGCCAAAGAAAATCCGAAACCTTCCCTAGGATAGGCTTTAAGCCCTTGAAAGGCTGCACAAAAGCCTCATACAAAAGAGCCGCCATCCCTGCCCCCGCGAAGAAAAGAAAAATCCGTTATATTTCATATAGTTATCTTTTTTTTGCTTTCTTTATTATTTATTTTCATCTTTTTGTGCTATGATAATAAACGAAATCAACTGATCCTTCCAACCCTTTTGTAGAGTAGGATTTTCTCATGAAAACATATCGTTCCCCCGCTGGAGGGCAAGAAATGCTCCGCTCAAAGAAAAAAGATAAAACCACGGGACTCTTCCACCGCGCAGGAGCGCTTGTCGTTGGCAGCGCGCTCGCTACTGTACTCGCTGTTGGTACGGGTTTGGGCTACAAACTAAAAGAAGACATAACGACAGCAAAAAAACAGCGCGATGCAGAACTCTGCCTTGCCGTAAATCTGGAAGGAAAAGGGTGTGGCGTTTCGCCCGTGTATGAAGACAAAAAGAGCTTGGTTATTGGCGCACCCTCTCAGAAAGTGCTCAAGGGCTTTAAGCTTGAACCCAAGTAATAAACCTCCATCACCCCAAAAAACGGCGCTTGGTTGGAGCGCCGTTTTTTTATTATGATGCCTTATGTCATTTGATATTCCCTTTCAGGCGCTTCAAAAGGCGCGCGGACGCACGCTTTCCGCCACGCACCCGCTTTATGCGCACGCAAACGCGCAGCTGCAGGCACGCTTGCAGGACATCAAGCAAAGCTTTCACCGCCCCCTTTTATGGGAATCTTTCGATCAAAACCCGCGCCCGCAGGAGGGATGGGATCTTATCCTTTCCTGCCTTTCCCTGCAGCACGCGCAGGATCTCGTCCCTGTTTTCAAAGCGATCTTCAGCCAGCTCAGCACAAAAGGGCTTTTCCTCGGCGTGACGCTCGGCGGCGAAAGCCTTTATGAGCTGCGCGAGGTTCTGGGCGAGGCCGAGCTTTCCCTAACCTCCCGCGCCCACCCGCGCCTTGCCCCTTGCCAAAATGGCGAAAGTCTGGCCCGCGCTATGCTTGAAAGCGGATTTTCCCTTCCCGTCGTGGATCGCGCGCGTCTTTTTCTGACCTATGATGATATGTTTGCGCTGATGAATGATCTGCGCAATTCCGGCTGCGCCAACGCGCTGAACGGCCGCGCGCACGCCATCCCGCCGCGCAAACTCTTCGAAAAAGCCGCCACGCTGTACAAAGACCGCTTCAGTCTTCCCGCAGGCGGCATAAAAGCCACCCTCGACCTTTTCTTCCTCCACGGCTGGCGCGAAGAATAAAAATAGCCATCCCACCTGTCATTGCGAGGAAGGCCTTCAGGCCTGACGCGGCAATCTCTGTACCAATTGCCGAGATTGCCGCGTCAAGCCGCCTACGGCGGCTTTCCTCGCAATGACACTGTGGCCCCCCCCCTCGCGGGGGCAACCGCAGGTTTTTCTTTCCCTTGCCGTGTAGAAGAAAGCATGTGTAAACTTAGGCCCCTCGCCTTTCGTTCCTCTTTAGATGGCTCCATGATGAAAAAGAAAGCAAAAACCATATTCTGGATTTTAATAAGCCTTGCCCTTCTTGGCGGTGGCGCGGCTTTTTATATGGATCAAAAGGAAAAAGACAAGGCTCTGGCCGCGCGCGAGATCATCACAGCCACGCGCGGCACGATCGAGGACACGGTCATGGCCCAGGGCAAGCTGGAGCCAAAGGATTATGTGGATGTCGGCGCCCAAGTTTCAGGGCAGATCACAAAGCTCTATTTTGACATCGGCGACATGGTGAAAATCGGCGATCTTCTGGCCGAGATCGACCCTAAAACCTACGAATCCATTTTAGAAGGCGACAATGCGCGGCTTGATTCGCTCAACGCCCAGCTTCAGCAGCAGACCGCCCAGATGGAGTTTGACCGCCTGCAATATGAGCGCGCCCAGAAACTGGCCAAAACAGACGCCATCGCGCAAAGCGAGCTTGAGGAAAAAGAAAAAATCCTCAAAGTCTCCCAAGCCACCGTCGCAGCTCTGAACGCGCAGATCAAGGAAGCGCAGGCCGTTTTGGAAAAAGACCTCGTCAATCTTGGCTACACCAAAATCTACGCGCCGATGGATGGGATTATCTCAGACCGTCTGGCGCGCGAAGGCCAGACCATCAACGCCAACCAGACAACACCCACGATTTTCCAGATCGCCAATCTTGATGTCATGACCATCCGCGCCGAAGTGGCCGAGGCGGATGTGGCGCGTCTCAAGGCCGGAACACCGGCTGTTTTTTCAACGCTCGGCGCGCAGGAACGCAAATGGCAGGGCGTCGTAAGACAGATTCTCCCCACGCCCCAGATCGTCAATGATGTCGTGCTTTATAACGCGCTGATTGATGTTGACAACAAGGACGGCCAGTTGATGAACGGGATGAGCACGCAGGTCTCTTTCGTCATTGCGCGGGCCGAAGATGTCGTCATCCTGCCGACCCGCGCTTTAGGCGCGCCGGTGAAAAACAAAGACCAGAGCGCAGGCCGCGCCTACATTATCACAGTCCTGACCTCTCAAGGCAAAGAGGAAGAACGCCAGATTCGTGTCGGGCTGAGAACCCGCACGCAGGCCGAAATCCGCAGCGGTCTTGAAGAAGGCGAAAAAGTCATCGTCACAGGCGAAAGCAGCGCGGCCACAGCCCGCGCCGGCGGCGGCATGCGCATGATGGGGCCGCGCCTATGAGTGAGGCTTTTCTCAGCCTTTCAAATATTGAACGAACCTACGGCGAAGGCGATGCGATTGTGCGCGCGCTTGATGATGTTTCGCTTGAAATTAAAGCGGGCGAGTTTGTCGCCATTATGGGCCAGTCCGGTTCAGGCAAAACCACCTTGATGAATATTCTGGGCTGCCTTGATAGGCCCACGCACGGCCAGTATCGCATCAACGGCCATGAGGTCGAAAATCTCAGCCGTGACGAACAGGCGGATTTGCGCGCGCGCACTTTCGGCTTTATTTACCAGCGCTATAATTTGCTTGAATCCGCAACAGCCCTTGAAAATGTCGAGCTTCCCGCCATCTATGCCGGTCTTTCGCTTACAGCACGCAAGGAAAAAGCAGGCCAGCTTCTTGACCAGCTGGGCCTTGAACACCGCAAAAACAACAAACCCAATGCGCTTTCCGGCGGCCAGCAGCAGCGCGTGGCCATCGCGCGCGCGCTGGTCAACAACCCCTCCATCGTTCTTGCGGACGAGCCGACCGGCGCGCTTGACAGCAAAAGTGGCCGCGAGGTTATGGATCTTTTGAAAAAACTCCATGATGAAGGCCGCACGGTGATCCTTATCACGCACGATGAAAAAGTGGCGGCCCATGCGCACAGGCAAATACGCATCGCGGACGGCAAAATCATCGCCGACACACAAGACACGACCCGCGCGCCTGCATCCGCCCCCATCATGCCGCATCAGGGCCGCACAGCAAGCAATCCTCTGGATGATGTTTCCGAAGCCGTTAAAATGGCCGTACGCGCCTTGCGCGTGAATATCTTCCGCACCTTTCTGACGCTTTTGGGCATTATTATCGGCGTGGCCTCGGTCGTTGCGATGCTGGCGATCGGCGATGGCAGCAAGCAAAGCGTGCTGGATCAAATCACGGCCATGGGCACCAATCTGCTGATGGTGCGCCCGGGCGCCCCGGGCGTGCGGCCTGCCGGCGCCATATCAACCTTAACCGCGCAGGATGCGCAGGCCATTGCCGAGCTTCCTTCCATTGTCGCCGTGGTTCCTGAACGCTCAGGCTCTTTTACGGTTCGTTACGGGCAAACGGATTCAAGCGTCTCGATCAGCGGCACCAATCACATGATGCCGATTGTCAATGACTGGCCCGTGGCCATGGGCAGTTTTATGTCCGAAGCCGATTACCGCCGCATGGCGCCCGTGGCCATGATCGGACAAACCGTCAAAAAAGATTTCTTTCAGGACGATAATCCCATCGGCAAAACCATTCTTATCAAAAATATTCCTTTCGAAGTGATCGGCGTGATGGAAGCCAAAGGCGCAACCCCTATGGGTTCAGACCGCGACAATGTGATCTTTGTTCCCTTTACGACAAGCACGGTGCGCCTGTTTGGCCGCGCCTATCTCAGCGGAATTACGGCTCAGGCCGCAAGCATGGCGCTGACGGGCCAAGCGGAACAGGAAATACGCGATTTGCTTCTTGAGCGTCACCGCACCGAAGATTTCTCCGTGCGCAATTCAGCCTCTTTCATCCAGATGGCGACGGACACGCAAAATACGCTCACCATCATGCTCGGCGCCGTGGCGGCTATTTCGCTTCTTGTGGGCGGCATCGGCGTGATGAACATCATGCTTGTCTCGGTCACCGAGCGCACGCGCGAAATCGGCGTCCGTATGGCCACCGGCGCGCGGACAAGAGACATCCTTTTGCAATTTGTCACCGAATCCGTTGCGGTCTGTATCACAGGCGGCCTTTTGGGTGTTCTTTTGGGCGTAACTGTCGCGCTTGTGGCCAACCAGTTCGGCATGCGCGCTATCCTTAATATCTCGCCCATCGTGATGGCTTTTTCCTGCGCCGTCTCCACGGGGCTGTTGTTCGGCTATCTTCCCGCGCGTAAAGCCGCCCTGATGGACCCCGTGGCCGCTTTGGCCAGTGAATAACCATAAAAAGCACCCCGAAAAACCAGCTCTTGCGACTCAAGCGTTCGCATGCGAAAAGAAAGATCCTGAGGTTTCGCAGAATATGGTAGAATGTTTATGATTTCCAATCTCTTAGCTCTTCTTTCCGCCGACATGGGCATCGACCTTGGAACAGCCAACACGCTTGTCTATGTCAAAGGGCGCGGTATTGTCCTGAATGAACCCTCTGTTGTGGCGATTGCGACCTCGCGCGGCAAGAGGCAGGTTTTGGCCGTGGGCGATGAAGCCAAACTGATGCTGGGGCGCACCCCGGGCAACATTCAGGCCATCCGCCCGATGCGCGATGGCGTGATTGCGGATTTTGAAGTAGCGGAAGAAATGATAAAGCATTTTATCCGCAAAGTTCACAATCACCGCAGCTTTGCCAGCCCGCAGATTATTATCTGCATTCCCTCAGGCTCGACAGCCGTGGAAAGACGCGCCATTCAGGAATCCGCTGAATCCGCAGGCGCGCGCCGCGTTTTTCTGATCGAGGAACCCATGGCCGCCGCGATCGGCGCAGGGCTTCCCGTCACAGAACCGACAGGCTCCATGGTGGTCGATATAGGCGGCGGCACGACAGAAGTTGCCGTGCTGTCGCTGGGCGGGATTGTCTATTCGCGTTCAGTGCGCGTGGGCGGCGACAAGCTTGACGAGGCAATCATCAATTACATACGCCGCTATCACAATCTGCTGATCGGCGAAACCACGGCGGAGCGCATTAAAAAAGAAATCGGCTCCGCCTGCCCGCCCGAAGATGGCGAAGGCCGCGTTTCGGAAATCAAAGGGCGCGATTTGATGTATGGCGTTCCCAAAGAAATCGTCATCACCGAACGCCAGATTGCCGAGTCTCTGTCCGAACCTGTCAGCGCCATTTTAGAGGCCGTCAAGGTCGCTTTGGAAAACACGGCCCCCGAACTTGCGGCCGATATTGTGGACAAGGGTATTGTCCTGACGGGCGGCGGCTCCTTGCTGCGCAATCTTGATCTTGTTTTGCGCCATGCCACCGGCCTACCCGTCTCCGTGGCCGAAGACCCTCTATCCTGCGTGGCCTTGGGCACAGGCCGTGCTTTGGAAGAAATGAATACACTGAAAAACCTTTTGGTTGGAGGATATTAAGAAAGTCTATGACACAATTTTTCATGGCTCCGCTCTTTTTTTGACACAATCCTGAGTCACAATATTCATAGTTCTTCCTTTATGGGGTAAGAGGCTACGAATCACAAAAACGTCAGCAAAGAGAAGGAAAATAGAGCATTAGCCGTTGTTACTCTCCTCTCAACCGCTAAGGCCGACTTCGATAAAAGCCCTCCTTTTTCTTAAAGGAGGGCTTTTTTATGGTTAACGCCAGCCTTGAAATTATTAACCTTTCTTGTTTTGGATAAACTTTTTGTCCTATAACTCCAGTCGTATGTTAGCAAAGAAAGCTTTTGAAAAATGACACAAAAATTTTCGCAACCCGCTTTTTTATATGATTATTTCAAAAATCTCCACATGGCCAAAAACATATGGGGCAATCCCGAGGATCTGAAAAACAGAGCCGCCCTTGTCGGTGATACAACAAAAATCATCCTCAACAACCGCTTCCATAAGCTTGCGATGAATCCTTTTCTGGATCAGGTTTCCGGCGATGACAAATGGCTGGCTTTAAGCAAGATACAGACTCTTCTGGATCAACAAAAGAACGGACGCCTGTGGATTGAGGCACCTGATTTTTCAGCGCCTCTTAACGGCCCCGTTGCCCTTCTTGTCACAAAAGAAACCCATCAATCCATGCAGGAGGTTTTGGATATAGTCCAAAGGCCGTCACAGCCACCGCCAGAGGATCAAAATTATCTATCCATCCAGTATTTCGCGCCCGTACAGGATTCCGATGCCGCAAACCCCAGCCTTTTCACTTTTGGAAGCAAGAGAGAATCCATCACCTGCCGCTTTAACGGCAGGAAGATCTTTTTCAGATATCCCGATTTCGATATTGTGTTCAAGCTTGACGGCGCCTACAAAAAAGCCATTGCCAAAGAAACCGCCAAACATAAAGACAACGCGCCTTTTACCAGCGCGCACGCTTCCTATAAAAAATATATAGAAGAAGATTGTCTGCGGGATGACAAAATCCTGTTTAAAGCCATCACCTATGTTGCCAACACGCTTTGCCTGCTTGCGCAGCAACCCCAATGGCTTTTAAAAAAGAACATCTCCAGCCCTGTTAAAAAAGATACGAAACAAAAGCCTCATTTTGCCGCAGTCCCGCAGGACATAACGCCCATCCATACCATTTGGCATGCATATGACGCTCTGGCTGTGCCGCGCCTCAGGGGCGAAACACGGACGTCCCTTTATGCTTCCATAAACAAGCCCGACTTAAAGGATAAGGTTGCCGGTCATGTCGGCTGTATGGACGCTTTTCAAAGCGCTGCGCAAATACAGCTGTCCACGGCGTTTTGGAAGGCAGCTCAGGAATTGACAAAAGCCATGCCGCCTTATGAGCTCTGGAGCACTTTTCAAAAGTCAAAACCGCCTTCCGCCTTTTGGATTGAAGCGCCCACGCAGGATCTTGAAAATATT
Organism: Alphaproteobacteria bacterium; assembly: GCA_009779135.1. Classification (GTDB taxonomy): domain Bacteria; phylum Pseudomonadota; class Alphaproteobacteria; order UBA9219; family UBA9219; genus UBA8914. The sequence goes on from WREW01000003.1 coordinate 51,708, forward strand.
CTGCTCACAGAAACCCTTCAACCGATACAGACGGGATTTTATGTCCAGCAGGAAAATGGCGCATCCAAGGTTCATCTTTTTAGAAAACTTTTAAAACAGGAAACCGCCCAAGAATCGCTGCGTTTTATATGTCTCAATGAAAGCGAGGGCCTTAAACGTCCCCATATCATAACAAAATGCAACAGTTTCCCGCCTTTTTATCCATCCGATGCCACACAGAAGAAAAGTCGGCATGTGCTTGCCTCCCTGCCGATTGCGCTTTATTTGCTGAATCAGGCAACGCAGGAGCTTGTGCTGCATATGTCCGGCTCCACCTTGTCTGAAGAGTTTAAAGAGCATCTGATCTTCAAAAGATTTTTCAAAGATGAGATTAAAAATCCGAATGACAAGAGCAAAAATAAAGAAGTCCCTATTGCTTCATCCCTTTACAACACCATCCAATGGGATCATTGGGAGAGAGCCAAAGACGAAGTCCGCCACGGCCCCGAAAGGCCCGAAGATCTCGCCAAACGGGCCCTTGATCTGGAACAGGTCGCGCATGTGATTTTCAACGATGCGACCCTGCGCGTAAAGGTCTCCCGCGTTAAAGAGTCAAAAGACTATATGCTGGGCGACAAGCTTGTCTGTCGCGGCAGCCATATCCGCCACCGCCTTTCCAAGATCGTCGATCCTGTGGAAAGCGCTCTACTCCGGCAAGGCTATAGGCTTATCGCCGCAGGCCATCACCTCACGCCCTGATCTTGCCAGTTTTTTTCAGGCTTGCTACGCTTTGGCCGGAAAAAGGGGGAGCTATGCTGGAATCTGTACTCAACTGGATCGACCAAAACGCGCGGCTTGTTGTTGAGCTGCAGCGCTTGCTCGTGCAAATCCCCGCTTTGGGGCCAGAGAGCGGCCATCAGGGCGAAGAAGAAAAAGCGCAGGCGCTGAAAATCTGGATGGCGCAAAACGGCCTTCCGCCCGCCTTGGAAATCAACGCGCCTGACGCGCGGGTGGCAAGCGGACAAAGGCCCAGTTTGATCCTGCGCACAGAAGGGCAGGACAACAGCCGCAGCTTGTGGATTCTTTCACATCTCGATGTGGTCGATGCCGGCGACAAAACCGCTTGGGACACAGATCCCTTTACGCTTCACATTGATGAAGATCAGGACACTTTGCGCGGGCGTGGCGTTGAAGATAATCATCAGGGCATTGTGGCCGGTCTTCTTCTTGCCAAGGCTTTGACGGATCTTAACATCCGCCCGCCTTTTTCTTTGGGGCTGATTATGGCCGCCGAAGAAGAAACAGGCAGCCATTTCGGCATGGAATATCTGACCAAAAACCACGCCGCGCTTTTTCAAAAAGATGATCTTTTTATTGTGCCCGACTTCGGCGCGGAAGATGGCCGCATTATCGAAATCGCGGAAAAAGGGATTTTATGGCTTAAAATCATCTTCACAGGCCGCGCGACGCACGGCTCTTTGCCTCATAAAGGAATCAACAGCCTCAGCGCCATGGCAACCTTTATCGTCAAAGCGCAGGAGCTTTCCGCTGTTTTTAAAACGCAGGATTCTCTTTTTGATCCGCCTGTTTCCACCTTTGTGCCGACAAAAGTAGAAAATAATGTCGCCAGCATCAACATCCTTCCGGGACGCGATGTCGTCCATTTTGATTGCCGCTTGTTGCCGAGCGTAAGCATTGATGATGCGCTGGCGGCCTTTCAATCCATCGGCGATGAGGTGAAGGCACAATATGGCGTTCAGATTGATTATGAAATTGTGCAACGTCTTGATCCCGCCCCCATCACCCCGCGCGATGCGCCCGTTCTTTTGAAGCTTGAGCGCGCCTTGGAACAGGAAGGCATCAAAAACCCCGTTTTGCAGGGGCTTGGCGGCGGTACCATGGCGGCTTTCATCCGCAAAATAGGGCATCCGGCGCTTGTGTGGTCAATGATCTACGACAACCCCCACACGGCCAACGAGCGCGCAAGCATCCGGCTGATTCAAAAAACAACGCGCATTCTTGCTAGGATGCTTTTAGCGTAATCAAAGTGACCTCGCCCTTTTTCGTCCTCATGGGCGGGCCCCAAAAGCCCGCGCCGCGATTGACGTAAAGCGAAAGCCCGTCCACATCATAAAGCCCTGACGTGTAGGTCTGGAAGAAATGAATCAGAAGCGTAAAAGGAAAAAACTGTCCCGCATGCGTGTGGCCGGATAATTGCGCATCAAACCCCGCGCGCTGCGCCATGCGCGCAAGCACCGGCTGGTGAGAGAGCAAGATCTTGCCCGAATCCTCAGGCGCTCCCGCAAGAGTCTGGAAAGGATCCGGCACGCGAAAACCCCAGCGCGCCACAACAGGATCTACAACGCCCGCCACCACAAGCTTTTGCCCGTCTCTTTCAAGCACGACATGCTCTTCTTGTAAAACCCGTATGCCCATGGCGCGCAAAGTCTCGATCCAGCCGCGCGGATCTCTGAAATATTCATGATTGCCCATGACAAAATAAATCCCCAAAGGCGCGTGCAAAGCCTTAAAAGGTTCTATGGCATCTTTAAGGGCCGCAGCTGTATCATCGGCAAGATCGCCGGTGATGACAATCATGTCAGGCTTAGCCGCTATCACCATATCCACAATGGTCTGAGAAAAATCGCGCCCCAGAAACGGCCCCAGATGCACATCGCTGATCTGCGCGATGGTCACCCCGTCAAAGGCAGCCGGTAAATGCCTTACCGGCATCGTCACGCGCACAAGCTCCAATCTTCCGCCGTGATAAAGCGCCATCCCCCCCGCAAGGGCCGTTGTGATAAGAATGCCCGCAAGCGTGACATAGCCCGCCGCCTTGCCAATCTGAAACCCGCTGCTCGTGCGCGCCAGAAACCAAAGAACATCAAACGCCGCCGTAATAACGAACATGGCGCCGCAAATCCCCAAAACCACATAAGAAAGATAAGCAAGGCCGCGAAAAAACGGCGTATCCAAACCAGAATCGGAAAGATGATAAAAATGCGTCAACACCGGCGCAACAATCTGCAAGGCCCAAAGAAAGAAAAATAATCCGAAAACAGCCGCGCTGATCGCAATCCCGGGGGGAAACCGCAAGCGCCAGCTGCTGGCCGTATAAATATTGGCGACTGTCACGACGAAAAAAACAAAAAAAGCGAACTTCATGCGCGCATCCTTCTTTGAAAGAAGGCCCTAATATGACCGGACTTGCCAGTCTTTTCAAATCCTTTTATGCTCAAGCTTATGATGCAGTTTTTCAAAAACATTGTTGTCTTGACCGGCGCAGGAATCTCGGCGGAATCAGGCGTTCCGGTCTTTCGCGGCGAAGATGGGCTTTGGCACGGACGGCGCGTTGAAGATGTCGCCACACACGAAGCCCTGCGCCGCGATCTTTGGGGTGTCAACGGCTTTTTCAATGAATTACGCCGCTTTGTGCATGCGATCGAGCCCAATCCGGCCCATCTTGCGCTCAAGCGTCTTGAAGAGCATTACGGCAACCGTTTTCTTCTGGTGACGCAAAACATAGACCCGCTTCACCAGCGCGCGGGATCTAAACGCCTGATCACCATGCACGGACAATTGCAAAGCGCGCTCTGCACACAATGCGGTGCGCGCGCGCCTTTTTACAAAGACATCGCGCAGGACACGCCTTGCCCTTCCTGCGGAAAAACATCCTGCCTGCGTCCGGATATCGTCCTGTTTAACGAACAACCCTACGAGATGAATGTAATCATAGAGGCCTTGCTGGCCTGCGATCTCTTTATAGCCGTGGGCACGTCAGGCTTTGTCTATCCGGCAGCAGGTTTTGTGGATATTGCGCGTCAATGCGGCGCGCATACCATCGAAGCCAATCTCACGCAAACTGAATGCTCGCCCTTGTTCAAGGAAAAATGCATAGGCCCCGCCGGCCAAACTCTCCCCGCCCTTGTCGAACGTCTTTTGGCCTAACAGGAATCACCCATGACCAACATCGAAAAAACCCGCACGCTTGCAAATAATCTGACTATCCCCACCATCGGTTTCGGAACTTGGAAAATCGAAGAAGGCGAAACAGCTGAACGCTCTGTCCACGAGGCGATCAAGGCCGGCTATACCCTGATCGACACAGCCACCATCTACGGCAACGAAGCCAGCGTTGGCCGCGCCATCAAGCAAAGCGATGTCCCGCGCGAAAATCTTTTCATCACCACCAAACTTTGGAACAGCGAGCGCGGCTACGACAAAACCCTGCGCGCCTTTGAAGATTCGCTAAAATTGCTCCAGCTTGACGTTTTGGATTTGTACCTCATCCACTGGCCCGCCGCACGCGGCCCCAAAGAAGAATGGGCCAAAACAAACGCACAAACATGGCGCGCTTTTGAAACACTTTACAAGGATGGCCTCATCAAGGCCATCGGCGTAAGCAACTTCAAACCGCACCATCTCACAGCCCTTATGGAGCAGGCCGAAATCAAACCCATGGTCAATCAGATCGAGTTCCACCCCGGCTTTCGTCAGGAAGCAACCTATGATTTTTGCAAAAAGGAAAACATCATCATTGAAGCTTGGGCCCCCCTCGGCACAGGCCGCATGCTCAAGAACGAAACGCTTGAAGCTTTTGCGAAAAAATACGGAAAATCCGTGGCGCAGCTTTGCATCCGCTGGTGCCTTCAAAATGAAACGATTCCCCTCCCCAAATCGGTTCACGAACAGCGTATCAGGGAAAATCTTGCCGTCTTCGACTTTGAAATCAGTGAAGACGATATGGCCCTCATCAACAGCATGCCCGATTTCGGAAGCTCAGGCGCAGACCCCGACACGGTCACGTTCTAGGCGAGGTTTGCAAAAATGATGGGTCAACAGCCCCACAAAAACGCCGAAAACAAGCCCGGCGGTCACATCTGAAATATGGTGCATGGAAAAATAAATCCGCGAAAATCCTACAAGAGCAACAATCAAACCCAAAAACAAAGAAAGTAAAACCTGCGCATACCGGTTAGCCAAAACGAAGGCCGCGCCGGAAATCTCCGCCGTATGACCGGAAGGAAAAGCATGAAAGCCCCCCCTGAGACTGAGAGGCATATAAGGAACTCCCTCAAGACCAAGCGAAGGCCTCGGCCTGCCTACGGCGATTTTGACCACATGCACAAGCAGGGATGAAACCAAAATCTGCACAGCCGCAAACACCAGCACAAACCGGATCAAACCCTTGTTTTTGCGAAACAAACCAAACACAAGCAAAGCCGTATAAACGAGATAAAGCCCAAAGTTCATCCAATTTGTAAAGAACCGCATCACGCGCGTTACAAGAGGATGCTGCACCTCACGCGCCTTGAAATAAAGCGTGACATCATGACCGGTGCCGATAAACACCGCCAAAAAACAAAGCAGCAGAACCAACGGCAAAAGACAGAGCAGCTGGTGGCGCCACGGATAGCTGCGTAAAGTATGGATGATGGCTTGTCGCATGGCCTGCATTATAGTACATTTTCCCCTCCTGCCGAGAGGAATAATAATGAGCAAAAAAGCAAAACCGCCCAAAGATGACGCGCCCGCCAAAAAGCGCCGCGCAGAGCCCCCTATCCCGAACTTCATGGATATAAGCGGCGTCAATGACTATGTCCGCTTAACAAAAAAACCAGCAAAGCTGTTCTGGCTGAACTTCTACGCCGGCGTAGCCCGAGGCCTCGGTTTCACCGTAGGAACCGCCGTAGTTCTGGCCATCGTGTACAAAATCCTAAGCCACCTGATATCCATGAACATCCCCTATCTTACAGAGATGCTCAGAAACTTCATCGAGATGATCCAGAATGGCGCAGGGGGTTTTGATAAATAGCTGACGGTTAGAAGGAGCCCTTTTCCACAGAGAAATTGGCATAAGACTTATAAGATTCCGGCTCAAACACGAGAACAGAAAAATCCCCGCCATCCTTCCCATCCGGATAATACATCACCCACGAGTCATCCCAAAGAGCATCCTTCACGGACGCATCCAAAACCTCGCGCACCCGCCCCATCAAAAGAAGCCCGTGAAACTGCTGGTCATAAGCATATAAAGACGCCTTGTCCTCCGCGCGGATCTGCCCAATCTTATCCGAAGACGTATTGGTGATAATCAAAATACGATCATCCCCCTTAAAAAACCCAACAAGATGCGGCGCAATGCCCCCGTTGCGTATATTGATAACCGCCCGCATCTGAGGCGCACCATCATCGCCGATCGTGCCAAGCATAAGAACGGCTTGCTTATCCAGAAAAGCAAGAGCGTCGGTTTTGTTCATGGGCAAGATTGCTCCCTTTTGTGATTCTAACTTCATAACCAATAAATCTGCCCCAAAGCCTGTCTTGACCGTACTGCATAATCGACTCTGTACCGAACATGACAGACTTCATCACGAATTCTATGTGTGAATCCACGATATTTGAAGCTAACTGGTCGGGGCAGCGGGATTTGAACCCACGACCCCCAGTCCCCCAGACTGATGCGCTACCAGGCTGCGCTATGCCCCGACCTTTGAAGTTTCGCGCACTATAGTCAGGTTGGCCTTACAAAGCAATATCAAGATCAAACAAGGGCGTCGAAAGATAACGCTCGCCTGTGTCGGGCAGGATGATGACCAGCGTTTTGCCTTCCATTTCAGGACGGCGTGCCACCAGAAATCCGGCGGCCATCGCCGCGCCTGCGGAGATTCCGGCTAATATCCCTTCTTTTTGTGCTAATAAGCGGGCGGCGTGCAGGGCTTCTTCTTCGCTGATGGCGATGATCTCATCCAGCTTTGTTTTGTTGACCAGAGGCGGAAAGAAGTTTGCGCCGATCCCTTGAATGCCGTGCGCGCCCGCCTTGCCGCCGGAAAGGACGGGGCTGCTTTTCGGCTCGACCGCTATAATCTGGATGGCGGGGTTTTTTTCTTTGAGATAGGCGCTGACCCCTTCAATCGTGCCGCCTGTGCCTACGCCGATGATGGCGGCGTCAACCTTGCCGCCTGCGTCATCCCATATTTCTTTGGCCGTTGCTTCATAATGAATGCGCGGACCGACAGGATTTTCAAATTGCCGCAGCATAAAGGCGTTTTCGGTTTGCGCGACAATCTCGTGCGCTTTGTCAATCGCGCCTTGCATGCCGTCTTCTCCTTTGGTCAGCACGATTTGCGCGCCCAGAAAGGCGAGCAGTTTGCGCCGCTCGGCCGACATGGTTTCCGGCATTGTCAAAATAAGCTTGTAGCCTTTGATCGCCGCGATAAAGGCAAGGCCGATGCCTGTATTGCCGGAGGTCGGTTCTACAAGCGTAAAGCCGGATTTGATGTGGCCCTTGCTTTCCGCATCTTCCACCATGGCGCGGGCCAGACGGTCTTTGATAGAAGAAAGCGGGTTAAAGGATTCAATTTTGGCCAGAAGCGTAGCGTTGCTTTGCATAAAATGCTCAAGCCGTTTCAGCCTTACCAAAGGCGTTGAGCCTGTTGTTTCGATCAGACTTTCATAGATTTTGCCGCGTGATGTCATTTTGTTTTCTTGCCGGATTCGAGTTTTTGCACCTTGTTTTGATCGAACCACCACAAGCTTGTGATGTCGAGACCGTATTTCGGCGCAAGCGCAGGCTGGCCGAACTTGTCCCAATAAGCGATGCGGTAAAAGCGGCTGTTCCAATGCGGGATCACATAATGGCCCCACAGCAAAACGCGGTCAAGCGCGCGCGTGGCGGTGATAAGCTCAGATCTGTTTTGGGCGTGGATCAGTTTTTCGATCAAGGCATCCACGACCGGATCTTTGATGCCTATAATATTGCGGCTTCCTTTCTGGTCTGCTTTGGCGGAAGACCAGAAATCAAGCTGCTCATTCCCCGGCGAAAGAGACTGACCAAAGACGGATGTTGTCATGTCAAAGTCAAAGGAGTCCATGAGATTTTGGTACTGCGCCGTATCCACAATGCGCAAATTGGCCTTGATCCCGAGACGCTCGAGATTGCGCAGAAAGGGTTGAACCCAGCGCTCGAATAAATTGGAGCTTTCCAGAATCTCAAAAGTGAGAGGATTGCCTTGTTGATCGACTCGTTTTCCGTTTTTCATAACCCATCCCGCTTGTTCAAGCAGGGTTGAGGCTTTCAGAAGATTGTCGCGGACGTCGCCGGAGCCGTCTGTTTGCGGTGGCTCATAAACCTGCTCAAACACTTCTTTGGGGAGTTGGTCGCGGAAAGGCTCCAGCAATTTAAGTTCCTCCGGCGAAGGCAGGCCGATGGCCGCCAGTTCGGCATTGGCAAAATAGCTTTTGGTGCGGCTGTAGGCGCCATAGGCCAGCGTTTTATTGCCCCACTCAAAATCAAAAGCCAGCGTGATCGCCTGCCGTACGCGCGGGTCTTTAAAAATAGGCCGCCTTATGTTGAAGAAAAATCCCTGCATGCCTGCGGGAAGCGCGTTCGGGATTTCTGCGCGTATAATATGGCCTTGCTTGACCGCCGGCGAGGTGTAGGCGGTTGCCCAGTTCTTGGCGATGTTTTCAAATCGATAGTCATATTTGCCCGCGAAAAAACCTTCAAGCGCAACGGTGGCGTCACGGTAATAGTCAACAGTGATGCGATCGAAATTATAGCGTCCTTTGTTGACGGGGAGGTCTTTGCCCCACCAGTCGGAAACTCGTTTATATGTGATGGAGCGCCCGGGCGTGACCTGTTCAATCTGGTAAGGGCCGCTGCTTAGGATGGGCTCGAGCGTTGTGGCGGCGAAGTCTTTGCCTTGCCAAAAGCTCTTCGAAAACACCAGCATTTGTCCGATAATCAAAGGAAGCTCAGCATTGCCGCTTTTGTGGAAGGTGAACTTGACGTTGTGCGGACTCAGGCATTCGGCTTTGGCGACATCTTTATAATAGCTGCGGTAAAAGGGGTGGCCTTTGTCGCGCAGGACTTCAAAGGAAAAAACCACGTCTTCGCAACGGATGGGCATGCCGTCATTGAAACGCGCTTCATCCCGCAGAACATAAGACACCCAGCTTTTATCCGGTGCGACTGTGACGCTTTGGGCGATGCGGCCATATTGGCTGAATGGTTCGTCCAGAGCGCTTTCCATCAGGGTTTCAAAAACAAGGCTTGATTCCGCCGCCGGACGGCCTTTGAGTGTATAAGGGTTAAGCGTATCAAACCCGCCAATGGTGGCCAGCCGCAAAACGCCGCCTTTGGGAGCCTCGGGATTGGCATAATCAAAATGCGTAAAGTCAGGCGCGTATTTCAGTTTTTCATGCAAAGCAAGGCCATGCAGATTTTCTGCGCGCGCGCTTGCGGCGGTGAAGATGACAAAAAAACATAAGCCCAGAAACAGGCTGATCCTGTAATTTTTAAACATAAGAGATCCCCTTAGGCCTTGTAGGCCACGACCATCAGCCAGCGCTCATCACTGCCCATAACACCCGGGGCTTCTTCAATGTCCCATCGCGCATAGCCCGTGTTTTGCAGTATGCGCTCGAGATCCGCGCGCGTCCATAGCGCATAATAACGCGGCGCGCCTAAATGGGAGCTTGTCCAGCCTTCGCCCTCGCCCTTTTTCAGCGTGAAGGCAAAACGGCCCTTTTTGTCCAGCGCCGCAAGAACTTTGCTTGTGACCAAAATCGCGTCATCGCGCGTGAAATGAGGCAGCACCGCGTTGGCCAGAATAAGATCGTGACAGCCGATGATGGGATCAAGAATGGCATTATGCACATAGGCTTGAAACCCCTTATCCAGAAGATGGATGACGAAAGAAGGCGCAGCGTCGGTGCAGGTGATGTCATAGCCGAGCGATTCGATATAGTCGGCATCCGCGCCGTCGCCGCTTCCGATCTCATAAAGCCGCGCGTTTAAAGAAAGGTTGGCCAGCGCCTTGTCGAGCCATTTTTTGGCCGAGCCCTCCGGCGCGAGAGGTGCTTTTTCAATATAAAGGCCGCGTTTTTCTTCGTAACTTTTGAGCGTTTTTTGATGGGTCGCCGGGATCACGAAGTATCTCCTTGGTTGTTATCGATTACTCAGGCTACCATAAAAAGGTAGGCAAGGCCAAGAAAAACCGTCTTGGCCGAAAAGTGAAAAACTGTTTGATTGTGGAGAACAAAAAGGTTAAAAACAGCCTTCTTAAATAGTGTTAATGTTAAGATATATCTCAAGCGGAAGGGTGGCCGAGTGGTTGAAGGCGCTCGCCTGGAAAGCGGGTGTGGGGCGTTGAGCCTTACCGTGAGTTCGAATCTCATCCCTTCCGCCAGTATTTTCAGGCCACAGAGCGTGGTTTGGTTTTCATGCGGGAATTACCCCGACATTTCAAAATGTTCCCCCTGTATCGGATGCTCTGTTGCGACGTGAAACCAAGCTACGCCCCCAAAATCTGGCCGCTCAGGGCCGAAATTCTCTGGAGGCCGATTGGCTAGTTTGGTTTTGGAAGATTCCGAGTCGGGAAATCGAACTTGAGAGCGCCCAGCGTAGCGGCGTGATTCTACATATGTGCGAATCATGTGATATTGTTCTCTCCTTAAAAAGGTTAGGAACCACAAGTTTTGGTTGCTAGGATTATAGGAATGACAAGAAAACGCGCCGATTTTTCTGAGCTGACCAAAAGGGAACTTGTGAGGCGAGTTAATGTGTTTTCGCATAACCGCAACGACTATTCTAAAAATAAGGGGCGTAGATGGCCAATATCATAGACCGCATTGGAAAATTAAAGAACATAGGCTCGTTTAAAGGATTTACCCCGCCGAAGGATTTGGCGTTCAAAGAAGTCAATCTGTTCTATGGCTATAACGGAAGCGGCAAGACAACATTGACCCGCGTCTTATCCAGTTTGGGCGACGGCGTTTGTTTTGTTGACTTTACCGGCTGGGAAATAGACATATCTTGCAACGGCGTTTCCATAAAAGATTTCACGGCCACAAATATCGGTGGCAAGGTCAAAGTGTTCAACGAGGATTTTGTTGCAAATAACCTTGAACTAAAATCGCAGAAAGCTAAAAAACTTTCCGCTGTGGTTGGGGCTGGAAACATTGGCATCAAAAAAGAACTTGAAGAACTGGAAGAAAAGAAAGAGAGGTTGAAAGATAAGACCGGCGAGTTGAAGGCAAAGGGGGAAATGGACGCGGCTGTTACAGCGTATAATAACCTTGAAACGGAAGTCGCAAGGAACATTCGGAGTTCATTGCAAATTGCAAAAACACAGGACTATACCAAAAAGCACTTTGCGACTTACTATACAGCATATAAGGCCTCGCCGGTTAAAAAGACAATAACCGAAGACGAATATCAAAAAAAAGCCAGCTTCTATGTGGCTGGCGCGAAGCTGGAGATAGAGGGAAAATATACCACAGCCTTAAATAGGCTTGGTTCTATCCTGCCGCTGGCAAACTATGCCACGATTTTTGACCTGCTTAAAGCACCAATAAAGCGCAAAGGTGCGCACCTTAAAGAAGAAGTTATCAAATGGATTGAAGAAGGCGCGAAGCTGCATGAGGACGACCATGATGCTTGCAAGTTCTGTGGGCAAGGCATAGCCGGCGCAACTTGGAAGGCTCGAACAACGGAAATCCAAGAACTGATTAAAAAAGACGACGAGTTTGAGTGGCTTGATGGCTCGCTTACTGCCGCAAAGACGGCAATGGCGGAATATACCGATATAATGAAGACTTTTTCCTGCGACCTTGCAGAGGCCCATTTCCTTACGAAAGACTTGTTTAAGGAATATCAAACCGTGCGTACCACATTTGACGCTGCATATTCCGATTTTGGCGGGGCGTTTAGAGAACTGGCCGATAAAGTAGAGGAAAAAGACAAGAGAAAAGATACTGAGATTCTGTTCAACGATACAGAAGGCTTCAATAACAAGGTCATCCAGCTCAACAACGCCATAACCAATACCATAAACGCGATAGGCAAGAATAACCTCGATGTTCAAGAGAGCGATCGGTTAAAACAGCAAGGCAAAGAGCTTGTTATCAATTTTCATATCCAACAGAACGAAGTCGAATTGAATAGGGCCGAAAGCGACATGGGCGCAAAAACCGCCGCATACAAGCAAGCAGTGGCCGACTTGCAAGCCCTTGACGAGGATATAAACAAGAAAAAAGCCGCTTTAGAAAATCAGGCGGATATAATAACGGAAATCAACACATTATTAGAAAAGACACTTGATGTCGGGTTGGTGTTCAAAATTGAAGCGGGGGCCAGTGAATACCAGCTTGAACGGAAAATTGACGGCGCGCCAAATCAACCAGCGAATAACCTAAGCGAAGGTGAAAAAAATCTGATAGCGTTCCTGTATTTTCTTGTTTCGTTAAAATCTTCCTCAAAGGCGGAAAAGAAGAACGAAATTATCGTTATTGACGACCCCGTTTCAAGTTTGGACAGCAACAACATATTCGTCTTGCAAGATTTGGTTGTGAAGATATTGGTGCAATATGGCCAGCAATTTTTCCTTACTCACAATTTTTACTTCTTTGCGAAGGTGCAGGAAGCATTAAGAGCGTCCCTGCGCGGGCTAGACAAAAAAGAAGAAGATGCGCTGGAAATCTTTGAGGTTAAAAAAGTCAAGGGAAGAGGTTCTGAAATCAGGCGGGCAGGGAAATACATAAAAAGCTACATATCCGAATATATGAGTTTGATAGATTCCTTAAAGGCTATTTGGGAAGAGAACGATGACGAAAAGAATGTTGCCACCGGCAATATGGTACGAAGAGTGTTGGAAGTGTTTGCGTCTTTCAAAAATACGAATAAAAACGGCTCACTTTTCATAAAAATGAAACAGCTCACCGGCGATGACACAAGGTATCAGTCGCTGCTGAGCATGGCGCACGCCTTTTCTCATACTTTGGAAATCACAAGCATAACCGACGACGCGACATTCAGCTATGTAGCGGGGAAGCAGGAAATCGGGGAGTTGTTTGCCTTTATGCAAGAAAAAGACCCCGAACATTTTGAAGGCTTCGGGATAAAGTTAGGGCTGGATGCGCCAGCGCCTGCACCAGCGGCGGGGGAATAGCCCATGAGAGAAGAAGTCATTTTTGATACTATTCAAGAAGCGAAAGAAGGCTATCTCGTTGACTATAAGCCTATGTATGACAGCAATCTTGCGACGCTTCGCCTGTCTTTCATGGAGAAAACGAGCAAAGAAAAAATGATAGAGGTCATGGAGAAGGAGCTTGTGTGCTGGATTGGAAAATATCCAATCCGGACGATGGTTTGCGCCTGTGATGAAACAGGGTCAAATGTCTATGTAAAAGGTGTGTACGATTCCCAGTTGACTGGGTGGATAGACCCCGAAACAAAACAACTAAAAACCTCATGGAATCTTGACGATTCTGAGGGATACGATGGCAGACAGGAAGACTTCAAAGAGGGGTGGGATAAAGTTTATTTAAACGTTGACTTCCGAACCAAGGCTCAAATAAAAGAAAATGCCGTCGCCCAAGTAAAACAGCGCTGCAAAGAAATGCGAAGTTTTAGACTGGTTATGTTTCTTTGGTTTTGCATTATACCAGCCACATGGCTTTCAATTCAGCAATTCGGGCATGAATGGGTTGGCTGGGCTGTTTATATTTATGCCTGTGCTAAAATCCTGATTGAAGCAAAAAAGATATACTTCCCGAAGGATAGGTCGGAAACGCCCGAAGAAATAGAAAAGCGCGAGATGGCGCACCACCACTATCATTGCAAACTGAATCCGGAGGGGTTTGCCAGATTGAAATCGGAAAACTTTAAGAGGGAATTGCGGGAAAAAGTATCAAAGGAATATGCGGATCTAAAAAATGAAAATAAACCGACTGTGCAGACGGGTAGCCATGACAATAATTGATGTGAATGATTTTAGTGGGGAAGTCCAATGCTCCTATAAAGGCGAAGCCTATTCTGTTCGTGATAATGGGGCGGTGTTGCGCCATCCACATGAGGACAAACGACCACGTCCGACAGATAATAGGTGGACTTTCGGCAGGCCAAACGAGAAAACTGGCTATATGGAAATTGGCGCCACACGAGTTCATATTATTGTTGCCACTGCATTCCATAAGGCAATGGATACTAAAATATATGTTGTTGACCATATAGATACTAACCGCCAAAACAATCGTCCTGAAAATCTGCGATGGTGTACACGCCTTGAAAATGCTCTAAATAATCCAATTACACGAAGACGCATTGAACTTGTTTGTGGTAGTGTAGAAGCGTTCCTAAACAACCCATCATTATTAAGAGAAAATGTTTCTACAGACCCAAATTTCAAATGGATGCGAACCGTAAGTCCAGAAGAATCACAAATATGTAAAGAACGGCTCCTTGCTTGGGCTGAAAGCGATAAAGTTCCATCCGGTAAAGGTTCGTTAGGCGATTGGGTGTTTAAAGGGCGACATACTGCTCCTATATTTAGTGCTCCTTCTAAAACAGTAGAATCTCCTCAGGTAGTAACAGCAAAGACATCTGGTGCGGCACAACGTAATTGGCGTACTCCATCCGAGTTCCCATGTTGTCCACAAGAGGCAGGAAACAACCCTATTGCGTCATATGTGGATCAGCTTAAGGAAGGAGCTACTTTCGTCCGAAATCATATTTATGAATCAGTAATCTTGCGGTTTGCGGTATCTAATGATGGCCAGTCCATTTTTGTGATAACTGAGAATAGCGGAAAAGCAGACACAATAAAACCATGGGCATTGGCAAGAATTACTTATGAACACGGCTTATATATTCACACAAACCTTGGAAATTTCTTTTCATCAGAAGGAGCAGAAAAACAATTCGCTCTCATCCAAGGACTTGAATGGACAGGCGGAGATTCCATAGACGATTATTGCTAATTTTCAAACAGACAAGGCTCTCAATCTGAGGTGGTTGGTAATGGATGGCCGGTTGGGTTATCTGCATTTCAAAAAGCCGTTGATTTAATGCATCAGCGTATAATTGCGACAATCCAAGAGTATTTAAATTCTCGATATCAAACTTTGTAGAAAGGAAGGCACTTGCTTCGGCAGATATGGCAGTGCCTATTTCTTTTTTGGGAATAACGCCTTTCCGTGTTTTTTCAAGAGCTTTACGTCCTTTCATAGTTAAATATTGGCTATCAGTAGGAGTCTGTAATCTCCATCCGTCCATGTATCCTCCTCTGCTTACATTCAACAATTTATCCTCTTTCATTTCCAGAAAAACTTCATTTACATCACTATATCCAAAAATATTACTCAATAACTCTAAAAAACACAGGTTTTCTTTATTATTCGATGCGAATATATCCAATAAATATTGGTGAATATTATCGGTTTTGAAATTTAGTTTAGAATCAAGAAAATCATCTAATCTCTTTAGTAATTTCAACTGTTCAAATTGTGGTTCAAACTGATGATAATTACCTTGCTGGGTCATCGCACGTTCTTTGATGAATTTTTTAAGATTATTATCTTCTAAGAATTGTTCAGTTCTATCACGCCATCTCTCATATTTTTCTTCATCAACTACAGTTTGAGTTAATAACGTAGGTGTGTTACTTGATCCTCCATAGGGCGCAGCTTCAATGGTGGACTGATGAGTCCCAACTCGGATTACTTGTATGGGCGTATTTCTAGGAACTAAGCTGGTGGAAGTTTGCTTTGTGGCTTCCAGTGCATAGCCTTCTTGAATTAAGGAAGCCAATATTTCAACACTGTTCATTTTTCTACCTCTTCAATCTCCACTCGTGTTTCTTTTAGAAACAATTCACGCAATTCGGCAGACAGAAATTTTTGAGTTAATTTTTTTCCTGATTCTATAAGGGGGGCGAACTCGGGAATTTCGGATATTATTGATTCAAAGTCTTTGGTGCCAGAAGGATTCCCAATAGCCGCTATCATCTTATATCCAGAAGCCATATCTTTGCTTATGGCGAGTTCTCTAAATCTTTCACGCCAATCCGGAAATTCATCGATTAGAGTAGAAGTTATAGTATAATGCTCGAAATAAGCATTATGAAGTTCTGTGATTAGTCCAACCAATTTAGAGCTAAATAATAATTCTGCTTCAATGAGCGACTTTAGCATTAAATTGCGGCCTTGAGAAAGTTTTTTGAGCATTTCAGTGTGAAGGTTTTTGCCTTCCTCAAGGTTAACAAAGCTTATGACTTTTGCATCTATAAAAAAATCAAAAGCCTCAAATATCTGGAGATACACCTTCACTCGATGTTGGTAGTTTTGCATACGCACATCTCTATCGGCAATTTGCTTTTGTAATTTATTTTGGCTATCAGCGATTCGCTCTTGCAATTCATTTTGACTATTAGAGACTTGTTCTTGTAGTTTATTTTGATGATCAGCTATTTGCTTTTGCAACTTATTTTGACTATCGGCGATTTGTTTTTGTACTTTATTTTGATAAAGGGCAACCCGAACAGTAAAGTACAGCAAAAGAAGGGAAAGGATACCTGTCGAAATAACACCTGCCGCTTCCCAGCCAAACTCCCATTTATTTTCCACATAATATGGAACTATCGCGATAGTGCTGTTTTCGCTCATTTTGTGGCCTCTTTTTTAAGGGCTTCTTGAAAATCCACCAGTTTAGTTATCTTGGAAAATAGTGGACTTAATGTATAGAAACTACCACCGAATCCACCACTTACGAGAGAAACCAACCCTGTTCTTGTAAGCGCGCCTATCATAGCTTGAAACTCATCTTCCTCTAAAATCTTGGGGCCGCGCTCTTTTTCAACTAAGCCTACCCCTTGCTTGGTGAAAACGTCTTTGCCTGCCAACCAGCGCATTGCCCTAACAGAATATGGATCATTATCCGCCATGTGGTCAGAAACTCCTTGTTGTATTCCAGTCATTTGACTTTCAGCATCCTCTTGTAATTTGAACTTGTATAAAGCTGCAAGAATTTGCAGTTCCTCATGAGATAATCCTTCAAGGATTTTTGCATATCTATTGAATTCGCTTGCATACAAGGCCGGTTGTAAGCTTTCATTATTAAGCAGGCCTCGTATCAATTTTGCCAGTATCCGAAGATTTATCCTTGCTTCGCCGTTCATAGCGGCTTGCAAATAGCGGTGCAAAATTGAGATTTTATCGTCATCGCTAACATTTGAAAAATTGCCATCGGTAATTTCGTCAAGCAATATATCTCTAGCTTGTTTAGCCTTCTTGCCTCGCCAGATGCTTAATGCTTCTTGCGCTGTAGTTTGCATTGTAGCTACTGGCGCTCCAGTTGAAAGGAGATCTATTGTGGCAGCTATGCCAATATTACCAGCACTTTTTACAATATCACTCATTATCAATCCTCCTCTATCTCAAAATCCTTCTCCGTAAAATCCTCTCTTACAGGTAGAGGATAGCCTGGCTTGTTCCATTCGCATTTTTCCAGGATGGCCTTGGGGATTTTTTGATGGCTATGTTTTTGAAGGCGTCTTTGTTGCCGGTGAAGCCGCCGCAACAGATGAGAAGGCTATCGTTGCCAAGGTCGTTGTGGATTTCTTCTAGGTAGTCCTCGGTCAACGTCATGGTTGTTGTGAAAAGCCAGTTTTTCTCTGTGCCTTGACCTTGTTTCCAGAACACGGATTTATCAGGGCGGTATTTGAAGCCCATAATCTTGCACATGGCTTCGGCCAGCATATCGCCGTTGTATTCCTTGGAGATAATATCAAAGCCGCGTGAGTCTTTGGTTATAAGTGAAGAAGCCAACTCGTAAAACTTGAATCCACCGCCGCCTTTCCAGGCTACGGCTTTAGAAATCCCGCCTTGGTCTTCACCATCAACAACTTTCTTTAAGCGCGGCAGGCAATGTGTGTAGGCATGATCCCCAAGTTCAATCCCAATCCAACGTCGCCCCATCTTATGTGCCACCGCTGCCGTTGTTCCAGAGCCGAGGAAGCTATCTAGAACAAGATCACCTTCATTGGAGCCAAGCGTTAAAACCCTTTCAATAAGACGCTCCGGTTTTGGAGTTGCAAATACATCTTTTGAATTAAACGCAATAACTTCTTTTTTAGCATCTTGGTTATGTCCGACTTCTTGATAAGTCCATATTGTCATAGAAGTTAGTCCTTGTTTTACTTCTGACAAAAAGCGTTTAATTGAAGGAACACTATTCCCTGTTGGCCCAAACCAAATTCGGTTATCAGAAATCATTTCGGCAAATTTCTCTTTTGACACGCGCCAGCAATAACCCGCAGGAGGATTTACACATCTTCCCGATGGAGTTGTTATGGGGTAGTCAGTTGCAGTATTATAAGTTTTCACCGATAAATCCCCTGACTTCCACACTCCCCTTGGGTCGGTATCGGGATTTTTATACCTTGCATTCATTTCTTCTGAGCGTGGCAGAAGGTTTGGCCGCCAAGTGTTTTTATCTTTTGCCCAAACCATTATAAAATCATGATTGTCCGATAACCATTTTGCATCGTTTTGTGGCGCATATTTTTTCTGCCATATCACGTTATTTATAAAGTTTTGTCGCCCCAACACTTCGTCCATAAGCATTTTCAAATACGCTTGCTCGTTATCATCAATACTTATCCAAATACTTCCATCTTCCGCAAGCAAGTTGCGCAAGATTTCCAGCCGGTCACGCATAAGCGAAAGCCAAATGGAATGCTCATAACCGTCATCATAATGTTCAAAGGCGTTGCCGGTGCTATAGGGCGGGTCTATGTAGATACATTTGACCTTTCCGGCAAAATCAGCCTCCAGCGATTTCAAGGCAAGCAGATTATCGCCGTGGATAAGCATGTTCTCGGTGTCTTGATCGCCATAGGACTTTTTCTTGTCTTCAAGCAGAATACGCGGTTCGGGGCTTATCTGCGCGTCCTTGCCTGCCCAGGTTAATTCAAGTTTATTGTTCTTCGCCATGTGCCTTTCCTGTTTTTCAATGACTTTCTAACAGCCGCCTGTGCCGGCGACTGCCCCCTACCGAAAGCCCAATCAAATCCGCTATCCCCTACATACTTATTGCGGGATTTTTCTCGATTGCAAAGAGTATTTTCCGGCCGGTTTTGGGGGGTGAAAAACCTTGGAATGGGGGTGCGATCGTCTTAATTTTACGGCTTCAAAGGATCTTTTTTTTGTTACATTTTATTACAGTTAACGATTGTTAACCCGTTTTCGCCCTGATTCTACCCATAATGGGTAGTTTTGGACCTTTTTTAGGTAGCGACAGGTAAAAGGTTAAAAATCCGTTAACATATTGAAATCGAATTAGTTTCAGGATTCTGTGGTAAAATATAGGTATGTGTTGCTTTTGTGTTTTGGGGTCTTTTGGGGCTTTGCATGAAAGCATTTTGACTTAACCGACAGGAGTCAGCTATGAATAGAGCATTGGATTTATTCCGTTTCGATAATTGGGCATGGCCGTTTATGGAAGAACAGATTCCCCAGCTGAAACTGCTCACACCCGATCCTGATCCCGAGATCACGATCGAGCCGGTGGAGTTTGGGCAAGCAGTAAGCAGTAAGCTTTTTCTGCTGACTGAAAAGGGGCATGAGCCTATATACGTTAGAATCGGTTTTAGCTGGGAAAACAAGCCCGGCACACGCGATACATATAAGGCTTATTATCTTGACCATGCCGTATATTACAAGGAAATTGAACGGGGTTCACGACATTATCAGGGCAAAGGCGACATTTTACGCGATAGTGAAGGCCGGGGCATTCTGCTGTCTCTTGCTCACCAAAAAGCTTTCCAAGACTATTTCTGGAAAACAAGATATGAACGTGATTTGGCTTTGATACAGGAACTCAATGTAACACTTCTTCCGTTTGACACCTATTACCGTGCAGATCCCAGCCTTACACCTTACCAACTCGTGCGCGGACGACCGCGACAACAAGAAAGGATTGAAACAAAGCCAGAACCCCAATGATAAGGAGTTTGTGCTATGGTTTCACCTTACCGTATTCTTAAAAACAAAATTGCCAATCAGATCATAAGGGAAGTGGTTCTCCCAAGCCTGGTTTGTATGGGCGCACGTGCTTTTGGACATATGGGCTTGTTTTATATCTATTCCGGCCCTTATGATAAATTCGAAACATATTTAGTTGAAGCCCCATGCCTGCCATATATCAATCATAGTGATAGAACTTCGGCAGAAACATTTCCTTTGCATGAAGCTGCCTATTTAGACGACTCCGATATAGGCGCTCTTCTCTTTCGCGAAAACAACTTGTACGCTGAAATAGAGCAAACATATACCAATAAATTGCATGGAAAATTATCTGAAGATCAGATTGATAAGAGAATCAAGCTGGCCATCGACAAAGTCATGGCGTTTGTTTCCTTAAAATACATTGAAGCGGCGTTCGGCGAATGTGTGGCGCATGTTTGCGGGGCAGGGAAACACCGCATGGCGCGTCTTGCTGAAATCAGGCCGCTTGTTGCCAATGAAAATGTTGAAATCATAAATGGCTGGCCGCGTCAGCCGTTTATAGAGTTTTACAATATCAACCGCGATGAAGCTTTCCAGCTTATAGGCTGGACAGACTTGTTGCGGGCGAAGGATCTTTTTACGAGAACACCTTCGATTGATACGCAACGCGCCTACGAGCAGTTCAGGTTTTTTCTTATCAATGAGCGCACAGAAATGGCAGCAGACCCCCAAACGCGCATCATTGCGCCAGGTGAGGCGCGGCAGCGTGAGGACCAAAGAGGCCGGATTTTATCGCCTTATGGCATGGACCATATTCCCGGAGAAATCGAGGTTATTGCCCCCGGGAGCATCTTGTCCTTACCCCAACGCTTTGGCGGCCCGCTGAAGACCTATAGGAACCAAATTATTAAACCCGTTATTTAACGCACAGGTTGAACCACCGAAGAATCCTCGGTCGTTTCACCCCCTGCGGGCGGGGGTACGGCTAGCTTGGGTCGAAAATGACTCCTATCTCGCATAACATCTTCCGCCACGCCGGGCTTCAACTCGACAAGCTTCAGGGACAAAAGCTGTTCAAGATTTTGATAAATCCAGCTGAGAGCATCTTCGCCAAGAGCTTTTGTCACTTCCTCATAACTACATCTGACACGGGCCGCGTCTTCAAGGGATTTCATTATGCTGTCAGTTATCTCTGTCGTACGTTCTCGGCTCTCATCTGAGCGAAACTCAGGGCGATCGAAGATTTTTAGTCTCTCCATCATATCAAACAGATATTTGGTCGCCCGCAGATCGCCCTTCATCCCTTTCTCTACTGCACGTTTTATCAAAATGCTGTACCTTGTAGCTTTGCTTGTCTTTTCTCCCTGCCGCACTTCTACCAAGCTCAAAAGCTCTTTAACAAGCATATCAGATAGATTTTTCGAGGCTCTCGGCCTTCCTTTTGCGTTGCCGCTCTTGCCTTTCTTAAAACGTGTGTCATGCGGCGGTTTTTTGTAACCAACTTTATAGCCTTCAGTCTCAGCATCATAGTCGTTAAAGTCCTCATTCATGGCAGGTTCTCCCTAGGACACCCATGGTCTTCTTGACGGGTTTTCCGAACTTCATCAAAGGTACGTCCATCAGCCAAGAGCGCCTTGCGCCCCGAAACCCTTTCCCAGCGGCTTATGATGAGGTCGCAGTAAACGGGATCAAGCTCGATAAGCCTCGCCCTGCGGCCTGTGCGTTCAGCAGCAATCAGCGTGGTTCCGCTGCCCGCGAACGGGTCGAGGATGACTTCGCCACGATTTGAACAGTCCATAATAGCGTCCATGACCATGGCGACAGGCTTTCGGGTGGGGTGTTTTGGAATATTCTCAGTCATTTTTGCCTCCTTTTGTCGCGAATAGCCGGATAGGACCAGACATTTGTGCGATAACGCCCGCGAGAGCCAAGGCCGAAGTTATTGATATGCGGACCGTTTCCGTACTTAAACACGAAAACCAACTCATGCTGGCTGCGGTAGAAGCTGCCCATGCCTGCGCGATCCTTGATCCATACGCAAAGCTGTTTGAAAGCCAGCAAACCTTCGGCGGAAGCCATGATTTCTGGAATATGGCGGGCATCCATACACTCAAAGACGATAGCGCCATCTTCAAGAAAGGGGATAAAACAGGTCTTTGAATCCCGCAGAAGCCTGATGTGTTCTGAGGGAGATAACTCACCAGACCCCTGAACAAATTCCCGATGAGTCTCATATCTTGCGTTTGACATGGCCGTTTATCCTTACGTTGTATGGGGGATCTGTAAAAACCATGCGGACATGTTCCGTCCCCAATAGCTGTTGGTAGGTCAGCGGATCGGTAGCATCGCCACATATCAAACGGTGGTCGCCAAGAACCCAAATGTCGCCTTTTTGCGATACAGGCTGATAATCCGGTGCGACCTCAGGCAAGGGAGGGTCTTCCTGTTCCTGAGAGGAGAGACAGCGTTCGCTGAGAACATCCAGCTCGATGGAATCTGAGCCGACAATCTCCAGATCAATTTCGGCCTCGACGATTTCCGCCAGTTCAATCACCAGCTGTTCATCATCCCAGACAGTAGCCTCGCTAAGTTTGTTTAAAGCTATCCGCAGGGCTTTAATCTCGGCCTCTGAGAGGTGGTTAACGTAAATGCCCAGTATATGCGTAGCCCCTAATTCTTTTATGGCTTCAAAAACCAGATGGCCGTCGATAATGACCCCATCGCTTTTCAAAGGGATAGGCACGACCTGACCGAACCTTTGCAAATTGCCCATCATGGCGGATTTTTGGGCGCTGGGGTGTTTTCGTAAGGTTCTGTCGTAGGGTTTGATGCCTGCGATTGCGACAGGCCTTATGTTCCTTTGGAGGTCGGAAAGGAACGATTGCTGGAGAAAACGGGGTAATGAATAAGTGGGTTCGGTCAAGGCTGCCTCCATATCCAAGGGTTAGGAGGATTTAGCCACTGGATGCGCAGGAAAGCACTTACCGAGTTTCGGGGGAAATTGTCTTAATCTTTGCGAGTCGGGGTCTGCCCCTTTTCCTGAACGTAAAACCGTAAAACTGTAGCGACCTGTGTATCCCTAATGTCATCAGACACCAGTATCTTCGCCAGTTTTGTGATAATCTTCCCTGCGGGTGATACGCTCTTGGATACATAATGGTTTGTTTCATCGTAAGGATTGTGCGTCACGTCCTTCCCTGTCAGAGAAACATAGGCTTCGCACAGTTGATATATAAACATCCCGATCGGGGTTCGGTTCGGTCCACGCTTTAGTTTTTCTTCGCCGAGTTTGGCAAGAAACTTTTCCAGAAGTTCGAGTCTGGCCATATCTTCAAAATATGCGTGATAGGGATCGGACGAGATTTTTTGATATGATAACTTATGCTCAAATTGGAAATCCTCTGATGTGTACAGATTACTGAGAGACATCCTTGCTTTTGCAATATGCTTGGATGCTTTTTGAGCTTCTGACGGGCTGAAGCTCTTTTTCTTTTTATCCCGACACCACGCCGCTTTAGCGTCCTGCAACTCGTTTATAAATTCATCCCATTGGTCACTTGAAAAAGACTCGTTGGGAAAAAGCCTCTGTACGGCACAAATATCAAATTGCCATCCTTCGTCCTCTGGGTCTCTCGCGTAAAGCATATTGCATTCTCTGCATGGATGATAAAATTCCCTGTATCGATTCAGCTAAGTTTAGCTTTGTTCCAAGGATTTTTCCAGCCATACCAAAAGCTTAGTTAGAGAATTTCCTTCAGCAGGGGTGCTTATCAGGCCTGATTTTGGCTAAAATTCCCTGCTAACAGGGACTTTTAGAGTTTAATTCCAAGAGAATAGTTGTATCATGGCTGCTTCCGCCGCCAGATTATACAGCCCGATCAACCTGCGCTTTAATCTTGATAGATTCTAAACCCCAGTTCTTCATAGGCTGCATTTAGCCCCACACGCCCACCAACAGGCAGGGTTATCATGGGGAATGTGTGGCCAAAATCCATATCGCACACGACTGGCATGCCTTTTAATCTTTCATGACTTTTGACCATATCGACAAATTGTTGCGTGTCGATTTTCAACATACGCTCAAAACGCCCTAAAATAATCCCCCTCACCCCATCAAAACGCGCCTGTTGCGTGAGTGACTCCAAAACACGCGTAACAAGTTTCAAGGCATTATCCGGCGGGATATCGGTGACCTCCAGCGCTAAAATCGTATCAGCCAAAGAAGGCATATAGGGCGTCCCCAGCAGCAGCTGCAATGTTGTCATTTCACCGCCGATCAAGCGGCCTTGCGCTGTGCCTTCGTTGATAACAACGGGCCCCTTTGTATCATGGAAGTTTCTGTTTTCCTGATCCAGATACCACAGATCATCACTCCATTGAGAGCTTGGCCTATAATCAATGGTCGCTGCGCTAAACAAAATCTCATGCAGATAATCCAAACAATATTCTGCTCCTTTTTTCATCCCTAACGTGGAAAATGCCGGCCCACAATAAGTCACAAGCCCTGTTTTTGTATAAATCGCATTCAACAAGGCCGTTATATCAGAATAGCCGACAAGAAACTTGGGATTGTTTTTGATGAGATCATAATCAAGATAAGGCAGCAATTCGTTGGAATTAAACCCGCCGATAACAGCGAACACCGCCTTTACATTTTTATCCGAAAAAGCATCGTGCAAATCCTGCGCCCTCTCAGAAATGGAAGAAGAGGCAAACTGATTACAGCTTTCTACATTTTTTCCGAAAGAAACAACCAATTCCCATTTTTCAAGCCGTTCCTTAGCCAAGCCCCGTATATCCTGACCAATAATTTTATACGACAACGAAGGCGCAACAATCCGAACTTCATCACCCGCTTTTAATTTTTCAGGGAACATGTGAACAGAGCCCTCCAAAACGCCGCTTTTCAAGCCTTGCATACGTTTCCCCCTTTAAAACACGCCTTGATCCATCTCACGCGCGGGTTTATCCGTCTTGCTCGGCCCCAAAGGCTTTGCCGGAACGCCGCCTACAATGGTGAAGGCGGCGACATCTTCAAGTACCACGCTCCCCGCCGCGATGGTCGCGCCATCGCCGACTTTGATATTTCCAAGCACAGAAGCGCCGGCGCCGATCATCACATCACGCCCGATTTTAGGATGGCGATCGCCTACGGTATTCCCTGTGCCGCCCAGCGTAACATTGTGAAGCAGCGAAACACAATCACCCACCACGGACGTCTCGCCCACCACAAGGCCTGTGGCATGATCCAGCATAATCCCGCGCCCCATGCGCGCCGCAGGATGAATATCAACCGCATATAAAAGCGAAGAACGCGATTGAAGATAGAGAGCATCCTGCAAACGGCCCGCCCGCCAAAGCGCATGCGAAAGACGATAAGTCTGCAGCGCATGAAAACCCTTGAAATAAAGAAAAGGCGACAAAGGCTCCAAAGCCGCCGGATCACGCTCCAAAACCGCTTGGAGATCATCAAGCGCCAGCGCCAAAAGCGCAGGTTCCTTGACATAAACATCCGCAAACAAGGTTTCAAGCGCCGCGCGCGCTTCCTGCCCTTCAAGCGCCAGCCGCGCCAGCGTGCGCGCAAGCCCCTGCGCCATGGTTTCTGAATCCGTCACGATCCCCAGCGCCACCGCAACCAAAGGCGAAAAATCTTCCCCCTGCTGCGCGCGCGCAAAAGACCGCAATTTCTGCCAGAAAACAGGGACGTCCCCGCTCTGGTGAAAAGAGCCATTCTGATAGGAAGGAAAAAAGTTTGAGAGAGAAGCAGCTTTGTTATTCATGATGACCCCTTTGTGTGTAAGCGTTGCAGGCAAGTGGCCGCCTTCAAGCGGCTCTTTTTTAACAACAACGACAACAACACAGCTGCATCATAAAGCATGCTCCTTTAAGGGTTTCCTCATCATAGAAAAACCCCGCCATTTCTGTCAAGAGGCCTTAAAAACTTTCAAAAACCTCCTTGTCTTTGCCACAATTACTGCCCAATCTAGGCGCCATGAAAAAATATATCCTGATCTTGGCCCTACTCCTTACCGTCGCCCCGCAAAGCGGGAAAGCGGACGCCCTCACGCTCACCCCCGCCCAGCAAAATGACGTGGCGCGGCTTAAGCTCTATCTGAACAGCTTAAAAAACATTGAGGCCCATTTTGTGCAGGCCAATAGCAACGGCGCGATACGTTACGGCGATCTTGCCATCGCGCGCCCGGGGAAAATGCGCATCACCTACCGCCCGCCTGATCGGGATTTTCTCGTGGCGGACGGACGCTTCATCCATATGTGGGACGATGAGATCCAAAGCCAGACAAGCCTCCCTCTCTCATCAGGCCCGGCCTCGTTTCTTTTGCGCGATCCCATTAATTTTCATGATGACGTGATTTTAACAGGCTTTAACCGCACCAAAAATCACGTCGAAATCACGCTGACCAGCCGTGAAAATCCTGACGAAGGCACGCTTACGCTTATCTTTGAAGACGGCCCCGTGGTTCTGCGCCAATGGCGCGTTCTGGATGCGCAAGGCAATATAACAGGCGTGCAGCTTGAAAATATCCAGACCGATGTGACTTTCCCTAAAAACACTTTTGTTTTTGTCTCGCCCAAACGCAATCAGCCCTACCCGGGACAGACAAGGCGCTGATGTTAAAAATCGCCACATGGAATATAAACTCGGTGCGCTTGAGATTGGCGCTGATTAAAAAGCTCGTCACAAAAGAAGCGCCGGATGTTTTGTGCCTGCAGGAAACCAAAACCCCTGATGATTTATTTCCCGCGCAGGCGCTTAAAGAGATGGGCTTTGCGCACCAGCATTTTCACGGCATGAAAAGCTATAATGGCGTGGCCATCCTTTCCAAAAAACCCTTAAAAGACCTGCAAATTAAAAGCTGGTATGGAAAGCAGGATTGCCGCCATATCTTTGCAACGCTGGAAGATGGGCCAACAATTCATTGTCTTTATATCCCTGCGGGCGGCGATGACCCCGACCCCAAAATTAACCCTAAGTTTGCCCATAAACTCGCCTTCCTTGATGAGATCACAAGTTTCTGGAAATCCGCTCAGGCACCGCACCACGGACAAATCCTTGTCGGCGACCTCAACATCGCACCACTTGAAAATGATGTGTGGTCGCATAAACAGCTTTTGACAGTCGTCTCCCACACCCCCATTGAAGTCGAAAAACTCAAGGCACTGGCGCAGGCTAATAAATGGGTGGACGCCGTGCGCCATTTTGTGCCCGAGGAAGAAAAACTCTACAGCTGGTGGAGCTACCGCGCCCATGACTGGCAAGCCTCAAACCGAGGCCGCCGTCTGGATCACATCTGGATCACCCCCGACCTCAAACCCCGCCTAAGCACCCAAAAAATCCTAAAAGAAGCCCGAGGCTGGCCCACCCCCAGCGACCACGTCCCCGTGATGGTGATGCTAAAATAGGGAAAACTCCGCCATTTTCCCCATTTCCTTTGCCCATAAAATATAATAAGGTGCCGAAACTTGATTGTTAGGCGCGGTGACAGAATGGCTATGTAGCGGACTGCAAATCCGTCAATGCCGGTTCGATTCCGGCCCGTGCCTCCAAAGATTTGTTCGCGGTTATTCTCTTGCGCCCGCAGATGTTCACAAAATGCCAATAAATTAAAGGCTTTCCGTTCATTCCGGTTTATGCTAAAATGCCTTCATTCGCCCACAGCCACAATTCTTAGGGGCATGATTAGGGGCAAACCTAAAAATATGGGGGCAAGATGAAGCTGACCGACACAGCCGTCAGGAACGCTAAACCCAAAGAGAAAACCTATAAACTCTTTGACGGCGCTGGCGTGTATCTTGAAGTCACCCCTAAAGGGGGCAAGCTATGGCGACTCAAATACTACTATCTCGGCAAAGAAAAGCGCATTTCCCTTGGCCCCTACCCACTCGTAACACTGGCGCAAGCCCGCGAAAAACGTGACGCAGCCAAGAAAGATCTTCTCAAAAACATCGACCCTTCCGCCGCCAAGCAGGAACACCGCCAAGAAATTATTCGCAATGCCGCTAACACCTTTGAGGCCATCGCCCACGAATGGCACAAACTCAAAAAAGATAGCGGCTGGAGCGAAGCCCACGCAGCCAATGTCATGCGTCGCTTGGAAATGGACGTTTTCCCCTATATCGGCAAACGCCCCCTATCCGGCATTGACGCTCCTGAAATCCTCGGAACCTTGCGGAAAATCGAAACTAGAGGCGCTCTTGAAATAGCTGCGCGAATCAGAGGCCTATGCGGCCAAATCTTCCGCTACGGCATCCAAACAGGGCGCTGTGCCAACAACCCCATCCCCGACCTCGCAGGAGCCTTGAAGACCAAAAAGACAGCGCATTTTGCGGCCCTTGACAGCAAGGAAATTCCCGAACTCCTCCATGCTATCGAGCGCAACGATCAAAGACTCTTCGGCGGCACGCGCCGCGCCATCCTTTTCAACCTCCTGACCTTCGTCCGCCCTGGAGAGTTGCGCTATGCAAAGTGGGAAGAATTCAACTTCAACGAAAAACTCTGGACGATACCTGCCGAACGCATGAAAATGCGCCGCCCTCACCTCGTCCCCCTCTCAAAGCAAGCCATCACCCTTCTGGAAGAGCAACGCGAAGAATACAAATACCTCAAGACTCCGTGGGTCTTCCCCAGCCCCATCCGCCCCAAAGACCCCATGAGCGACGGTGCTGTCCTCATGGCTCTCAAACGCCTAGGCTTCAAAGGCCGCATGACCGCCCACGGCTTCCGCGCCCTCGCCCGCACCACCATCCGAGAAAAACTCGACTACGACCCCGACGTGATAGAAGCCCAACTCGCCCACAAAGCCGCCGGCCCCCTAGGCGAAGCCTACAACCGCGCCCAACACCTAACAAAGCGCAAGCAAATGATGCAGGAATGGGCGAATTATATCGACGATCAAGCTAATCGTGGTAAGATTATCAAGGGACGCTTTAGAAGAGAAGTTTCATGAAAAGAATAGTAAAACAAAATGCTTGGAAGAATAGCTTAGCTCTTTAACTTAGAGAAAACAAAACATGTCTAAATTCAGAGTAAACTCTTTTGA
This sequence comes from Alphaproteobacteria bacterium, assembly GCA_009779135.1. Lineage (GTDB taxonomy): Bacteria > Pseudomonadota > Alphaproteobacteria > UBA9219 > UBA9219 > UBA8914. The sequence goes on from WREW01000003.1 coordinate 80,534, forward strand.
TCAAGATCCTTTCGTTTTTTCTCCTGACATTGAGGGATTGTTTGAGGAATGGGGTAAAGCTTCTTCTCTCATGATGCCGTGTCCATCCTACATGGAATCTGTAGGATGGCGCATTGCTGAATATTTAGAGAACATTTTTCCGAACGTTCAGATTGTAAAAGAATCTGATGTGAAAAATAAACTAAGAACACTGTGTTCGAACGTTCCAAGCCCGATCATAGCTGTAGATAGGACTTATTCCATCAATGGGGTTCTTTCGGACAAAATTGACTACCTGGATATCACAAAAGCAGTTGGTCTGGATTATAAAACGATAGGACTCATCCACTACAACCGCGACATTTCAAAGAAAGATCAAACTGTCGGCATTTTTGCCGATGCCGCTAGAGAAATAGCTCTTGCCCATAAAGGGCAGAAGATCGCATTGCTTGACGACATTGTCTTTTTCGGTACAACCATGCTCAACATTCGCGATGTTTTGTCGGAATATGATGTTTCCATTGAGTGTGTAATTGCAGGCATATCCACGGGGGCCGCAAAAGAAAATCTTTCTACGGCAAACATAAATCTTGTTTCAGCTTATCATTTTGAACACGTTTTTAATGAGGTCTGCGGAAGAGATTTGGTTGTTGGTACCCCTAATGGAGGTCGGACGGTCTTGGTAGTGGATGAAGTGCATAACCATAAAACAGTAAAAAAAGCTCCTTTCATCGAACCCTTCGGGACAACCCGCTGGGCAACAATACCGCCTAAGCATGCGCAAAACTTTTCGAACGCAATGTTGGACATTTCAATCGACCTTTGGTCCGAGATAGAACGATTGAATGCCAGAAAAATCTCATCGGAAGAACTTCGGAATCCTATTCTTAACCTTAATAATGTTAATTCTATTGTTGAGGCGTTAAAGGAAATAAGGCATAAAAACACCAAATGCTGCCTATGAATCCCTTGAAAAAAAGGGTAGCCGCCAAAAGTGCATAGATAGATCAAAAAAGGCCTTGAAATAAAGGTAGGTGTTGATAATGTTTCGGCATGGGAGATTTTTCTCATCCGGACAGGACTGTTGTTCTTCTGGTGTCTTCTAACAAACAGGAGTGCCATCGAATGAAACGCACAATATTATACACGGGTTTGAGTCATCGTGACGCTGCGGATATGGGTTTAGGTCATCGTGATGCTGCGGATATGGGCTTAGGTCATCGTGATGCTGCAGATATGGGCTTAGGTCACCGTGACGCTGCGGATATGGGTTTAGGTCACCGTGACGCTGCAGATATGGGTTTAGGTCACCGTGACGCTGCAGACATGGGTTTAGGTCATCGTGATGCTGCGGATATGGGCTTAGGTCACCGTGACGCTGCAGGACGCTCCAATCGTCCCAACAAATCTAGACAAATGCGTCGCCAACGGTCAGATGCCCCCGCTCCAATGTGCTAAACTTATGCCGCTCCATCTTTTGTTAATGAAAGGAGAGATGGTGCGGCCTTTTTCTTAAGCTTTTTCATTGAGGGATTAACATGAAGACTTCATTTTACAACCTGATTGTACCTATTGAAGGCCAAACAGCTGCTACCTATAATACATTGAACAATACGATTGTTTTAATGTCCACTTCAGAAACAAACCTTCTCAAGAAAGGAGAACTGAAACCATTTTCTGTTACTAAATTAGACAAGTTAAAGGCTTTGGGGATGGTCATTGAGAACGATGTAGATGAGAAAAGTATTTTGGATTTACGAAGGCATGCTGTTCAGTTCAACGGTAATAAAACCCACATTTTCTTGACACTTACTCGTGCGTGCAATTGTGAGTGCGTTTACTGTTTCCAGAAAAACAACGAAAATCAGGGTGTTTTAACGCCTGAAATTGCTCTTGGCATTAGAGATTTCGTTACACAGATGGTAGAATCAAACAGATCCACAAAGTTACAAATTGATTTTTTTGGTGGAGAACCTCTTCTTTGTAAGGATCTTCTAGAAAAAGAATGCGGTTTTTATGATGATTATGCAAAAAACAAAAATCTGCACCTTTCTTATCGTTTTTATACAAACGGCACTTTGCTAGATCAGGATACAGTTGCTTGGATAGCAGAACATCCAATTAAAGATATTCAGGTTACATTGGATGGCCCTGAAACAATTCATAATGCCATGCGTCCCCTTAAAAACAGGAAAAATTCGTTTCGCGCGACTGTTGATGGATTAAAGAAATTAAAGGAAGCAGGCATTCCCTACATTATTCGGATTAACTTTGACAAAAACAATCTCACACATATAGAGCCTCTTATGAAAAGCCTTGTTTTGGAAGGATTGGAAGCATCTTCTATATCTTTCTACCCTGTTCAAAATATGACTGAAGCCAGCTGCAGCCATAATGCTGTTTGTACAAGCCGAGAGGTGAAAGATGCAATGCCGTCTTTGTGGGCTAAGGCTGAAAAAATGGGTTTTCGTTTTCCAACGATTCCACCTGCGGCTTATCTATATTGCACAGCATCATGTATATCGAGTGCGGTAATTGATTTTAAGGGAAGAGTTTATAAGTGTGCGCTTTTACAAGAAGACCCAAAATTTCAAGTCGGCCAGATCTCAAAGAATGGCTTTTCAGGTCCATTGCCGGAATACTACAGATGGATGAAAAGAGACCCGCTTAATTGGAAACAATGCGCAAGCTGCTTGTTACTTCCACTTTGCGGAGGAGGATGCGGAGGAGCAGGTACTCATAAGAACGGTACCTATGAAGCACCAAACTGTATGTTTATGGATAGAAAAATGCTAAAACAGGCAATCCAGTTGGAGTTGGCCCGCGGACGATTACACCCTTATGATCTCCGCTGATGCATGAAAAACTTAATATGAGTGATGACGCAAGGAAGAAAAGCACGGACGTTTTGCTTCGCGGTTATGCCGAGGCAAAAAGGAGTTTGTCCACAAATATAGCTAATGAATATTTTCTTTGGAGAGAATTGCTTGAATCCCTGAAAGAAGATGTTTCCAGTTTACCGAATGTGTTAAAAGAAAGGGCCGCGTATGTTCTTGAACAGCAGCTTGAGGATGACAACTTTGTTTTGAATCACATCTCAAAGCAGAGAAATCTCTCTCAATGTTTTATTGACGACGCCATCAATTCGCACGATCCGAATAGGCAACGCAACGCATTGAGGGTCGCGCTTCAAGAATTCTCTTTTCTAAGAGGCTCTCTTTCGTGGAGTAGCGCCAGCCATGCTCAAAGCCAATGTCCCATGTTTTTTTCTCCAAGTGAAAACGGCGCAGTTTCGGCCAACTACGACAGATACGGTTCCCTATACCTTCAAGAAAGGGAGGAAATTCTTGCCTCGGCGCTTGGTCACAGCCCTCAGACAACAACCCTCCTTTTAACATCTTCCGGACAAGCGGCTTTCTCAGTGATTGAAAGCTTTCTTTTCAAGGATGCGCTTCCAGATCGGCCTGTTATCGTAAGCATGCCCTATATCTATTTTGAGGGACTTGAGCAACTGTCCTTAACTAAGAACGCATCATTTTTTCGTACTGCTTCTTGGTCTCCTAAAAACATTATTGATTTAGCAAACGAAAAAAAAGCTGATGTTGTCTTTATTGATCCGCTTGCCAATCTAGGATGTTTGCCATCTATTGATCTCAAAGAATTTGCCTCTGAATTAACAGGGATGGATTGGTCTGATCGTTGGCTTGTCATTGACGGAACCCTTATCTCCGGTGGCATCAATGTTTTTGACGTTTTTAACCGTTCCCATCACCCTAAAGTCCTGTATTATGAAAGCGGGAGTAAATATCTTCAACTCGGCCTAGATCTGCAAATGGCCGGCGCAGTCGTTTGTCCGAAACAATTAACGGAAAGCATTTCAAACCATCGAAGAAATACTGGCGGTGTAATGTACCTACACGCCCTCACGCGATTTCCCAAATACTCCAGGAAACAGTTTCTAGACAGAATGACACGACTTACAAAAAATGCTGAAACTCTCTATGCAACCCTACTAATTAACAAAAACCTGTCTGATAAACTTTGTGTAGCCTTTCCCTCAGAATGGGAAAGTTTGGGATGGTCTCATGGCGGGGGACTAGTTGCTGTAACAATGAAAGACGCTACCCTAAACAATAGAAGTAATTACAATGAGGTAATAGACAATATCTTTAAAAACTGCAAGGTTAAAGGTCTTCCTTTTACACGGGGTACAAGTTTTGGTTTTTCGACATTCCGCGTTGCTGCTATAACGGAAGTGCCAGATGAGGTCCCCCCATTTCTGCGTTTTTCCGTGGGAGATGGGGATACAAAAGAGACAGCGTTAATATGTAACGCTATTTCAAAGGCTTTTTGTTGCTTTTTTGATAGAAAAGCTGCTAAAAACAGGTTAGCAAGGCACCCTAAACAATGGCCTATCCACGATACCCTTAAAGGTGGATGTAAATAAACTGTCAATGCAAGGGGATACAGGGAATTTTTGAAAGGAAAAGTAAATGATCTATCCATTTAAAGAAATAGAAAAAAAATGGCGCGTGGCATGGGAAGAGAATGGAACGTTCTTAACCCAAGAGGACAAAGCCAAGCCTAAATATTATATCCTTGACATGTTTCCCTATCCATCAGGGCAAGGTCTCCACGTCGGTCATTTAAAGGGATACGTCGCAAGTGATGTTGTCGCACGATATAAAAGAATGCAAGGTTTTAACGTTCTGCACCCCATGGGGTGGGATGCATTCGGCCTTCCTGCGGAGAGGCAAGCCTCTAGAGAAAACATCCATCCCGCCGACCTAGTGGCTCGAAACGTTGCCGTTTTCAAAGAACAGCTTTCGCGCGTCGGTTTGAGCTATGACTGGGAACGAGAAATATCGACAACAGACCCATCTTATTACAAATGGACACAGTGGCTATTTAAACAGCTTTATGAAAAAGGTCTTGCCTATCAAGCTGACGTGCCCGTCAATTGGTGTCCTGCTCTTGGAACGGTTTTGGCTAACGAAGAAGTGAAGGACGGCGTTTATATTGAAACTGGAGATGCCGTCGAACAGCGTGTTATGAAGCAATGGATGCTTAAAATAACGGCTTATTCCGACAGGTTAGTTGATGACTTGCAAAGTCTTGACTGGCCGGATAGCGTCAAGGAAATGCAAAGGCAGTGGATAGGACGTTCCGAAGGCGCTCTTGTGTCTTTCCAGATTGAAAACACAACATCAGCCTTTGATGTCTTCACGACACGCTCTGATACGCTATTTGGGGGAACATATTGCGTTCTTGCCCCTGAACATCCGCTTATCGCAGAAATTACGTCTCCAGAAGCAAGAGATCGCATCCGGCAATATGTAGAAGAAACTCAAAAGAAATCTGAAAGGGATCGGCTTGCTTCCGCTGGACAGAAAACCGGCGTCTTCACCGGAGCTATGGCTATCAATCCAGCTAACGGTAAGGCTATTCCAATCTGGATATCCGATTATGTTCTTATGACCTATGGAACGGGAGCCGTTTTTGGTTGCCCGGCACATGATGAAAGAGATCATGCGTTCGCGCGTCAGCATAACCTTCCTATCGTTCCGGTCGTCTCCGGCGGTGATGTTCAGAAGGCAGCATGGATGGGTGATGGCCTTCACATCAATTCTGGTTTCTTGGACGGACTTAACACGGAAGAAGCAAAGCAAAAAATTACCAAGTGGCTTGTCGATAACGATCGCGGAAGTCCTCATACGACTTACCGCCTGCGTGATTGGCTTTTCAGCCGTCAGCGTTATTGGGGGGAACCATTTCCTTTCTTGTATGACGAAAACGGAAACATCAATCCCGTTCCTGATGAAAACCTTCCGGTGCAGCTTCCCATGCTAACGAATTGGGAAAGCGTCCGAGGGGAAATCACACCACTTGCGAGCTGTCGGGACTGGGCCGAGACAACAAATCCACATACCGGACGGCTTGCCGTGCGAGAAACCAATACGATGCCACAGTGGGCCGGTTCCTCTTGGTATTTTCTTCGGTTCTGCGATCCTCATAATGCTGACAGGCCTTGGTCTCAAGAAAAAGAACGCCATTGGATGCCTGTTGATCTTTATATCGGAGGCGTTGAACATGCGACACTGCATCTTCTGTACGCACGGTTTTGGCATAAAGTTTTTTATGATTTGGGACTTGTTTCTACTTCTGAGCCATTTAAGAAGCTGGTCAATCAAGGGTTGATTACGGCAAGGAGTTTCCGCGACTCTCAAGGACGTTACCATTACCCGGAAGATGCTGAAGAGACAGAAAACGGTTGGGTAACAAAGGAAGGAAAACTTCCTCTAGATACGAAAGTCGAAAAGATGTCAAAGAGTCGATATAATGTTGTCCGTCCGGATGACGTTATTGACCGCTATGGGGCTGACACCCTCCGCATCTTTGAAGCTTTCATCGGCCCCGTTGACAAAGGGGGAGTCTGGCAAGACGAACATATAGTCGGACCCCATAGATTTCTCGAAAGAGTTTATCAGCTTGCCAGCAGAAAGAACTTCGCTGAAAAAACAGACTCTAAGCTTGAACAGATTATGCACCGCACGATAAAGCAAGTAACTCAGAATATTGAGGAAATGAACCTTAACACTGCTATAAGTCGCCTTATGGAAGCCTCAAATGAGTTGTGCAAACGGCAGCACACGAAAGAAGATGTCTCTGTTTTTGTCAGAATGATCGCCCCTTTTGCTCCGCACATCGCGGAAGAGTGTTGGGAAAATCTTGGCAATAAAGGATCCGTCGCTTATGCGTCATGGCCCGCGTATGACCCGGACCTAACGAAAGAGGATCGGATGCAGTTACCTATACAAATCAATGGCAAACTGCGTGCAACGTTGGACGTTGAACATGGAATGGACAAGGATGAGATCATGGCGTTAATCAATGAGAATCCGAACACAGCTAAGTTGTTAGAGAGGCAAAACGTAAAAAAAGTAATTCATATCCCTAACAAGATTATAAACTTTGTAGTAGGGTAATCGCTCGTATAGATAACTGATTGACCGGAGGAAGGATGCCAAATCAAACGACAAAAGACCGGATTGTGGTGAGGCTCCTTGATTTTTGGCTTCAATATGGGGCAACCCATTTTGATGTCCCTGGATTTCAGGTCTGCATCCGCAAGGGAGAAAAAGTTCTCCTTAGCAAAGCTTATGGTTATGCCTGCCTTGAAAGCCGGCACAAATATACCACGTCTCATTGGGGACACCTCGCTTCACACAGTAAGATGCTTACTGCTGCGCTCGCCCTTGTACTGCAGGAAAGCGGGAAGCTATCTCTCTCTGACACAGCGGCTCAGCATCTCGGATGGCTTAAACGGCATGTGGACAAACGTTATCAGCAAATCACACTCCGTGATTTACTGACACATCGCGCTGGGATTTTAGGGGACGGAACGGATGGTAGTTATTGGAGTCTTGAGAGGGCATTCCCGTCGGCACATGAACTTAAGGCGGAGATTCTCCGGTCTCGTCTCGTTTATGCGCCGAATACGGAAACGAAGTATTCCAATTTTGGTTATAGTCTTTTCGCTCTTGTGCTTGAAAAGATTTTTAACAAACCCTACAGGGTCCTTGTCAATGACATCATTCTTGTGAAAAACAAGGATCTGGCACTGACACCTGATTATGATTCAGACCAAGAAGAAAAATATGCGTCAGGCTATTCAAAAAGATTCTATGAGGGGGAAAGAAAGGCTTTCCGACATGTCCCAACGCATGCTTTGGCCGCCGCGACAGGATTATGCGGCAATATCGAAAGCTCAACGCTCCTCGTCAAGAGGCTCTATCTTGACGGTTATATGATTTCAGAAGAAAGTAGGCGGGAGCTTCGCAATCTCAATTGGCCGATCAAAAACGCGACACAAGAACTTTATGGCTTGGGAACAGCCTTTCATCAAACAGACTGCGGTCTGTTCTGTGGACACTCAGGCGGATTCCCTGGCTTCACATCTCAAACAAGGCTGTGGAATCAAACGGATTACGTTTTCGGTTTTGTCGCCAACACCAGCGCCTCCATTTCGATGGCGGCGATCAAATCCTTTGGCCGCATCTTTCTTAAGATTGAGGAAACATTCTCCGAAAACGAGATGTCAAGCCTTCTCGTGTCCCCTCCTTTAATGAATTGGTGGGGGGTAGGTGTTTATGTTTTGGGAAAAAATAAGGCTCTTTACTTGCCAATACTAGACTGGTCATTCGGGGATGAATCTATCGTATTCTTTCGCAGGAAAGACGGTTTCTTCGAAACCCACAAGATATCCGGATACGGCAGCGTGGGAGAGCCTGTAGAGTTCTTTGTCAAAGATAGAAAAATAAAAGCTGTCAAGCGCGGAGCCTTTTTGGCTCTTCCTAAAAAAGAATTCTTGGAAAAGTCGCGGTTGTCATTTTTTGAGGAAAAACCGTAGGAAAAAATAAAATGATAGATTTGCTATATGTTCCTAACGAACAAATTGACGTCAAAAAAATAGAGGATCTGTCTATATCAAAGTTATTGTCTGAAGTAAATTACTCAGAGACAGGCGGATTGCATGCTGTTCGCGAAAAAGTCAGACGTTACATAGGGCGACTTGTCGGTGCTTCCATAAAACCGGAGACAGTTTTTTTAACAAACGGAGCGGATCAGGCTCTATGTGTGGCCTTGGGAGCTATTAAACAGATAAAAGGGGGTTCTGTTTATATACAAACGCCATACTATTATAAATACCCTAATCAAATTCGAATGGTTCACGGCGGAAAGATCAAAACACAAGCTGCAACGCATCCTCTTCTTGACAGCGAACACATGCTCACGGCAGCGAAAGATGCTAATACATCGGCAGTGATATTCAATAATCCGAATAACCCGCTGGGGTATATTCAACCAAAGCAAGTTCTAGAACATCTTCTCATGAGTACTCTTTCAAGCCAGGCCCATCTTATTTATGATACCGTATATGTAGATACGTTATTCGACCCCTCAGATGAGGCGCATTTCAAACTGCCAGAGGATAATGGCCTAATCGATAGGTTGTGGATTGTCGGCAGCCTATCAAAATCCCACGGCGTTGCAGGGTGGCGTCTTGGTTTTTTAGTTTGCCCAGATAAAGAAAAGAAACGTGTTGCTCCAATTTTAAGCGCACTCACTTCTAACCTTTCAACAGTAAGCCAGCGGTTAGTCAATATTGTGCTCAGTTCAGATTTTTTTGAACAGCGCCGGCAAAAGTTGTGCACCGAAATGGCAGCAAACGCCCAGGTTATCTTTGAGTATGCTGAAAAAAATCATCCTTTACTTTTCCCAAACATGATAAAGCCAAAAGCTGGAATATTCTTTGGTCTTAACAATCCAGCAATTAAAAACAAGGAAGACGAAAATCACATACAAAACGAGCTGAAAAAAGAGGGAATTCAGGTCCTGAGCGGAAGCATCTTCGGATATCCTTCTGTTTTTCGTATCCCCATCGCTACGCCACTTAAAGACTGCACCACTTTTTTCCAGCAGGTCGAAAAATTCTTCGACGTCAATCGTCCCGACAACACAACCCGCATTGGTACTCGTGAAAACCTCTCCCCCTAAACTACATAGCTTCGCAAGCTCGATAATCCTTCATAAACTCTCAGGATGGACTCTAATAAGCCAAAATAATAATTTCTGTTTTAATGTCACAGGTTTTTTTACAAAATCATCAACCATCATTCAGGACATTGTTAACTATGAAAATCGTTAATGTTGAAACATTGAAAGCCTTCTCTTCCTCCTTGCTAGCCAAAAGTGGCTTTACGGATGAAGAAGCAGCAGCTATTGCTGCCAGCCTTACACTTTCTGAAATGACAGGACATAGTTCACATGGTCTAACAAGAATGCGAGGATACATTAAAGATCTTAGAAAAGGGTCAACCGTGAGTGGGGTCAAACCTCAAACAATTCAAGAAACAGCAAATAGTATTATGGTCGATGGACAACACGGAACAGGGCCGATTGTAATCCCTCCGTTGCTCAATAAATTACGGGCCAAATTGGATGATAATGCTGTTGTTTGCGCGACGTTGCTGAATTGCGGAAACGTTGGACGTTTGGGAGAATGGGTTGAAATAGTCGCGAAGGCAGGATATCCCGGACTTATGCTCGTTAATGATAACGGAGGATTTTTCTGTGTTGCCCCACCTGGCGGGAAAAAAGCTGTGACCAGCACAAATCCTTTGGCTTTTGCCATTCCTTTACCAGAGGGAGAAGTTTTCCTCACCGACATGTCGTCAAGCTCTATCGCATATGGAAAGGTCAGATTAGCTTATTTGGAAGGCACTTCAGTTTCCCCATATTGCATTAAAGATGCTGACGGGAAAATGACGCTTGATCCTGGGGTTCTTTTTTCTTTCCCGTCCGGGAGCATCATGCCGATGGGCGGCGGTCAAGAACATAAGGGGTTCGCATTATCAATGTTCATTGATATGCTTGTGGCTGGGTTATCAGGCGGATACGCACCTCCAGCGCCTTCCGGTGTAAAGGTTGCGAATAATTCCGTGTTCGTTTTCTGGAATCCCAGATTTTTTGCAGGGCTTGATCATATACAATCTCAAGCGAGAAAATATATCGATTTCGTGCGTTCATCATCTCCTGCAGATCCGACCAGGCCACTTCGTCTCGCCGGAGACAGAATGCGTACCCTTCAACAAGAAAGAGAGCGTGATGGTGTTCCATTAAGTACGGCATTAACTGCTGACTTGTTAGCTCTTGCACGAGAACTTGATGTTGCACCGCCGCCTGCGCTCATTCATGAAAACACTGGATCTACCACAACAAAAGCTATATCAGCGGCTTGTATACCAAGATAGTTTAATACGAAAGTGTCCACATTAACGACTGATACGGCGCTTTTATCCCCTAAGCAGCGGGCGGCAAGAACACATAATCATCCGCTTTCTGAGCAGTCTGCAAGGGCCTTGCTGGCGGGATGGGGAAGCCGACCGCCCCTTTCGGCAGCTTGGCAAAGTCCATGGCCGCCGGAAACATGGGGTGCGGGCCAAGGTGACGAACGGGAAGATCTAGGGTATAGACTCATAAACTAGATTCAGAAAGCAACGATGGAAGCGAGGAAGACAGCGGCCATGAAGGTGTAAGGCTGTCTGTCGTAACGGGTGGCGACGCGGCGGAAGTCTTTCAGACGAC
>WREW01000004.1 GCA_009779135.1 Alphaproteobacteria bacterium
CACTCCCTTGTCATTGCGAGGAAGGCCTTTAGGCCTGACGTGGCAATCTCGGCAACATCGCCGAGATTGCCACGTCAGGCCTAAAGGCCTTCCTCGCAATGACAGTTTTTTATCTGCTTCCTCGCCCGCTCCCACCGCGCACTTGCCGCATCGCTGATTTCGGGAAGATCCGCGCAAAAGGCCTGCGACTCTTCCAAAACGCCCCTACAGAATAAAACCACATCAGCCCCAGCCTCTAAAGCCAGACGGCCCCTCTCCTCAATCGGCATTTTCAAAGCGCCCATGGCGAGATCATCGGAAAATAAGAGCCCTTCAAACCCCAGCGCACCGCGAATGATTTCATCGTGCGCGCGTTTGGAAAGTGAAACCGGCGCTGCATCATCAATCGCATTAAACACAACATGGCAATTCATGCCGCAAGGCGCATCGCGCAAGGCGGCGAAGGGTTTGAAATCTTGCTGCTCCAAAACTTCCAGCGGCGCATCAACAAAAGGCAGATCCAGATGAGGATCTATCTTCACGCGCCCATGCCCAGGAAAATGTTTAATCACCGGCATCACGCCGCATGCCATCATATTTTCTACCATCTGCCGCCCGCACGCCGCCGCCACATCAGGATCTGCAGAAAAAGCGCGATCCCCGATCGCGTCACTTGCGCCCGCGACAAGAAGATCCAAAACCGGCGCGCAATTTCCGTTAATACCGACCTCGGACAACATGAAAGATATTTCACGCGCATGCTGCGCTGCAGCATGCAGACCAGACGCGGGGTCCTTTTCATAAGCTTCCCCCAAAACACGCGCCGCCGGAAAATCCGGCCAGCAAGGCGGTTTAAGACGCGCCACCCGCCCGCCTTCCTGATCTATGAAAATCGGCACATCTTCGCGCTGCACCGTTTCACGCAGATCATTTGTTAAGCTTTTCAGCTGCGCAGGATTGAGACAATTTCTTTGAAAAAGAATAAACCCAAAAGGCTGAAGCTGCGCAAAGAAAGAGCGCTCTTCATTCGTTAAAACGCCGCCCTCAAGCCCCAAAAGAACAGGCTTAACCTTTGTCATTCCTTGGCCTTTTTTTAAAGAAAGATAAGCTCCGTCCCGCCAAATTATATGATAACGATATGAAATACAACAACAATTTACCACTAAAAAGCACTTGTTAATAATCTTTACTTTTTGTTAAACTTAATTAGCGAGAAAGAAAGAAGTACGGTTAATACCCTTCCTTTTTGCTGTCTTGCAAACCTCCACATTATGAGGATCAGCCATGCGCGTTTTACTCGTTGAAGACGATACATCTGTTGCAAAAAGCATTGAACTTATGCTTCAGGCCGAAGGGTTTATTATCGACACCACCGACCTTGGCGAAGACGGTCTGGAGATCGGCAAGCTCTACGATTATGACATTATTATTCTTGACCTTATGTTGCCTGATATTGACGGCTACGAAGTTCTGCGCCGCCTGCGCGCCGCGAAGGTGACCACGCCCATCCTGATCCTCTCAGGTCTTTCCGAGCTTGACCACAAGCTCAAAGGCCTTGGCTTCGGCGCGGATGATTATTTAACCAAGCCCTTCGACCGGCGGGAGCTTGTGGCGCGTATCCATGCGATTATCCGCCGCAGCAAGGGGCATTCCGACAGCGTGATCCGCACTGGCAAGTTAACGGTTAATCTTGATGCGCGCACGGTTGAAATCAACGGCTCCCCCCTTCACCTCACAGGTAAGGAATACGGCATTTTGGAGCTTTTAAGCCTACGCAAAGGCACCACGCTGACCAAAGAGATGTTTCTTAACCACCTCTATGGCGGCATGGATGAGCCGGAGCTGAAAATTATTGACGTTTTTGTCTGCAAGCTGCGCAAGAAATTGGCGCAGGCGGCTGATGGCGATAATTATATCGAAACCGTCTGGGGCCGTGGCTATGTGCTGCGCGATCCCCCGGGCTCTGAACCCGTCAAGCTTAACCAAAAACAAGCCGTGGCCTAACGCACGGCTTGCTGACTGGCAGCATTAACCACAAAAGGCGAAGTCGTAGTAGCAGCGCTGGCGCGTGGCGCTTCTTTTTCCTTGGCCGGCAGCATGCCGCTATTGGGACGGTCTTTAAGCACATACATCCCCCGCTGCCCTTCAAGAGGCTTAAACTTATCCGAAAGACCTAAAACCGTTTCGGCGCCGCCTAAAAACAAAACGCCGTCTGGCGCGATCACGCGACTGAGCGCGTCAAGAACGCGCGTTTTGGTCGGCTGGTCGAAATAAATAAGGACATTGCGGCAATAAATAATATCAAACACGCCGACAGGGCCGAAATCCATCAGAAGATTCCCTTCCTTAAACGTCACCATCCTGCGGATAGAGTCATTGATCTGCCAGCGATCATTGTTGACCTGCGAAAAATATTTCATCAGATAAGAGATCGGCAGCCCGCGCTGCACCTCAAACTGGGAGTAAAGCCCCTGTCTGGCGCGCTCGACAATCTCGGAAGAAAGATCGGTGCCTACAATATCAACCCGCCATCCTTCCAGCTGTGCGGCATTTTCCGCGCAGATCATGGCCAGCGAATAAGCCTCCTGCCCGCTTGAGGCCGCCGCAGACCAGATGCGGAAATATTTCTTGGGCGCGCGCGTGCGCAAAAGCTCGGGAAGAAGAACATCCTTGAACTGGTCGAACGGCTTTGAATCGCGGAAGAAAAAAGATTCATTGGTCGTCATCGCATCCGTCACATCACGCAAAAGAGGCTCATCGCGCTTGGATCTTATGCTCTGCGCAAGCTCCTCAAGGCTTTTTAAACCATGTTTGCGTATCACCGGCGTCAAGCGTGATTCCAGCAGATAGACCTTGTCCCGCCCCAAAACCAATCCCGAGCGTTGTTTCAAAAGCGTAGCAAAAAGATCGTAATCTTCCTGTTTCATGACCTGATCCTCAGGGCAGTCTGCCTGACAAACCCTCCTATTTCACCAAGAGGCAGCACCGCCGAACACAAGCCCAGCATGGCCACAGCCCCGGGCATGCCCCAAACAACGCTCGTTTTCTCATCCTGCGCAATAACGCCGCCGCCGGCCCGCACAACAGCGTCACTTCCCTTGGCGCCATCCTGCCCCATGCCCGTCAGCATAACCATCAAAATCCGCGCGCCATAGACCGTCACCAGCGAGCGCAGCATCGGATCAACAGCAGGGCGGCAAAAGTTTTCAGGCGGATTTTTATTAAGGCTTATGGTCGGGACAGCTCCTTTGCGCTCGACCGTCATGTGATAATCGCCCGGAGCGATATAATAACGTCCGGCCACAAGCGGCTCGCCGTCAATGCCTTCGCGGCATGCAACGCCGCACTGGTTGCTGATATGTTCCGCCAAGATTTTGGTAAAAGACTGCGGCATGTGCTGCGTTATCACAACAGGCTGCGGCAAATTACCGCCCATATCCTTAATAACGCGGAACAAAGCCTGAGGCCCGCCGGTAGAGCTTCCGATCGCAATAATATCCGGCCTAATTAAAGGATCGCGGCGCAGGCTGACATCAAGCTTGGCGCCATAAGGGGGAAGGATAAAAGCTTTAACAGGCTCACCTTCCGGCGCTACAGCTTCCTGACGCGCGGGCTGCGTCTTAGCCGGTAAAGGCGCGGCCGCGCCCTCAAGCTTCAAATAAGGCCCACGCACACCAAAGCGCCGCGCCAAAGAGCCCAGAGCCTTCACCTTGGTGACAAGATCATATTTGAAAGTGTCAAGCGAAAGAACTTCCTGACTGCTTGAAGGTTTGGGAATGTAGTCCGCCGCGCCCAAAGAAAGCGCGCGCAGTGAAATCTCGGCATTCTTCTGCGTCAGTGTAGAGGCCATAATGATCTGCACCTGCGGATCAATGGCCTTGAGCTTGGGCAGCGCCGTAAGCCCGTCCATCACGGGCATCTCGATATCCAGAACGACCACATCGACAGGCTCACGCTCAAGCATGCGCAGGGCATATTCGCCGTTGCTGGCCGAGGCCGTGACTTTAAGGTGAGGATCACCGCTCAGCGCCCGCGTAATAGCGCCGCGAATAAAAGCAGAATCATCAACCACCATCACCCGATACACATCAGGCGGTTCATGGGCGGCAATATCATCTAAGATTGAAGGTGGTGCAACCATCGTATGTCAAAACCTTGCTTGTGTATCAAAAACAAAACACTCCTACAAAAGCCCAAGCTGGGAAAACTTGCTTTGAATGATATCCATATCAAAAGGCTTCATGATGTATTCATCAGCGCCATTGGCCATCGCCTCCTGAATATGTTTCATATCATTCTCGGTCGTACAAAAGACAACCTTGGGCGCACGGCCGCCTGACGAGGCGCGTAAGGCTTTTAAAAATTGCATGCCGTCCATCACCGGCATGTTCCAATCCAAAAGCACAACGGTCGGCATCTTGCGCAGACACGCTTCCAAAGCCTGCTTTCCATCTTCGGCTTCTTCGCAGGTAAAGCGCAAAGTTTCAAGAATCTGCCGCGCGACCTTGCGGATAACGCGGCTGTCATCAACGATTAAACATGTCTTCATTTTTCTGCCTCATAAAAATGGCTATCACGATGCCGCAGCATCGAGACGCAAAAGTTTTTTGACATCAAGCACAATCAGCAAAGTATCCTTGAGGCGATAAACGCCGTCCGAAATCTCGCGCCACCTTTCATCAAGCGTGGCGGGCGTCTTTTCATAGTCGGACTGCGCCGGCGTCATGACCTCCCCCACCTGATCCACGATGAGGCTATAAAGCTCACCGTTGAAATCAACGACAACGCTCATACTGCTCTCGTCACCTTCCCTTTTGAGAAGGGCAAGGCGCGTGCGCACATCAATCGCCGTCACAATACGACCGCGCAAGTTAAGCGAGCCCGCCACTTCCGGCGGCGCAAGCGGAACGCGGGTGATTTTCTGAGGCCCGAGCACGTCCTGAACCGACAAGACCGGAATCCCGAAAAGCTGGCGGTCGATAAACATGGTCACGAACTCATGCATCAACGCTTCCTGCGTTAAGGCAAGGCTGCGCTTTTCGTCCTGAGCGGCAAGGGCGTTTTTCGTCATGGGTGAACCTTTATCGCACTAAGCGTCTGTTGAAGTGTAGCAAGCAGGGAGTCGCGGTCGAACTTGGCGACATAGTCCGTAAAGCCCGCCTGCCGCCCGCGCTCAATATCACGCGGCGTGGCATGCGAGGACAAAGCGATAAAGGGCGTTTCGCTCCAGCGTCCGCCCTCACGGCGCACGGTCGAGGCGAAATCGAACCCGCTCATCCCGGGCATTTCAATATCGCTGATAATGACATCAAAATCATCGCCTTCCTCGCGGAACTTTAAAGCCTGATTGGCGTTTTCGGCTGTCGTCACTTCATATCCCGCCACGGTCAAAAGGGGCGTCAGAAGATTGCGGAAGAAAGGACTGTCATCCACAAGAAGAATGCGGCGCAGATCTTCTTCTTCAAACGAACTTTCCTGCTTGGTTCCGAACCAGTCCTGATAGGCCTGCGCAAGGAAATGGCCCGTATCGATGATTTCCGTTGCCTTGCCTGCGATAATGGCGCTTCCAAGGAAACCCGCATGGCGCGTGGAAAGATCCACTTCCATGTACTCTTCAATAATATCGACAATCTCATCCACAATCAGGCCCATGCTGCGGTCATTATCGCTAAAGACCAGAACAGGTTGTCTTCCTTCCTTGCCGAGCTTCTTGTCGGGATCAAGCGCCACCAAAGGCATCAGCTTGCCACGATACTGCACCACGGGGCTGTCTTCGGAATATTCAACGCTGGTGAGGTCAATATCTTCAAGCCGCGCCACAAGTGACAAAGGCACCGCCTTGGGCCCGCCCACACCGGCCTTGAAAAGAAGGAGCGATTGCTTGTCCATGGCATGATCGCGCGCCGTGTGTTTTTTCTGCTGGAGCGCCGTGTCGCTTGCATCGTGAATATCCCCCACCTGCGCGGTCACGCCGTTGGGATCAAGGATCATCACCACGCGCCCGTCGCCCAAAATCGTGTTACCGGAGAACATCTGGATGTGGCGCAAAATCGGCGAGACCGGCTTGACAACGATTTCCTCCGTATCAAAGACGCGGTCAACGATAATGCCGAAGCTTGAATTGCCCACCTGCACCACAACGATGAAGGCCATCTCGTCTTCATTCTTCCCGTCCTTATCAAGATGCAGAACCCGCCGCAGGGAAATAAGCGGCAAAAGACGGTTACGCAGCCTTAGCACAGGCGTATTGTTGATATGCTCAATCTTATATTCGCTTTGCGCCGAAGCATGCACAAGCTCCACAACACTGATCTGGGGGATTGCAAAACGCTCTTTCGCGCACTCGACAATAAGGGCCGAGACAATCGCAAGCGTCAAAGGAATCTTGATAAGGAACCGCGATCCCTTGCCTTGGGTCGAACGAAGCTCGACCGTACCGCCGATTTTTTCGATGTTGGTTTTCACGACATCCATGCCCACGCCGCGTCCTGAAACCGCCGTCACGCGCTCAGCCGTTGAAAATCCGGGCTTGAAGACATATTGCAAAATCTGCTGCTCGCTCATGCCCGCAACATCACTTTCGCTGGCAAGGCCGTTATGGATGATTTTCGCGCGGATCTTGTCCACCGGCAGGCCGCGCCCATCATCCGAGATTTCAATGACGATGTGACCGCCTTCATGAAAAGCGTTTAACAGAACAACGCCCGTTTCCGGCTTTCCGGCCGCAAGACGGTCGGCAGGAACTTCAATACCGTGATCGGCAGCGTTGCGCACCATATGCGTCAAAGGATCTTTGATGAGCTCAAGCACCTGACGGTCAAGCTCGGTGTCGGCGCCGACCATTTGCAGGTCGATCTTTTTGCGAAGTTCCAAAGAAAGATCCCGCACAATGCGCGGCAGCTTGGCCCAAGCGTTTCCGATGGGCTGCATGCGCGTTTTCATCACGCCTTCCTGCAGCTCTGATGTCACGAGGTTCAGGCGCTGTAAAGGTGTCGCAAAGGGGCTGTCTTTCTGCTCGCGCAAAATCTGGTTCAGCTGGTTGCGCGTGAGCACAAGCTCACTGGCGATCACCATAAGATTTTCAAGCTGATCCACGCTGACGCGGATGGTCTGGCTGGAGACAGCTGACTCTTTGGCGGCATTGTCCGCCACAGCCGTCTGGGTTGCCACAGGCGAAGCCGCTTCCGTTTTCGGCACAGCAGGAATGTCTTTGCCCGTATCTTCGGCGCGCACAGGAACAAAACCGAACGGGTCCGGCTCTTCCTGCCCGCCCTGCGCGGGTGGGGCGGGCGCGGCAACAGGAGCAGCGGCGCCGGAATCCTCCTGAACGCGCCCTTCGGCAAAGGCATTAAGCTCCTCAATAAGTTCCGCATCATGGCCGGGCGCTTCAGCTTCCGTCTCCTCCAAAATAGCCAAAAGGCCTTTGATGGTATCAAGAGAACGTAAAATCAAGCTGACCGCTTTGGGCGTGATTTTCAATTCACGATCCCGAAACTTGCCGAGCACATTTTCACCGGCATGCGCAAGCTTTTCCAAGCGCGGCAGGCCGAGAAACCCGCAAGTGCCCTTGATGGTGTGAACAAGACGGAAAATGCTGCTGATAAGCTCGGGATCGTCTGGATTTTGCTCCAGCCGCACAAGCTCCACATCGAGCTGCATGATGCTCTCATTGGTTTCCGTCAAAAAGTCGCGCAGCAAATCATCCATATCGTCGGATCCTTTTGAGTCTTGGAGTATGAAACCTGCCCTCAGAACAGAAGACGTCCTGATTCTGCCTAATAAGTCTTAATAAAATATTAGAAACCTGCCCTACGCCTCCCCCTTGACCAAACGGAGCGTCAAGTGATCTTCCTTAGGCATTTCAAAGGCAATCCGCATACCAAACCGCGCAGCAAAAAGGCCCGTCATATAGGCCTGAATGGTGCGCGGAGTCAGATCCTCGACTGCCGTGCGCTCATAGAGGGCCGCCTCAACGTTCGCAGGCAGCTGCGCGTTGCGCCCGATAATCACAAGTCGGCATCCCGCATCCATTTCGATGGGCTCCAGCGCGATGCTGCCGCCATAGGCCAAGAGCTCCTCAGCCATAATCATCATATTTATGAGAACTTTAAGCGCGCCGCGCTGCGCGGCAAGCATGGGCAGGAGCAAATCCTCCGTCCATAACAACTTGATTTTCGAGCTTTCAAAATACTGGGCCAGAACCTGATGCACATCACGCATAGGCAGGTTTTCCTCGCTGCCGGCACGGCCATAGGCGATCCTGAAAACGCGCAGCCGCCGCGCCGCCTGAACCGCGCTGGCACCGATCAGATTCATGGCCTCCTCAACCACCGAGCCGCCTATATCTTCAATCAACTCAACACCGTTATTGATGGCGCTGACGGGGCTGATAAGGTCATGGCATATTTTCGAGGATAAAAGCTCCAGCACGCGCAAATCCACAGGCATCTCGCTTATCTCCTTTTTACTTTCAGGGCTATAAAAAACATCCCCGATTCTCTTTCAATATTTACAATCGCGCAACAACTGTTAATTGATGCTTAAAGCTCTAAAGTTAGGATGGTCCTATGAAACTTTCTTTTGACGCCTCCCCCTCGCCGCTCGGGCAGGAGAGCTTGCGCTTTTTCGAGGAGCGCTATGACACCGTCCCCGAGGAGCAGGCTGATATCGTTGTCGTTTTGGGCGGAGACGGCCATGTCCTCAAAGCGCTGCACCGTCTGCAAGATCAGGGCAAACCGGTCTATGCTTTAAGGCGTACAAGCTCGGTCGGATTCCTGTGCAATGATTATGCACCGGACGATCTTTTAGCCCGCCTTGCACGGGCGCAAATCGTCAATCTTCCCGCTATTCGTGTCGCATGCAAAACAGTATCGGGGGAAACGGAAGAAGCTCTGGCCCTCAACGAAGTTACGCTTTTGCGCGAAACAGCACAGTCCGCCAAAATGAGCGTTTACGTTGATGGGGTCGAGCGCCTTTCGCGCTACAGCGGCGATGGGCTTTTGATTTCTACACCGGCGGGCAGCACGGCTTACAATCATTCCGCAGGCGGCCCCATCATGCCGCTTGATTCCAACACCTTGGTTGTCACGGCCATCTCCGGCTTTCGCCCGCGAAGATGGTCTTACGCGGTTCTGCCGCAAAACGCGGTGATTGAGATTCATGTGATTGAAACCGAAAAACGCCCCGTGCGGCTGGAGGCTGGCCCCAGCGTCATCAGCCATGTGGCGCAAGTGCGCATGGAGCTTGATTTGGAAACCCGCTTCCCGCTCCTCTTCGACCCTGAGCAGCCCCTCAGCGAGCGAATCATCCGCGAGCAGTTCATGAGTCAAAACTGTTGAAAAACCCAAAAAGCCGGTTTCCCTTTTTGACTGCGCTGACCAGATCCGCTAGAATGGCCGTTTCCCGCGCGCCTTTTACGATCAAGAGCTGCCTTCTATGTTCCATGACCAAGAGCCGAATGCTGAAGATGTTTTTGCTGTTGAGGCAAAGAAAATCAAGCGCAAGCCCGCCCCTCCGCCTCCGCCCGCGCCTGTGCGGGAAACAGTCACCCGCACGAGAAACCTGTCTCTCTCCATAACATTGTTCTTTTTTCTGGCCTTCTGTCTTACTTCCATGATGGCGGCAGGCTATATAAGCTATCAACTGGATCGCGCGCAGGCTTCCATGGCCGCGCCGGAAAAAGCCTTCTCGCCCGATCAGGCACTTTACGAAAAAACTATCTTATCATTGGGTTACAGCGGTTTCCTCAACGCCGCACAGAACTTTTCAACAACGCGCGACCGCGCCGCGCTTGGCGATATGCGCATGAACTACAACACGGCACAGGACATGCTTGGCCGTCTGGGGACTGAAGCCCCGACAGCCGTGCGGCGGGATATGGATGCGATCATGACGATCTTTTCCTCGCTGATTACAAAGGCCGAGGAAACGGACGCGCTCAATGCCGGCATTACAAGCGCGGACATTCTTGCGGCGGCAACATCTCTGGCCACGCTTGAATCGCGCATGCAAAGCGCGCTGGCCGCCGGCAAGCTCAGTGCCCAGCAAGAAGCGCAAAAATGGTCAACAATGCTGTTGACGGCAAACTGGCTGGCTCTGGCCCTACTTGCGGGCATGGGGATTGCTCTTTTCAGCTCTTTAAAAAGCAAAAAACTCAACGCGCCTTTAGAGCGGCTCTTGCACGCCGCTCTGACGATGTCCAAAGGCCGGTTGAACGACCCCGTCCCTGAAATGCACCGCAAAGACCAAATCGGCGCGCTCGCCCGTGCGCTGGATGAGGTAAGGCTGACCTTCGCGCAAATTCCCGATCTGACGGTGGAGACCGATAAAGGCCCCATGCAGCTCAAGTTTGACGGCCAGACACGTTCGCTTTTCCAGTCCATGATAAAAACCATCAGCTCGGATTTTGAACGCGCACAATTCTGCGCTATCGGTCTGGCTGAATCCATGATGAACAAAGGTAAGGACATCGACAGTTTTCTTACGCAAATGGATGACTCCGTAAAGTCCATGGAAAAACGCGCAAGCCAGCATGACACGACTCTGGGCACACTTACGCAGACGATCGAAGATTCTGCCGCGTCTTTGGCGGACACGCTGAAAGGCTCCACACAGGCGCTGCGGCAGAGTCTTGAAATATCCAGCGCCTCCTTTGCCCAGACTCAAAGCCGGCTTGTAACCACGCAAGATCAAAGCCTGTCCAAACTCGCCTCCATGGTTCCCATGATGAAGGAGCGCATTCAGGGCATGGCCGAGGTTACGCAGCTTGCGGGAAGCCAGATCACGCAATCCTTGGGGTCTTTTGTCAAAGCGGAAAAAATCATGAAGGAAGCGGCGGACAAAGGGCAGCAGATCACAAAACAGCTGAATGAATCCCAAAACCAGATGGGCGAGCGCATGTTCGCCGCCGTCAATCTGATGCAGGCCAGCGCGCGGATATTGGGTGAATCCTCGGACACCGTGCGCGGACGGTTTGAGGAGGCTATTCATGCCTTGGGCGGCGGCGAAGACCAGCTTCAAAAAATCATCGCCCGCGCCGAAGCGCGCCTTGCCAGCACCGTGAACGCTGAAGAAAACATGGCCGCGCTTGCCGCCCGCACGGAAAGCAGCGCTTTGAAGATGGAGCGCGCCGTCACCAACATCTGCGAACGTCACGAGGGGCTGAGTGAACAAGTCATCACCGCCACGCACCGCATGGAGTCAATCGTGGCAAGCTTTGATTCAGCCGCGCGCGCCATGAATGACGCAACCGCGCAAGTGCGCCGCGATGGAAGCCTGATTAACAGCCTGCTGCTTGAGCTGCGCGCCAACAACGAACAGCTTTTGACCTCGGTCAACCAAAACAGCCAGTCCAGCTTCAGATCCGTACAGCATCTGGCTGAAAAGAGTCACGCTCTGATGCAAAGGCTTGAGATGCAGATCGAACAGCAGGCAGGTGCGGCACAGGTGCGTATTGAAGAGCTTGGGCAGCACAGCGATCTTATGGCGCAGCACACAACGGCCACAAGCGCCGCGATTGCCCGCACGCTGGCCACGCTTAAAGGCGAGCAGGAAAAACTCGCCTCCTCGCGCACCCATTTCGGAAAAACGATCGAGGATATGGAAGGCCGCTTCTTAACGCAGGCCACAACCACTTTCGGCAAGACCGAACAATGGGCGGCGCAAAGCTATGCCAAGCTCACCGCCATTGCCGAGCAAGTCGATGGCGTGATGCAGCGTCTTGGCATGCTCTCGCAACTCACAAGCACGCTTGGCAGCGTTGCGGGACAATTAGGCCAGCTTGTACCGGCGCTTTCTACGGCGCCCGCGCAAGGCGGCACGCAGGAAACGGCGCAGGAAGCGGCGCGTCTGGCTCTGGCCGCGCAAACGCAGGATCTGGCGCACGCTTTAAGCGGCCAGTGGAACACAGCCCTTGCGCAAATCGAAGACATGCACGATCAGCTCGGCCATATGATGACGAAGCAAAAAGACCAGCTTGAAATGCGCCTGATCGTGATGGATCGCAAAATCCGTAACGCAAACAACGCCATGATGGACGTGCAGCAGGAACCTGAATCTTCTTTTGCGGACCCGCAGAAGAAAGCCATGCTGGATGACCTGACCGCCGCGCTCAACTCTTTGCGCACGCAGGCGGATGAGATTGACCAGATCGAAGAAGATTCAAGCGCCACGCCTTTACAGCAAAAAGCATCCCGTGATGGATGATGATCTCATCCGAAATCTTTGCGCGCTTGTCCGCAAAGCTGGCCAGCGTGCGGTCGAGATGCGCACGCGCGACCTTCTGAACCCCTGCCGCAAACAGGACGGAACGCCGGTAACCAGCGCCGATTTTGAAGTTCAAACCATAATCCTGAAAGGGCTGGAAACGCTCACCCCTTCCATTCCCATTGTTGCGGAAGAACAGGACAATGCCAGAGATTTTTGCGCGCTGCATGAAACCTATTGGCTGGTTGACCCCATCGACAGCACAAGCGCTTTTCTTGCGAGCCGTGATGATTTTTCCGTCAATGCAGGATTAATTGAAAACGGACAGCCCGTCTTCGGGATTATTTTTGCGCCCGCGCGCGATGATATGGTCTGGGGCGAAGTTAAGGCAGGCGCATGGCGCATCAAAAACGGCCATCCTCAAAAACTGGCCCGTATGAATGAAGATGACAGCCGCACCGCGTGCGCGCGCCCGCGCCTGACGGTAAGCTTGCGGGATTCACGCCTCTACCCTATCGAAGAATGGGTCGAAAAATCCATTGTGGCCGAGGTCAGGATTCAAGCCAGCGCCTATAAGCTTGCTATGATTGCGGCGCGTGAGGCTGATTTCTTTTTGCGCACAAGCCCGACTTACGAATGGGACACGGCGGCAGGCGATGCGATTGTCCGAAGCCTCGGCGGCCATCTCATCACCCCGCAAGGCACGCCTTTAGCCTACCGCAAAGACAAGCTCGAAAACGGCGCCTTCCTCGCCTTTTGCACAAACGAGTCCGCCGCACGCCACTTCCTACAAACCACCAACCTAAACTGGCCATGGACATTGTAAAAAGCCCCCCCTGTCATTGCGAGGAAAGCCGCCAAAGGCGGCTTGACGCGGCAATCTCTGCAACATCGCCGAGCTTGCCGCGTCTGGCCTTACAGCCTTCCTCGCGGGTGACAGTTCTCTAACGCAACAAATCACACTTGTTCCCAATCTGTACCGGCACTTTTCCTTTTTCCGCAAAATAGCATTGTTGACCGCCATGGGGGTCGGTCACTTTCATAATCATGACATGCTCTGCCATCTCAACAACAGAAGCTTGCCACGTCTCTGTCTTTGGTTTCCAGAAAAGTCCGGCCAACTCCCTTGACCCCGCCTCTACGGTCGCGGCGCAGTCTTTTGCAGGACATTGAACAAACAATTCCTGAGCGGCCTTTTGCAGCCCTGCCTGTGAAGCTGGGCCGCAGGAAGGATAAAAATTGATAAACATGCTGGCCGCCAGAAGCGATAAACACCCGCCGCCCATAGCCCAGAAGGCTGTTTTTCTCTTTTCTTTATCGATGGTTTCTATGCTCCACCATCCCAATACGACTGTTGTTGTCAGGATGATGCCCGGCAATCCCAAGACAGGCCCCGCTGCGCCCAGCACCGCAGCATTGGGAACAAAGCCTTTGGTGAACCCTTCAACATAGTTCAGCGGCGGGCTAAGTTCCCTTTCCTTACACAGAAAGGCCGATAATTTTTTAAATCCGTTTTTCATCATGAGCGACCACGAACCACAAGGGTTGCGGCCAAAAGATCATGTAAAGCCTGTTTGCGCGGCATGAAAAAGGCCATCACAAAACCAAGCATCATGGGAAAAGCAGAAATATATTTACAAAAATAGCGCAAGGTGGCCTGACCGAAGCTGATGCGCTTGCCGTCATAACCGGCAACGCGAAGGCCAAAAATCATTTTTCCGGGCGTTGCGCCGCGCGATGTGCTTTCAAACATGGCAAAGTAAATCCACTGCAGAAAGACATAAAAAAAGCCCGCTGTCGGAATGACGGCAATGCCGAGCCAAGCAAAAAACGGCCCCCACACCAACGCGCCGAGTATCGTTAAAATATAAAGCGGCAACAGGGCAAGAACCATGATGAAGGCGATAAAAAGATCATCCAATATCATAGCAAAAAAGCGCGCGATCACAGAGCCGTAAGTCACGGGATAAAATACGCCTGAAGGCGGAATGATGGTTTGTCGCTGGGCCATAATAAAACCTTTCTCTCATCGCAAAAGGATGCCGGAAATCATACGTCCTGTTTCTTTTATACCTTGCTTGCAGCCGCGACGATAACTGAAAAAACGCGCCCCATCCTGATAAGTATCGGCCCCGCTCCACTCTACAGCCGCAAAGCCTTTACATTGAGCCATAAGAAAAGCCGGAAGGTCAAACAAAAGATACCCCGACGCCTGCGCGGGACGGAAAAAAACATGCGCGGATGCGTCAAAAGACTCCCTGAAATCCTCCTGAACCTCATAAGAGGAAGGCCCGATACAAGGCCCTATGGCCGCCCGCAGGCGGTTGCGCTGCGCCCCCAGCGCCTCCATCGCCACAACGACATGCTCAACAATGCCGCCCTTTGCCCCGCGCCATCCCGCATGCGCCGCGCCGCAAACCCGGGCCACAGGGTCTAAAAACAGCATGGGCGCGCAGTCCGCCGTGACAAGGCAAAGCGCAAGACCGGCTATGTCCGTGACCATCCCGTCCGCTTTGGGCCTGCCCTCAAAAGGGGCCGAAACCGTCAGCACCTCCGCCCCGTGAACCTGATCGAGCAGCACAAGCCGCTCCACCCCAAAAAAAGCGGCAACGTCCGCGCTTTGAAAATCGCGCGTAAAAAACCCGTGCGGCACAGCCAGAAGAGAAGATTGGAGCGGCGCCGCCTTCATGGAAATCCGCATACCTCTTTCCGATCCTGCGGCGTCAGGGCCATCACTTTAAACAAAGCGCCCATCTGATCCGGCGCCGTCAAACGGTGAACAGCGCTGTCTAAGAGAGCAGCCTCCTCGACATCCGCCGCAAGTTTAAGCTGCGCGGCCCTGATATCAATGCCCAGAGCCTGCAAAAAAGGCCCCTGCCCCACAATTTCAGTCACATGACAATTCTGCTTTTCAGCCGCCAGCGCCAGCGCGGAAAAATCAACATGCGCCGTCAGATCAACCTCGCCCACACGCTCCAGAGGATTCACAAGCCTGTGCGCCGATGTGGCTTGCAGCGTGTCCGCCCCGTCAGGATCGACATAACCGTAATCAATAAGAAGCGCCGCCCCGCCATAACGAGCAATATGCTGCGCAAGATCACGCACAAAACCTATGGCCTGAGGGCACACCTCATAAAAAGAAAGTGCATCCGGCAAAGGCAGCGCGACCGGCTTGGCCCCGACCACAAAGGCAAGAGCGCCGCCCTCGCGGCCAACGCACCGCTCATACCAGCCCTGTTCTGTTTTGATATATTGATGAATGGGCAGCGCATCGAAAAACTCATTGGCCAAAGCCAGAACAGGCATGGGCGGCAAAGCTTCAGGCCCTGCGATATACTCAAGCTCATAGGGCGCCAAAACCTCCTTCTGGCGCGCGCGTAAAGTGGCATTGCTCTCCATCAAACAAAGGCGCATGGCCTTGTGAAATCCCTCGACGCGCTGCGTGGCGCGTAAAACATCCACCATCAGCGTGCCGCGCCCGGGGCCCATTTCAAACAGCGCAAAAGGAGCCGGCCTTCCGGCCATTTTCCACATCTCAACGCACCAGAGCCCCAAAAGCTCGCCGAAAATCTGACTGATCTCAGGCGCCGTGACAAAATCGCCCCCCGCCCCCAAAGGATCGTCCTTGGCATAATAGCCATAATCCGGATGATGAAGCGCCAATTGCATAAATTGAGCCACCGTCAAAGGCCCGTCCGCCTCAAGGCAAGTTTCGACAAGCTCTTCAAGTTCCCGCATAAAGCCCCTCTTTCTTTTTTCCCTGTTTTTTCCTGCGATAGCGCATCAGCGACCAGCCTATAAGATAAAGCCCGCAAAGCAGCATGGGAAGGCACAAAAGCTGCCCCATCGTCATGCCGCCAAATAAAAAGCCGAGCTGCGCATCCGGCTCGCGGAAGAACTCAAGCACAAAGCGCGCAATGGCGTAAACGGCCAGAAACACCCCCGAAAGAAAGCCGGGCCGGTTGGGAACCCAGCGCAGGCGGCAAAGCACCATCATCACGATAAAGAGCAGCAGCCCCTCAAGACCGGCCTCATAAAGTTGGCTCGGATGGCGGGGAATATCGCCGCCATGAGGGAACACGACAGCCCAAGGCATATCACTGGCACGGCCCCACAGCTCGCCATTGACAAAATTGGCCATGCGCCCAAGAAAAAGCCCGATCGGCGCCACGCAGGCCAGAATATCCGTAAAAGCCCAAAAGGAACGCTTATGCACGCGCGTAAAGCCAAAGGCCGCCGCAATCACGCCCAGCAGCCCGCCGTGAAAGGACATCCCACCATGCCAGAGCTTCAAAATCTCAAGAGGATGAGCGGCATAATAATCAAACTGATAAAACAAAACATAACCAAGCCGCCCGCCCAGAAGCGTCCCGATCACAGCCCAGCTTAAAAACAGCTCAAAATCATCCGGTTGAGGCCGCATCTTGGCCTTGTAAAAACGCGCAAAGCGCCGCGCCAACACCTTGCACATCCAAAGCCCCAAAATAAAACCGGCCAAATAAGCCAAAGCGTACCAGCGGATCTCCAAAGGCCCTATAGTAAAGAAAACAGGATCAAGCGAGGGAAACGGCATAAGATTCCACAAAAAAATGGACAGGGCTCCTTCTTATAGCCTATTGTGCGCCAAAAGGAAAAGGCAGATGAAACCCCATCAGGATAACCTCTACACCCTCAGCGAAATGCTTGCGCAGGCGCAGACAATCCTTACGGGGCTTGTGCGCAACAAGCGCGATGATCTGGCGCAGGCCATGGATCTCGTGACGCGCAAGGAGTTTGACACAGCTCTGGCCATGATTCAAAAAGCGCGCCAGAAACAAACGGAAATCGAAAAACGGCTCAAGGCGATTGAGGGAAAAATGACTCTGTCAAGCACACAATCGCCCCAAAAGAAAAAACAAATCCGGCGTTCGTAGAATCTTTACTTTTTGTTAATTTATCAAACAGTTACCAAAAGATGAAGACGGCTTTCAACCGCCTGATATGATTCGAGAATAAAGAGGGCTTCCGGCCCGTCCGCTTTCGCAAGGATTCAAAAAAACCACGATAAAGTGTGACTCAAACCACACGGGCATCCACCCTGTCGGGAAGAAGGTGCCTACGCCCCTTGCGGCGCAAGAAAAGCGTTTGTTAGATTCATGCTGTTGTCAATAAAAAGGCCGGATCATGACCCTTTTCTCTTTGCAAGAACAGCCTGCGGCACATAATCCTCTTGATATTGTCGAGGAAATCGTAACCGCGAATGAGTGGCTTTTTGACCGCGCCAATGAAGATGAGCTGGTGGTGGAGCTGGCCGGACGCTGGTGTCACTATCGCATGTATTTCGTCTGGCAGCGCGAAGTGGGCGCCTTGCAGTTTTCCTGTCAGTTCGACATGCGCGTCCCTGACGGCAAGCGCGGTGATGTGAATGATCTTTTGTCGCTGCTCAACAACCGGCTGTGGCTTGGGCATTTTGACCTTGACCACCAGCAAAACGCGCCCCTGTTCCGCTATACGGTACTGGCCCGCAGCGATCGCCTTCCGGGCGTTGAAACCTTTGAAGATCTGGTCGAAATCGCCCTGACGGAGTGCGAGCGTTTTTACCCTGCATTCCAGTTCGTTGTCTGGGGCGGCAAACACCCGAGTGAGGCCATTGTAGCGGCCATGATCGACACCGTAGGCCAAGCCTGATTTCACATACAACACACGAATCAAAAAAATGCGTCTTGAAAGGCCGTTTTTTGCCTTGCCCTTTTTCTTTTCCGTGTATCTGGTGAAAAATCAAAGGATTAGAAAAAAATAATGGTGTAAAAAAGGGCGTGACAAATTGGTTAAAACGCGGCATAGTCTCACAAGCGTTAACCATAACGCTGTCCTTTCCTAACAAGGCGTTCTGCCTTGGACTTTTTTCTGTGCCGGTTCCACTCCATAAATGAGGATCTCCATGTCCAACCCGCAAAATCCCTTCTTCGATACAGATTTCTCGAAGTTTTTCGATATGTCCCAATATGACCTTTCCAAGTTCATGGACATGTCAAAGTTCGGCTTTCCTGCGGCTGGCTGCTGCAAAAACGGCCTAGACACAAGCGCTTGCCCCTGCCCGATGCCGATGCCCAAGATGGACATTGAAACCGTTCTGGCCGCCCAGCGTAAGGGGTTGGAAACGATCACGGCCGCCAACCAAAAAGCCCTTGAAGGGATGCAGGACTATATGCGCCGTCAGGCTGAACTTGCGCGCAAGAACTTTGAGTCCACAAGCAAGCTGGTCAAGGACGTCATGGAAGCCTCCACGCCGGAGGAAAAAATGACGCGCCAGATCAACGGCATCAAGGAAGCCGTAACCGGCTGCGTCAATAATTTGAAAGAGCTTTCAACGCTCCTGTCGCAAAACAGCATCCAGACCATGGATGCGATCAGCGCAGCCGTAAATGAAAGCATGGATCAGCTCCAAAAAGGCCTTAGCAAGTAAGGCTTCAAGCTTCTTTTCTCTCGTCATCCGCGCGGGCTTGCGAAGCAAGCCACAAAAAAACTGTCATCGGCAGGAAGGCCTTCAGGCTTGACGCGGCAATCTCTGCAACATCGCCGAGATTGCCGCGTCAAGCCGGCTACGGCCGTCTTTCCTCGCAATGACATCATTTATGTAACCGGCTTCTCCACCGGAACAGGCGGCACCGTGTTTTCCAAAGGATCTTGCTTGGGCACAACGCCCGGCGGGTAAGGCATGCGGAAGGCGGCACTGCCCATACCTGCGGATTTGCCGCCGGCCTGAACCACCGTAGGCAGCGGGAAGGAAAGCCTTTCCGCATCAAACGCCTTTTTAATGCGCAGCAGATAGGCGCGCTTGACTTTCCATTGATCCCCGGGCGTCGTGCGAATGCGCGCGCGGATGGTGATGGAATATTCGCCCAGATTATTAACACCCAAAATCTCAATATCATCGAGGATCATACGGCCAAGCGCGGGATCTTTGCGCATGGCCACGCCCGTCTTGCGGATCACTTCCATGGCATGGTCGATATCGCTGTCATAAGTGATCGCAATATCCAAAACCGCCTGCGAGAAAACCTTAGAAAGGTTTGTAATGGTCGTGATCGAACTGAACGGTACCACATGCATCCCGCCGTCCGCGCTGCGCAGCCGAACCGTGCGGATGGAGATATCCTCAACCACGCCTGTTAAATCGGCAATGGTCACCGTCTCGCCGATGCCGATGCTGTCTTCAAGAATGATGGAAAGGCCCGTCAGCAAATCCTTGATAAGATTCTGCGCGCCAAAACCGATTGCTACGCCCAAAACACCGGCACCGGCCAGCAAAGGAGCAACATTGATGCCAAGCTCGCCAAGGACAACCACGCCGACAATAAAGGCCAGAACCATAACGGCGATTTTCTGAACCATCGGCAAAAGCGTGCGCGCGCGTGCGTTGGTGGCAAGAAGATTGCCGTTTCTGTCGCGCTGGTCGATCTTGCTGTGAATAGCGCGAAAGATAATCTCATAAACAAACACAACGGCAATGATGGTCGTGCTGATCGTCAAAGCCGATCCCATAAGGCGCCGCCCCAAAGGCCCTGACAGAAAATACGGCACATCAAACTGCCACGAGGCCAGAATACCGAATACAGCCACCGTCCATATAAGGATCTTGGCCAAAAGCACCATAACGGCGCGGCTAAGCCCTGAATCCAAAGCATCCGGCCTTTTCTTATGCGCCACGCGGGAAAGGACATAAAAACAAAGCTGCACGAAAAGAAGCGATAAAATCGTCCCGATCGTGCCGAGCTGCATAGCGGGAAAACCGTTGCCGCCGAGTACGGCCACCATATAGCCTATAACCAGATAAGCAATGGCCAGACTGTGCCAGTGGCGCGCAAACCAAAGACGCGAGATTCCAAGAAAGGAAAGATGGCTTTGCGCCGCTGACAACTCGCCACGGATAAAAGTCGCAATGGAGGCGCGCTTTTGGATAATGACCGTGATGGCCATGCTCACAACAATCAAACCGGCCAGATCGCGGAATCCTTTGACGGCATCGTGAGGAAGGCGGAAAACAACGGCAAGCTCGGACAGGAACGCGGCAAAAACAATCACAACGGCAAAAAGCATGATCCAGTGATGTATATAATAAGCCAAAGGCGTTGAGATGGGCAAAAAGCGCAAGTTAGGCACATGCGGCGCAAAGAAGAAACATAAGAAAACACGGACAAGCTGAACAATGGTCAGCGCGTAAACAAAGCTCATCACAACAAGCTCGGTCTGGTGTCCGATATGAAGCTTGCCCGCAAAAACAACAGCGGTGCTGATTCCGGCTATAATCGGCAGCAAGGAAAGCGCGCCCAGCACGCCCATGCCTTTCAAGCGCGCATTTGAATGGGGGCGGTCTTTACGGCAGATATAAAGGCGCAAGGGGCGTAAAACAAAACTCACCAGAAAAGCAACCAGCGAGGCAAGGCCGAGGATAATCAGAAAATCTTTCAATCCCGTCAGAAAGGCCCCTCTGTTTTCTTCCTTCCTGATTTCATCCATAAACCAAAGCGCAAGCTTGGGCACGGCGTAAAAGCTCGAAGCCAGTCTTTTGGTTTGCTGCATGATCTCATTCGTGACCTCCAGCACCAGACTTAAAGCGTGGGTTCCGAATGTTTCCTCAAGCTCGATTTCATGGACGGTGCTGGCGATTTTGTTGCTCAAAGGTACAATCGCAGGCTCTTGCGCGGTGTCTTCCTGTTCATCAGCATCCTGCACGGCCTCAATCTTTTGTATGGCTGTTTTATTTTCAGCAAACACCAGCCCCGGCAAAGCGCCAAAGGACGCAAAGCTCGCAGATACGCCGGACAGCAAAAACAACACCGCCAGCACAAGACAACAACAAACGCGCCGCATCACGCCCTCCCTATGATTCCAACAGCTGTCTTAGCAGAAAAAAAGACAAAAGTGTAGGCGCCGCAAAACAGGCGGAAATATGTCAAAAACCTGTAAAAAGAGCCTTCTTTCGCCTCTTTGTCGCTTTTCGCTTGAAAAACCGCGCAAGCGCGGCCAATAATACCTTCTGAAACGCAACTTTTTATATGAGGAACTCCCATGGTCAATCCCTTTATGCCCTCCACCAGCACGTCAACGCGGACGATCACGCTTGACCAGGGCCTGCGGCAACATATGATGCGCGTTTATAACTATATGGGCATCGGCCTTATCCTGACGGGCCTTGTCGCTTATATTGTTGCCAACACGGCGCTTGCGGGCCTTATCTTCGGCGGCAACAAGCTTGTGGCCTACGCGGCAATGTTCTCCCCGCTTGTCTATATCATGGTCATGAGCTGGAAGATGCACAAAGTATCCGCCTCAACAGCCCAGACGCTTTTCTGGGGCTTTTGCGCGCTGATGGGCCTTTCCATGAGCACCATCTTTCTGGCCTTTACGGAAACCTCGATCGCGCGGGCGTTCTTTATCACAGCCGGCACCTTTATGGGGATGAGCCTTTGGGGCTACACAACCAAAAAAGATCTGACGAGCATGGGATCCTTTTTGATGATGGGCGTGATCGGCATCCTTCTCGCCATGATCGTCAATATTTTCATGCAGTCCGATATGATGCAGTGGATTGTCTCGGTTCTCGGCGTTGCGATCTTTACGGGTCTGACGGCCTATGACACCCAGAACATCAAGCGCTCTTATAGCGAAAGGCTTCCTCAGGAAACCAACAACAAGCTCGCCGTGATGGGCGCGCTGCGTCTTTATCTGAACTTCATCAACGCCTTCCAATTCCTCCTCAGCCTGATGGGGAATAGGAACTGAAATCAACGCATAACAAAAGGCCCGTAAAGTTTCTTTGCGGGCCTTTTTTATTTCATGAGCCTGTTATTGTATGCTGAGGACTTGGAAGAAATAATATCCTTCGGGCACGTTATTGCTGTCATCAAGGCGCACACAGCCCATCTGCTTGCCGCGTAATTTTAACGGCCAAGCATCCGTGGCATCCATCGCAAACTGCTCTTGTGAGGTAATATCGCCAAGCGAAACGCGCGTACGGTTAAGGTCGTTGATGTCGATCTGGGCAAGTCCGACAATGCGGGAATTGATTTCATCACAAACGCCCTTTTGAACGCGCAGCATGGCAACGCGCGAACCGGCACCGGTACCAAGACGCGGAATAGCAATCAAGGGGAAATGCCATTCATCCGTAGTCGGATCAGCCCCCATGGTCGTCGAAGGCGGCGAGATTCCGCCACCGATCGGTGAAAAAAGATCCTCAGGCTGACTTGTTGAATCGGGGTCAATCCGGATGTCTGAAATATCGATGCCATTGGACATGATGCGGTCAAACCCGATCCTAAGAGTTTGCCCGATATCCACCAAAGCAGCAGCCTTGGCGCGGTTGCCTTCACTTGTCGCGTTGGTTGTAAACGAGCCGCTGCCGGCCGCGATCGCCGCAGCCAAAATCCCCAGAACGGCGATGATGAACAAAATAGGGCCAATGGCAATACCAGCATCGCGATCGAACCGCTGTTCGTCTTGAGATGATGGTATATAAAGCATCCTGATCCCCTGTTCCAAACCGACTTTCATACGCAAGTCCGATAGTAATCATAAAGCAAGAATCTTAACCAAAACTTATCTTACAAACGCTGATTCGCGTCTGAAAAACAAAGCCTCGGGCCCGCCGCCATGGAAGACAATTTCCCCTCGAAAGTCAACCGGATTGATACTCACTCATCGTCTTTTTCAATCACGAAAGAAATCTTCTGTACCGTCAAAATGGCCCGCATGGGCGCGGTGCCCGGGCACAGAGAGCCGACACAAAGGCTTTTGATTTGCCAGCGATACTGGGGGGTGATGGTGTCGATATAGCCCAGAACCATAAGCCAGGTTCGGAACTGCCCCGCATCATTGCTGACAACAGTCAAACTGCGATCATTACCAAGTGAGAATGAAACGCCTGTAAACCGTCTTTCAAGACGTTTTACAAGGGGTTCCAGCTCGCTGACCGTGGGAGGCCGCTGCCGGAGCTGCGGCACGTTAGGCTCCATGGACTCGGCCTCGGCCACCTGCTGGCGGGCCTGCATGGCCATATTGACCGTATAAAGCGCAAACAGCAAAACAAGCAGCGCCCCGCCCCAGCTGAGCGACACGATCACCGTCGTGGCTTTATCAAAGGAATGCAAAGCCTTGGTAACAAAGCGCGGGGATAAAAGCCGGCGTAAAGGGATGGATTGCAGTTTCATGACGGCCCCCTATCGTTCTCTTCTTTGCGTTCGGCCAAGCTGCGTGGCATCCTTGTCACTGCCGATGATAACCCCAAGATCAGTCGTCCCCAAAGTCTGCCCCTCCAGATCCTTGATACGGTCTGATGTGGTGCTGGCGGGGACAATGGCACGCCACCGTGCGCGGTTGCCCTCAATCAGATAAATCTCAAGATAGCCATTCAGGTTCAAAAGCCCGTCATTGACATCGGCAAACCGCCCGAGCTGCTCACGCATGGGGCTGGCGCGTTGATTTTGTGCAAGCCTTAAAAGCTCAGCCGAGCGGGCTTCCGAGCGCTCCATCACCGTCGCCGCGTCAATGCGCGCGCTGATGGACACCATGGCCGCCAAAAACCAGACCATCAGCGCCACAGCCGCCATCGTCACCGCGCCGAGCACGGAGAACGTCGCCAAAACACGTCTGGCGCGCTCCTCAAACAAGGACAGGGAGAACCAAGGCATAGGCGTCAGCTTTTGAATGCGGTCGGGAATAAGATCGACAATACCGGCATCCCCAAGCTCACGCGAGGCCCGTTCAGCCTTCGCGCGGATCACCGAGGAGGTTCCGCGATAAATCTGAAGCCCGTCCGGCAGCAGCACCATCATGGTCGCCGCTTCATCGCTGTAATAGGTATAAATAACGGGCGGATCAAGCGCATCCGCCATACCGGGCAGCAGCGAGGAAAAAGGACACCAAGTGTTGGGGTGCGAGCTCAGCTGCGAAGCGCGAACCGCCACATACCAGATCTTGTCACCTCTGGCCTGCCAGACGACCAGCACACGCTCGGTATCAGCAGCTTCTGCGGCGGCGTTCCAGACGATCTCCTGCTCCTCCCCCACGATGCGCGGGCAGCACCCGCCGATCAGATCAGGGGGAAAATAGTAATCCGCCAAAGCGCCCACCGCGCCGGTCATGGCGCGCGGCACCGAGCTTGAAGAGTCCCATTCGGGCCCGCCGTCAAGAGAACCCTGCGTCACGAAGCTTTCATAAGCCTTGCCGAGCGAACCCTGCCCCGCCGGCGAAGGCGCCGTCTTGGCTGGATTGGCAAAAAACCTTTTTGCCTTTGAAAAATTGACCAATGACGCCTCCTACCCTCGCATTTCGTTAATGTTGCTCAAGAAACCTTCATTTTGCAACATGAGGAGATAAATCGTTGTCAGGATGGTGATCGCCGACAATCCTATAAGCAGATAAAGCCCGAACTTTATGATTTTACGCTGATCGGTCTTCGCCATCAAGCTGCGTTCTTCAGATATGGAGTCAAAAACTTCGGCCAGCTGCTCAACGGACTGAATGGTGAGGATCTGATCCCGCTCAGCCTTGGTCAAGGGCGCCCTTGCAAGGGCGCGCGCCGGCTCAACGCCGGCCATAAGCTTGCCTTCGCATTCGCTCCAATAAAGCCGCGCCACAGGCTCGACCGAACTTTCAATAATGATTTCAAGAGCCTCGGCCAAAGGCACCTTGCCACGGATCAGGCGTGCCATAAGCTTGCAAGTATCTTTAAAGCTCACATTGCGCAAATAATTGGCCAAAAGCGGCACCCACGTCATCATCCGCGCCGTATAGTGATCCCGACGGTGGCGGTTGCGCCAATAGGCCCAGACAAAGAACACAATGCCCAAAACCATCACGGTCGAGGCAAAAAGCATCGTGCCGTTCAGCCAAGAAACCATTTGGATGCCGCGCTGGAATTTTTCAACAGCCGCAGGATCTGTGCTTTTGACGCCCTGCTCCCGCAAAAGAGGGATAAACCAGAACTGAACGCCCCAGATGGTGCTGATGACCGCAAAAATATCAAAGGAAATCCAGCTCAGCGCCGCGACAACGAGCTTATATTGCGCCCCTTTTTGCTCGACATGCTCAATAGCATGCTGGATCACGCCCTTGAGGTCACCGGCCCGCTCACCGGCCATAATGATGGCCATGGTGGGGGCGTCAAAAAGTTTAAGCTCTTTAAGCGCTTCGGAAAAGGAGCCGCCCCCCTTCAACACCGTGCGCGAAGGCAGAAAAGCAAGCCGCCGTCTGGGATCCTCTTCGCCTTCAATGATATTCATAAAGGCCGTACCAGCTGACGCCGTGGCGGACTGAAAGCGGATCGCGCGCAAAAGTTGGAACTGCCATTCGCGTGAGCGCACATCCATCCATTCGAACAAAGGCGGTTTTTGCTCGTAAATCTTGATGGGCCAAAGTCCGCGCGCGCGCAGGCTGCGGCGCACGGCAGTCTCATCAGGAAGATAAAAATCTTCATTTTCGACCAGAACCGAGCCGCCGATCGTAGATCTTGCAAAACGTGCGCGGTAGAGCTTCATAAAACGCCCCCCTTACCGTCCCCGCCCCGAACGCGCGGCAACATCTTCAACCATCAGCGAAGCGCCCATATTGGCATCAATAACGCGCCTGCGGATAAGGTCGCGCAAAGAGTCGCGACGTGGCAGATAAACCGTTCCGGGCACATCAATCACCGAGGATGTCATGTTGGAAATCATCATCTCGGTAATGGCGCGGCGTGAGGCCTGATCCTCCGGCGGGAACATGGCTTCCAAAATCAAAGTACGGCCTAAAAAGCCCGTATGGTTGCAAACATCGCAGCCCTGCGTGCTGGCCAGAGCAAGCGTTTCATCCGGATGCACGCCGATATCCGCGCAGCGGCGTTCATCCCCATAAACGCGCAAGGCGGCTTCAATGCGATGACAAGTCGGACAAACCATTTTAACCAGACGCTGGGACAGCGAAGCCACCAAAGCATGGCCCAGAATGTAAAGCCCGCTCGTCCGGTAAGAGGAACTTAAAAAGCCGTCAATACGATCCAGCGTGTGAATAGCATCGACCGCGTGGACGGTCGTGACGACAAGATGGCCTGACTCCGTCGCGCGCAAAGCGGCTTCCACCGTGTCGCCGTCACGCATTTCACCCACGATGATGACATCAGGATCATGACGCATCAAAGCGCGGATAATATCAGCAATCGTGTTGGCTGAATTGTCGGTCACGGATGTTTGATCCACAAGCGGCATATCATATTCAACCGGCGCCTCCACCGAATATACGGCACGGGCCGAGCGGTCGATTTCCTGAATAATACCGTAAAGCGTCGTTGACTTACCCGAACCCGTAGGCCCGCTGACGACAATCAGGCCGCCATCCTTGGTGTGGCTGTGAACGGCGCGGCGCAAGCGCTCGGCCACCAAAGGCGTGTTGATGAAAAGCTCATCAAAACTGCGCAGGTTTTCACGGTCAAGCAAACGAAGCGTCAGTTTTTCCCCCGACGGCGCCACGGGCAAAGTCGCAACACGCACGTCAATCACGCGGCCCTGCCATTCAAAACCAAGACGCCCGTCCTGAGGATGCTGGCGATCCGCCGCGTCCATCTTGGCGTCCGTCTTGATGCGCGTGACAAGCGGCGCCATCACGCGGTGCGGGACGAGATGCTTATAAACAAGATCGCCATCGACACGATAGCGTATCCAGCAGCGCGCATCATCATCCATCAGGGAAAAGTGAATATCCGAACCGCGGCTTTGCAAAGCTTCGGAAAGAATGTCATGCAAGGCCTGCTCAATCAGCGTCGCATCATCAGGATCACGCGCCAGCGAAGCAAAAAGGCGCAGGAGTCTTTCACTGGCGACCTCGCTCTGCTCGCGCATCAGGCGCATTAAATCGGAGCGATCCCAAGACTCGACATCTATCTTGACCACTTCACGATTGGCGCGTTCAAGGGCGGACGCGATGTGCAGCAAGTCCGCATCATCCACGCGATCGCCCGCCGCCAGCTTTAAAACGCCGTCTTTAAGCTCCAAAAGGCAAAGCCCCATGGCCGCCTGCTGCGCCACCGAAACATAAAGGCGTAAAGCCTGCATGGTAAGATCTTCGCGCCGCCCGCCGCGCGCTTTGGCGCGTGAAAGATCGGCCACGACAAAACCGTTGCGGCGTAAAATCTCTTCAACCGTAAGATAACGGCCCGTCGCGCGGAGCATGCTCTGCTCGGACAAGGCAAGCTCATAATGGCGGGGATGAATGCGTTTGGCTTCACCCTGCTCAAGCGCTTCTTCTTCCGCTATGATCCGTGCTTCATTCATAAAGAAAACCAATCATCAAACCAGGCTCAAGGAACTCCCTGCCCGGGCGAAGGCAAAGGCGTTGAAACATTCGCCGCACCCGCGCGTCCCGGCATAGGCGCAGGCGCCGGTGCGATTGAAGGATCAGGCGTGCCGATGCCCCATCGCGCCGG
This sequence comes from Alphaproteobacteria bacterium, assembly GCA_009779135.1. Lineage (GTDB taxonomy): Bacteria > Pseudomonadota > Alphaproteobacteria > UBA9219 > UBA9219 > UBA8914. The sequence goes on from WREW01000004.1 coordinate 27,623, forward strand.
CCCCGAAGGAGGACCACCCATTGGCGGCAATGAAAAAGACCGCCGAGGCGCGGCGCGGGCCGTCAGATCGGAAACAACTTCGAGATTCAAAATGCGCTCTTTGCCGTTCATCAAAACCGCAGCATTGCGCGGCGTCACATTCAAAAGCTTCAGCGTCATATCCCCGTCCTTCACCGTCTCGCCCACCTCCAGCACAAGCGTTGTGCCGTCCGAGCGATAAAGCAAGGCGCGCACGCCCACCGTGCCGATCAAGTGATAGCCGATACTGGGCAGCACCGGCATAACAGCCGTACTCTGGGGTATTTTAAGGTCGGAGACCGAAAGAGACGGAATCTGTCCGCCCGAGATCAAACGATCCACATCACTTGCGCTTGGCGTGGTGGCAACCGGCATGCCTGTCTGCGCGCGCGTTGTTGAAGCGCCGCTGTCCGTAACAGCGCTTTTCGGCTCAGCCGGAACTTTGGCCGCGCCACGCACGGGAATAACGGAAAAACCAAGCTGGCCCGTATGGCGGATAATAAGATCCGTTGAAATCGTCCCACGGTTTTCCGGCTTCCACAGCATGGTGATGGGACAGGACTCGCCTTGTTTAAGCTCCATATCAAGGCCGCACCCTTGGTCAAGCCTTTGCAGACCGTTGCCTGCCGCAATCAGCTCAATGGACAAAATCTTTATCATCTCGTTGCTGTCATTAAGCATCAAAGCGCTGCGCACAGCGCTTGCGCCCACCTCGACATCGCCGAAATCAATGGGCTTGATGTCGCGCGCGCTTAAAGTCAAACCAAGCTCACGCCTTTCGCTCGCCACCGCGCCGGTCTTGCCGGTGATGCGCGCGCGCGCATTGCGGCCCGCGCCCCTGTGGGTCATCAGAACTTCCGCCGTCCATGTTCCTGACGCCGTAGGCGTAACCTCAGCCGTCACCGCGCAACGGCTGCTTGGCGGGATTTCCTTCTCGCGCGAACAATCATCGCTTACAATCACCGCGCTGACATTGCTGTCCCCGCTGACCGTGACGCTTTCAACTTCCACAGGAAGATTGGTAAGAAGATTGACAAAGAAAAATGTCGCGCGGCGCCCGACTCCCAAAGGCGTATCGCCGACATCAATGTCAGCCTTGGGCTCGATCGTCACAGCGCCTTCATTGATGACAGAGCCTGTACGCGGGGCGACAAAAGCAGCCTCACGCGCGGCGCTGGCCGGTGTCGTGGTCATCAGCAACGCAAGACCAGCGAACAAGACCATGAAGGATATTTTGGCTCTAATCAGTCTCATCCATCCCATCCCCGTTTTTTTGCCGCCCTGAACAAAGCATTTTTCTTATCAACTACGTCCCCCCGCTCTGCAGCGAAGAGGGCGGCATTGTTTCAAGAGCGCTGCTTAAACTTTGCTGCATAAGCTGGCTGTCAACCGGCGGACTATCAACCGGCGCGGCTTGTGATGGCAGAGAGGCTACCGGCGGCAAAGCATCGCCCGGCGGACTGCCGGAGAGGTCGGACTCCCGAAACTTTTCGGACACGCTTTGATGGAGCAGATCCGCAGGCTTCAAGCTTATAGGCGCAAGCTCAGGCTGGCTTGCAACCTGCACCACGGCCTGAGGGGCATCCGGAATCACAAGCTGCTGCGCGCCGTCCTGATCGACAACCACAGCATTCTGCCCGTGAAAAACCGCGTCAGGCGCGCTGTTTTGCACCGAAGCCGCAAGGCGTGCGGAAGCAGGCGCGCGCGGCGTTTCCTTTTTCTCAACAAACTGCACGACCGAGGGCTTGACCAGAATGACAAGCTCCGAATTGCGCAGCTGATCGCGTTTATAAGTCGGTATGCCGCTGAAAAGGGGAATATCCTCACGATTATTATCATCGCGCGAGCTGACAAGACCGGCCAAAAGCAGATTATCGCCCGGACGAATACGCACAGAAGTCGAAACGCGCCTTTCGGATGTTTCAGGCAGGTCAATCAACATGCCGCCTTCCATCGTGGTGGGATTAATCCTGATGACATCCTGCAGCTCAAGCTCAAGCAAGGCAGAAATAACGCCGCTTTCAAAGCTGCCATTCACCGAGACCCTAAGGCCCGTATCAAGACTGTCGGTGGTGATGGTGCTGTTGGAAGCATTTGTCACAGATCCCGAAACGCTGTTAAGCGTTCCCACCTGCGAGATATAACGCTGCTTGCCCCCCACCTTGAACTCAGCATTTGAGCCTGAAACGAAGGTCAGCTGAGGATTGGAAACGGTCTGCACCTGACCTTGCGTGGAAAGAAAGCGGAACAACACATCCGCATTCACCTTGCCCGTAAAAGCAGCGCCGACGCTAACCCCGCCCGCTGTGGCAATGCCGGCCATAAATTGCGAAACGCTGTTCACCACCAGTTTTTGCGCATGCCCGCCAAGATCCGGTATTTCAAACTTAGACCAGTTGATCCCCTTGCCGTTGTCGCGGTCTAAAGTGACTTCCCAGATATAAAACTGCATCACGACCAAAGGACGCCCCTGACGCAAATAGGCAAGATATTCGCTGACATGGTCATAACCATCGACATCCGATGTGTAGAGAAGATTGCCACCCTGTTGGTCAATGCGCACTTTTTCGCCGGCAAGCTCGCCGATGGTTTCAGCCATGGTGTTGGTGGTCGAAGAGGCAAGATCCGCGCTCGGCACCGTGGGAAGCTCGATAATAAAGGTCTCCCGCTCCCGCAGCTCTAAAAGGCCTTTGCGATAGCCGCAGAAAACCTTGGCTGAGGCGCAGATTTTATCCACAACCATAGGCAGAGGCCCGCTTAAATTAGAGACCGTGACCAGACGGTTTTCAAAAACCCCCGCCTCCCACGAAAGAGAAACATCAGTCCCCGCCAAAACAGCCTGCAGTGCTGCCGTCACGGGCACGGCGCTTAAATTGGTGTTGGGAACGATGATCTTGGCAGGTAAAGGCTCCGTCCGGCTCAAGCGGCGCTCCCGCAGCTGCGAGCCAAGCTCCAGCCTGACAATAGGAGGGTCTTTCTCGCCGCGCACAGTTTCCTCGGGATCCGGAACCTCAGCAAGGTTCGGCACGCGGCCGGTTGTAGGTTTGGCATTGGGCACAGTGATGTCGGGGCCCGTACAAGCCCACAAAAACATCGCAGCCATAGCCAACAAAAGAACATTAAAGCGCATGCTTTTTCCTAACACCACGAAAAAGCGACTTGGTTTGCCAAAAACCTTTGCCACCCAATAGCCGCAATGTAAGCGTGAGTTCGGTTTATATTTCGTTAACTGTTCTTAAAGGACTCCGATGGCGGCCAAACTGAGTCTTTCGTGCAACAATGGCCAAGCCCCTATTTCCATAAAAATATTGTGCCATCATATTTTTAGGAAATATCCATTATTAACAAGGCCCGCCCAAACCCCTTACCTAAAAGCTAACAGAAAACATCAATATTAACAAAACATTAACCGATCTTTTCTGTAGCGCAACTATTATCCACATGCTAGGGTATTTCCTACAGCCCAACAAGCCCCATAAAAGCATTTGAACAACCCACAGGAGGACGTTATGTTTAAAGGAATTGATAGAGCAACAGAAACCCTCTCCATGTTTCCGCTTGCCCTTTGCTGGACTAAAGAAATGCCTTTGAAAGACTACAAATACATCTGCAGCTTCAGAGCACCGCCTGGGGAGTATAGCATGATAGAGAACAGCCGTCGTGGCAGGGTCTATCAAGTGCCGGACGGGCAGTTGTATTTTGCGGATGCTATATTTATTCAAGGCGACTCCTTAAAATCAAGCAGATTTTACATTCGTGAACTGGGCTTTCAAAAGCTTCGCGCTTTGCCTGCAAAAAACAAATGGGGCCACCCTAGTCCGAATGAATGGGAAGAACTCAAGGCCAATCTGGACGGCCCTGCCCCTGAAAACGTCAAAAACGATTTGCGTGCGCTTTTGAAGAATCCTGAAGAATGGCAGCCATCCAGATCACTTTACCAGACCTATGAAGAGCTATGTAAAGTATTAGGTATTCAAGCATTAAGCCTTCAGTTGGAAGACTACAAATATATCTGCAAGTTCAGAGCGCCGCCTGATGAATATAGCATTATGGAGAACAACCATCGTGGCGTGGCCCTTCAAACGCCGGACGGTCAGTTGTATTTCGTAGATGTTGACGAACTCCGCTACGATCCAGGCCCAAGCAGATATCACTTTCGTGAACTAGGCATTCAAAAGCTTCGCGCCTTGCCTGCGGAAGGTAAGAGGAATCGCGTTAATCCGAATGAGTGGGAAGAACTCATGGCCAATCTGGACGGCCCTGCCCCTGAAAACGTCCGAAGCGATTTGAGCAAACTTTTTAGGAATCCCGAAAAAGTACACAGATTAATTATCGAGATGTATTATCGGGAGCCGCCTTGTAAGCCTAAAACATTAAGCCTTCAGTAACCGCTATCAAAACAGGAGATAACGATGCCGAAGGCTGGCCTTACTGCGGTCCGGTTCCGCAATCAAATTGTCAAGGTCATTTATCGTGTCGGCTTAAAAAGAGCCATGGCGCATTTGTCGACAGGGATCGCCTATTCCGGCCCTTTTTTCAATTATGTTGGCATTGTTGATGATAACAATACCAAAAAATCAGAAAGGATGGCGTTGCGTCTTCATGCTTCGCGGATCAATGATACTTGGATTGCGCGAAATCTTTCCAAAGAAAAGCGGGCCAATTATTTCCAACCCGTTTACGAAAAACTTATCAAACATCCAGACGATTCAGCCAAGCTGGATGAGGTGCTCCAAGCTGCTTACAACACAGTATGGGGCGGTGTTTCAATCGAGTTTGCAAAGCTGCCTTTTAAGGAAATCGCAACGGCTGTTTGCGGCGCGGCCAAAAAACAAGTCTTTTTCCGCTATGAATTGCCTGTTCTTGTCCAGAACCCGCATATTCAGGCTTGCAATGAAATCCCGATGGACGCCGTTCGCCGTATGTATAACGAAGTCGGAAAAGATGAAGCCTATAATCTTATTTGTTTGTCGGAACTTCGTATGGCTTTCCGTTATGCGTCCGGCTTTGTGCCAAGCCCCCACCTTGCGTGGAAAGATTTTGTTGACCGCATATATTTCCATCGGGACGAACGCTTCCACACGGCACCAAAGAGAAGCCCGCTCACAACGGAGCAAGAACAACGCAAGCAACAGATTATTGCAGACTTCGGTCTTGACACCCTCTATGCAACATCGCCTGTGGCATGGGGTGGCCCTGTCGCTGTGACCAAAAAATCCAAAGCTTTACCTTATAAAAAAATTACCCTATAATAACCCCGCTGCGGAAGTGATGACCGTGGTGAGGTGTGAATCCCTCTAAAGGCGTTTGCGCAAAACGTAAAACCGCGCGCTTCCAGCTATGACTGGAGCGCGTGAATACGCCGCTTGCGGTCAATAAGCGCACTACTACCTTTAGTAGGATTCAAGCTCCAGTCGCCTTTCATCACGGCGACTTTTTTTATGAGCTGAAAGATAAGCGCCGTGACCTTTAAAAATCTCTCTTTGCTTTTGGTTTTGTTGTCAGGCTGCGCGCCCGCCATGGACAGGGGCCAAATTGAATCCGCCTTCGGGCCGCCTGACATGATGCTGCGCATTGATGATGGCGACACAAAAGTTACCTACAAACGCACCACCATCACCATCATCTATGACAAGAACGACAAGGTCAAATCAGTCAGGGGGGATGACCGTAAGAAATAACAAGTAAAAAAAAGGAGCTTGTGTTATCAGGCATGGGATTTTATGATAACATTCAAACTTTTAAGACAAAGGATCTTCCCCATGCCTCACATCCATAAGCGCACGCGCGGCTTTACCCTGATGGAAGCTGCTATTGTCCTCGGTATTATCGGCTTGATTACCGCAGGCATCTGGGTCGCCGCAGCCGCTGTCCTCAAACAGAAAAGAGTAACGGAATCCTACGGCATATTGATCCAGATTTCACAGAACATGCGTGCCCTTTACGAAAAACACCCCTATTTTTCCAGATTTTCCCCGGGTGAGGACATCACAGTTCCCATGCGTCAAGCAGGTGTATTTCCGGCAGACCTGTTTGCAAGCGCGGCTGACAATGTCCCGCGCAACCCTTGGAACACGCCCATAAGCATCACGGTCGGCCCGTCAACCGGCGTTTCGCCGCCCCATAGCTTTATCGTCACCTTCGAGCCTGTGCTGGCTTTTGACGACTGCGCCAAGTTGGTTCTGCTGGCCACAGGCCCCTCGGGCCCGGGGGGGATTGATGCCGTCATCATGAACGGAGGCCCCACCATCGAAGCCGTGGATGCCGACAATCCGAACAACAGAAACAACAACTTGCGCAATCTCACGCTGCGCCAGATCACAGGCTGCCGTGGTGTCGGTTTCCGTTTAAGGCTTTAAAGCATGACGCCCCAGCCGCTAACCTTCTTAACAGGCGCAACGGGCTTTATGGGCGCGGCTTTGGCGCGCACGCTTGAAAGCAAAGGCCATCGCCTGCGGCTTTTGTGCCGCTCAAACTGCAACACGCTCAATCTTGAAGGCTTGACGAACAGCAAAGTGGTTGTAGGCGATCTTCAAGACCCAGATAGCTACAGCCACGCCCTTGTGGGATGCGACTTCCTTTTCCACGCGGCGGCAGATTATCGCATATGGGTTCCCGATCAAGATGTTATGTACCGCATCAATGTTGAAGGGACGCAGGCTCTGATGCGTGCGGCGCAGAAAGCGGGTGTCAAAAAGATCGTCTATACAAGCTCGGTGGCCACGCTCGGCATCCCCAAAGGCGGGATCGGCACGGAAGACACAGCTGTGTCTTACACGGACATGATCGGCATCTACAAACGCTCGAAATACGAGGCAGAAGAAATCGTCCGCGCCATGGCTTTGGAAGAAGATCTGCCGGTCGTGATCGTCAACCCTTCAACGCCCGTAGGGCCGCGCGATGTCAAACCCACCCCGACAGGACGCATTATCATTGAAGCCGCCACAGGCCGCATGCCCGCTTATATCGACACCGGCCTGAATATTGCGCATGTGGATGATGTGGCTGAGGGCCACTGGCTGGCCCTGAAAAAAGGAAAGACGGGCGAACGCTATATTCTAGGTAGCGAAAACATGGATTTTCTTTCTATCCTGAAAACCATCGCCGCGCTGACAAAACAAAAACCGCCGGTGCTGCGTCTGCCGCGCGGGCCTCTTTTCCCTCTGGCCTATTTGGCGGAGAGCCTTGCCAAAATCACCGGAAAAGAACCTTTCTTGACGGCTGACGGGCTGCGCATGGCGGGAAAGAGGATGTTTTTCTCCTCGGAAAAAGCCATGCGTGAGCTTGGCTACGCCCCGCGCCCTGCAGAAAAGGCCATTGCGGACGCCCTCATCTGGTTTCAAAAAAACGGTTATCTGGCATGATTGAAAAGCCAAGCGGTAAAAATGAAACGACCGAAAACTTTCCCGTCACGCGGCTTGTCGCGCGGCGCTATAAACCTCATGTCAAAGCCTTTTACATTTTCGCCCGCGCCGCAGACGACATCAGCGACGATGAAACTTTAAGTCCGGCTGAAAAATTAGAGCGTCTTGACCGCTTTGACGAAGCCTTGATCGCCCCCGAAGGCATAAATCTGGACGATGTGCCAAGCGTCAAACCGCTGCGCCAAAGCCTGAAGGAAACAGGCGTCAGCGCGCAGCACGCGCGCGATCTTCTGATCGCTTTCAAGCGCGATGCCGAAAAGTTGCGCTATGAAAACTGGGACGAGCTTTTGGATTACTGCCGCTATTCCGCAAATCCGGTAGGGCGCTATCTTCTGGAACTTCACGGTGAATCCCAAAACGCCTGGCCCGCCAATGACGCGCTTTGCACCGCCTTGCAAATCATCAACCACATTCAGGATTGCGGCGAGGATTATACCAAACTCGACCGCGTTTATATCCCGCTCGACACGATGGAACATTTCGGCGCGCGCCCCGAAGACCTCGGGCTGCCCGCCTTGACAGGCGCCATGCGCCAGACTCTTGACGCCATGCTGCAAAAGATGAATCCGATGTTAAAGCTGGCCCTGACCTTTTCGCCGCAAGTGCATGATAAAATGCTAAGATTTGACACTGCCATCATCAGTGAAATTGCGCTGCGCCTAAGCCGCGAACTCAACATCCGCGACCCCTTGAAAGAGAGGGTAAAACTAAGCACAATGCAGAAAATCCGGATTTTAGGATATGTCCTTATAAAACGCGGAGTATGATGAAATGGGCAAAAAATCAAAAAAATCTCTCGTCTGGCAAGGTGTCATCTACACAACATTCAGGGCGGCGGCTCAGGCGATGGCGATCAGCGAAATGACGCTTCGCGGCCGCTGGCGCAAGCAAGGTTGTCCGAATTGTCTGGATGGGCTGGATCTTATTGCCTGCCCCAAAAAAATAAACGGTACGCTCCCTTCTGGCCGTGTCACTGAGGATCAGCTGAAAAGACTGGCGGCAATCCGCGTAGGAACATGGGAGCGGGCCAATCTGTGAACAACAAAGCCCCCCCCTCTTTTGCGCAAGCCATGGCCGAGGTTCGCAGACGTGTGCGCGCCGCGCGCAGCTCTTTTACTGCCGGCATGGCCACGCTTCCTATTCCAAGGCGCGAGGCCATGTACGCCCTTTACGCCTTTTGCCGCGAAGTTGACGACATCGCCGATGACAGCCCCACAGCCGCCACGCGCGAAGAAGGTCTTGCGCAATGGCAGCAGCGTATCAAAAACCTGTTCGGAAAAGACGAAGCAGACGAAGCCATCAGCGTAGCCCTGCGCCCCGCCATCAAACGCTTTAATCTGATCGAAGATGATTTCCAAGCCATCATCGAAGGCATGATTATGGATTCGCGCCAAAGCATTATCGCGCCCCCCTTGGCCTATCTTGATGAATATTGCGATCATGTGGCAAGCGCGGTCGGGCGCATCAGCGTGCGCATTTTCGGCGATGACAGCGCAGCAGCAATGAAGGTCGCCCATCATCTCGGACGCGCTTTGCAGCTGACCAACATCCTGCGCGATCTGGCCGAAGATGCGCAGCGTAATCGTCTTTATCTGCCGCAGGAGCTTTTGACAAAAAATGGGATCACAAGCAATGATCCGGCCTCCGTGCTAAGTGACCCACGCCTTGCAGCTGTTTGCATGGATCTGGCCGCCATCGCGCGCGAACATTTCCAGCAGGCGGATCTGGCCTTGCTTGAAGCCCGCTGGTATCCCATGCGCCCCGCGCGCGCGATGCGCGATTACTACAAGGCTATTTTAGAGCGCCTGATAAAGTCAGAATGGAAAACGCCGCATCAGCGAATGACGCTTCCCCTTTGGCAAAAGATTTGGCTTGCTTTACGCGGGCTCTTGCGCTGAAAAGGAACGCTCATGACTTCCAAAACAAAAAAGAAAAAGGTGAAAACGCCGCCCCCACCCGTTCACGTCCATATTATCGGCGCGGGTCTTTCAGGTTTGTCCGCAGCGCTGCAGCTGACTCTGATGGGGCAGAAAGTCACCGTCTATGAATCCGCGCCCTATGCGGGGGGCCGCGCGCGCTCTTATTTCGACAAGGAATTAGGCTGCCATATCGACAACGGCAACCATCTGATTTTTTCGGGCAACATCGCCACAATGAACTATCTGGAGCTGACCGGCGCCACCGCCACGCTGCGCCAGCAAAAAGAAGCTCTCTTTCCCTTCATGGATCGCACGAGCAACGCGCGCTGGAGCCTGCATATGAACAAGGGCCGCCTGCCTTGGTGGATTTTCAGCAAAAAAAGACGGCTGCCCGACACACCCTCTTGGGACTATCTGTCGGCCCTACGGTTTGTGCTTGCGCATGAAGACAAAACAGTTGCGCAGTGCGTTGATCGGGAAAGCCTCATTTTCAAACGTCTGTTTGAGCCTTTGGCCATCGCCACGCTTAATACGGAAATCGAAACCGCTTCCGCGCGCATGCTCGGCAATCTGATGACGCAAAGCTTTCTCGGCGGCGGGCGGGCCTGTCTTCCTGTCATTCCGAAAATCGGCATGTCGGAAAGCTTTGTCACGCCCTGCCTGAACACGCTGCGCCAGCACGGCACGCAAATCAAGTTCCGCCACCGCCTGCGCGGCTATGATGTCACGCGCACGGGACGCATTACCAATCTCGATTTCGGCGAACATACAGTTGAGCTTGCCCCGCAGGACTGGGTGATTCTGGCCGTTCCCGCTTGGGTCGCCAAGGATCTTGTGCCCAAGCTGCAAACACCGGACGACTTCCGCGCAATCACCAACGTCCATTACCGCGTGCAGATGCCGCAAAATGCTGTCGGGTTTACAGGTGTGGTTAACGGTCTGGCCGAATGGATTTTTGTCCGCCCGGGCGTTGTCTCGGTGACGATCAGCGCTTCAGACCGTTACGAAGAAAGCCCTCAGGAAGCTTGGGCTGCCGCCGTGTGGGATGATCTTGCGCATCTGTTTGATCTGGATCCGGACAAGATTCCGCCTTGGCGTGTCTTGAAGGAAAAGCGCGCCACTTTCGCCGCCTCACCCGCCCAAAACCGCAAGCGGCCAACGGCTTACATAGGCTGGGAGAATGTCGCTCTGGCCGGCGACTGGACGGCCACAGGCCTGCCCGCCACCATCGAAAGCGCCATCCGTTCAGGCATCAAAGCGTCCCAAGTCGTGCTACGCTGGCAAAAACACTAGCCCCGTGATATTTAGTCTGTAACTGATCCTTGTTGTAGAAAGAGAGACCCACCTTGCCCATGCTTGCCCATCTCCAGCCGCATCTCGAAAAAATCAAAGGCCATCATGTTTTATGTGTCGGCGACATGATGCTTGACCGTTTTTTCTATGGCCATGTCGAGCGCATTTCGCCCGAAGCGCCTATTCCCGTTTTGCGCATCGAGCGCGAAGACATCGCCCTTGGCGGCAGCGGCAATGTTGTGCGTAATGTTGTCTCGCTGGGTGGCGATGTTGATATTGTCGGCGTGATCGGCAAAGACCAAACCGGCTATGAGCTGGGCGAGCAGATCGCGCAGATGCGCGGCGTTACCCCCTGCCTTATCACGGACGACAATCGCCGCACGACGATCAAAACGCGCCATGTCGCGGACGGCCAGCAGCTTTTGCGCGCGGATAGGGAAACCGGTGCGGACATCAGCGAAAAAATTGAAGATCAGATTATCATGTGCGTAAAAAGCACTATAGAAAACTGCGATATTATTATTCTTTCAGACTACGCCAAAGGCGTTCTAACGCCGAAAGTCACCCAAGCCATTATGCAAATGGCCGCCGAACACAATAAGCGGGTTCTTGTCGATCCCAAGGGCCGCGATTTTGAACGCTATCGCGGCGCCTTTATGCTCACACCCAACCGCAAGGAACTTGGCGAAGCTGTGGGCCAGAAAATCCAAACCATCGGCGATGCTGAAGATGCCGCGCGCATACTGATTGCGCGCTATGATCTTCAAGGCATTCTGGCCAAGCTCGGCGCGGACGGAGTCTGCCTTGTGATGAAAGAACAGGAAGCCTTGCATTTCCGCGCCACAGCACGCGCCGTCCATGATGTTTCAGGCGCAGGCGACACGGTCGTGGCAACCATGGCGCTGTGCCTTGCCGGCGGCGTGCCCGAGGAAGACGGCGCCATGCTGGCCAATATGGCAGGCTCCATCGCTGTAGGCAAAGTCGGCACGGCGACCGTGAGTTGTCAGGACATCATCAAGGAACTCCAGCGGGATTATAGCCGCGCGTCAGAAGAAAAGATTCTCGATCAAACAACAGCGCGCGAAACTGTGGATCGCTGGCACAAGCAAAGCCTTAAAGTCGGCTTCACAAACGGGGTCTTTGATCTTCTGCACCCGGGCCATCTTTCCCTGCTGCGTCAGGCGCGCGCCGCGTGCGATCGGCTTGTTGTCGGAGTCAACAGCGACTCGTCTGTCAAACGTCTGAAGGGCGAAGACCGCCCCGTCCAGAATGAAGTCGCGCGTGCGACTGTTTTAGCGGCGCTGGCGGATGTTGATCTTGTCGTTGTCTTTTCAGAAGACACGCCCTTTGCTTTGATTGAATCTTTGCGCCCGTCCCTTCTGGTCAAAGGCGGCGATTACACACTGGATCAGGTTGTCGGCGCAGATCTTGTCCAAAGCTGGGAAGGCGAAGTCCTCCTCGCCGAAATCATCGAAGGCCAAAGCACAACAGCGATGATTAAACGGGCGAAGAGTTAGACGAACAACTTTTTCACCGCGCGATGCCATGGCTTGGCATAGCGGGAAGGCATATTCTCTATGACCACGCCGTGACTCTTTAAAACATCTCGGGCGCCGTTCCATGAATCTGTCGGCTTATACAGGAAAAGATGGATTTTGCTCCCATGATTTTCAAGGCGCTTTGTTATGCCAGCTTCCCTTTTTTTAAAAGCTTCCTTATCAAGATCACGCGCAAAAATAACAAGTTTTCTTAAATCACTGCTGAACTCGCTGGTCAGACAACCTAAAAAATTAAGCGGCGTATGATACTGCAACGCGTCTGCAAGAAATCTTTCTCCCATAGACATGCCCATGGCGCAACTGCCTGATGAACTCATACAAAAAACAAGCTGATGTATGTCTTTATAAGAACCCGCAACTTCCGCATAAGATTGCAAAAAAGCGTGTGACAGTTCTTCGGCTAGCTTTTTCTTCACGCCATAGCCCATCACAACGAACCTTACTGTGACTTTTCCAAACCCATGTATCATCTTTTTAAACTACCGTGTCGATTTTGCGGGTTTGAAGGCGTAGTTTTCGTCACCTTCTTTTTTGCCTTTGCCGTCTTGCTTTTCTTCTTTGACGGCCTCTTTCAGCGTGTCTTCCAAAGCGGCTTTAGCCTTGGCCGTGACAGCAGGTTCCACCTGTTTCACCGGCGGCGGCTCTTCTTCCTGCACAACCAAAGACATTTGCAGCGGCTCTTGCTGTTCCACAACATCCTTATCCTTGACCGGTTTATGCACGACAGCGCCGCTTTCCTTGCAGGCGATAATCTGCTCTGCCATCAGCGTTATGGCCGCCGTGGCCAGGCCGAACAAGGATGCCGCCTGCTCCATGGACATCTGGCTTTCAGGATTCACCATGGGATTGCGGTATTGCTCCTTGATCTGCGCCAGCATTTGAAGGAGACGTTTGTCAGGACGGAAATCCACCATATCCTCATCCGACAAAGCGGCAAGTTTTTTGAGGTAAATCGCATAAGTGCGCTCGGCGCGCCCGACTTGTGTGCCGGAGAATGTTTCGTAAAACAGCTTGAGCACAATCTCGATCGCGCGCAGAAGATGAAGCCCCGCCGCCGTGCCGAACTCAAACGCCAAAGCGCGGCCCGCCATGCCAAACTCGTGCAAAGCTGCCGGCGGCATAACGGCGCGCAGCCGCTCTGAAAAACAAAGATGCGTGTTTTCAATCAAATCATAGGTCGAATAAATGCCGCACTTGCTTGCGGTGTAGGTGGGCGCATAGCAAAGCTCCGCCGCCAAAGCATGCTCGAACTTGTCAAGCTGCGTGGCCACAAGCATCAGCTCATGCGTATCAATGCGGTCTTCACCCGTGGGCGCTTTGAGCTGCTTGCTGGTCTGGTCAATGTAATATTTTTGGAAAAGTCCGCCGATGCGGTTTAAAAGTTTTTCAGCTTCGTTTTTCGAAGTCTCAAGCGCATAAACATCACCCTTGATCCACCCGTCCAAAAGCGCCTGCGCTTCGGTAAGAGGTGCGAGCATATCAACCACGCGGCTGCTCGTGAAAAGGGCATGAAGCTTGGATGCCAACTCATAAAAGCGAAAAGGATCTAAGTGATTCATAGGAAAAACACTTTCTCACATGGTGGAATCAAACGCCTAACAGTTACGTCAACGCTGCCGGATCGTCAAGACAACATTATGGTTAACGCTTTGTTTTTCAGAAGTTTTGGAAAGCACAAAACGCGCCTTATGGGTGGCGTTACCTTTTTTAGAAAGGCGTTTTAAAAATAATCAATGAAGAATGCGCGTTGTTGTGCGCTGCGGCATAATGGCAGCCTCGCTTTCGCGGTCTTCCGTAGTGCGGCCGGAAAGCGCCTGAGTCAGGCGTAAATTGGCCTGCGCCAGAGCATGAATCTGCTGTTCATGAAGCTGCATTTGCTGTTGAAGCTGTACCATTTTGTCATGAGAAAGCCGCGCCGCCATCACATTCTGCGCAACACTTTCGCCAAGGACATACCGCAAATGGCGGCGAAAACGGCGAAACCAGAAAAACGAAACAAGCAACAAGCAAAGAGAAGCCACCGCTATCAAAAGAAGAAGCGCAACGGCCCATGACAACATCATCCTGTCCCCCCATCATAATGCGGCCATGGAATATAACATAAAACGCGCCAGAAAAAAAGGGCTGCGCCCTCTTTTTTGTCATCCTCGGGCAACCGCAAAGCGGTTGAACCGGGGATCTGACGTCAGATCCCCGGGTTCTTGCTTCGCAAGCCCCGAGGATGACAAAGAATATCTATACCAACCCTCTTTAAGCTTCCACCTCGTCCTTTTCATCAGCGCCTGTCAGCATCGCTTCGGCCACAAGGCCGGCATTGGTGCGGATTTTGGCCTCAATAGCCTGTGCAACATCGGGATTGTCGCGTAAATATTGTTTGGCATTTTCACGCCCCTGCCCGATGCGCGTACCATCGTAGGAAAGCCAGGCACCCGATTTATCGACAACACCGGCCTGAATGCCGAGATCCAAAATCTCACCCAGCTTGGAAACGCCTTCGCCATACATGATATCAAACTCAACCACGCGGAAAGGCGGGGCCATTTTGTTTTTAACGACTTTAACGCGCGTCTGGTTGCCGACCACGATCTCACGATCCTTGATGGCACCGATGCGGCGGATATCAAGCCGCACCGAAGCGTAAAACTTGAGCGCATTGCCGCCCGTTGTCGTCTCGGGATTCCCGAACATCACGCCGATCTTGAGGCGGATCTGGTTGATAAAAATCACCATACATTTCGAGCGCGAGATCGAACCCGTCAGCTTGCGCAAAGCCTGACTCATCAGCCGCGCGTGGAGACCGACATGGGAATCCCCCATCTCCCCCTCAAGCTCCGCCCGAGGAACCAGAGCGGCAACCGAGTCCACAACCAGCACATCCACGGCCCCCGAGCGCACAAGCGTATCGGCAATTTCCAAAGCCTGTTCGCCCGCATCCGGCTGCGAGATCAAAAGTTCATCAATATTCACCCCGAGCTTGCGCGCGTAAGAAGGGTCCAGCGCATGTTCAGCATCCACAAAAGCGCAGGTGCCGCCGCTTTTCTGCGCCTGCGCAATGGCATGCAGCGCCAGCGTGGTCTTGCCCGAGCTTTCGGGGCCGTAAATCTCGATAATACGCCCCTTGGGCAGCCCGCCGATCCCCAGCGCAATATCAAGCCCCAAAGAGCCGGAGGAAAACACTTCCGTCTCCGCCACACCATCCTGCGTGCCCAGCTTCATGATCGAGCCTTTGCCGAAAGCGCGTTCAATCTGCGCCAGCGCGGCGTCCAAAGCCTTTTGGCGTTCGGGATCCTTGGTATCCTTGGCGGGTTTCTCGACAACATGCAGTTTGGCGGTGCGGCTCATGATGGAAGGCTCCTTGCTTGAATGACGAATCGGAATGTTTCCTGTTTGTTCTCATATAAACGCAATCAAACTTTTTGGCAAGTTCTATTTTTGTTCTTGTTTTGCTCTGTGGCTCAAAAAGCACGATCCCCTATAGGGGCCGTGTGGCCTGATCCAGCCATGCCCTTGAAAAAACATCAAGTTGAGGGCCAAGGAGCATATGCACATGCTCATGATACAGGTTGATCCATGCCTTTTCAGCCTCCGTCAGCATGGACGTCACAATGGCGCGGCGGTCAAAGGGAACCAGCGTCAAAACCTCAAACCCCAAAGTCACGCGCCCCTCATGCGAAAAAGCGGGAAGTTTGACGACATAAATCAGATTTTCAAGCCGGACTCCGTAAGCGCCCTCTTTGTAAAAGCCGGGCTCATTGGAAAGCACCATCCCCTCCTGCAGCGCCACGGAAGAGCGCTTGGAGATGGACTGGGGCCCTTCATGCACACCAAGATAAACCCCGACGCCATGTCCCGTGCCGTGCCCGTAATCAAGACCGACCTGCCACAAAAATTGCCGCGCCAGAACATCAAGATCCGCCCCCGCCGTGCCGACAGGAAAACGCGCCGTAGCAAGCGCGATATGGCCTTTAAGCACGCGCGTGTAGTGATCCTTCATCTCATCCGAAGGGCTTCCCAGAACAATGGTGCGCGTAATATCCGTGGTGCCGTCAAGATACTGCGCGCCGCAATCCAGAAGGAAAAAGCTGTCCTGATCGAGCTTCCTGTTGGTCTGCGGCGTGGCGTGATAATGAACGATAGCGCCATTGGGGCCGCTGGCGGCGATGGTTTCAAAACTCGGGCCGCGATAAAGATTGCTGTAAGCGCGAAGCGAAGCCAGCTTGTGCATCACATCCATCTCGCGCAGCGCCTGATTGGACGCCTGCTGGTCGATCCAAGCCAGAAGCTTGCACATCACAAGCCCATCGCGGCGATGCGCAGCCTTCATGCCTTCAATTTCAGTTTTGTTTTTGCAAGCGCGCGGCAAAGCCGTAGGATCAAGCCCCAATATAACACCGACCCCCGCCTGATGAAGCGCCGCTACAAGCTTGTAAGAAGCCGTATCCTCATCCACCAGAATCTTCTGCCGCGTTTGAGCAAGACTCTCAATCGCGCTTTCCATGGCGCCCAAAGGATAAGCGTTGATCCCGCGATCCTGATGCACAGCCAGCGAGCTATCGACTTTAACCGTATCGACAAACCAGTCCACATGCGTGTCCTGATAAACCAAAGCCATCGAGCAGGGCAAAGGCGTAAAATCCACATCCCCGCCCCGCACATTCAAAAGCCAAGCGACCGAAGCCGGATTGGTTATCAAAGCCGCCGAAGCCTCCTTGGCTTGAAGCAGATTAACAAGGCCGCGCCGTTTGGTCAGGGAATCTTCGCCCGCATAGCGGATATCATAAACCTCAATCGGCGCGGCGGGCGGCAAGGGGCGGCCCGTCCAAAAACCATCAATCGGATTGTGAAGGGCCGGCACAAGGCAGGCGCGCGCGGTGATAGCAACCTCTTCATATTTTTGAACCTGCTTGCTTGTATGTAGGGAAGGATCAAACCCGATTTTCTGTCCCGCGCGCAGATGCTGCGCAAGCCATGCGGATGGCGTTTGCGCGGCCATGTCAAAAAGATCATAAAGGCTGGCGGGAAGCTCCTGACCGGCCACCAGCATATAGCGGCTGTCCGTAAAAAAGGCCGCGCGATCCTGCATCACGATCACAAAGGCCGCCGATCCCGTAAAGCCCGTTAAAAAACCGATGCGCTGGTCTGAAGGCGCGACATATTCATTCTGGTAAACGTCGGCCATGGGAATCAAAAACCCCTCAAGCCCCTCATCCCGCAAGACCTGACGCAGCATCTCAAGACGCGCAACGTAAGTTTCAGAACTTCGTGTCGTTTGGTCGTGCGGAAGAAGGATAAAAGGCTCGGCAGGCATCATGGCCTTGCATCATGCACCAACTTGGCAAAGAAATGCAAGAACGCTAAACCGCCGCATCTTCCACAAAAAGCTGGACACGTTCCCGCCCCTGCCAGACCTCGCGGCGCAAGGTACCGGCGAGGTGGCAGCTTTTTCCCACTTGGCCTAAAAGAAACGCGCCGAGATTATTTTCCATGGCGCGAAACGCAATGCCGCTTAGGCGCGCGCCGCCTTGCGAAACTGTAAGGCTGACATGCTTTTCCTTCACAACAGCCGCGCGCAGGATTTTACAATCCGCAAGCGCAAAGCGAGGCTCCGGATTGCCCGCGCCGAAAGGCGCCAGAGCTTCCAGCCTTTCAACAAAAGCGGATGTCAAAGCGCTTGACGCCACCAGACCATCCATATTGAGCGCAGGCACAAAAGGCTCAGCCTCAAGAACCTTGCCCACGCGCTCTTGAAGAAAAGCGTTAAGCGCTTCAAGCTTGTCTTTTTCCACAGTCAAGCCCGCCGCCATTTTATGGCCGCCGCCATTGATAAGGAGCCCCTGCTGCCGCGCCGCCATCACAGCCGCGCCCAGATCCACAGCGCCGATCGAGCGGCCCGAACCTTTGCCCACCTCGCCCTCAAGCGCAATCACGATCGCGGGCCTGTGAAACTTATCCTTCAGGCGCGAGGCCACAATGCCGATCACCCCGGGATGCCAATGCGCGCGCGCCAGAAAAATCAGAGGGCTTTGTTCATCAACGATCAGGTTTTCCACCTCGGCCAGAGCCTGAGCTTCCATCGCGCGGCGCATATCGTTCAGCGCGTGAAGTTTTTCCGCAAGCTCCATCACTTCCTGCTCATCCTCGCTGACCAAAAGACGCGCGCCCCAATCCGCCTGCCCGATACGCCCGCCGGCATTGATGCGCGGCCCTAAAATAAAACCGGCGGTAAAAGCATCCATCACGGGCTTGGCCCCCACCACTTGGCTTAGCGCGGCAAGGCCTTGGTTGGATCGCGCCTGCATCACTTTAAGTCCCTGCGCGACAAAGACGCGGTTAAGCCCTGTCAAAGACACAACATCACAAACTGTCCCAAGCGCCACAAGATCCAAAAACTGCATCAAATCCGGCTCTGGCTTTTGCGCGGTATAAAAACCCTTTTGACGCAAAGCGCGGTTGACGGACACCACAAAAAGATACGTCACCCCCACAGCCGCCAAAGATGACAAGCGCCGCGCCTCCTCACTTTCATCCAGACGGTTGGGATTCACCATGGCCACAACCTCCGGCAACAAAGGCGCAGCAGCATGATGATCGATCACGATCACATCAAGACCCATCTCCCGCGCCGCCTGCAAAGGCTGATAAGAGGTCGTTCCACAATCAACGCAAACGACAAGCTTAACGCCTTCTTTTGTGAGTGTCTTCATCGCCGCCTCATGCGGCCCGTAGCCTTCCTTGATCCGATCCGGAATATAAAGCCGCAGCGTCACGCCAAGCGCGCGCGCAAAGCGCAGCAAAAGCGCAGACGATGTCGCGCCATCCACATCATAATCACCATAGACGGCAATCTTCTCGCCGCTCTCAAGCGCCTGAACAAAACGCTGCGTGGCCCGATCCATATCGCGCAAAAGCGAAGGGTCCGGCAAAGCCTGACGAAGGCGCGGGGATAAAAAATCCTCAGCCTCATCCAAACCCACGCCGCGCGCGGCCAAAGCGCGGGCAAGAGCCTCGGGCAGGTCAAACTTTTGCATCAGCACAAGCTGCAACCGCTCATCAAAAGCGCGCGCGATCCAGCGCTGGCCGCGCGCCGAATGTTCCACACCAAGAAAGGCTTCCTGCGTCACAAACCCTCAGCCGGCTTGCGGTGGAAATTATGACGCGCTTCAATGATGCGCACTGTGCCCGTGCGCGAGCGCATGATGATCGAGTGCGTGATCGCCCCCCCGGGCACCAGACGCACGCCACGCAGCATCGTGCCGTTGGTCACGCCCGTAGCGGCAAACATAATGTCGCCATGAGCAAGCTCATCCATCGCGTATTTCCTGTCAAAATCCGTGATGCCCGCTTTTTGCGCGCGCAGCCGCTCATTATCATTGCGGAAAAGAAGACGCCCCTGCATCTGCCCGCCGATACATTGCAAAGCCGCAGCTCCCAAAACACCTTCGGGCGCGCCGCCGGAGCCGACATAAAGATCAATGCCGCTTTCAGGGTCCGAGGTCGCCATCACAGCCGCCACATCGCCATCACCGATCAGCATAATACGCGCGCCTGTCTTGCGCACGCGCGCAATCAGATCTTCATGCCGAGGGCGATCGAGAATACAGACCTGAATCTCGGCCAGCGTCGCGCCTTTGGCTTTGGCGAGATTGTTGAGATTGTCTTCAATCGACGCATCCAGATCCACAACCCCCGCAGGCAGCCCCGCGCCTACGGCGATTTTGTCCATATAGACATCCGGCGCATGCAAAAAGCCGCCGGCCTGCGCCATCGCCACCACAGCCAGCGCATTATTGCCGCCGCGCGCGCAAATGGTCGTCCCTTCCAAAGGATCGAGCGCAATATCAACCTTGCAGCCATAGCCTGTGCCGACTTTCTCGCCGATATAAAGCATAGGAGCTTCATCACGTTCGCCCTCGCCGATCACGACCGTGCCGTCAATATCAAGCACGTTCAAAGCGCGGCGCATGCCGTCCACAGCCAGTTGATCGGCCGCCTTTTCATCCCCGCGCCCGACCATGGACACGCAAGACAAGGCCGCCGCCTCGGAAACACGGGTCAATTCAAGCGCCAGATTACGATCCATATAAGCTTCTTTATGCATGTGTTTTACTCCTTTATAGAGGGCTTATCCTGCTCATGGAGCATGCGCTGCCGGATAACATCAGCCTTTAAACGGTTCGAGTTCATGATAATCCTATCCTGCTCCACCATGTCCATATCTGTAAAATCGGGTCTTTGAGCCGGTACCTCGGAAAGGTTGGGCCAGCTCCGCAGCCCCGCGCGGCTTGGCGTCCCCACGGCGCGAGGGGCGGCTAAAACCTCGTCCTCAGGCTCGCCCGTGAGCCATTCCGGCCCCTTAATATCCGCGCATCCGGCGCACAGCAATAGGCAAAAAAGCGTCGCTGTCGGGAAAAAACGCGCTTGCATGCATTTTGATGCTGATTTTAACCGTCCATTCATGTTATAGATGGATCCTCTTCTATCAAATCCCTTTTTGCTGTGGTGTCCAACCATAGCAGCCCTTACGCAAAAGCTCAACGTCCTCAAACCAGACAAGAAGATGACCATGACTTCTGAAAAAATACCGGCCAATAACCCCGCCGGCGCGCCACTTACAATGACCCCGCCCGACTTTGTCGCCTTTTCGCAAAGGCTCTACGACATTGCGCTGCGCAGCCAGAAAATGCTCAATCTTTATCTTGAGAAAAACCGCTGGATGGCCTCGAAAATGGGCTCAGCCGATCCGGCAGGGCTGGGGCAGGCCTATGCCGCCTTGGCCGGAAGGATCTTTTCAAACCCCAAACATCTGATCGAAACACAGCTGGCCTTCTGGCAGGATTATATCAAGCTGCTAAGGGCCACCGCCGCCGCCAGTGCCGGCCGCAAGATGGATGTGGTGATTGAGCCAAGCTCTAAAGACAAGCGCTTCAAAGACCCCGCATGGCAGGATATGTGGATTTTTGACTTTTTCAAACAATCCTACCTGCTGGTATCCAATTGGACACAGGAGATTTTAAAGGAAGCCGTTCATCTCGACCCCCAAATGGCGCATAAAGTGACCTTTTGGACGAACCAGATCATTGATGCGATCTCGCCCACCAATTTTATGCTCTCAAACCCCGAAGCATGGCGCGCCACGATCGAAACGAAAGGCGAAAACCTTCTTAGAGGTTTTGAAAACATGCTCAAGGATATGGAGCGCGGTCAGGGCACGCTTCTTGTCAGCATGTCCGACAGCCGCCCCTTTAAGTTCGGTGAAAATATCGCCACCACAAAAGGCAAAGTTGTTTTTCAAAATGAGCTGATCCAGCTGATCCAGTTTTCACCTTTGACGGAAAAGGTGCATAAAACGCCCGTGCTGATTATTCCGCCATGGATCAACAAATATTATATCCTCGACCTTAAACCCGAAGCCTCCTATATCCGCCACATTGTCGAACAAGGGCATACGGTTTACATCATCTCTTGGGTCAACCCCGATGCGCGCCACGCCCATCTTGGTTTTGATGATTACATGACCTTGGGGCCCGTCCGCGCGGCGATGGAGATCAAAAAAATCACCGGCGAAGACACGCTCAACACGATCGGCTATTGCATCGGCGGCACGCTTTTGGCCTGCATGCTGGGCTGGATGGCGGGTCTTGGCGATCATGTTCCGGCTGAGATGCCCAAAATCAACAGCGCCACTTATCTTGTGACTCTGGTCGATTTCACGGATATCGGCGACATCGCCGTCTTTGTCGATGAAAACCAGATCAAGATGATTGAAAACATGATGAAGGATCGAGGGTTCCTGCCCGCGCCCTTCCTTGCCAGCACCTTTGCCATGCTGCGCGCCAATGATCTTATCTGGCAGTATGTGGTCAATAATTATCTGATGGGCAAAGACCCCTTCCCGTTTGATCTTTTGTCATGGAACGCGGACTCAACAAATCTTCCCGCCGCCATGCAAAGCTACTACCTGCGCAACATGTATAAGGACAACAAGCTCGTGCAGCCGGGCGCTTTAAGCATGAAAGGCGTGCCGATTGATGTAAGACAGATCAAAGTCCCAAGCTTTATCCTCTCAACGATCGAGGATCACATCACCCCTTGGCGCACGACTTACGCGGCAACGCAGCTTTATACGGGCCCAAGGACTTTCTGCCTGTCCGGCTCAGGCCATATCGCGGGCGTCGTCAACCCGCCAGCCAAGAAAAAATACAATTACTGGATCAGCGAAAGCAACGACTACCCCGCCAACCCAGACCAGTGGCTTGAAAAAGCCACAAAACACGACGGTTCTTGGTGGCCCGCCTGGTTCCAGTGGCTCGCCCAATATAGCGGCGACATGACCGCCCCCCGCGACCCCGCAGCCAACCCGAACGCCACCGAAGACGCCCCGGGCAGCTACGTCCGCGTGCGGGTGATTGGGTAAAAGTAAAACTTGTCATTAATCCGCCTGCGGCGACCTTCCTGCCAATGACAAGAGCGGGGGAAGGGCTTAAAATGAAGGTATTTTTTTCCTAAAAGGCGTGGTAAAACGCCATAGACAAAGAAACAAAAAGGAAACCATAATGAAAAACGCATTTAAAAAAGCAGCAGACTTTTTGATGACGCCGCATGTTCAAGCTTTCGGCAAAGGTTTCATTCCTAACAGCCTGATAATGGGTCTGGCAGGACATGGGCATGTTGAAGTGCTTACGACCATAGTCATAATGTCAGGGATAACAACATTAGCAGGACTGGCCTTAGCGGATGGGCGATATTCGCCCAAGCAGCAAAAAAAAGTGCTCGCTTGTTTTATGAGCGGCGTGGCTTTATCTCCCGTGCTGGGCTTGCCCCTCGCATATCATCTTTCAACAAAAGAACTAAACGCGCCACCTCTAAAAAAAGAGCTGCAGCTGCAAAAGGCCGCTCAAGAATTATTTGCGCAGTGTTCCTCAAAAACCTGCTCTGCGACCGCAACGGCAGGTGCCCAGATTGTTGAAATGACAGAGAATGTCATAATCATGAAAGTGACAGCCCCCGATGGCTCCCAACAATGCTACCTTGCGGAAAGAAGAAAAACGCCGATACAGATCGGGAAGAAATGCAATCTGTCCCCCTAAAGCCCTACACTTCCCCCTTGCGGGCCATGCGCTTGCGGACATGGGGGTCGAGATAGCGCTTGCGCAGGCGGATGGATTTGGGGGTCACTTCGACAAGCTCATCGTCATCAATATAGGCAATCGCTTTTTCAAGCGTCATGTGTAAAGGCGGCGTAAGGCGGATCGCTTCATCCTTGCCGGAGGCGCGGATGTTGGTGAGTTTCTTGCCTTCAAGCACATTCACATCCAGATCATTTTCCTTGCTGTGCTCGCCGATCACCATACCTTCATAAACCTTGGCGCCCGGGACGATAATCATGGGCCCGCGATCCTGAAGTTTCCACATGGCATAGGCCACAGCCTCGCCCTTGCCGTTGGAGACCAAAACCCCCGTATGCCTTGCCTGAATCACGCCCTTGTGGGGCGCATAGCCGTGGAAAATCCTGTTCATCATGCCAGTGCCGCGCGTGTCGGACAAAAACTCACCATGATAACCGATCAAGCCGCGCGAAGGCGCTAAGAATGTCAAGCGCACCTTGCCGCCGCCCGAGGGGCGCATATCCGTCAGCTCAGCCTTGCGCTCCGCCATCTTGTTGACGACCGTGCCGGAGAATTGCTCATCCACATCAATCATCACTTCTTCCATAGGCTCAAGCCTCTGGCTGTCTTCGTCGATTTTGAAGAGAACGCGCGGGCGGCTGATGGTAAGCTCAAACCCCTCGCGCCGCATCGTCTCGATTAAAATCCCAAGCTGGAGTTCGCCACGGCCCGCCACTTCAAAACTGTCTTTTTCGTCAGTCTCGCGCACGCGGATGGCGACATTGCCTTCGATCTCGCGCATTAGGCGCTCGCGGATCACGCGGCTTGTGACCTTATCGCCCTCAGTTCCGGCCAAAGGCGAGTCATTCACCGAAAACGTCATCGCAATGGTCGGCGGATCAATAGGACGCGCCCGCAAAGGCTCCATAACGCTTATGTCCGCAAGCGTATCGGCAACAGTCGCTTTGCCAAGACCGGCCAAAGCAACAATATCGCCCGCTTCGGCGCTTTCCACAGGCGTGCGCTCAAGCCCGCGAAACGCCAGAATCTTGGTCACGCGCCCCTGTTCAATCAAATGTCCATCGCCGCGCAACGCCTTGATCGCCATCCCGGGCTTGACGGCGCCGCTTTGAATCCGCCCTGTTAAAAGACGTCCCAGATAGGGATTGGCCTCCAAAATCGTGGCCAGCAGGCAAAAAGGCGCGCTTGCGTCAACCTTGGGCGCCGGAACATGCCGGACGATCAGGTCAAAAAGAGGCGTAAGATCTTTGTGCGCGTTCTCGACGGCTTCCATCTGCTCAACCGCCCAGCCCTGACGGCCCGAGGCAAAGAGCGTGGGGAAATCAAGCTGCTCATCACTGGCATCCAAAGCGGCGAAAAGATCGAACACTTCGTTATGAACCTCGCCGACACGCGCATCGGCGCGATCAACCTTGTTGATAACGACCATCGGTTTAAGCCCGATCGCCAAAGCTTTAGAGACCACAAACTTGGTCTGTGGCAAAGGCCCTTCAGCGGCATCCACCAAAAGCACAACGCCATCGACCATGGAGAGAATCCGCTCAACCTCGCCGCCGAAATCGGCATGGCCGGGTGTATCGACAATATTGATGCGCGTCCCCTGCCAGAGGATCGAGGTACATTTGGCCAGAATGGTAATGCCGCGCTCGCGCTCAATATCGCCGCTGTCCATCGCGCGCTCGGTCACCTGCTGGCCGGCGCGAAACACGCCTGACTGGCGCAGCAGCGAATCCACAAGGGTCGTCTTCCCATGATCGACATGGGCAATAATGGCAATATTCCTAAGGTTCATACAAGGCTGCTTAACAGAACGCGCCGCCTATTTCAAGCGCCGCGAATAAAGGCAGCCGCAATAATCCTGCCTGTAAAAGCCCATTTCGCGGGAAAGCTCTGCGCCGCGCGCAAGCCCCCCCTGCTGCCGCCAGTTGCAATCCCAAAAGG
The DNA here is from genome assembly GCA_009779135.1 of Alphaproteobacteria bacterium. Lineage (GTDB taxonomy): Bacteria > Pseudomonadota > Alphaproteobacteria > UBA9219 > UBA9219 > UBA8914. Next base: position 52,903 of record WREW01000004.1, read on the forward strand.
CAGGGCCGCCTTCCTGCGCGGCCAGATGACCTGCGCGGTGAACCTGCGCCTGATCCTTTTGGCGCGAGATCGAAAGCGATGTCGCAAACCACGAAAATCCCTTCGCTTTGGCAAAGGCCGCCGTATAAGAAAGCCTCATCGTAAAGCAGACATCGCAACGCCGCCCGCGCTCAGGCACAGCCTCAAGCCCTTTGGTTTTTGTCATCCAGTTCTGAACGTCATAATCGGCATCGAAAAAAGGAATATCGTGAATAAGCGCAAAACGGATCACTTCCGCCTTGCGGCGCTCATATTCCTTTTCCGGATGAATATTGGGATTGTAGAAAAGAATGGACGGACAAAGCTCCGCCTCTTTCATCCGCTCCAAAATCACGCAACTGCACGGCGCGCAGCAAACATGCAAAAGCACGCGCTCGCCGCTTTGCGGCGCGTGTGGCGTTTGAGGTGTGGCATGTTGCGTTGTTGTCATTTCTATTTTCCTGTCATCCTCGGGCAACCGCGCAGCGGTTGAGCCGGGGATCTGACGTTAGTCCACCGTCAGATCCCCGGGTTCTTGCTCCGCAAGCCCCGAGGATGACAAAAAGGAGTTAATTTTTCCGCCCGCTCTTTTTCCCCTCAAGCGCCTCAAGCCTTTTCGTCAGCATATCCACTTTTTCCGCAAGCGGTTTGACGCGGTGCAGCGCGCGCATGTCCTCGATTATTTTTTTGCGCGGCTTGGCGGGAGCGCCGCCGACAAGGCTGCGCGGGGCAATATTGCCGGCGATCCCGCTCATGGCCATGGCCACCGTATCATCGCCGATGCGCACATGATCCGCAACGCCAACCGCGCCGCCAAGCACAACGCGGTTGCCGATTACGGCGCTTCCGGCAATACCCACGCGACCGCAGATCATGCAGTTTTCACCGATCACCACATTATGGCCCACCTGCACCTGATTGTCGATTTTCGTCCCGCTGCCGATGCGCGTTGACACAATCGTCCCGCGATCAATGCTCGTGTTTGCGCCGATCTCGACATCATCCCCGATCTCGACAGCGCCTAGCGAGGCAATACGCATCAGCTCAAGATTTTTCGCCCCGCCCACAAAGCCCGTCTCACGCGCGGCTTCAACCGAACTTGTCTGCGGCGTGACAAAACTAAACCCGTCCGCCCCGATCGAGGCGTTAAAATGAACAATCGCCCGCGCGCCGATTTTAACCCGCGCGCCGATCCGCGCGCCCGCATAAATCAAACTCCCCGCGCCGATGCTGGCGCAAGGCCCGATATAGACCTGAGGATGTATCACGCTGCTGACCCCCACTTCGGCACCAGCGCAGATATAGCTGAAAGCGCCGATGCGGACATCCGGCGCGATATAGGCCCCTTCTTCAATGACCGCAGTGGGATGAATGCCTTCGGGAACCTCCACAGGCTCCTCAAAAAGTCTTGTCAGCTGCGCCAGAGCCACGCGCGAGCGCCCCACCTCAATCCAAGCCTTGATGGAAGACGGCACATCCGCCCCTTTGGGCACAATCACCGCCTCGATCGCTGTATCGGCCAAAAGCGGCATAAGCGCCGGATCCATCGCCAAAACCAAATCCCTTACCGAGCGCACATCCGCCGGATGCGCAAGGCGCGTCACAACAACCGACCCATCCCCCCCAAGATCCGCACCCAGAGTCTGGGCAACCTCTTTCATTGTAAGTGTTTTAGGCATTAAAAATCTTTCCCTGTTGTTAATCCTGCCCTTATTCTAAAGACTCCCTTTTCCAAGAGAAAGGGGTAAAGTATAAACCAAAGCCTTGAGTCGCTGAAAAATGAGGGTTTGTCATGCCGTTTGCCGTCTCTTTACGTCCTTTTGCCTTGGCAGGCTTCCTTGCGCTAAGCCTTGCGCAAAGCGCGGCAGCTCAGGATATACGTCCGGTTTTCAGCCCCGAAGGCCGTTTCAGCTTTTGTCTGGCCGAGCAAACTTATGAAGATGGCCGCAAACTTACTTTTGCCTTTTCGCAGGCAGGCCAGATCAATATCGGCCCGCATATCCCTAATGCCGGTTTTCAGCAGGGATCGAAATACGACCTCACCCTCTCTTTCGATCAGGGTGAGCCCTACAAAGTCCGCGCCGCAGCTTTGGATGAAAACACCCTGCTGCTGCAAATGGGCAGCGAAGCCGCTTTTCGTAAAAGCCTTGAATCCGGCCAAAGCATGAATATAGGCGCTGCGGGCAATATAATCTCTTTTGACCTGCCCGCCATGCCCCAGCTTTTAAAGGAACTTGAGCAATGCATCACAGACCACCTCGGCAGCCATGACGAGCAAGCGCAGGATCCGCTGCCTGAACCTCTGCGCGCCCTTCTGGAGTCCGCAGGATTTACGGATATCGAGCCGGTCAATATCAGTGGCATCCCCCCCGAGGAAAGGCCTGCGGACTATATCTGGCGCACCGGTAATCTGATCGCCGGCGTGCGCCAAAGATTGATGGAAGAAGATCAAAGAGATCTGGATATGCTGATCGGCCTTCACATGAGCGGGCTGAAAAACAAATGCCCGGGCCAGTTTTCTTCAACCCTGAACCGGCCCCAGACCGTCAAGGACGTGCAGCTGCGCACGGCTGAAGCCTTATGCGCGCCGCCGGATGAAGCTGAGGCGCCGACTATTATTGTTGCGGTCGTGTTCTACCTGACCCCTGAAGGCGGCTTTGCCATCTTCACCCACGAAAGCCCCGAAGCCCATAAAGATGAAGCACTTACGGCCCGTGATAAGCTTTTTCAAAACTTTATCCAGTCTCTGGAAAGAGGTTAACAAACGCGCTTTTTTATTACTTTCACCCCAATATTTTGTTACTATAGAGGATCAAATCATTTCTAAAGAGGAAACTTTTGATGTCATCAAAAAAGAAGATTCGGGTACGCAAACCTGTTGCTCCACCACCCCCAGACGATCTCTCCTCTCTTGAAGGGGCCAGAGGCCTTTTTGACCGCCTTGAAGAAACTGAGATTGAGGTTAAGGAAGAACCTAAAAATACTTCAAACACTTTTGAAACAACACCAATCTCGACCTCTTGGACTGATATAGGCTTGGGTGATGGGCCTTTCGCTTTCACGCCTCCCTCTCCATCCTCTTCGCCATGGCATCCAGACATGCCAGCGCAAAAGAAACAGCCACAAGAAGCCCTGCAGCCCCCTGTTCAACCGAAACCCCAAGACCGCACTATTGCTAGTCCCCCGCTCCCTGTTCAAGACGAATGGCGACGCGCCAAGGCTATTTGCCAATGGGCCAAACAAAACGCGCCAGCCTTGATTGTCGGCGGTCTTACGGGCGCAGGGGTTCGCGTTGCGGCGCAATTTGCGCTTGCGGCTTTTGTCACGACCACGCCGGGCGTTGTTGCAGCCATAGGCTCCGCCATGGCTATCGGCGCAGTTGCCGGCGGCGTATCGAAACTCGTAACAACCTCCATCTGGGGCGGCACGAAGAAAGAGGACAAACATTGGAAACGAAAAGCCTTCCTGCAAGGCGCTGCCATGGGCGTTATCGGCGCAGGAATCGGCGCGGGCGTTGCCCAATGGCTCATATCCAACGACTATCTGGGTGGCTGGTTCAGTCATAGCAGTGCGCCGTCCGAAGCGCCGGCGCAGGCAGCTGCGCCTCTTCCTGAGCCGGAAATTGCGCCGCCGCCTGTTGCTCCCATGGTGGAAACGCCAGCACCTGCAAACGTGTCTGATGTCCCTGCTGCTCCTTCGGTTGCTGAGGCCACAACGCCCGCCGCCGCTCCATCAGCGGTGGAAGCGCCAGCGCCCGCAGCCCTTGTGGAAACATCGCCTGCCGTTATTCCTCAAGGAAATGTTGAGGATCTCCTCACAAAAGAGCAATTTGCAAAACTGCCGGTAGCCGTGCAAAAACTCGCCTCATCTTCCGATCCCCATGAGATCGCCCGTTTCTGCAAAGAAGCTTCCTTCAAACTTATAAACGGCGCGGACAGAAGTCCTGAATCTTTGCAAGTCGGCGCCAAACTGATTGAGCGAGGCCTTGAAGTTGCCAAAGACGCAGGCCTAAACAACACAGTCACCAAAATGCTGCATGCCGATTTAGCATATCTTAAAGCATGGGGCATCGGGACAGACAAAAACATTGATCTGGCGCTTGACCACGCCAGACAATCCGGCACCGCAGTCCACAATTACGGGCAAAGGCTGCTAAGATTGTTTAGCCAACCGGCAAACGGTTAACCTAAATATTACACGCCACGCTTCTGCGCAAACCTGCCTACGGCAAGAGCGCTTATAAAGGTCAGCAGGACTCCCGCAAAATTGGCCATGGCGTTGCTGTCAAATGTCCATAGAGCGATCCCATCTTCCGCGCGGGCGATAAAGCCTTGCGCTTGCGCCACATGCTCAAGCCCATCCGGAAAGGCTGACGCAAAGGGGCTGACCAAAACCGCCAGCATAAGCGCTATGATAAGCGAAGCCGTCACAAAACGCTTATTCTCAACCGCCACCACAGGCCGCGTCTGAACGCCGCACCAAGAAGGCAAAAGATCAGTCCGCCGCATTTTTATAAGCAGCGCTACCAAGGTGGCCGTCATCAACGCCTCGCCAAGGCCGATTTGCGCATGCACCGTCAACATAGCCGGAAAGACCTTCGCCAAAGGCGAAGCGCCCGAAGCCGCCAAAGCCAGAGCGCACACAGCCGAGGCCATCATCAGGCTAAGCCAGCTTCCGGCAAAGGCTGTCATCAAAAGACCCGTTTTTCCTTCCGGCAAAACAGAGCGCAGCCTTTTCATCAAAGGCCACGCCAGAGCGCCGCCCACAAGCCCCATATTCAGCGCATTGATGCCAAAAGCCATCATCCCGCCATCGGCAAAGAACAAGCCTTGCACCGCCAGAACAACCGCCAAAGCATAAAGCGCGCCCCACGGCCCCAAAAGCAAAGCCGCCAGAGCGCCGCCCATAAAGTGGCCGCTTGTCCCGCCGCCAATGGGAAAATTAAGCATCTGCGCGGCAAAAATAAACGCGCACACTGCGGCAAAAAAGGAAAAAGGCCTGACCTGTTTTTCCTCTTTCTTCGCCAAAGCGCCATAGACCATGGCCCCGCCGACAACAAGCATAGCCGTCAAAGACAAAGGCTCGGAACAAAAACCGTTAGGGATATGCATGGAAAAACCTCATATTTTGTGGACAGCGTTTGCGAAGGACAAAGCGCAAGGAAAGAGAAGAACCGATTCGAATCATAATGGCTAAACACCTCTTTCATCAAGACCTCTTTTTTTCAAGAAAAAACAAGGCCTAAGAGCTTCATCTCCTTAAAGTTTCTGCATAAAAAACGCATGCCGCGCGAAAAATGCGTTTTTTTGGGGAAAAACGCGCGATTCTCCATTGCATCGCATCCCACGCGGCGCTAACAAGATAAGGAATGCCGATGTGATTCCAAACGTTTTCCAAAGGCATGACATTCAACATGAGGAGATTCTTATGGCCAAGAAAGCAACAAGCAAAAGCAACGCGGGCGTTCGCCCTGTGAAAGAAACAATGACCAAGTCAGCTTTGGTCTCGGCGATCGCAGAAGCTAACGACGTTTCGCGCAAAGCAGCAAGCGGGATGCTTGATACATTGATTAACGTCATGATGGGTTCTGTTCATCCGCGCGGCGTTGGTGAATTCACGCTTCCCGGCGTTCTTAAAGTGACATTGCGCAAAGTGCCTGCGCGCAAAGCCGGCACATTGATCCGCAATCCCGCAACAGGTGAAATGATGAAAGCCGCCGCCAAGCCGGCGTCCGTCCGCGTCAAAGTGCGCGCGCTATCCAAGCTGAAAAAGACGGCAAAAGGCGAATAAAATTGTTTTCCTAAGAAACCGGCCCTCTTGAAAAAGAGGGCCGTTTTTTTATGGCTTCGTTTTATCTTCAAACGCGCACCAACGCCGCACCACGCAATGAGCGCAATCAGGCTTGCGCGCCTTGCACACATAACGGCCATGCAAGATCAGCCAGTGATGCGCGCCTTCGCGCCACTTGTCCGGCACAACGCGCAAAAGCTTTTCTTCAACCTCATCCGGCGTTTTACCCGGCGCAAGACCGGTTCTATTGGCCACGCGGAAAACATGCGTATCAACCGCGATGGTCTGCTCGCCGAACGCGACATTCAAAACAACATTGGCCGTCTTGCGCCCTACCCCGGGCAGCGCCATCAAAGAGTCGCGGTCTTGCGGAACCTGCCCGCCATGCTTTTCGATGAGAATCGCGGAAAGCGCGATAATGTTTTTGGCCTTGTTGTTAAGGAGGTTGATGCTTTTGATATGCTCGCGCAAAGCCTCATACCCCAAGGCCAGCATAGCCTTGGGCGTCTTAACCTTCTTGAACAAAGGTTTTGTCGCCTTGTTCACGCCCACATCCGTCATCTGCGCCGAAAGCACCACGGCCACCAAAAGCGTATAAGGATTAATAAAAGCCAGCTCGCTTTTGGGCATGGGCCGTTCTTTGGCCAAAGTGGCAAAAAAAAGATCAACAGCGGCAGATTTCATGCTTATATGTTAACAGAAGGATCACTTGATGAAACAGCTTTTTCTTACTTTTGGCGCAAAGCCGCCCGCTTTGGCGTTTTGGAGCGTCCAAAGCCACCCTTGCGGCAAGATACTTGTGGCGACAACCGAAGAAGGCGCGATTTGCCTTCTTATGTTTTTACAAAGCCAAAGCCCCAACGCTATCCTCAAGCACTGGAAAAAAGCCTGGCCGCAGACAAGCTTCAAACAAACGCAAAAACAAAGCAATCCTTTGCGCCCGCGCGCTTTGACCCTTTACCTTACCGGCACCGCTTTTCAGCATCGTGTCTGGAGCGCCCTTTTGGACATTCCGGCCGGCCAAACCCGCAGCTACAGCCAGCATGCGCTGGCCATCGGCCATAAAGGCGCCGCCCGCGCTGTCGGTAACGCTTTGGGCGTCAATCCTGTCACCTTTTTGATTCCCTGCCATCGTATTCTGGCCGCAAACGGCGCAGGAGGTTTCACAGGAGGCCTTGCCTTAAAGAAAGCTCTTCTGGCCATGGAAGGCGTTCACATCTTAACTGATTTTTAACAGCAAAACCTCACAATCTTAGGTAGTTTTTTCAACACAAGGAATGAAGCTATGCGCTCGTATCCTCTCTTTATCACTGTTGCCGCCCTGATCCTGACTTTTTCGCCCCAGTCTTTGGCGCAGGAACTTCCCGGAAACGGCTGCACGACCTTAGGCACGACACAAATCAGTCAGGACGGCGTTTCGATGATAGCTTGTCTGCGCCTTGCGGCAAACAACCCCGTTTTGGTCTGGAAATCCATGACTCCCTTGGCCAGTGAGGCGGGGGCGCGCCCCATCCTTCAAACGGGACAGAGTGACCTGCGCCTTGGCGATGTCCTTACTGAAGGCAACAACAGAAACGGCGCTGCGCCCGGTTACGGCAAGTTTATTCTTTTTTCCGGCGGCCCGGCCATGGGAACAGCGGGAGGAAGTGAAAACAACACGCCTTTATGGATCGCGCGCCATAATGTCGGCTTCGATCAAAGCGAGCTGCGCGTTAGCCTCGGCAACAACCCTGCGGCCATAAAAGATGCGTTTGCTATCGGCCTGTCTTCAGGCGACGGTACGGTGTGGTTGCCCCGCTTTAGCGTGGACGCCTCAGGATCAGGCGCTTTTACCGGAACCCTGAAAATCGGTCAGAGCAATGCAGGTTGCAGTGAGAGAACCGAAGGCTCTTTACGCTACAACCCCGCAAACAAGTTTGTCGAAGTGTGCAATGGCCGCTATTGGGGCAACATGACCAGCGCGGGCGTGAAAGTGCGCACAGGCGGCTGGAAAGATACCACCACCATGTGCGGTGATGTATTGATCCCCGAAGGCACGGGCACCGTGACTCATGAGATCAGCTACTTTTTCGGCTGTCATGACGCAAAGTCGCGCACCAACTTTCAGCATGGAAGCTTCACCGGTGACGGGCCGCAGCAGGCCTGCTGCACAAATAACGGCATAAAAACCGCCAGCTGGATCTCCATCGCCACGCCGAGATAGAAATTATCCGACTCCAAACATCTCTTTCACTTTTTCAAAAAAGCTTTCACTGACGGGGCTGGTTTTGTTGCGCTCGGATTCAAGCGCAAACTCTTCAAGAATCTCTTTTTGCCGTTTGGACAGGCGCGTAGGCGTTTCCACGGCCAGCTCGACATAAAGATCGCCGCGCATAGAGCTGCGTAAAACACTCATCCCCTTATGGCGCAAACGTACCTGATGGCCTGTTTGCGTACCGGCTTTAACTTCGACATCGCCGACTTCGCCGTCTATCAAAGGCACCTTCACCTTGCCGCCCAGCGTGGCCATCGTCATGGGAATGGGCACGCGGCAATGAAGATTAGCCCCGTCACGCTGGAAAAGCGGATGCCCCGCGATTGTCAAAATCACATAAAGATCACCGGCGCTGCCGCCGCGCGCGCCCGCTTCGCCTTCACCGGCCAGCCTGATGCGCGTGCCGCTTTCAACGCCTGCGGGAATATTGACAAGCAAAGTGCGCTCCTTGCGCACGCGGCCCGTGCCGTGGCAGTTTTTGCAAGGATCCTTGATGACTTTACCGGCGCCCTGACAAGTCGGACAGGTACGCTCAATCGCAAAAAAGCCCTGTTGCATGCGCACGCGCCCGCGTCCCGCGCAGCTTTCGCAATTTTCCGGCGTGGTGCCCGGGGCGCTGCCTTTGCCCTCGCACGCCTCGCAAGGCACATAGGTCGCCACCTTGATGGATTTCTCAAGCCCCTTGAAAGCTTCTTCAAGCGTAATCGTAAGATCAAAACGCAAATCCGCGCCGCGCAATCCTGCATCCTGCGTCCGCCGTCCGCGCCCACCGCCCAGAATCTCGCCGAACATCTCCTCGAAAATATCGCCAAAGCTGCCCGAGAAATCAAAGCCCCCCGCGCCGCCCATGCCGCCATTTTCAAAAGCCGAATGTCCATAGCGGTCATAAGCGGCCCGCTTTTGCTCATCGCGCAAAATATCATAGGCTTCATTGATTTCTTTAAACTTCTGCTCAGCCGTTTTGTCGCCCTGATTTTTGTCAGGATGATATTTCATCGCCTGCATGCGATAGGCTTTTTTCAGAGTCTCAGACGACGCATCGCGCGAAACGCCCAAAAGTTCGTAATAATCAGCTTTATTGGCCACAGCAAAATCCTAGGGCTTGTCTTCCTTGACTTCACTGAACTCTGCATCCACAACGCCCGGATCTTTTTCATGCTCCTGCGCAGCAGGGCCGGCTTCTTCTTGCTGGGTCTTGTACATGGCCTCGCCGATCTTCATGGCCGCCTGATTGAGGATATCCGTTTTGGTGCGTATGACGCCCGCATCGCCCGAGTCAAGAACAGCCCTAAGATCCCCAATAGCCGCTTCAACAGCGCCCCTGTCCGAAGAGCTGACCTTATCGCCCACTTCGGTAAGAGATTTTTCAGTTGCGTGAATCAAAGCATCCGCATGGTTGCGCGCATCTACGGCTTCGCGGCGTTTTTTATCTTCACCCGCATTGGCTTCCGCCTCCCTGACCATGCGCTGGATGTCGGCATCCGACAAACCGCCCGAGGCCTGAATGCGGATCTGCTGCTCCTTATTCGTGGCCTTGTCCTTGGCGGTGACATGAACGATGCCGTTGGCGTCAATGTCAAATGTCACTTCGATCTGAGGAATCCCGCGCGGCGCAGGCGGAATGCCCATCAGATCAAACTGCCCGAGCAGCTTGTTGTCCGCCGCCATCTCCCGCTCGCCTTGGAAAACACGGATGGTCACGGCATTTTGATTATCGTCCGCAGTTGAGAAAATCTGGCTCTTCTTTGTCGGAATTGTCGTGTTGCGGTCGATCAGACGTGTAAACACGCCGCCCAGAGTTTCAATACCGAGCGAAAGCGGCGTCACATCCAAAAGAAGAACATCCCGCACGTCGCCCTTGAGAACGCCGCCCTGAATGGCCGCGCCGACGGCCACAACCTCATCCGGATTAACGCCGCGATGCGGTTCACGTCCGAAGAAAGTCTTGACGGTTTCGATAACCTTGGGCATGCGAGTCATGCCGCCGACAAGGATAATCTCCTCAATATCGCTGGCCTTGAGACCGGCATCGGCCAAAGCCTTTTTACAAGGCTCCATCGTTCTTTGCAGAAGATCTTCCACAAGACCCTCAAGTCTGGCGCGGGTCAGCTTGACGCTAAGATGCTTGGGCCCGGATTGATCCGCCGTGATAAAGGGCAGATTGACTTCTGTTTGCACGGAGGAGGAAAGCTCAATCTTCGCCTTTTCAGCCGCCTCTTTCAAACGCTGCAAAGCAAGCTTGTCCTGACGCAGATCAATGCCTTGTTCTTTTTTAAACTCATCACACAGAAAATCAATGATGCGCGCGTCAAAATCCTCACCGCCGAGGAAGGTGTCGCCGTTGGTCGCCTTCACTTCAAACACGCCATCGCCGATTTCAAGGATCGAAAGGTCAAACGTGCCGCCGCCAAGATCATAAATGGCCACGGTGCCGGTTTTCTTTTTCTCAAGCCCATAGGCAAGCGCGGCGGCTGTCGGCTCGTTGATGATGCGCAAAACCTCAAGCCCCGCGATCTTGCCGGCATCCTTGGTCGCCTGACGCTGGCTGTCGTTAAAATAGGCGGGCACGGTGATAACGGCTTGGGTGACTTTTTCACCCAGATAAGCCTCGGCGGTTTCTTTCATCTTCATCAAAATAAAGGCCGAGATCTCGCTGGGTGAATATTTCTTGCCGGACGTTTCAACCCAAGCATCGCCATTGTCGTTTTTGAAAATCTTAAAGGGAACGAGGTTAAGGTCTTTTTGCACCATAGGATCATTAAAGGTGCGCCCGATCAGGCGCTTGATGGCAAAAAGCGTGTTTTCAGGATTAGTGACGGCTTGCCGTTTGGCGCTCTGGCCCACAAGGCGCTCCCCGCTGGGCGAAAAAGCCACAATCGAAGGCGTTGTATTCGAGCCTTCCACATTAGGAATCACCTTGGCCGTGGCCCCTTCCATAACGGCCACGCAGGAGTTTGTGGTGCCAAGATCAATGCCGATCACTTTAGACATGACAAGTTTCCTTTACAATCATAAGTTTAAGCCAGAGCGCCCTTTTTCAAGGTTGCAAGCTTCGCATGTTATATAAGCACAAAATCCCCCGCTGCAATGGGGGGCGTCAAGTTTTTATTTATAGCCCCATCAGCGAGCGTGCAAAGTCCCGCGCATCAAAGGGCTGAAGATCCTCAAGCCCCTCACCCACCCCGATCGCGTAAACAGGGAGTTTAAATTGATCCGCAAGCCCGACCAGAACGCCGCCTTTGGCGCTGCCGTCAAGCTTGGTCACGACAAGGCCCGTCACGGAAACCAGCTCGCCGAACATTTTCACCTGCGTAAAAGCGTTTTGTCCCGTGGTGGCATCCAAAACAAGCACAACAGCATGCGGCGCGCTGTCATCAAGCTTTTTAAGGACGCGGCTGATTTTTGAAAGCTCCTCCATCAAATCTTTTTTGTTGTGAAGACGTCCGGCTGTGTCGATCAAAAGAACATCAGTCTTTTCCGCGCGAGCGCGTTCAAAAGACTGAAACACCAAAGCAGCGGCATCATGGCCCGAAGGCGCCGTCATAACCTCACACCCCGCGCGCTGGCCCCATATCACAAGCTGCTCCACTGCCGCCGCGCGAAACGTATCGCCCGCCGCGATCTTCACCTTCAGCCCCTGCCCTACATAACGCGCGGCCATTTTGCCGATGGTGGTCGTCTTGCCCGCGCCATTAACGCCTACAACCAAAACCACAAACGGCTTTTTGCCCTCATCCCGCGCCAAAGGCCGCGCAACATTTTCCAAAAGCGCCGCGATCTGATCGGCCAGCCCTTGCCGCACTTCTTGGTCTGTAATAGCCGCACCAAACCGCGCCTTGCCAAAATCCGCAACAAGCCGCGCGGCTGTCGAAGGCCCGAGATCCGCCTCAATCAAAACATCCTCAAGCGCGGCCAGAGATTCTTCATCAAGCTTTCTTTTGGTAAAAACATCAGCAACCCCGCTTGCGATCTTGTCGCTCGAGCGGCTTAAACCTTGGCGCAACCGCGCAAGCCATCCTTTTTTGTCTGTCATAGAACCGTTGCCTTCATTTGAATCCCTTTACGTTCATAGCCGCGCGCCTGCACAACGTCACCAACTTTCTGCGGACTATCAAAAAGCACTTCCGCAAAGCTTGGCGCACGACCTAGATAGGGCTGCTCGACATGCACGGCGAGCTCCTGTCCGATCAGCTGCTCAAGATGCAGCTTCACCGCGCGGGTGGATAGGTTTCGCAAATCCTGCGCCCTTGCCTTGCGTACCGCATTTTCAACCTGCCCGCCCATACGCGCAGCCGCCGTGCCCGCGCGTGCGGAAAAAGGAAAAACATGGAGCCATGTCAACCCCGCCTCCTTCACAAGCGCCATGGTCTGTGCGTGCATCTGATCCGTCTCCCCCGCAAAGCCTGCAATAAGATCCGCGCCGAACACCATATCAGGCCGCAAAGCGCGCGCCCGCTGGCAAAGCTTGATAACATCATCGCGCTTATGCCGCCTTGCCATGCGGCGCAAAATCTTATCATCCCCTGACTGCACCGACAAATGCCAATGCGGCATAAGCCTCAGCTCCTCCCCCGCCAGCGCCCAGAGATCCTCATCAATCGCCGCCGGATTGAGCGAGGAAAGGCGCAAACGCTTTAAAGAAGGCACGGCTTTGAGCAAAGCGCGGATCATACCGCCAAGTGTCGGCGATCCGGAAAGATCCTTTCCGTAAGCGCAAATGTCAACGCCTGTCAGCGTAATTTCAGGATAGCCTTGATCGCAAAGCAAAGCCCCCTGCGCGATCAAACTTTCAAGCGGGACGGAACGTGATGCGCCACGCCCTTTGGGAACCAGGCAAAAACTGCAACGGTGATCGCAGCCATTCTGCACTTGAACAAAGGCCCTTGTCATACCCTCAAACCCCTGAACAAGAGGCATAGGCGGCAAAGCTTCCTGCGCAAGCGCAGATATATGCACCCGCCGCTCACGCAGATTCTGCCATGTGGCAAGATCCATCTTCACATCATTGCCAAGAACATGATCCACCTCGGGCATAGCGGCGTAAGCTTGCGGATGAATCTGCGCCGCGCAGCCCGTCACCACCACGCAAGCCGAAGGCCTTGCGCGGCGCGCTTTGCGAATAGCCTGACGTGTTTGCTTTTCCGCCTGTCCTGTTACGGCGCAGCTATTGATGACCACAATATCGCGCAACTCCGCCTGCGCCAGATGGCGGCGCATAACTTCGGATTCATAAATATTCAAACGGCATCCCAGCGTTATAAGTGCGGGTTCTTCGGGCATAGCCTTTTACTTAATGTTTTTGTTTTTAACGTTGTGCCACCTGAGGCCAATCTTCACGTCTTTCATCATCCATAGCATAAAAAGAGCTTGTTGCCGCGCCTGTTTTCTCAACCTGAGCCTCGGCAGGCGTTTGCTCTTCCTTGACCGCAGCAACAGGAGCCGCCGCTGCGGCCACCGGAGATCCCATCAACTGCCCGTCAGGCGTATAGTAATTGGACGGCACATCAGGCTGCTGCGAAGTAAAGGAAGTTGGCCCGCCGCCGCCGCGCTGGCGTTGCTCGGCCAAAGCCGCTTCCTCGATCGCCTCGGTAATACGATAATAATGCTCGGCATGCTGGCGGTAATTTTCCGCCATCACGCGGTCGCCCGCGCTTTGCGCATCCCGCGCCAGAAGCTGGTATTTCTCATAAACCTGCCAAGCATTGCCGCGCACGCGCACATCAGGGCCGTTGCTGTCAAAAGTCTGATGACGCAAAGCTGCAGCTGAACGAACCCTGCCGCCGCCTGCGGGAGGAGCCTTACCCTCACCACGTCCGCCTTCGCTTCCGTTATTGTGACGACCACGCGGGCGCCGTGCGCCAGGACCACCTTGTCTCATGCTATTTTCCTTATATTGAAACGGTTACCATATCTTTTTGGCTTTGCTTGGCGTGGTTTCTTTAAATCCACCCAAAGTCTCAGGCGGTCGCCTTATAGGCTTGTCCCGCTACCGCTCTTAGGCGGTTCATGCAAAAGCTTCCTATTATTAACGCATCTTAACGTCAAGAACAATAGTTTTCTTTACCATATTTCAAGAAGGGGCAACGGGAGGGTGGACAAGAACCTGATCCACACGCCTTGCGTCCATATCTACGACCTCAAAACGGGCCTCATGCCACATAAAATGGTCGCCAGCCGAGGGGATACGTCCAAGCTGATCGATCACAAAGCCCGCCAGCGTGTGATAATCGCCCTCCCCGCGCATATTTTTCATGCCGATAATGGTCTCGACCTTGTCGATGGGCATCAGCCCGTCAATCAGCCAGCTGCCATCTTCCCTGCGGAAGGCCAGCTCATCATCATCCTGCCCGCTTTCGGGCAAAGCGCCGGTAATGGCCTCGAGAATATCCGTGGTGGTGACAAGCCCCTGAACAGAGCCATATTCGTCAATAATAATGGCAATATGCTGATCCATATTGCGGAACATATCCAAAAGACGCAACACGGAAGTCGTATCAGGCACCAAAACGGGAGGCCGCATAATCCCCGCAATATCCAAGGGCTTTCCCGACAAAATGGCATTCAGCAGGTCTTTGGCATGAACAACACCCAAAACCGCTTCCATATCGCCGCGCGCAACGGGGATGCGACTGTAGCCGCTGGCGATGATTTCCTTGATATGTTCGCCCGTTCCATCCTCGATGCCCATCCAGATCATATTGATGCGCGGCGTCATGATCGAGCGCACATTCCAATCCGACACCCGCATCACGCCTTCAATCATTTCTTTTTCAGCGGGTTTAAAGACGCCTTTTTCCGTGCCCTCGGCGATCAGATCCTTGACTTCTTCTTCCGTCACGACCATGTCCTGAGTCTTGTTCAGATATAAAAGAGCAATCACAAGATTTGTCGAAACCTTCAAAATCCAAACCAGCGGCGCGGTCATACGCGCAAAAAACGCCATGATGCCGGCAATGCGCACGGCGATCGTCTCGGCATAAATCAAGCCGAGTTTTTTAGGAACAAGCTCGCCGAGCACAAGATTTAAATAGCTCACGCCGAAAACAGTAATGACAAAGGACAGCGCCGCCGCATAAGGCGCAAGCCACCCTATGCGGGATAATTGTTCAGCCAAAGTCCCCGCCCAAGTGGCCCCTGAAAAAGCGCCGATCAAAATACTGTTGAGGGTCATGCCGATCTGCGCAATGGAAAGAAACGTCCCCGGATCTTCCATCATCGAAAGAGCCAGACGCGCGCCACGGCTTTTCTGATCCTCGGCCATCTGGCGCAACCGCACGCGCCGCGCCGAGACCAGAGCAAGCTCCGCCATCGCAAAGAACCCGTTCAGCAACAAAAGTATGGAAAGGATAAGGATATTCACAAGCATCGTGTGTTTTCTCAAAAGCCTCCTAGGCGCTATTGTTTTTATAACAGGAACGCACCATAATGCAATGAGAGAAAGGGAAAAAATGGCCACAGGCGCGCGCGAACGGTTTGAAAGGTTAATGGCCCTTGCGCAAACGGGCGACCTTGAAGGCGCGCAAAAAGCCATCGCGGCGGCGCTGCGCGTCAGCCCCAAAGACCCCAACATCCTGCATCTGGCCGCGCAGCTTGAGGAAATGAGGGGCCAGAACGCGCGTGCCATCATGTTCTACCGCCGCGCCCGCCGCGCGCATCCGCATTGGTTTGAAGCAGGCATGAATCTCGCGCGCCTGCTGATAAAGGGCGAGGACACGAGCGAGGCCGCAGCTGTTTTGAAAGAAATCGCCCAAACTCACCCCGCAAGGCCGGAGCCTTTAAGGGCGCTGGCAGGCTTTTTACAGCAGAAAAACGAACTTCCTCAAGCCGCGCGTTATTGGGAGCTTTATCTAAAGCTTCAAAAAGATGACGCAGCCGCTTGGGGCCAATATCTTTTTTGTTGCAGACAAATGTGTGTTTGGGATCACATAGAAACCCCGTCCGCGCTGTCTTTGCCGCCGCAAACTGCCGTCATTTTCAGCGATGATCCTGTCTGGCAAAAAGATATGGCGGAAAAAGAAATCGCAAGGCGCTTTGCGGACATCAAACCCTTGGCACCGGCGAAAAGCTTCCATCACGAAAGAAAGCGCATCGGCTATCTCTCATCCGATTTTCACGCGCACGCCACAAGCTGGCTTGTGGCCGAGCTGTTTGAGCTTCACGACCGCAGCCATTTTGAAGTCTATGTCTATAGCTACGGCATTGAAGATCATTCCCCCATTCGCGCAAGACTTCAAAAAGCCGCAGATCATTTTATCACGCTGGGCGCGCTGACCGCCGCGCAAAGCGCGCAAAAAATTGCCGAAGATGAAATCGACATACTGATTGATCTGAAAGGCCACACGCAAGGCGCACACTTAGATATTCTGGCCCACCGCCCTGCGCAGACGCAACTGCACTGGCTTGGTTTTCCGGGCACGACAGGCTCTTCTTTTATAGATGGCTTTATCGGCGACTCCGTCACCATCCCGCAAGGGCAGGAGATTTATTTCACCGAGCGCGTTTTAAGAATGCCCCACAGCTACCAAATCAACGATAGGCAAAAACACGCCGCCGAACCTCTGACGCGCAGCGCTTACGGCCTGCCCGAAGATGCTTTGATTCTGGCCAACTTCAACCAAAGCTACAAAATCACGCCGGACATTTTTGATCTTTGGTGCGCGATTTTGAAAGAAAGGCCGCGGACGGTGCTTTGGCTCTACGAAGCCAATCCCTTCATGCCGCTTAATCTCAAAAAGGAAGCGCAAAAGCGCGAAGTCGATCCCGCGCGCCTGATCTTCGCTAAACCTTTGGGCCAGCAAGAGCATCTTGCGCGTTACAACCATGCGGATCTTGTGCTGGATACGTTCCATATTGGCGGCCATACCACAACCAGCGATGCTTTATGGATGGGCGTCCCTGTGGTCTGTCTGAAAGGAAAAAGCTTCATCAGCCGCGTTGCCGCAAGCCTTCTTGAAGCCGCAAATCTCAAGGAACTGGTCACGACAAATATGGACGACTACAAAAACCTCATCCTCGCGCTGATTGATGACAGAGAGCGCCTCAAGACGCTAACATCCACCCTTCAAAAAACCCGCACAACCCTCCCCCTCTTCAACACCCCGCGCTTTGTGCATGATTTCGAAGCTTTGCTTTTAGACCGCCTTAAAGAAAATTAAGACAGCGCGAACTTCTCTTATTGTAAATTGTCAAATTTGCCGCCACTGGAAAGGGCAAAACATCCAAAAATGGACGGAAAGCTACCCGTACTGTCGGCAACAGCCGAGTCTGAGTAACCAACCATCATATTACTTAGCACATACGGCACAGCACCAGCAGGGCAACTGCATCTTCCCGTGACGGGATTGGGGGCGACACAACATATACTATTACCCTTCCCATAAGAGTAAGACCATAACTGCTTTATTGCTTGAAACTCCGCAAGCGAAAGCATTGTAGAACATGTATCAACACCTGTACCCACACCAATGCTGCTCATAAGCGCGATTCTAAACATGGAACCCCCGCCGCCTGTCGCCGTGGCGCAAACAGGTTGGCCGGCTTCAATGCCTTGCAATGTCTGTCCATCAGTGCACTTCATATTGCCGATGGAGTTTTGTTTCCAGTAATATGTTGTCCCATCTGATCCCGCAAGACAGGCCAGAATGTTTTTCTTGTCAAAATCAAGCAGCGTAACGCCCCTCTGCATCGGATCGCAGGACTTTCCGATACAAATCTCTTTTCTTGGATCACAAGGTGCCGTCTGGGCCTGCGCCTCACCCGCTATGGGGCGGGTGGTAAAAATCAAAACAGCCGTAAGGGCCAAAAAACCAAGGTTATGGCGAGGCATGGGAAGCTCCTTTGATAGAGAAAAATGATGCATTCACTTATACACAAAAAGCTTAAGAAAAACTTTCTACCCCCTCTTGTCATCCTCGTGGCTTGCCTGCCGACAGGCAGGCAAGAGCACGGGGATCTGACGGTAGGGAAACGTGAGTCGAGCGTCAGATCCCCGGTTCAACCGCTTCGCGGTTGACCGAGGATGACAAAGGAAAGACAGAAAAGCGCCCCATCCAGCGGAAAGCACCGAGGATGACAAGAAAGGGAAAAGAAGATCAATGCCCGCCCGGCACCACGGAAGAGTGATGATCTACAATCATCCAGCCAAGAGGCGTTTTCTTGTAAACAAAACTGAAACGCGCTGGCGCTGTAACATCCTTGCCGTCCTTTTTGAACGTAAAGGTGTAAAGGCCGCTATTGATGGCCACATCGCCGAAAACGCGCGTATGCAGCTCGGTCACTTTGCCTTGAAGATTTTCATTGGCCGTAAACACCTTGAAATAACCAAGACGCTTGGCCGCCGTTTCATGAACGCCAGGCGCTAAAGTCGGCAGCAAAACAGCGTCATCCGCATAAAGCGTCATCACCGCATCAGGCGAGCCGGAGCTGACAGCTTTAAGCCATGTCGCAAGCGCCGCTTGAACTTCTTGCACTTCATCCACATTGTGACTGCAACAGCAGCCGCTTGAACATCCACTCATTTTGATTCTCCTTTTGGTTAAGACGCTTTGCCCTGCAAGGCCGCATGCTTGGCATGGGCGACTTTTAACGCATGCAGGATTTCTTCTGTTGGCTCCTCGGCTTTATTGAGGCGTTCAATTTCTTCCTCGACCTCAAAACGATCAAGGCTCTTGAGGTCTTCCACATGATCCGCCATCACCACACAGCGATCCGGCATCACTTCACAAAAACCGCCGATCACGAAAAAACTGTCCGACACTGTTTGAGTATCGTCTCTATAAACCTCAACCACGCCGAAAGACAGCATCGCGGCCATGGCCGCATGCCCCGCCAGCACGCCGAACATGCCCTCGGCCCCGGGCATAACGGCCATTTTCACAGGGCCACTATAAGCCAGCTTCACCGGAGAAGCCAGATCAAACTGGAGTGGGCCTTCGCTGCTTTGTGACATAACCTGTCCTTTTCTTTACACGCTTTGCCGGATCTTTTCAGCCTTGAGAACCGCTTCCTCAATCGTGCCGACCATAAAGAAAGCCGCTTCAGGAAGATCGTCATATTTGCCATCGACAATGCCACGGAAGCCCTTGATCGTATCTTCAAGCTTCACGAACACGCCCGGGGCGCCTGTAAAGACCTCGGCCACATGGAAGGGTTGCGACAAAAAGCGCTGGATCTTGCGCGCACGGGCCACAATCAAGCGGTCTTCTTCGGACAATTCATCCATGCCCAGAATGGCGATGATGTCCTGCAGCGATTTATAGGTTTGAAGAACCTTCTGCACATCGCGCGCCGTCTGGTAATGATCTTCGCCCACAACCAAAGGATCAAGAATGCGGCTTGTCGAATCCAAAGGATCAACAGCCGGATAGATACCAAGCTCGGCAATCTGGCGCGAAAGCACCGTTGTTGCGTCCAAATGCGCAAAAGATGTCGCAGGCGCAGGATCCGTCAAATCGTCCGCCGGAACATAAATGGCCTGCACCGAGGTGATGGAGCCTTTCGTCGTCGTCGTAATACGCTCCTGCAAAACGCCCATATCGGTGGCCAAAGTCGGCTGATAACCGACGGCTGAAGGAATACGACCCAAAAGCGCCGACACTTCAGAACCGGCCTGCGTAAAGCGGAAAATATTATCGACAAAGAACAGCACGTCTTGACCTTCTTCATCGCGGAAATATTCCGCAACCGTCAGCCCCGACAGCGCCACGCGCGCACGCGCGCCGGGCGGCTCGTTCATCTGACCATAAACCAGCGCCACTTTTGAGCCCGGGCCGGAAGTTTTGATAATGCCGGAATCGATCATCTCGTGATAAAGATCGTTCCCTTCGCGTGTACGTTCGCCCACACCGGCGAAAACTGAATAACCGCCATGCTCTTTGGCGACGTTGTTAATCAGCTCCTGAATAAGAACCGTCTTGCCGACACCCGCGCCGCCGAACAAGCCGATTTTACCGCCGCGCGAATAAGGCGCGAGCAAATCGACAACCTTGATACCGGTGACGAGAACCTGCTTTTCCGTAGATTGCTCGGTAAACTCCGGCGCATCGCGGTGAATGGGGAGCTTTTTGGCCGTCTTGACGGGGCCGCGCTCATCCACCGGATCACCGACTACATTCAGAATGCGGCCCAGTGTTTCAGGCCCAACAGGCATCATGATGGGATGGCCTTCATCCGTCACAACCTGCCCGCGCACCATGCCGTCCGTTGTGTCCATAGCAATCGCGCGGACTGTGTTTTCACCAAGATGCTGCGCCACTTCCAAAGTCAGCTCACGATCCTCAACCTTGGTTTTAAGCGCGTTTAAAATGGAAGGCAGTTTGCCGTCAAAATGGACATCGACAACGGCCCCCGTGACTTGGGTGATATGGCCTTCGCTTTTCGTTTGGCTTTTGCTCATCATGTTCTTCCTTTTGTTTCCTTCATGGATCTCAGACAGCTGCCGCGCCCGAGATAATTTCAATCAACTCATTCGTGATCGCGGCTTGACGGCTGCGGTTATAATGCAGCGTTAAACGGTCAATCATATCACCCGCATTGCGCGTGGCGTTATCCATCGCCGTCATGCGCGAACCCTGCTCGCCCGCCGCGCTTTCAAGCAGCGCCGCATAAAGCTGAGACACAAGATGCTTGACAAGCATCGCCTCAAGAACAACATGCTGCGGCGGCTCGAAAATCTCAATAGCCAAAGGCGCGGTTTGCTGATCCTGCGCCGCCGGCGCTCCTTCTTCATCCAAAAACGGCACAAGGCGCTGAATCACCAGCTCCTGAGAAATAGCGGATTTAAAGCGGTTATAGACCAGCATGGCTTGGTCAAAAACGCCTTCGCTGTAAAAGCGCAAAATAACCTCGCCAAGCTTTTGCGCATCTTCGCTGGAGATCAGCTTGCGCACAGGCTCATGCGCGTGTTTTTCCTCATCCAGATCCAAAGACACCAGCGTTGAAGATTCAGCCGCGTAAAGAATATGCTGGCCGTAATCACGGCGTAAAGCATCGCGCCCTTTGCGGCCGATGCAAAGAAGTTTGATTTTTTTACCGGCGCTTTCAAGTTCCTTGATATGAAGCCGCGTCGCGCGGATCACCGTGCTGTTAAACGCGCCGCAAAGCCCGCGATCTGATGTCATCACAACAAGCAAAATTGTTTCATTTTTCCCGTGCCCTGCTAAAAGAGGCGAAGGCTCCCGGCTCGGATCCCGCGTGCCGGCAAGATCAAGCATCATTTTCCGCATAAACCGCGTGTAGGGCCGCGCATTTTCCGCCCGCTCCTGAGCGCGGCGCAGTTTGCTTGCCGCCACCATCTTCATGGCCGAGGTGATTTTCCGTGTGGATTTCACACTGGCAATACGGTTTTTAAGGTCTTTCAAACTGGGCATAACCGAACCACTTTCAGCACAAAAGTTTGGGTGGTTATTTGGCGGATATCGCGCCTTGGGTCAAGCAAAAATACCCCATGGCCTTGATCTTTAAAAGTCCCCCCCGCGCTAAGAGGGCTTCCTTGCGCGCAATCCTTTGCTTTTCTGGGCGATTTTGGCGACGTTATCCTCATTGCAAACAGGGGCATAAGAAGGCGCCCCCGCATAAAGCGTCATCCCTGTTTCAAAAAGACGCAGGGAAGGCGAATCATACAAAACCATGATTTTATCGCGGCGGTGATGACAGAAGGTCGGCGGCGTTTCATCCGCCGACATTTGCCCGAACTCATTGGCAAGTTTGGTGCGCAAAGCATCAAGCTGCGCAAGCCCGTCACCGCCATGCGAGTCTTTGTAAAACGCGATCATGACGGCTTCAGCTTCTTTAATAGTATCAATATGTTTTTTGGTAAATTGCGTATGAGCCTTCACAAGATCGCGCCCCTGCGAGGTCTGGCGACAGGTGACGGCAACGACCATCATCTCGGAATGCAGCCGCAAAGCATTTTCAGCCCCGACCTCACGCTCGGAATAACAAGCCTCCGCCTGAACCGGCACGGCAAGCAGGAACAAGAGAATCAAAGAGAGAAAACACCGTTTCATGGCCATTGGTCTTACAGGAGATTAAGGGGTGGCGCAACGCCCCATTATGCTTTTTCATTTCCACACACCACTGTCATTGCCGCCCCCCTTGTCATTGCGAGGCGGGCCGCAAGGCCCAACGAAGCAATCTCAGCGATGTTACAGGGATTGCCACGTCAGGCCTAAAGGCCTTCCTCGCAATGACAGGGTTCTTGGATCCCCGCACATAACAACCTCGTTATGCCCATCACATCAGGCACGATAAAGGTCGCGCCGGCGTTTTTTAATTCTTCCTCGCTGCCATACCCATATAATACGCCGACAGAATCCATGCCGACCTCTTTAGCTCCGATGATGTCGTGTTTCCTGTCGCCTATCATGATAGAGCTTTCGGCCTCTATGCCTGTTTCTTTGAGAACATGCCTTAAAACATCACTCTTTTTATCACGGCTGCTGTCAAGCGAAGCGCCTGCGGCAAAATCGAAAAGTTCCGTTATGCCTTCATACGCAAGGATCTGTTTGGCGAAAGGCTCAGGCTTTGAGGTCGCAAGCATTATTTTTTTACCCGCGCCTTTCAGAGCCTTCAACATATCCACCATGCCCACATAAGGCACGTTTTGCTTAACGCCTATATCTTTGTAAAACTCGCGGTACTTTGCGATGGCGGTTTCCGTATCTTCGCTGTTCATCCCGTAATATTGGGAAAAACTCTCCCGAAACGGAGGGCCGATAAACTTATACAATTCCTCAACAGGAGGAATGACAATACCAAAATGACAAAGAGCGCATTTCACCCCGTTTGTTATGCCCTCAACCGGATCTACCAGCGTCCCGTCCAGATCAAAAATGACATTCTGATAGTCCTTCATATAGCTTTATTCCCATTCAATCGTCCCGGGCGGCTTACTCGTCACATCATAGACCACGCGGTTAATCCCGTTCACCTCGTTGATAAGGCGCGTGGCGACATGCGCAAGGAAATCGGGCTCAAAAGGATAGGATTCAGCCGTCATGCCATCGACCGAGTTCACGGCGCGCAGCGCCAGCACATGATCGTAGGAGCGTTCATCACCCATCACGCCAACACTGCGCACGGGGAGCAAAACAGCGAAAGCCTGCCATATTTTATCATAAAGACCGGCTTTGCGGATTTCTTCCAGATAGATTTTATCCGCATGACGCAAAAGCTCGAGCTTTTCAAAATCAACCGCACTCAGAACGCGAATGGCAAGCCCGGGCCCTGGAAAAGGGTGCCGTCCGACAAAAGTTTCAGGCAAGGAAAGCGCGCGGCCCAAAGCGCGCACCTCATCCTTGAACAGCTCGCGCAAAGGCTCAACCAGATCCAGATTCATCAGCTCGGGCAGACCGCCGACATTATGGTGCGATTTGATCGTCGCACTCGGCCCGCCGGTGAAAGAGATGCTCTCAATCACATCCGGATACAAAGTTCCCTGCGCAAGGAACTTTGCGTCACCGATTTTGCGCGCCTCTTCCTCAAACACTTCAATAAAAAGCTTGCCAATGGTTTTGCGTTTGGTCTCGGGATCTTCAATATCTTTCAGCGCAGCAAGAAATCTTTCGCTGGCGTCAACCGCAACAAGCGGGATGTTATAGTGCTTGCGAAACAGCGCCACAACATCAGCGCCCTCACCCGCCCGCATCAAACCCGTATCAACAAAAATGCAGGTGAGCTGATCACCGATCGCCTCGTGAATCAAAACAGCCGTCACCGCGCTGTCAACGCCGCCGGAAAGGCCGCAAATCACTTTGCCCTTGCCGACCTGCTTGCGGATTTTATCAATTTCCGTGGCGAGGAAAGCCTTCATGCTCCACTGCACGCCAAGGCCGCAGATCTTGTGAACAAAATTGCTAAGAAGCTTGCCGCCATCCGGCGTATGAACAACCTCGGGATGAAACTGCATGCCGTAAAATCTTTTGGCCTCGCACGCGATAAAGGCAAAAGGCGCGCCCTCGCTCACCGCCACGGCGCTGAAGCCTTCGGGGATCTTGGTGACGCGATCCCCATGGCTCATCCACACCTGCTGCGTCGAGCCTTGCGGCCAAAGCCCATCAAAAAGCGGGCAGGATTGCGTGATGGTGATCGAGGCTTTGCCGAACTCACGCCCATGGCCGCTTTCCACCATGCCGCCAAGCTGCATGCACATGGTTTGCTGCCCATAGCATATGGCCAAAACCGGCACGCCAAGCTGCCAGACGATGTCCGGCGCGCGCGGCGCGCCTTCCTTCGTGGTCGAAGCCGGCCCGCCCGAAAGAATAACCCCTTGAGGATCAAAAGCCTTGATAAAAGCCTCATCCTTATGAAAAGGATGGATCTCGCAGTAAACACCGGCCTCGCGCACACGCCTTGCGATCAGTTGAGTCACTTGTGAGCCGAAATCAAGAATAAGGATTTTTTCCATCAGTAGCTGTTCCTTTTGGTGCGGGCAGCCGGACTTGAACCGGCACGCCATGAACTGACTTCAGATTTTAAGTCTGATGCGTCTACCACTTCCGCCATGCCCGCCTTTTTCCGAGATCCTGCGAGACCTACCCCAAAAATAGGCCTTGCGCAAGGCTTTAGCTGATATTATAGAGAAACCTATTCCCCGGTAGCTCAGTTGGTAGAGCAGGTGACTGTTAATCACCGGGTCGGCGGTTCGAGTCCGTCCCGGGGAGCCATATCATTTCAAGACAAGGATTTTCCGCCCCCCAAAAACCGGCGATCAGCCTGCGGCTGACAAACCCTTTGGATTCGTAGAATCTGCGGGTCTTGTCATAGGGGGGATAATGGGCTGAAGCGTCCAATGTCTTAACCAGCAAAACATCTCTGCCCCCATCCAGACAATAGGCCTTGGCCGCGTTGATAAGCTTTGTGCCGATTCCCTTTCCATGCTCATCTTCAAGAATCCCTATGCAATGTATTTCCGCTGTTGTGCTGTCAATATCTGTGATGGCTATAAAGCCGATGGCCTTCCCCTTTTTTGTGGCCGCCAGAAAATATTTCTGTTGATTCTCTACGGGGTAATTTTTCTGTCCCGCCGCGTCAAACCATGCGGGGAGTGTTAAGATAATCTCGCGCGTTATGCTCTCAATCCGGTTGTGGTCTGTAATATGACCAATTTCGATGAGATCATGTTCCATTTTTGCAATCCTTTTGATTATGTATTATAGTAATTTTTGTTATAGGTTGCAAAGAGCTTAACGCAAATGTCCGACAACGAATATGAAATCATCCACCGCGAGACCCTGTTTCAGGGCTATTACCGCGTGGATCGCTTGCATATACGCCAGAAAATGGAAGACGGCTCGTGGGGCGCGATTTATTCGCGTGAGGTGTTTGACGGCAACAAGGAAGCCGCTGTTGTCCTTCTTTTCGACCCCAAACAAGACAAAGTCGTTTTGATTGAGGAGCTGCGCTCCGGCCCTTTATCCAAGGGGGATGAAAACCCTTATCTGATGGAAGCGGTCGCCGGCACGGTAGATCCGGGGGAACAGCCTGAAACCACCGCCAAACGGGAAGCTCTGGAAGAAGCGGGCTGCACGGTGACGGAGCTTCAAAAAATCTTCAGCTACTACCCTGCCCCGGGCTGCTTTGCGGAGCGCGTCACGCTTTACATAGGCCGCACCCAAGCCCCCGCGCAAGGCGGCATTTGCGGTCTTGCGCAGGAAGGCGAATATATCAGGGTCTATGTTATGGACGCCCTTAAAGCCATCAACCTGCTTTACACAGGCACGTTCCGCGATGCGGCCACGTTGATTGCGATGCAGTGGTTTGCGCTGAACCACACAGCCCTGCGCTCACGCTGGCTGATCAGCGACACAAGCGGCGCGATTATCTAGCCCAGAGTTAGGGTGGTGGACGCCTGCACCTGCGGCTTTTCTTCCTGTTTTCTTGTAGGAACCGTGTAAGCCTTTATGGCATCGCTAACATTTTTCAGGTCGAGGTTAACCACGCCAAACTTGGGCACCTCTAATATGTCAATGACCTCGTCTGCTTTCCCTCTAACCTTTTCTTCAGGGTCATGAGCGGCAATCCGCGACACTCTCATGACAAGGTTTCTTGTAATGCTGTCCTTTACTTGTTCAGGCTTTCTCTCAAGAAGCTCGATCATATTATCCAAGGCAAAGCAGCGCATATCTTCCAAACCCTTGCTTGTGAAACAGGCACATTCAGCAAGATCCCCCAATGATACTTTACTGGGTTTTCCTTTAAGAACTTTCTCAGCTTGTCTCAGCGTTTTGACCACAAAGGCTTGACGAGCCAAGGGCATGCCGCTTGTTTCAATTTGTTTAAATACGGCTTTCTTCAATGCCGTTCGTTTCGATACAACTTCTTCCATATTAAACCGAAAATCACTCATATCAGACCCCTTCCATGCAAAATGTGGTGACCCCTATATTACCACAAAAAAAGGCGAAAATGAAAGAAATGAAAGTATATAATATGGTTAATATTTCTATAAAAATCCCCGTTATTCACAGGCTGTTTATCCACAAGCCCTTTTTGTCATTGGGTTTTCCGCCTTTGCGCTGTTATGAAAACAGCCATGACCCAAGCCGCCCTCACCACCCTGCCCGCCCTTAGCACCCACGGCCATGACCTGACGCAGCCGCGCACGCAGCCGCATAATGTCGAGGCCGAGCAAGCTCTGCTCGGCGCCATTTTGGTTAACAACAACGTCTTTGAAAAAGTCGGCGATCTTCTTGCGCCGGAGCATTTTTACAACCCCACCCATCAGCGCATTTATGACGCCATGGCAACGCTGATCCAGCGCGGTTCAATCGCAGACCCGAAAACGCTGCGCGGTCTTTTTGAAAATGATCCGGCTTTGGCGCCGATGGGCGGCGCGCATTATCTGGGCGATCTTGCGGCCGGCGTGGTGACCATCATCAACGCCTATGATTATGCCGCGTTGATCCACGACCTTCATTTGCGCCGCAGCCTTATTAATCTGGGCGAAGACATTGTTAACGAGGCCTACCAGCAGGATCTCGAAAACCCCGCCCCGCGCCAGATCGAGCATGCCGAACAATGCCTGTTCGAGCTTGCCCGCACAGGCGAAACCGACCGTGGCTTTGTGCGTTTGGATAAGGCTCTGACCTCATCCCTGCGTCTTGCGGACGAAGCTTTTAAGCGCGACAGCCATGTGACAGGCGTCACAACAGGCCTGCGCGATCTTGACCGCAAGCTTGGCGGGTTTCAAAAATCCGATTTGATTATTGTGGCCGGACGCCCTTCCATGGGAAAAACCGCACTGGCCACCAACATGGCCATGAACGCCGCCAAAGCATGGCATGAAACCGAAGGCAAGGAAGGCGCGGCTGTAGCCTTTTTCTCGCTGGAAATGTCAAGCGAGCAGCTTTCAACGCGCCTTTTGGGTGACTACGCCTCCGTGCCTTCGGACAAAATCCGGCGCGGCGAAATCAAGCGCGATGACTTCACCAAGTTTGTCGAAACAAGCCAGTATCTTTCGCGCATGCCGCTTTATATTGACGACACGCCCGCCTTGACCGTAGCCGCTTTGCGCACGCGCGCGCGGCGGCTTAAAAGGCTGGTGCCTGCCTTGGGCATGATCGTGATTGACTATCTGCAGCTTTTGCATGGCGGAACGCGCTATGGCGACAACCGCGTGCAGGAAGTTTCGGAAATCACGCGCGGCCTTAAAGGCCTCGCCAAAGAGCTTGATGTGCCGATTGTCGCACTCTCGCAGCTTTCGCGCGCGGTTGAATCACGCGAAGACAAACACCCCCAGCTTGCGGATTTGCGTGAATCAGGCTCGATCGAGCAGGATGCCGATGTCGTGATGTTTGTTTACCGCGAGGAATATTACCATATGCGTTCGGAACCGGCGCGCCGCAATGATGAAAGCGAAGAAAAATTCAACACCCGCTATCAGCGCTGGATGGAGCGCGGCGATGAAGTCCGCAACATCGCCGAAATCCTGATCGCCAAACAACGCCACGGCCCCATCGGCAACGTCCCCCTCCACTTCGACGGCCCATTCACCAGATTCAGCAATCTGGAAAAGCAGTTCGCGTCGGTGGAATCCTAAATCGACCCCGCCGCCAAAGTCACCTTCAACCCGTCAAGCTCCTTAGTAAAGAAAATCTGGCAAGCAAGACGCGAATCCTCAGTCACTTCAAACGCGCCGTCAAGCATGCCGAGCTCTTCTTCGCTGGGCGCAGGGATTTTATCTTTCCACGCGGGATCAACATAAACATGGCAAGTCGCGCAAGCGCAGGAGCCGCCGCATTGCGCCAGCATGTTAATGCCGCCTTCGCGGATGATTTCCATCACGCTCCATTCTTCCGTGGCTTCAAGTTCCTGTGTCTGGCCGTCCATGTCGGTGCAGTATATTTTCATAAGTCGTCTCTCTCAGTTGCGTTAATTGCCCAGCTTGTCATGCAAATTGCTGGACGAAGTTGTATATTGAAAACGATAGCGCTTGTCAGGATGAACGTAAGTGAAGGCCTTTTTCGCCATCAATGCCGCCTCATGAAAGCCTGACAGAATAAGCTTCATCTTCCCCGGGTAAATATTGATGTCGCCAATGGCAAACACGCCCGCCAAATCAGTTTCAAACGTGGCCGTGTCAACAGGGATCAGCCCGTTTTCAAACTTCACGCCGAAATCCGCTACAGGCCCGAGCTTCATGGTCAGCCCGTAAAAGGCCAGCACATGATCGCAGGGAAGATCGTAAGAATCCTCCGTCTGCGGCTTGATGGTGACCGCTTCAATCTGACGATCCTGACCCTTGATCTCCGTGATCGCGCCGATTTTAAGATCCATTTTGCCTTCATCCACAAGCGCGCGCATCTTGCCGACCGAATCCGGCGCCGCGCGAAACTCATCACGTCTGTGAATGAGCGTGATATGACTTGCGATATTTTGAAGATTGATCGCCCAGTCCAAAGCTGAATCGCCGCCGCCCGCAATGACAAGCTTCTTGCCCTTAAAATCTTCCATCTTGCGCACCGCGTAGAAAAGGGAGCTTCCCTCAAACCGCTCAATATCTTTAAGCGGAAGTTTCTTAGGCACAAAGCTCCCGCCCCCTGCGGCGATCACAACCACCGGCGCTTCAAACACATTGCCGACGTCCGTGGTGATGCGCCAATGGCCGTTTTCTGTTCTCTCAAGAGACTGCGCCATTTGCCCGAGATGAAAGCTCGGCGAAAACGGCTTTCCCTGTTCCAAAAGCCTTTCGATCAGCTCGGCTCCCGTACAGGAAACCACCGCCGGAATATCGTAAATAGGCTTTTCAGGATAAAGCTCGGCACACTGCCCGCCCGGGCGGTCGAGAATGTCGATCACATGGCATTTCATATCATAAAGCCCAAGCTCAAACACACTAAACAGCCCCGCAGGCCCAGCGCCAATAATAATCACATCGGTTTTCAAAGGAAGCTCCACTTTTTTATATCAGGTTCCGCTGAACTTGGGATCGCGGTTTTCAACTGCAGCTCTGACGGCCTCACGGAAATCAAAGCTGCGCGAGGACTGGCCGAAATAAGAATGTTCAAGCCCGAGCTGCGCGTTCAAATCCTGGTCAAAGGCTTTGTTGACCATTTTCTTGATGGCGCCATAGGCTTTGGTGGGGCCATTTGCGAATCGATCAAGCCAAGCCATGGCCTCTTCCTCAACCTTGTCATCCTCAATAATGCGGTTGATAAGGCGGAGGCTTTTGGCGCGATCGGCCGGAATCTCCTCGGAAAGCATCAGAATCTCAAGCGCGCGGCTCATCCCGATCTTGCGTGTGAGGAAAAAGCTGCAACCGCCGTCAGGGGTAAGCCCATATTCCATCACGCGCGAGCAGAAAATAGCGCTGCGCGCTGAAAGCACAAAATCCGAGGCCAGAAGAAAACTAAGTCCCGTACCGGATACATAGCCTTCCGCAAGAGAAATCACAGGCTTGTCCATCACCTGAAGCTCACGAATGGCCATGTGATAAGGCTGGATGATCTGGTTGGCCTTTTCGAGCGCGTCACTGAAGTTTTTCTTGTAAAACCCCATGTCAAGCCCGTCCATATAATTACCGCCGGCGCCACGCAGCAGCACGGCGCGAACCGAGCGATCTGTGGTTGCGTTCTTCAAGTGCAAATGCAGCTGCGAGGCCATGTCCATAGTCATCGCATTAGCATGATCGGGTCTGTTAAACGTCAAAATAAGCGCCTGCCCGCGCCGCGTTACCAGAACCTCATCATTGCTTGCCATTTGAAACCTCCCCGTTTGGTGGTAAGATAGGCTGTTAGTATAAAGAAGGAGTCAAGCCTTATGGAAGTGATTTTTGAACTCACACGCCTTGGCGCGACCACGAAAGTCGTGGCCATCGACCCCGAAACCGGCACCGAGGTCACAATCCAAGGCCCTTCCGGCATGACCGAGGCCGCCTTAAAGCGTAACGCCTTGAATAAACTCCACTATGTTCTCAAAAAGAAGGAAAAAGACGGCCAAAGCGGCGATAGCGGCCTTTACGTTTAAAAAAACCTGTCATTGCGAGGAAGGCCTTCAGGCCTGACGCGGCAATCTCGGTGAACTGTCTTTAACATTTATCAAGCTTTCTATGCCAAGGCTGGATCAGGGGGATAAAAATGACCTTTGATGAACTCGAATCCTATCTCGGCAGCGTACTGGCTGAAAAAGTCCGTAAAGTCATGACCTTGGAGCTTTTTAAAGAGATGGAGGTGGAAGAGCTCGCCCCCTATCTGACACTGAACGCGGCGCGGGCGCATAGTATCTATGTCACGCGCAAAAGCGGCACGCTCCCCGCCGCCAGTCCGGCTTCCTCCCACGACAGCCTTTGCAGGATTCTGGAACGCCGCTGGCACGAGGCCGAATCTCTAGCCGAACAAGTCGCCCTAGCCGACCGCACCCAAAAACGCGCAAAATCCCTTTTGATGGCTTAAAGTCGTCCACTCCTCCCCTCCTTCTTGTCATCCTTGGGCAAACGCGAAGCGGTTGAGCCGGGGATCTGACGCTTCACTAACGTCAGATCCCGGGTTCTTGCTTCGCAAGCCCCGAGGATGACAAGAAGGAGGGGGGAAACAGCCTAAAAAAGCAAAATTAACCAAAGTTTTTCGTTGTGAAAGCAATAACCCAAACCTATTTTTAAACCTATGAACGAACCGAATAAAAAAGAGCAGCTTGCTATCGACTTCATTGTAGCGCGTCATGCCTTTCATCAGGCAAGCAAAGCCTTGAGGGACGGCATCAACAAAACCTTGCGCCATCACGAGGTTGCGGTGCGCAAAGCTGTTTTAGATTCTAAAGAGAACACCCTCTATAAAGTCTTTCGTGAAAAACAGGGGGACTTTGATGCAGATGGTACCTATGTAGCGATTACGGCAACAAAGACTGCTGTTGAAACAAGACTCGAAGTAAGGCGCGTTTCTTTAGAAGAAAACCTTCAAAAAGCCCCGCGCAGTGTCAAAACGCTCCTTGATTACAATCTCAGAAATCCGAAACATCCCATCACGGTTACGGATTTTGCAACATTCAAACCCGCGCCTTGGCATACGCTGCCTTTTCTGGCCGGCGACAAAGCACGGTGCATGCTCTCCATAAAAAGCGATCCGGAAAACATAAGCACGGACAGGCTTTTCAAAGAGTCCGCCGCTCTGTGCCAAGAAGTCCGTGGCCTGCGGCAGGATGTGGCTTATTTTCAGAGCACGACCTGCGATCTTTATAGCGAGTATGAAGAAAAACAGGAAACGGCAAGGAATCTTCTGTCTCTGGCCGTGACGCAGATCCTTATGGCGCCTTCGGAAAATAAGGTTTTTCTGCAAAATCTTCCTGACGATGCGCGAAAGATTTTAGACAAACCCGCCCGCGATATTTCCTTTTGCAAATCGCAGCTGGAAAAAGCGGATCGCGCCCTTGTCAACAAGACAGGGAAGCGTCCCCGTTATGTAGTCCTTCATTTATAAACAACAACCGCCTGCTTATTTGTCGGCCTTCAAAACGCGCTGCCAGATTTCATGCGCGTGGCGTGTGTAAAAGCTGAGATCAAAACATTCTTTAAGTTTTTCCGGCGCGATCATGCTTTGAATCTTGGGATCGCGGCTGATTTGATCCTCAAACGATGCCGCCTGCCCGCGCTGGATGGCGTGCCATACTTCCATCGCGTTGCTTTGCACCAGATGATAGGCATCCTCGCGGCTCATCCCCGCTTGAGTCAAAGCCAGCAAAACGCGCTGCGAGAAATAAAGGCCGCCCAGAGATTCAAGATTGGCCTTGATGCGTTCCTTATAAATTACCATGCCCTCGATCAAGCCCTTCAGGCGCACCAGCGCAAAATCAAGCGCAATGGTCGCATCCGGCGCAAAAACGCGCTCGACAGACGAGTGCGAAATATCCCGCTCATGCCAAAGCGCCACATTTTCAAGCGCAGGCGCAACAGCGGCGCGGACAATACGCGCAAGCCCCGTCAGATTTTCCGCCAGAACGGGATTGCGCTTGTGCGGCATGGCGGAAGATCCTTTTTGGCCTTTGGCAAAAGGCTCCTCAGCTTCGCGCACTTCGCTGCGTTGAAGATGGCGCATTTCAAGCGCAAAATTTTCCATCGTGCTGGCCACAACGCCGAGAACGGCAAAAAACATCGCATGGCGATCACGTGGAATCACCTGCGTTGAAATCGGTTCAGGTTTAAGGCCCAGTTTTTCGGCGACATAAGCTTCAACCGCAGGATCAATCGTGGCAAAACTGCCCACAGGCCCCGAAATCGCGCAGCTTGCAACGTCATCCTGCGCGGCCTTTAAACGCGCTTTGGCGCGGGCAAAAGCGGCATAATGGCCGGCAAGCTTGATCCCGAAACTTGTAGGCTCGGCATGAATCCCGTGACTGCGGCCAATGGTGACAATATCAAGCGTTTCTTCAACGCGCGCGCGCAAGGCTTCAAGCACGCCGTCAAGATCTTCAAGCAAAAGATCCGCCGCCTGCTTGAGCTGCACCGACAAAGCCGTATCCAGAATATCGCTTGAAGTCATGCCCTGATGCACAAACCGCGCATCAGGCCCGATGGAAAAAGCAAGATCCGTCAGAAACGCAAGAACATCATGGCGGGTTTCTTTTTCAATCTCATCAATGCGCGCGGCGTTCCAAGCGCCTTTTTCGCGGATGGCTTGCGCCGATTCAGCCGGAATGACGCCCGCCGCCGCCTGCGCTTCGCAGGCAAGAGCTTCAATTTCAAACCAGATGCGAAACCTGTTTTCAGCTTCCCAAATCTGCGCCATCACAGGGCGTGCATAACGGGAGATCATGAAAGGGCCTTCTTACCGCGTTACAGTGGCACCCGTGCAAAGCGAGCCGCCCGAGGCCGTAGGCACACGGCCGGAACATGCCGTAGCTTCCCACCCGCGCTGGCGCATGCATTCGTTCACAACAAGGTCAGGACGCTGGAAGCATTCCTGCCGCCTGTCATCAGGATCAACCGTGCGTGTGATGCTGGTTTCCGCATAGCGCTGCTGCTCGGGCTGGAACTGCACAAGCTCGGGCTGCGAGACATTGGACGGGAAAATAGCGCAGGAACACTGACTCAGGTCGAAATCAAGCTTGCTTTGGGCCCGATCGGGAGACATCAGTGTGTTCGGCTCACTGATAGGCCGCCAGAACTCCCCTACCGCCACGCTCCTTGGCTGGGAAGCGCATCCTGAGAGAACCAAAAGAGCCACAAGGCCGATAAGATAACGATGCATGGAAAACTCCTCTTTCAACGTGCTGGCCTAATATTGGCCAAAACCAACCGAATCGCAAGGGAAAGCTTTAAGCCCGCCCGATTTTATCTAAAAGCCATAAAATTAAGCCCTCCCCCCTTGCGGGCGAGGGTTGCGCCCTTCTAGCCCTCCCCCCCTCGTGGGGGAGGGTTGGGTGGGGGGGGAAGCCCCGAGGATGACAGGGGGAAGCGCTCAACGCTCCAAACGATGGGCCATCCTTGCCCCCATCTTGAGGGGACGCTCCGGAGACGGCGGCGCATCGGCAAGAATCGGCTCTAACTTAGTTGTCAACATCTCGGCGCGGTTTTTGACATCCAAATCCGTAACCTTGCCCCTTTCCTTCTCATCTTTAAGAACACGCGCTATTTCATGCGCAGTCCCATAAACAAGGGTGTTTCTTACTTTTTCAATATCAATCTTAATCGGGTTATCAGGAACAGCATTGTAAAAACCGACTGTCCTTTTTATAAAATCCCAAGATGGAATACTGCCCGGAGCTTGCGGCACAAAATCCCAGTAAACATTATCTACACCAGCCATTTCAAAATCTATGATGCCAAGTTTTTTCTCTTTTTCGTCGTAGAGCATATTCTGATCGCGCAGGTCTTTGTGCGTCATAACATGCATCTCGTCTGAAATGGGTGTACTTCTGAGATATTTTTCAGCGTCAAAAATGGCGCGCGCTGTTTCATCCGGCAATTTATAATCGAATATGTCGATGACCTCCTTTGCCGTATGGGGAGCGTTTTTAAGCGAATCAAAAATATGCCGGATGGATTGCTTTGGCTTTTCCGATGGGCGTAACTGGTGCAAGGCATGCAAAAATGAAGCCGTTTGTTTTGCAAGAGCGTCTTTTTGCTGTCTGGGCAAGGGATCATATATCTCTGAGTCTAAATGAACCCCATTGATTCGTTTTTCCCTGATTTCGCGTTCATCTATGCAAATAAGGGCTGGAAGATTAACCTCAATATCCTGTCCCGATTCTCGAAGTTCGGCTACGATGTCATACCCGCCAGCCTGTCTTTCAATATAATGACGGCCTGCTTCAGGAAGCGCCTGCTTTATAATGACATCGCCATCCTCGTAAACAACGGAACTGGCTCCTTTTGGAATTTGTCGCATGACAAAAGTCCTTTACCTGCCCAATGTGGGCGCCTTGGGAGCCTTTCCATGATGCGCCGGACGCGCGGGACTAAGAGCGGGCTTATCAGCTACAGCAGCCACAGGTTTGTTACGAAACGATAGCGGTTGCGCGGGCTTAGGCGCGAACTTATCAACGACAGCAGCCATACCACGCTGCTGCTGAGTCTCTGCAGCAGTAGGCTCATCAGTTAAACCCGCGCCGACAGGGTCGGGACCAAGGGTATGCGTAGCGATATATTTGAGAGCGGCCCCCATGCCAAAGTCTATGGGCGGCTTGCCGCCAACAGTCTCTAAAACGGCTGGCGCGACATCATAGGCCAGTTCTTTAAGGGCGTGTTGTGCAGCGGTATTTTCTGAAATCTTCTTCAAAAATTCAGCTGGCCCTTCATGTTGTAGATCCTCATTAAACTCTTTAAACGCATCAAGCGTTGAGCGGGTGCCTTCAATGGTATTTGTTTTAAGCACAGGCGCCGCAACCGCCATCGTTAGAAAAGAGCTTTTCCCATCGAGTCCTTGATTCTGTTTAGCCATGATCGTCCTCCCCAAATAAAGTATCCAAAATAGCGTCAGCGCGCCTTAGGTGAATCGGCATTTTTTCTATATCTATGTCGGCTACATCCAACACTTCCTCATGCGGCGGCGTAAAGGCGGCGTCATAGACTTCCCTAAGTTTAGCAAGGCGAGGCCCTACCTCGGCCTGCACGTCGGGCTCGCAGCTCTTTAAAACCTCATCCATCGCGTCAAGATGTTCGTAAAGACGGGTCGCAATCTCGGCCTGAACGGCGCGCTCAATCTCAAGATCTTCCCAATCCTGCATAATGGATGCAATCGTGCCGTGAATCACAGGCCAGTGATCGCCTTCCTCGCCCATCTCCTGCCCAGCCGCCATCAAGGCGTTGCGAACCAGCATCTTCATGGCAGCTTCAGTGACCAGACAGCTTTTTTGTGATGTAGCCTTGGCCATATCAGACCTCTTAAACTATGTTTCAACTATACCCATCCTACCAAAGTAAGATGAATCAACATTTAACGTGAAAATACTTTCATGAAAGCAATTTTTGATCCTCTTGAAAGAACAAATGAAAGTAATATGAAAAAATATTTTTATACCGGAATGAAAGTAATGAAGGGGGCGTCTTCCCTTAAAAAACGCCCCCCTTTTCCTTTACGGAACCCATTCCTTCAAGGCGGAAGGAACCCATTTCCGCCAGCCGCTGGGCGCAGGTGGAGGGGGAGGTTGTTTCTTAGTCGTTACAACAGGCGCGACAGGCCTTACGGGGGGCGCAGGCAGCGCTGCCTCCATTGGCTCCTCGTCCATCAAAACAGCTTCTGATTCTTCCGGCTCTATCGCTTCTGCCGGTTCTGTTGTTTCTTCTTCTGGCGCAATGGCTTGTGTCGGCTGCTCCGCTACGGGTGGCGGTGGCGCGGCGGCAG
>WREW01000005.1 GCA_009779135.1 Alphaproteobacteria bacterium
ACTCTGGGGGGATTTACGGGACAATTACTCGCCGTTTGCAATCCGAGTTGTACAGGCATGTATCGCAATGGTGTTGCGGTGGGGATGTCGGCTAATTTTTCGGCGGGGGATACGATTGCGATTGAGCTTACTTCGGCCTCAATCGCTTCAACGCCTACGACGGCTTCCGTCACAGTCGGCACAACCACTTCCGCCACATGGACAGTCACAACAAACCCGAATGCCTGCGTTGGAACGCCGTCTATCGGCACCCTATGTGACGATGGCACGGTCTATGCGGGCTTGTCGTCGGATGGATCTGTCCCGATGTACACAACGCCCTGCGATGCGGGCAGGGTCTGGAACGGAACAGCCTGCACCGGCGTGGCTTTGCAACTTACATGGGATGATGGCATGGGCAACAGTGTTGCGACAGGATTCACATCTGTATTCACAGGCAAGGCCAATACAGCGGGACTTGCCGCGCTCGGCACCGCGCCATCGCCTGCGCCCTATCGGGCGGCGCTTTATTGCCACAACCTGACCGCACACGGATATAGCGACTGGTATTTGCCTTCCTCGAATGAGTTAATAACACTTCGCGCAATCGGGTCTTATGTGTCTCCCTATAGCGTCACAAGTGGAAGCATGTGGTCGTCCACCGAAACAAGTAGCAGTACGGTGCAAGTATGGACCGGCGTCGGTGGCCAGCCTGAGAACAAGAATAAAACTAACGCTTTCCGCTGCGTCCGGCGATAACCCTACTCCTCCGCCAGATGCCCGTAATGTTCATCATCTTCCTGCGCGTAAGTTTGGGCGGTGTCGTTATCTTCCTTGGGAAGATTTTCCATCACGGGGCGCGCGTCCAAAAGACCGGCGGCTTTCAGATCTTCAAGACCGGGGAGTTCCTTGAGATTTGTCAGATTAAAGTGACTTAAAAACGCCGGAGTCGTTTTCCACGTCAAAGGCCGCCCGGGTGTTTCGCGCCGCCGTCCCGGGCGAATCCAGTCCATTTCAAGCAAAATGTCCAGCGTCCCGCGCGAGGTTTCAACGCCGCGCACAGATTCAATCTCGGCCCGCGTGACAGGCTGATGATAGGCGATGATGGCCAGAACTTCCGCCGCCGCCTTGGGCAGCTTGCGCTTTGGCACGCGCGTTAGTTTCATCAAAGGCGCAAGATCCGGCGCGGTGCAAAAACTCCACACGCCGTCATTTTCGACAAGGTTAATGCCGCGTTCCTTGTAATCTTCAGAAAGTTTCAAAAGCAACGGCGCAAGATCGGTCTGGGGCGGAAAATGCTCTTGCAAAAGGCGCAAGGAAGCAGCCTCCGTCTGCGCAAACAACACGGCCTCCAAAAGCTGCAGAGCTTTTTGTTCATCAAGAGTTTCTTGTGTCATGATCCTCATCCTGTGATGTTCCGGACTTCCCGCGCAGATAAATGGTCGAGAATATACGGCTTTGCTTCAACTCCACCTCGCCTTCTTTGACAAGCTCAAGCACAGCCGCAAAAGTCGAAGCAATGGCCGAACGCGCCTGCAACCCTTCATGCCCTTTCATATTGGGAAGAAAAGTAAAAAGCGAATCCCACATTTTGATACCGCCCAGCATGCGGCGCAGGCGCAAAACGCTTTCTTCCATACTGTAAAGGCGTGTCGGCGCGATGTCATAACGCGCCGGCTTGCGCCGCCGCGCAGGCGCGCCCAAAGCAGATAAAAGATCATAAAGAGGCAAATAATAGGTCGGCTTTTCTTCAATCTCAATCGGATCAGGATCGCCGCGCAGGAAAAAATCATGACCGCGCTGCGGCAGCTCAAAAATCTTTTGTGAGGCCTGTTTCATGGCCTCAAGCCGTAAAAGCTGGAACTTTAAAGCCTCGGCCAAAGCCGCCCCGTCAGGCTCTTCCGAAGGCGGGACAGGTAAAAGAAGGCGCGATTTAAGATAGGCAAGCCACGCCGCCATCACAAGATAATCCGCCGCCACCTCAAGCTTGAGATGGCGCATTTCTTGGATATAGTAAAGATATTGTTCAGCCAAAGCCAGAATAGAGATGGTAGAAAGATCCACCTTCTGCTCACGCGAAAGCGCTAAAAGAAGATCAATAGGGCCGTCAAACCCATCCAGATTTAGAACAAGATCCAAAGCAGGCGTTTGCGCATCTTTCATCGTCACAAAAACCTTTTAGGATTTTTTCTTTTTAAAAGCTTGCGCAATCTGGTTCATCACAGAGACATGATTGTCCGAAGCCTTGGGCGGCGGCGTTGTGGGATGATGCCGTCTTTCGCCCTTTGCCGAAGGAAAAGAAAAGGCCCCCAAAGGCTGCTGTTCCTCTTCGCCTTCATATTTCTGCGCCTTGACAAAAGCATGCACACGCGCCGTGACTTCCGCTTTTAAATGAGGCTTGGCAAGGCCGATCAGCAAAGCCTGATCCCGCACAGCCCAAGTCAAAAGAAGTTTCACGGCATCTTTTTGAACGCCCGACACCGCCTCAAGCGCTTCTTTCACCTTGGCCGCTACATAGTCATCCGACATGATGTCCCCTTTCTTTAAGATGGGTTTGGCCCTTGAAGATGTTTAAATTGTTTCTTGAAAGCAGGAAGAGGCGCTTCAAAAACCTTGATGCCCATGCGCGGACGTAAAAGGGCGGTGCTGAAAACCCTGCCGAACCAGCCTCTTATTTTTCCGCTGCGCAAATGGCTCAAAGGCACAAACACATAGGCCTTGCCGTGCGAGAAATACACCCGCACGCCCTTCTTGCCGCAAATAACATAGCGCGGTCTGGGGACAATCCTTTTAAACCGAGGCCAGAAAAGAAGGCCCCCTTTCCTTTTGATCCATGTCAGGCGAAGCCCTTTAAACCAGTTACGGATACGGCGGCGGCGGAGAAAGCGATCCTGCAGCTTTTTGAAAAGCGAGTCGCTCATCTTCAGGCGCTCTATATCCTGCGGCTTGTAAACAAGCGCCGCACGATATTGTTTCAAAATAGCGTGGCGCTTTTTCCGATCAAGCTCGACAAACTCGGGCGTCAGTTCAAAAACCAGTTTCTTGGACGGCATCATGTTAAACATCATCAATTTTCTCTCTTTCCATCATCTCGGGCAAAAGCGATGCGCCGAATGCCGAGGCCAGTGTATCAAACCGCGCCGGAACAAATGGCGTGCGAATCTCTTCGGCACAAATATAGCGCAAAAGACGCCTCGGTACCTCCTCAAAAAGGCCCGGGATATTCATAAGTCCGCCGGATACAACCACAACAGAAGGATCAAGGCTGTGAAAGACACCCACCATAGCCTTGGCCACAAGCTCCAGATAGCGGTCAATAACCTCAGCCGCCTTTTTATCGCCGGCAAGACAATGCTGAACGATCATCTCAGGCTCCGGCGCTTCATCGCCGGTTATGAAGCTGTAGAGTCTCTTGAATCCACCACCAGAGATTGCATCCTCCACGCAACCTAGCTGGCCGCAGGAACATAAGCTGGGCGGGCCGTCCTGCGGTTCACGAAACGCCAAAGGAAGATGCCCGACCTCGCCCGCAAGGCCGTTGGCGCCTTCCCAGATCCGGCCATGCAACACAAAACCCGAACCAATGCCGGTGCTGAGGCAAAGCCCAAGCACGCTTTCATACCCCTTGCCCGCGCCGGCCAAAGCCTCGGCCAGAGCCGCGCAGTTGGCATCATTGCCGATCGCAAGAGGACGCTTTAAAAGCCGCTCCAGATCATGGCCAAACGGCTTTTCCTTCAAAAAAGAAAGATTCCCGCTGGCGACCGTCCCAAGCTTGCGATCAATAACCCCGGGCAGACAAAGCCCTGCCTGCGCGACATCACCAGCCTCCCTGACAACAGAAGCAAACAAGGAAAAGCACTGCTCAAGCAGCGCCTCATAAGTCTTTGGTGTCGGCGCGCGGCAAGAAGCCCTGACATCCCCGTCAGCGCTAAAGGCCGCCACGGCAATCTTTGTGCCGCCAATATCAATCCCGATCTGGATCGCCATGTTCTATCCTTTATGAGTCGGGAAAAGCTTAACGCAGCCTTATGCCCTTGCAAAGCGCCGATCACGAAAGTATTAACAAGCATTTATTTTCTTGACTTTAACCAACCCAAAAAGCCTTAAATGGGGCGCAATGCCCCTTTTAAAAGGAGAACAATTATGACAGACCAGCTTCATATCAGCACTGTCCCTCTTGATCCCGCAGAAACATGGATGATCCGCCGCGTGATCGCATCCAATAATATTGATGATATTCCCCAACTGTTTACGCCCTATACTTGCGCGCTTATGTTGAAAACGATCGAGCCGCCGCGTATGCCCAACACAATGGATATTCAAGGTTCCCTTGTCAGGGAAAAAACCGGTATCAAGCTTAATCTGACCATCCCGCGCTATGAGCCGCTTCAGGACATTTCAAAACGCATAACGGCGGAGGTCAAGGATCAAAATATCACCTCATGCCGCAGCAAATATGCCGCTCCGGATTCAAGGCTTACCCCGCCATCCAAGGCGACCGGCTATATTATGACAACAGATGGCCGGACGGATTTTTTCAGCATTCCCGCCGGTAAAAAGCAGGATCATGAGATCAACGCCTCGATCCCCTGCGGCAAAAACGCCGCTTTTGTCCATATCACAAGCCTGAATGATAGGCCTTTTCATGGCTATGCCGTTTTGGACGACAATTTCAGAACGCCCTTCCTTGCCGCAGACACGATAAAAATATGCGAAGCGGGCTTTAAGGATGTAAGCATGGATGTCCGGCGGATCAACACGATCGTGGACTTACGTCTTACACAGCGGCATATATCCGCGCGTGGCGACAAAGGCAGCATAAAAGAATCTCTTCACTGCACGGTTTTTGTACCCATAAAGAAAGCGAAAAACCGCTATGCTGAATCCTATAATGTGTTCAGCATCAACCCCGACGTTACATCAAAGACAGTAAGGGGCATGCGGGTTTATGAGCCTACAATCTGCATGCCGCTCCATGCCTCTTACCTCTATATTTCCCATATCGCCCAAAAGAAGGATCATAAAAAATCTCATATTCTTCCCGTAGGCCTGCTGGTTCCTCTTATCACCGGCGTAAAATATCCGCGCTATGCGATCCGCTCTCAGGAACTTCCGCTCTTGTCTGAACAACAGAAATGCGCTAGAGCCTCAAGCCATGCACGTTCCCCCTTATATGGATCACCTGAACCCAGCCCAGCGCCAGGCGGTTGAGGCTTTATCCGGCCCCGTTCTGGTTCTGGCCGGCGCGGGTACGGGCAAAACGCGCGTTTTAACCACGCGGCTTGCGCATCTTCTGGCCACAGGCAAAGCCATGCCGGGCCAGATCATGGCCGTGACCTTCACTAACAAAGCCGCCACTGAAATCCGCGAACGTGTCGCCGCTCTTTTAGGCCGCTCGGTGGAGGGCTGGTATTTGGGCACTTTCCATGCTTTGGCCGCGCGGCTTTTGCGCCCTGTGGCCGAGCGCGTGGGGCTTAAACCATCTTTCACCATTTTAGGCACGGACGATCAGCTGCGCCTGATTAAGCAGCTTTTGCAAGCTGAAAACATCGACGACAAAAAAAACCCGCCGCGCATGATTTTAGCCTTTATCGAGCGCTGGAAAGATCGCGGCCTGACCCCTTCCGATGTGCAGCATGAAAAAAGCGACATCGCGCACGGCAAACTGCCAAAGCTTTATGCGCTTTATCAGGAACGTCTTGCCTCCCTCAACGCCTGCGACTTTGGCGATCTGCTTTTGCATCATTTGACTTTGATGCGGCAGGATTCTGATATTCTGGCCGCGATCCACAACCGCTTTCATTATCTTCTGGTCGATGAATATCAGGACACCAACATTGCGCAATATCTGTGGCTGCGCCTGATCGCGCAGAAAAATCGCAATATCTGCGTTGTCGGCGATGAAGACCAATCCATCTATGGCTGGCGCGGCGCTGAAATCGGCAATATTCTGCGCTTTGAAGAAGACTTCCCGGGCGCGCAAGTGATACGCCTTGAAGAAAACTACCGCTCAACAGGCCATATACTGGGCGCCGCCGGACAATTAATCGCCCACAACAGCATGCGCCTTGGCAAAAACCTCTGGACGGCAGCCGAGCCGGGCGAAAAAATCCATATCCGCACGCTCTGGGACGGCGAAAAAGAAGCGCAATGGGTCGGCGATGAAATTGAATCTCTGGAGCGCCGCCATATTCCGCTTTCCTCCATCGCCATTATGGTGCGCGCCGGTTTTCAAACGCGCCTGTTTGAGGAAATCTTTATCATGCGCGGCATTCCCTACCGCGTCCTTGTCGGCGCGCGTTTTTATGAACGGCAGGAAATCCGCGATGCTCTGGCCTATTTGCGGCTTGTGCGCTCAAGCGATGATGATTTGGCTTTTGAGCGCATTATCAACCTTCCCAAACGCGGTATCGGGCCGGCAGCGCTTGCGCAAATCCACCGCTTCGCCAAAGAAAATACGATGTCTTTAAGTGAAGCTTCCCTGCGTCTGGCCCAGAGCGATGCGCTTAAACCTAAATTGCGCGCCACGCTACAAAATCTGATTGAGCATTTCACAAGATGGCGCGGGCTTCTTGAAGCCCTGCCCCATACGGAAGTTGCACAAATTATTCTTGAGGAGTCCGGCTATACCGGCATGTGGCAGGCCGACAAATCTCCCGACTCGCCCGCGCGGCTTGATAATCTCAAAGAGCTTATCACGGCCATGGCCGGTTTTGACACGCTTGAAGCCTTTCTTGAGCATGTCAGTCTTGTGATGGAAGTCACGGAAAACAACCGCGACAATCAGGTCAGCATCATGACGCTGCACGGCGCCAAAGGTCTTGAGTTCCCTTATGTCTTTTTGCCTGGCTGGGAAGAAGAAATCTTCCCTTCACCCCTGAGCTTGACGGAAAACGGCCTAAAAGGCCTTGAAGAAGAGCGCCGCCTTGCCTATGTCGGCCTCACCCGCGCAAGAGAGCGCGCTTTTGTCAGCCATGTCGCAAGCCGTTTTATACATGGCCGTGGAATAAACCCTCTGCCCTCACGCTTTATCGGCGAGATTCCCGAAGAACATAGCGAACGCTTTTCTTCCTTCACCCAAAGCGAGCCTGTTGAGCGCAGCCCGACCCTGTGGCACCAACTCAAAGCAACCCAAAGCCGCACAAAAACCGCCCAGATCGAAGGCCGCGCAAGAGAGATCAAAGAAGAAACTTAAAAAAACCTGTCATTGCGAGGAAAGCCGGCGCAGGCGGCTTGACGCGGCAATCTCGGCAACGTCGCAGAGATTGCCGCGTCAGGCCTAAAGGCCTTCCTCGCGGGTGACATGAGTTATCTTACGACTTCCGATCCACCACAAAAACCGCAATATCTTCAAGCTGACCCGCGCGGCCTTCGAAAATGCTCAGATGCGCGATGGCTTGCTCTGAAAGAAGTCTGGCTTGCTGCAAGGCACGGTCATGGCCTAGAATGCTGACAAAGGTCGCCTTGCCCGCCTGTTCATCCTGCCCCACGGACTTGCCTGTTTCCTCGGGCGAGCCTTGAAGATCCAGAAGATCATCAATGATCTGAAAAGCAAGCCCCAGATCATGCGCGTAAGCGCGCAGCGCGCTCAGATGCGGCGCGGGAGCTTTGCCCAAAATCCCGCCCATTTCTGTGGCGCATGCAATCAGCTCCCCCGTTTTCATGCGTTGCAGGCGCGTGATCGCGCCGATGTCAAAGCGCGTGGTCTCGGCGATAAGATCAAGCATCTGCCCGCCGACCATGCCGCGCGCGCCGGCCGCATGCGCAAGTAAAGCCACCATGGCAATCCGCACTTTGGGATCTTCATGCGTGCGGGCGTCAGCCAAAATTTCAAACGCCATAGTCAAAAGAGCGTCGCCCGCCAAAATGGCCGTAGCTTCGTTAAACTTCAAATGCGTTGTAGGCTGCCCGCGCCGCAAATCAGCATTGTCCATGGCAGGGAGATCGTCATGAACAAGCGAATAGCAATGCAAAAACTCAATCGCGGCGGCGGCGCGAAAAGCGCTTTCATCGCTGACGCCGTAAAGCCGCGCGGTGCTGACGGTCAAAAAAGGCCGCAAACGCTTGCCACCGGCCAGAACACTGTAGCGCATGGCATCAAAAAGCCGCTGTTCGGCAAAATCCGATTTTGGCAAAAGGCGGGCCATGACTTCCGTTACCGAAGCGGCAACCTGCGCCATAGCGGTTGAAAGTGAAGGACTTACTGAAGGCATGGGTATTATCTCCTGCTATGAAAAAGGTTCCGCCTTAACGGTGCCGTCTTCTGCAGCCGTAATTTTTTCAATA
This sequence comes from Alphaproteobacteria bacterium, assembly GCA_009779135.1. Taxonomy (GTDB): domain Bacteria; phylum Pseudomonadota; class Alphaproteobacteria; order UBA9219; family UBA9219; genus UBA8914. The sequence continues at coordinate 8,266 of WREW01000005.1, forward strand.
CACGCCTGCGCCCCGCGCAGCAATGACTCACAATGTTGCTTCAAAAGAGCGCCTCTTTCATAAGCCGTAATGGCGTCTTCAAGCTTGCTTTGCCCGCTTTCAAGCTGGCGCACCAGCGCCTCAAGCGCCGCCATGGCGTCTTCAAAGCTCATTCCCGTCATGTCGTTTTTTGGCGTTTTTGTCATCAGAAACGGACTTTAAGGACACTCGGCCCAAAGCACAAGGAAAAGATTGAAGTCCTTTCTTTTCAGTTTTATCCTTGAAACCCATGATCCAAAGCGAGCTTTCAGACCTCACCCCTACCATCGTCCGCAGTGCAAGAAGGCGGCGGTCTTTGGCGCTTTATGTCGAAAATGACGGCTCGCTACGGGTGCTTGTGCCCATGAAAACAAGCCTGCGCTCCATCCAAGCTTTTATCCTTGAGCGCACAACTTGGATTAAAAAACAGCGGCAAGCCCTTAAAAACAACGAAGATTCCCTAAAACTGCCAAGCCTTTGCGACGGCATGATGATCCCTTTTCAGGGGCAGGATCTCAGGCTCGTGCTTGAACATCGTGATGCCCCTTTGACCTGCGCGGATGAAACCTGCCTGAATATGGCCTTTCCCTTAAAAAACCTCACGCCCGCGCTTTTGGAAAGCGAGATCAAAACCGCTTTGACCTTATGGTATAAAAAACAGGCGCGGCAGATTCTCCCTCAAAAACTTGCGGCATGGGCGGCGGTTATGAACCTTAAACCGCGCGCGGTTTTTATAACAAGCCCGCGCCAGCGCTGGGGAAGCTGCTCGGCGCAGGATGAAATCAGGTTGAACTGGCGCCTTATCATGACGCATCCTTTGCTGCTGGACTATCTTGTGATTCACGAGCTTGCTCATATCAAACACAAAAATCATGGCAAAAGATTTTGGAATCTTGTAGAAAAGTTCGCGCCGCAAAGCAAAGAAACCCGCGCAAGGCTGCGCAAGTTCGAAAAATCGCCCTTTTTAAAACTTTTTGAATAAGAAAGGCCACTTATGCCCCGCTTTAACACGCTTGATGATCTTCCCTTGGCAGGAAAAACCGTTCTTTTGCGCGTGGACTATAATGTGCCGATCAAGGATGGCCGGATCACAGACCTCACGCGCCTTGAACGAACCCTGCCGACGCTTCTTGATCTTATCAAGGCGGGCGCCAAAATTGTGATCCTTTCGCATTTTGGCCGACCCAAAGGCAAACGGCAGGATAGTATGTCCCTGCGTCCTGTTGCTCAGGCGCTTAGCACGCTGATAAAGCGCCCTGTCGCTTTTGCCGAAGATTGCAAAGGCGAAGATGTCAAAAAAGCCGTAGCGGCGCTTTCTTCGGGCGAGATCCTTATGCTCGAAAATGTCCGCTTTTATGAGGGCGAGGAAAAAGGCGATCCCGCCTTTGCGCAAGAGCTGGCCGCGCTCGGTGACGTCTTCGTCAATGACGCTTTCGGCGCGGCGCATCGCGCGCATGCCTCAACAACGCTTTTGGCGCGGCTTTTGCCTTCTGCGGCGGGACGGCTGATGCAAAGCGAACTGACTGCGCTTAAAGATGCGCTGGATGATCCCCAGCATCCTGTGGCGGCTTTGGTGGGCGGCTCCAAAATCTCGACCAAACTTGATCTTCTTTTTAATCTTGTAAGCAAGGTTGATGTTTTGGTTTTGGGCGGCGGCATGGCCAATACTTTTCTTGCCGCGCAGGGTATTGCGCTCGGGCGTTCGCTTTATGAGGCCGACATGCTTGAGCAAGCCGCAAAAATCACGCAGCGCGCAGCTGACGCAGGATGCACCATTCTTTTACCCGCAGATGTTGTGGTCACAACAGAAATCAAGGAAGGCGAAGGCAGCCAGACCGTCAATATCGATCAAATCCCGCAGAATAAAATGGTCGTGGATCTGGGGTCGCAAGCCATCAAAACCATCAACGAAACGCTGGCACGGTGTAAGACGGTTCTCTGGAACGGCCCGCTGGGCGTCTTTGAAGTCAAACCCTTTGACCACGCAACCAACGAAGTTGGCCGTCATATCGCAGCGCTGACAAAAAGCGGCCAGCTCCTGTCCGTAGCCGGAGGCGGCGACACCATCGCCGCCATCACGCACGCGGATCTTGGTGATGGAATATCCTACATCTCAACAGCAGGCGGCGCCTTTTTGGAATATCTGGAAGGCAAGACCCTGCCGGGCGTTGAGGCGCTTGAAAAGGCGGCTACACTCTAAAATAAAAAGCAAAGCCGTCACAACGCTGCCGCCCAACCGTAAACAGCGCGGTGGGCGCCAAAGCCGTAGCATTGATCCATTCGCCGCCCCGATTGATATAGGAGAAGAAAGGCCCCCCATCCTGCGTGGGCTCCAAAGGCAAAACATCTGCCGGCATAAAACCGCTATGAGTGCCCGTATAATCACCGCGATTGCCGCGCAAAGCCACCATCATGTCCGTGCAGATAGCGCGGCTCGCGTCAGGCGCAACATCCGGCAATGTGAACTCAATCGTAAAACCGCGCGTGATGCTGTTGCCATTGGTATCAGTCGTACGGTGAAAATGTAACAAGATCTCGCCGTTCCAAGCATTCACCACATGCGTCCCTACATTAGGGATGGCGTAGGCAGGAAAAAGCCCAGCCGCGATCTGACCTTCAATATCAGTCGGCGGCGCAGCCATAATATGCATGCCGTAAATGGCGCGGACGGTATTGGCGATCTCCATGGCTGTCGCCGCCGTATCGGAAATGTTAAGCCGCGCGCGCGTATGTGTCGCCGCCGCCCAGATAGCCGCCATAAGAAACCCGACAAAAGCGAAAACAAGGACGGCTTCGGTCAGCGTAAAACCGCGCTGGCGGCGTAAAAATGTCATGCTGGTCATAAGGTCACGCTCCTTTTTTGTCCTTGCTGCCTTCACGGCTTAGCACCCATTGCACGCGCGTTGTGCCGGAGCCGCTGAAGCCGGAGATTCGCACCTGCAGTGTACGCACAAGCCTCCCATCGGCGCAATAGACGCTTGGTTCAAGAGCCGGAGATTCATGAAAAGGCGGGCAAAGGCGCAGGCGCCAGCCGCTTCCCGAAGCCGTGCGCAGCAAAACCGAGCCGCCATCTTGGGAAAGCATCGCCCGCACAGCCGGATGCAGGTGCCAGCGTATAGAAAACTCCTGCCCCTGCACCCCTTCGATAAGGTCTTCGCCTTCAAGCTGATCGCCCGAGGCAGAAAGGCGCAGGCTGCGCGCCACCGTTACATGATGGCGCTGCGCATAACCGTCATGCGCGCAATCGACATAGGCTTTCTGGTCTTGCTCGTAACGTAAAGTTGAAACACGCAAAGGCCGCTGCGCAATACCGCCTTCGGGCAACAAGGCACAGGCGTTTTTGTCGCAGACCGTAATGGTGCTGTGCGCTGCTGTCGCACGCAGGGCCGACCACCAGTGCGGTTTATGGTGCGGCGCTGCGCCGCAGTTGGTAATGATTTTCTCACGCCCCACGCTGAACTCAAAACCCATAAGGCCTGCATGCGCCTCTTTGTCAAAAGGCCGCAAAGGCGGCGCGCCGACATCAACCACCAGCAGACTGCGCCCCGCAACAACCCTTTCATAGCCCATGTAAGGCAGCCGCTTGATCAGCCTTGTGCGCATGCGCGCCAAAGACACGGTCGCATCCAAAAGCAGCGCGCGCTCTTCACAGCTGCCGTGGAAAAGGGCCAAAGACCCGTCACCATGACGGAAGAACTTCAAAACCGGCAGCATGCGCGTGATGGCCAGCGTCATGGCGGAAGGCACTTCAAGGCCGGCCACCTGCAAAGCATCGCGCATATCAATAAGAAGCCGCAGCATATGCGCATGCACAGAAGGATTGCGCGCGACATGCCCGCCATCCGGTAAAATCTCGGCTGTCAGCTGGCGCTCCAAAAGCTCAAACCCTAAACTGAGCGCCCGCTCCCGATCCACCAAGGCAAGACCGCCGAAAATAAGGCCCTTGACGACATAAAGCCCCTCAACACCCGTAAAGCCGCTTTGTGCGGTTAAAAGCAGATGCCTAAGCTGGCGCGTGGCGCAAATAAGGAAATCGCGCGTAAAAGCCGGACGCGCGCAAGGCGAAAAGAAATCATAAAAAGCAATCCAGTTGGAAAGACGCGCGCCTAAAACAGGCGGCGACCAGCTTTCCTCATCCCATGCCGAAAGATCTTCCATCCATTCCTGAATAAGCACCACGGCGCGCTGCCTTGCCCGCTCTGTCCCGACAGCGCGCAAATCGCGCAAAGCCTCCTGCGTTAAAAGATGGCAACACGGAGTTTCCTGATCGGCAAATACACCTTCAAGAGGATCTAAAAGGCTGCCCTGCCTTGCGATCAGCATTTGTCCGGCCTGCGCGTCACCCGGCCAAAGATCCGGCAAGGATAAACCGATTTTTTGAGCAACCTCGCCCTGATCCAGAACAAGACGATAAAGAGGATTGCCATAAGTCACAGACTGAACGCGCCGCTTAATCTGGCGTAATATTTTCGCCGGGCTGTTCATAAACGGCAGACTCTCTTCATTCAGCGACGCAAAGCGTCTAGGTTTGATTGATATTGCGCAGGCCCCCCTGCAAAAGCGGCAGTTCCCGCCACAAGCACATCAGCGCCGGCCTTGCGCACAAGCGCCGCCGTCTGCGCGTTAATTCCGCCATCAACTTCAAGATCAATAGTTTTTCCCAAAGCATTGATAGCGCGGCGAAGCTGGCCGATTCTCTCAAGCTGGTTTTCAAGAAAAGACTGCCCGCCAAAACCCGGATTGACCGTCATCACCAAAACAAGATCAAGCATGGACAAAACCGGCTCGACCACAGACAAAGGCGTTGCGGGATTAAGTGCCACACCGGCTTTTTTCCCAAAGCTCTTGATAAGCCCGAGCGTGCGGTGGAGATGAGGCCCCGCCTCGGGATGCACAGTGATAATATCCGCCCCCGCCTTGGCGAAAGCTTCGATAAAGGGATCAGCCGGCGCAATCATCAAATGCGCATCAAACGGCTTTGGGGAAAGAGGCCGCAGCGCCGCCACGACCGAAGGGCCAAAAGTGATATTGGGCACAAAATGCCCGTCCATAATATCCAGATGGATATAATCAGCCCCCGCCTGATCCATGGCGGCAAGCTCCTGCCCGAGACAGGAGAAATCAGCCGCCAAAAGAGATGGCGCAATAAGAACAGGGTCATTCATGTGCATAACTCTAACAAAATCAGTGACCTAAAGCAATATTGGATCAACACGCCCTTTTGTTATGACAGGTTTTTCCAAAGAATCCCTTAAAATAATCTGGCGCAAGTAAAAAACCCGCGATAAAGTTCAAACACTGCTCCTAACACATAGAAATTGAAGGATTTAAGCCATGAACAACCCTTTTATTCCCCATACGACCGTCGTTGCAGAGTTTGCTCATGACCTTGCCGTCAAAATCAAAAAAGATCCTTATGATGAAGCCTCACGCGAGGGTCTTGTTTTTTTACTCTCCGAAAATGGGCCCGGGTTGGAAGAAAATATACGCACCATCGCCCGCGAAGGTCTTTTGAAACCTCAAGCTTTTTCGGCAGCCTATAATATTCTGGGCGCGCTTTTTAAAACAAAGCTGGATTTGCTGCCGCCCGCCATAAGCGAAAAACAGGGCATTGAAAAAGGATTCAAAGACGCCAAAAAACTGCTTGGCGAGCACGAAGACCCTTCCTTTGGCCCCCACATAACAACCCTTATCCGTGACCTCCGCAATCCGGACAACACAGAAGTCAGCCTGATGGCAACGCAGCTTATTCAAAACGCCTACAACGAACCCTGTTCTTTTTTCAAAACCAAACGCTCAGTCCTGCAGCATCTCAAGGTTCGGGAAGATGCCTTCCATAAACGCGCCAAAGCTCTGGGCCTTAGCCTCTAAAAGGAATTAAAATCATGAAAAAAACTTCTTCTTCCGCTATGACGAACAGGGTTGCCGTTATGACGCGCGTCCATTCTTTTGCCCTTGCGATTAACAACAATCTAAATGAGTACAGATTCCACGAGAGTCTTATTTCTGCTCTTTCCAACAACGGGCCTGGTCTGGAAGAAAATATCCGCAGCCTCACCCGCGAAGGCCTTTTGAAGACGGCAACTTTTGGAAGAACAAAGGAAATCCTGAGCGCGGCCTTTAAAGTGCAGCCGGATTTAAAGCCGTTCATCATCAACGAAGTTGAGAAACTTGACGAAGGCTTTAAAAAAGCCGCAACAGCGCTCCACAGGCTCAAGGAAAATCCCTTTAGCCCGAACATCCACACCCTTATCATGGACACGTTCGACCCTAAGATCAAAAAGTTCAGCCCCATGGCAAGGCAGCATCTTCAAAGTGCCTACACAGAAGACCGCTCCCCCATCAAAACAAGGGACTCCGTCCTAAGGCAGCTTGAGGCTCAGGAAAAAGTCTTTTGCGAGAACGCAAGGCTTTTGGCCCCCATCCTCTAAGCCATATACTGGCCGCCATTGATGTTAAAGGTCGCGCCGGTGATAAAAACATTGTCATCATCAGCCAGAAAAGCGACAAGCCGCGCAATGCTGTCCGCGCTGCCGAGCTTCTTGACGGGGATTTTCGCAACGATCTTTTCCAAAATCGTAGCATCCACCGCGCGCACCATGTCCGTGTCGATATAGCCGGGCGCAATCACATTGACGGTCACGCCCTTGGAGGCCACCTCAAGCGCCAGAGACTTGGAAAAGCCCACAATACCGGCCTTGGCGGCCGCGTAATTGGTCTGCCCCACCTGCCCCGACAGGCCGTTGATGGAGCTGATCGAGATAATGCGCCCGAATTCGCGCTGGCGCATCCCTTCCACCACAAGGCGTGACAGGTTAAAGACCGAATCAAGATTGGTGTGGATCACTTCCTGCCATTGCTGCGGCGTCATTTTATGCAAGAACGCATCCCGCGTGATGCCCGCATTATTGACCAGAATGTCCACAGGCCCGAGATCTTTTTCAATGCGGGCGATATATTCGGCGCAAGCGTCATAATCGGCCACATTAAACTTATAGACGGCATCAATGCCTGTTTTTTCACGAAAAGCCTCAGCCGCCTTGTCATTACCCATGTAAGTGGCCGCAACCTTATAGCCGAACTTATGCAGCAAAGCGCTGATAGAAGCGCCGATTCCGCGCGTTCCCCCTGTGACGACCGCTACCCGTGATGTTTCAATTTTTCTTACCATTTGCTTGATCCTTTATGATGTGTGTCGTTGAAAAAAAGACCGCATGGCTACAGCCCTTTTTCGGGGCTGCAGCGATGCTTTTACCGGACTTCAAGTTTAGCTTGCGCGCTCAAGGCACATGGAAATCCCCATGCCGCCGCCAATGCAAAGCGTTGCAAGGCCTTTCTTGGCGCCCCGCTTTTGCATTTCATAAAGCAGCGTCACCAGAATGCGCGTGCCTGAAGCGCCGATGGGATGGCCAAGAGCGATGGCCCCACCATTGACATTGACTTTAGAAACGTCCCAACCCATATCGCGGTTAACCGCAATGGACTGAGCGGCAAAAGCCTCATTCGCTTCAATCAGATCAAGATCGCCGGTTTTCCATCCCGCTTTTTCCAAAGCCAGACGGCTTGAAGGAACCGGCCCGATGCCCATAATTTCCGGAGGCACGCCAGCCGTCGCCCAAGACGCAATGCGCGCCAGAGGGTTAAGACCACGGCGCTTGGCTTCATCCTCGGTCATCAAAACAACCGCCGCAGCGCCGTCATTGATACCCGAAGCATTGCCCGCCGTGACGGAGCCATCCTTCTTAAAGGCGGGTTTCAGCGCCGCCATTCCTTCAACAGTCGCGCCGAAACGCGGATATTCGTCTTGGGCAAAGGTGATGTCGCCTTTCTTGTTGGGAATCACGACAGGCACAATCTCCTCCTTGAACTTGCCAGCCTTGATCGCAGCTTCAGCCTTTAACTGTGATTCAACAGCGAACATGTCCTGCATCTCGCGCGTCAGGCCGTATTTTTCAACAACATTCTCCGCCGTGATGCCCATGTGGTAGTTGTTGAAAACATCCGTCAGACCGTCAGAAATCATGGTATCGACCAGCGTGCCCGGCCCCATGGGGAAGCCTTTACGCGCATAAATGGAATGTTGCGAAAGGCTCATATTCTCCTGACCGCCCGCGACAACGATTTTGGCATCGCCCGCTATGATCGCCATCATGCCGTTGGCCACCGAGCGCAGGCCCGAGCCGCAAATCTGATTAAGCGCATAAGCCGTTGTCTCAACAGGAAGCCCTGCCCCCACAGCCGCTTGTCTGGCCGGGCCCATGCCAAGGCCGCCGGTCAAAATCTGGCCCATAATCACTTCAGAGACGGCAGCGGGTTCAACCATGGCGCGGGCGAGCGCTTCTTTAATGACAATGGCCCCAAGCTTGGCGGCAGGCGTTGTCGCAAGCGAGCCATGAAACGAACCGATGGCCGTGCGTGCAGCACTGACAATAACAATATTAGACATGTTCAGGAAACTCCTTAGGAAAGAGATAAGTCGCGCAGTTGCCTTAAAAACGAATGTTCAAAAACATCTGCGGACGCGGGAGAGGTGTAAGTTGGGCGAAAGCTTACCGTGATCGACTCAACAAAGCAACCTAAGATTCATCCCGCGCTGGTAACTGCATAACAAAGCGTGCGCCAAAAACAAGGCCTTTTTCATTTTTTCGGTTTTCAGCCCATATTTTTCCATGGTGCGCTGCAACAATTTGCTTGGAAATGCTAAGACCCAGACCGGAATGCAGTCCGAACTTTTCGGTTTTAGGGCGCTCGGAATAAAAGCGGTCAAAAATAGCCTCGATCTTGGCCTGCGGAATCCCGGGCCCTTCATCTTCGACAATAATCTCAATCACATTTTCCGTGGCGCGCCGCGCGCGGATCACGACCTTGGTGCCCGCAGGGGCAAAGGACTGCGCGTTATCAATAAGATTTTGCATCACCTGAATCAGGCGGGCCTCAACACCGGATATTTTAAGATTTTCCGCCCTGTCAAGCTCCAGCACCACCGGCGCAAGCTCTGTATATTGGCTGTAAAAACCGATAAAAGTCGTGAGCATCTGATAAATATCAATAACGGTCATCTCATCCCGCGAAAGCTCCCCATCAAGGCGCGAGGCGCGCGAAATATCCGTAATCAGTCGGTCAAGGCGGTCCACATCATCCTTGATAACCGCCATCAAAGCGCTAAGCCGGTTCTGATCCTTGATTTTTGTAGATGTTTCAACCGCGCTGCGCAAAGAGGTCAAAGGATTTTTAATCTCATGCGCCACATCGGCGGCAAAGTTTTCAATAGCGCTGATGCGTCTGGCGATCGCGGACGTCATCTCATTCACGGCCACAGAGAGATCGCCGATTTCATCCTGCCTTTTGCTGAAATCCGGAATGACGCTGCGCTTGAGCGCCCGCGCCGAACCTTCAAGCCCCTGCAGCTGCACCTGCCCCTTGCGTATGCTCTCAACAGCTTTGGATAAAAGCTTCAAGGGCCTTACAATGGCCTGCGCCAGATAAAGCGCCAATAAAACCGTCACAAACAAAGCTATGCCGAAAAGCTTCAGCGTGTCATCCCGCACAATCTGAATGGCTCTCATGATTTTTTCATCCGACTGGGTCAGCATCACCGTGCCGAGAACCTGCCGGTAACGCTGCACCGGCGCCACAGCCACTAAAAAGTAGCCGCCCTCGGGCAAGCGCCATACCTGCGTCTTGGGCCGCCCTTCCTCACGCGCCTGCCTTATAATGTCATAAGCATGCCCCCGCTCGATCTGGGAGCCCGGGTAAAGCGGGTATTCGCGTTTCTGCGCAAGCCGGTCAAGGCGGTCATAAAAAGCCCTGACGCCGAAATCATGCCAGATGTTTTCCACAGGCGGCAGTTCCTGCGGTTTGTTCATCACTTCAAGCAAAATCCGGCTGTCGGCCACAAGCTGGTCGTTGATATCAAAAAGCCTTGTGCGCGTTTCGCTGGCCTCGACAAGACGGCGCACCATAAGTCTGGCCAAAAGAGGCGAGAGAATATTGCTCTCATCCTCATCCAAAACCACAGCGCCCTCGGCCAGAGCGCTTGCGGACATGCGCGTCTGCATCAAAAGACTGTTAAGCTCGGCCTCAATCAGGCGGTTTTTATATTGGCCCATATAAAGGAAGCTGCCGACCAGAACGGCCGGCGCGATCAAAGGAACAATAAGGATTCGCAGCGTCAAAGGCGAAAAATGCGTCCGCGTACGCTCCCGAACCCACAAAACATGGGGCCAAGCTTGTTCCGCCACCTTACGCCGGAAAGACCAGAAGTGAAAAAGACGCAGCTTTTTCTTCATAAGGCTTTAGCCTTCCTTGTAGCGATAGCCGACACCGTAAAGCGTTTCGATCATCGAAAACTCCGAATCCACCACGCGGAACTTTTTGCGCAGACGCTTGATGTGGCTGTCAATCGTGCGGTCATCCACATAAATGGATTCGCCATAAGCCGCATCCATCAGCTGGTCGCGGCTTTTGACATGGCCCACGCGCTGCGCAAGCGCCTTGACAAGAAGAAACTCGGTCACCGTTAAATCAACGGTCTTTCCCCGCCAAGCGCATTGATGCCGCGCGCTGTCCAAAACCAGATCGCCGCGTTTCATGGTGCTTGCCGCATCCTCCGCAGGCGGATTTAGCCGCAACTGCTCGCGCCGCAAAATGGCGCGGATACGCTCAAGCAAAAGCCGATGGGAAAAAGGCTTGGTGATATAATCATCTGCGCCCATGGAAAGCCCCATAATCTCGTCAATTTCCTCATCCTTCGAGGTCAGAAAGATTACAGGCATCGCCTGCGTCACAGGGCTCTGGCGCAGTTTCTGCAAAAGCTCCATACCCGTCAGGCGCGGCATCTTGATATCAAGCACGGCCAAATCCGCAGGCCGCCCCGCAAGGCCGCGCAAAGCCTCCTCCGAATCCGAAAAAGTGCGCACCTCAAAGCCTTCCGCTTCCAAAGCCATACTGACGGAAATCAGGATGTTGCGGTCATCATCGACAAGAACGATCGTCTGGGACAAAGGACGCCTCCTTACATCATAAAAAACAAGAGCCTAAACCGAAACTAGGACATAATTTGGTGGAAAATCAAGTTTTTAATTATTTCTCCTTGTCTTGCAAGGCCGCACCGTGATAAACATGGCCGCCACCGTTTTGTTATGGAGGCGCCCGATGACCGATTTCCGCGAAGCTCTTACTTTTGACGATGTTTTACTGGTTCCCGCAGCCTCTCACATTCTGCCGGCTGATGTCAAAACGGAAACTTTTTTCTCCCGCCATATCGCCCTGAACATCCCTTTGGTCTCCGCCGCCATGGACACGGTCACGGAAAGCGCTCTGGCCATCGCTCTGGCTCAGGCCGGAGGCCTTGGCGTCATACACCGCAATATGTCCCCGGCCGCTCAGGCCGAAGAAGTGCGTAAAGTCAAACGCTTTGAATCCGGCATGGTGATGAACCCCGTCACCATCACGCCCGATGCGCCCCTTTCAGCCGCTCTGGATCTTATGCACCAGAACAATATTTCAGGCATCCCCGTGGTGGAAGGCTCCGGCAACCGCCTTGTCGGCATTTTAACGCACCGCGATGTACGTTTTGCGGAAAATCCGGCCCAGCCCGTGGCCGAGCTGATGACCAAAGACAATCTGGTTACCTGCAGCGCCCGCATCAGCCGCGAAGAAAGCCGCGCGCTTTTGCACAAACACCGCATTGAAAAATTGATTGTCGTTGATGAAGATTACCGTTGTGTCGGCCTTTTGACCGTCAAGGATATAGAAAAAGCGCGTCTTAATCCGCAGGCCTGTAAAGACGACAAGGGCCGTCTGCGCGTGGCCGCCGCTATCGGCACGGGCCCGGATTCGCTAACGCGCGTTGATTATTTGGTGGATGCCGGTGTGGATGCCATCGTCCTTGATACGGCCCACGGCCACAGCGCCAGCGTCATTGCGGCGCTCAAGACTATACGGCAGCGTGTAAAAAATGTTGATATTGTCGCAGGAAATATCGCCACGGCTGAAGCCGCGCAAGCGCTGATTGACGCAGGCGCGGACGGGATTAAAGTCGGCATCGGCCCGGGCTCCATCTGCACGACACGCATTATTGCGGGCGTTGGCGTGCCGCAGCTCACGGCCATTATGGACGCGGCTAAAGTGGCCAAAAAACACAAAATCCCGCTGATCGGCGATGGCGGCATCAAGTTCTCCGGCGAAATCGCCAAAGCCATCGCGGCGGGCGCGGATTGCGTGATGCTGGGATCTTTGTTTGCAGGCACGGATGAGGTGCCCGGTCAGGTCATCCTCTATCAGGGCCGCTCTTACAAAAGCTATCGTGGGATGGGCTCCATGGGCGCCATGATGGAAGGCTCGGCAGATCGCTATTTCCAAAAGGCTGACGGGCATGACAACAGCAAACTGGTTCCCGAAGGCATTGAAGGTCGCGTCCCGTATAAAGGCCCCGTCAGCCAAGTCATCCACCAGCTGATCGGCGGCCTGCGCGCCTCCATGGGCTATACAGGCTGCGAAAACATCGCCGCGATGAAGGAACGCGCAACCTTCGTACGCATCACAAACGCCGGCCTACGCGAAAGCCACGTCCACGATGTAACGATCACGGCAGAGGCGCCTAATTATCAGGCGGGGTGATCTGCCCCCGAAACCCCATCGCCACGATAAAGCTTTCTGACGAGTCGGCGCGGCTGGCGGCGGGTTTGGCGTGGCGGACTTTGGCGAAACTCTTTTTCAGCGAGTCCAAAAGTTCCTTCTCCGCGCCGCCTTGGAAATATTTACAGACAACCACGCCGTCCTTGGCCAGCACGGACATGGCAAAATGCACCGCATGTTCGGCCAGATCCATAATGCGCAAATGATCGGTTCCGCTATGGCCCGTGGTGGAAGGCGCCATATCGCTTAAAACAAGATCCGCCTGCCCGCCCAAAGCTTGTTTCAATTTTTCCGGCGCTTCATCATCCATAAAATCCATCTGTAGAAAAGTTACGCCGTTAAGTGGATCAAGCGGCAAAAGATCAAGCGCGATGATTTTCCCCTTTTCCCCTATTTTCTTAGCCGCAACCTGAGACCACCCGCCGGGCGCCGCCCCAAGATCCACCACGCGCAAATGCGGGCGCAAAAGATGAAACTTCTCGTCAAGCTGCAAAAGCTTAAAAGCCGCGCGCGAGCGAAACCCGCGATCTTTGGCCTCGGCCACATAAGGATCATTCAGCTGCCTTTGAAGCCACTGCGCAGAAGAACTGGAGCGCCGCCGCGCCGTCTTCACGCGCACCGCAAGCCGCCTTTTGCTGGCATCCCCCCCGATCCCGCGATGTCCGCCTTTTCCCTTCATAATTCCCCGCAAAAACAAAAGCTAAAGCATGACACTATCATAGCACTATAACTTTACAAAGGGCCATCAAATATGATAGGAAACCCCTCACGCTTGGGAGATCGTCTAGCGGTAGGACAACAGACTCTGACTCTGTTTACCTAGGTTCGAATCCTAGTCTCCCAGCCAGCCTGCTATTTTTCGTTACGCAAAGCCCATATTAAATAATAGAGGGAACAGATGAAACCGCCGAAATTGAAGCTCAAGGTTTCTTCTGCCCTGCCCCTTTTTGTCCTCACGATTTTCAGCAGCGCCTTTTTACTGTTTTTAGTGCAGCCCTTGATTGCCAAGCAGTTGCTGCCCGTATTCGGCGGCAGCGCGGTTGTCTGGAATGTCTGCATGCTTTTTTATCAGGCGCTGCTGCTGTGCGGCTATCTTTATGCCCATCTGCTGGCAAGCTTCTTTTCAGTCAAAAAGCAATATATCATTCACATCATCTTCCTGCTCCTCAGCTTAATGCTGTTGCCCATAGGCTTTTCCGCCGAGCTGGTGGAAACCACCGGTGGCCGGATACCTGAGCTTCGAATCTTCCTCCTGCTGGGCGCTGCTATTGGCGCCCCGTTTTTCTTTTTGTCGGCCAGCGCGCCGCTCCTGCAACGATGGTTTTTGGAAGCCGGCGAAAGCAAAGAAAACAAAAATCCATATTTCCTTTACGCCGCCAGCAATTTCGGGAGTTTTCTGGCTCTTTTTGCCTATCCGTTTGTCATAGAGCCGTTTTCATCCCTCCTTTGGCAGTTAAAAGCTTGGAGCTTTTTCTATTTCCTCCTCACTTTGCTGTTCGTCAATTTAGGCGTTTTCCTGAAAAAGAAAAAAGAGGCCGTCATTGCAAAACAGGAAATAAAAGAAAAAATCCGCCCTGAAATCGTCCTGAAATGGATTGTTCTGGCCTTTTTCCCTTCCAGTTTAATGCTGGGGTTAACGCAATACATCACCACGGACATCGCGCCTGTGCCGATGCTGTGGATTGTTCCGCTGGCGTTGTATCTCCTCACCTTCGTCATTGCGTTTGCAGACAGAAAATCTTATTCCGAAGACGTTCTCTCAAAAATCTTTTACGGTTTTTGCTGCGGCTTTGTTTATATCTTCTTCCAAAGAACACCCGGGTTTTTCACCACCCTTGGTTTTTACCTGCCTCTGTTCTTTCTGGCCGCGCTTTTGTGCCATAATCGCTTAAACCTCACCAAACCGAACCCCAGAAACCTCACCACCTTCTATCTCTGCCTGTCTGTCGGCGGAACTTTGGGCGGCGTGTTTAATGCACTTTTGGTGCCGCTTATCTTCTCAAGGCTGATCGAGTTTCAACTTGTTCTGGCGTTCACGGCTCTTTATTTCCTGCCCACACTCAAGAAACAAGGCATGAAATGGATGTTGCTTATCGGCGGCCTGTTTGCGGCGGCCATCGCGCTGCTGTATTTTTCGCCCCCTAACCCCTTCTTGCAGGAAAAAACTTTGCTGGAAGAAAGGAACTTCTACGGCGCCTTTAAGGTCACGGAAAACCCGATACGGGAGCATAGAGAGCGCGCGCTGCTTCACGGCTCCACCTTTCACGGCAAACAGTTTCTGGGGACATTTGAAACGGAATTGACGGCTTATTTTGCGGTATTAAGGAACTTCTTCCAGCCGTTCAACGAAAGGAATGACGACTGGTCTGTGGCCGTCTTCGGTTTGGGCGCAGGAACGGTCGCCTGCCTTGCCAAAAAGGGGCAGACATGGGATTTCTTTGAAATCAATCCGGCGATCATAAAACTTTCCATTCCTGAAAAGGAAGGAGAGGAGCCGCTATTCACCTTTGTTAAAAGATGCGCGCCGGATGCAAAAATGTATCTGGGCGATGCGCGTATGGAAATGGCCAAACTCCCCAAAGACAAGAAATATAACGTCATCATCATGGACGCCTTTTCATCGGATTCCATTCCTGCCCATCTTTTGACAAAAGAGGCGTTCGAGCTTTACTTCTCGCGCCTCAAGGAAGGTGGCCTGATATTTGTCCATATCAGCAACCGCTATCTTGACTTGCGTTCGGTGATCGCAAACATGGCGAAGGAATTGGGTATGCAGGCAAGAGTAAACCAGACGAATATGGCGCCCCTCGTAAGTCAGGAAGCGGAAAAGACATTCCAGCTGGAGGAAGTGGCTTCTTATTCAAGATGGGTGATTGTCGGTCGGACACGGGAAGACATCGCGCCGTTTCTGGATTGGGAAATACCGCCGCCGGACGAAAAAATCGGCCTGTGGACGGATGATTATTATAACATCTTTAAAATCATGGCGAAGGAAATAGAAAAGGGAATAAGAAAAGAACTCAGCTCTTTAGTCGGTTCTTGATTTGCTTTAGTGCAAAGGCGCATGACCCGTTTTGCGGGTGAAGGCCTGAACAAAAACATCCTCAACCGCATCAATGCGGGCCACGGAAGAAAACTCCCCCGAAGGAAGAGCATCCCTCATCATGCGCGGCATGCTGGCGCTGCTAGTGACGTTGAAAAAGGCAAGTGTCCCGCTGTCCCCCTGCGGCGCTTTTTCCTTTGCGGTGCGCAGGCTTTCCTGAAAGGGGATTGAGATCAGCTTGTTTCGCCACCCCCTCTTTAAAATCAAAGCGCGGTCATTGGTGAGCGCATAAATCGATCTTCTTATTTTATTTCTATCCGCAAAAGGCTTGTAAAGCAGCCAAAGCCCCGCCAGAACAAACGGCACGCCGAAAAGAGGAAAAACAAACGCAAAGACAATCTCGACAAAATCCGTTTCCTGAAACCCGCGCGCAGCCATCTCCTGCAAAGGCGTGCTGGCGCCGTTGACCCAAAACAATGAAAAGGCAAGCCAGAAAAAAGCAAACGGATAAACCACAAAAGACTGGCGGTTCAGGCGCAGCGCCTGCGGCGCTGGCGCGCCTTGCCATAAGATCGTCTCTGACGGCTGGAGATAAGCTTCAAAAGACCTTGTTTCCGTCACGCGCCCGCGCATTTTTTCATGCGCGGGAACTGCCGTAAGGCCGCGCGCGTGATCGGGATTAAAAGGATCTTTTTTCAACGCGAGCCGCCGGCTTTGCGCTCACGCAGCTCCGGCACGGAAGCCACGAGCGAAGCATTGGCGCGCGAACGCCGCGAAACCGTCTGATACGCCACCCGTGCATGGTGCGCGCAATAAGGCAGGCCTTCTTGAGCTTCACAGCCGCAAAAACGGAACTCCGGCGAGCGCGGATCACCAATGGGCCAGCGGCAGTGACGCTCTCCCACCTTGGTGACGGGAACACCTTCGCTGCGCCGCGCAATATCAATGGGCCGTGGCGTTGTGTCGCGGTTGATCGTTGTGCGCGGCAAAACATCCGAAGGCGGCAAGGATGGCAGCGCCCTTAACATCGAGCGCGGCTTGCTGACCTTTTTGATCTTGGTCATCACAACACCCGGCACGCCGGAAGGAGGCTCGGCCGCCGCGCGGCTTGCCATACCCACCGAGAGCTTTAAACGATGAGCCTTTCCGATCACGGCATTGCGCGTCACGCCCCCGCCAAGGCTCTTGGCAATATCATTGGCGCTATAGCCATTGCCCCACATCCGCCGGAGGGTCTCTATCTGTTGTTCAGTCCAGGCCATAGGTCTAAGCTCCTTGGTTTTGAAGTGTTACGAATCCGAAAAAAGGCTGTTCAACATTAACCAAAACACCCCTAAAGAAACACAAGATATAGTGGTTAATGGGGATTATCCATACCAGATGCGGACGCACCTTTCCAGTCTTTCGCTTTTTTGGGGATAACCGAAAAGAGCCCAGTCCGGCGCGCGGTATAAGCTTTTGAAAGGTCGTTGTCATTTCAAGCTATACACATGTGGACAAGGCCGCCCTGAGAGGGATCTGCGCGATTCGTTTATCCACAACTTTTTGATTCGTTCTTTTTTTTGCCATTTGGCCCAACGAAAGATAAGATCGCCGCGCAACTTTATGTGATTCACGAACCTTTAGGGCCATGGCAGATCTTTTATCATCATCTCAAGGCGCCGGACGCAAAGGCGCAGGCTATAACGCCAAAGACATCGAAGTCCTTGAAGGGCTTGAACCTGTGCGCCGCCGCCCGGGCATGTATATCGGCGGCACGGATGAAGCCGCTTTGCATCATCTTGTGGCGGAAGTGCTCGACAATGGTATGGATGAAGCCGTTGCAGGTTGCGCCAGTGTGATAACCGTTCGCCTTGATGCGGACAACAAAGTCACCATCAGTGACAATGGCCGTGGCATCCCCGTTGATGACCATCCGAAATACCCGGGAACATCGGCGCTTGAAGTGATTATGACCACGCTGCATGCGGGCGGCAAGTTTTCGGATCACGTTTACCAGACTGCAGGCGGGCTGCATGGCGTAGGCGTCTCGGTCGTCAACGCGCTCTCACAAGAACTTGTGGTTGAGGTCGCGCGGGGCAAGCAGCTTTACCGCCAAAGCTACAGCCGTGGCCTTGCGACAGGCAAACTTAAAAAGATCGGCGCAACGACCAAACAAGGCACAACGATTATCTTTGTCCCCGATTGTGAAATCTTCGGCTCTAAACTGCGCTTTAAACCTTCAACGCTTTACAAAATGGCGCGCGCCAAAGCCTATCTTTTTCGCGGCGTTGAAATCAGGTGGTCTTGCGATCCCGCTTTGATTAAAAGTGACGATCACACGCCTGAAAAAGCCACGCTCCATTTCCCGGGGGGGCTTGCGGATTATTTGGCTTCTGCCCTCGAAGACCGCGCGCTTGTCACGCCGCAGCTTTTTTCCGGCACAGCCGATCTTCCCGACAATAAGGGGCGCGTGGAATGGGCCATTGCTTGGCCGAGCAATGGGCAGGGCTTTTGCCACTCTTATTGCAACACCATCCCGACCCCTCAAGGCGGCACGCATGAACAAGGGCTGCGCGCAGCGCTTTTACGCGGCTTGCGCGCGCATGGCGATCTTTTGGGCAACCGCCGCGCAAGCGCTATCACCGGCGATGAAGCCTTTGGCGATGCGACTTCGCTTTTGTCCTTGTTCATCCACGATCCGCAATTTCAGGGACAAACCAAAGAAAAACTGGCCTCCGTTGAAACCATCCGTCTTGTGGATCAGGTCATCAAGGATCATTTCGATCACTGGCTTTCGGCAGATCCTTTAAGCAGCAAAGCGCTTTTAGATCACCTTGCCGCCAAAGCTGAGGAGCGCATCAAAGCCTCGCAAGCCAAAGAGCTTGCGCGCAAAAGCGCCACGCACAGGCTGCGACTCCCCGGCAAGCTGGCTGATTGCGCCCAGATGGCGGCAACGGATACAGAGATCTTTATTGTCGAAGGCGATTCCGCCGGAGGCTCCGCCAAACAAGCCCGCAACCGCGCCACACAAGCGATCCTGCCCATTCGCGGCAAGATTCTCAATGTCGCCAGCGCAAGCACGGAAAAACTCCGCGCCAATCAGGAAATCGCTGATCTTGCGCTTGCGCTTGGCTGCGGGATCGGCAGCGCCTTTGACCTCAGCAAACTGCGTTATGAGCGCGTGATTATCATGACCGACGCCGATGTGGACGGCGCGCATATTGCATCGCTCCTGATGACGTTCTTTTACCGCGAGATGCCGGGCCTTATCCATGCGGGTCATCTTTATCTGGCGCAACCGCCGCTCTACCGCCTGACCCAAGGCGACAAAACCGCCTATGCCCGCGATGAAGCGCATAAGGAAGAACTTCTTGAAACCACCTTTAACGGACGCGGCAAAATCGAAATCAGCCGCTTCAAAGGCCTTGGCGAGATGATGCCCGCGCAACTTAAACAAACCACCATGGATCCGCAAAGCCGATCTCTCTTGCGCGTCATCATCGCCGCCCCCGACTCCCCCGACCGTGCCGAAGAAACCAAAGAAACCGAAACCCTCGTAGAAAAACTCATGGGCCGCAAAGCTGAGCTACGCTTTCAATACATTCAGGAAAACGCGAAGTTTGTGCAGGATGTGGATATTTAAGGACACCAGCTGCTTTAGCCCGTACCCGGTACCCATTGCGGCAGCATATAATAATGAAGGCCACCCCATCCTTTCTTGAGGGCGTTACATGTTGCATTACTTATAGATCCGGTAGAAATACATGCTGTCGGCGCGGCAAAACATCCTATAAGGGATGGGATGCCAAGATTCCCACTATCATTTATGGCCGTGACCTTATGGGCAGGATCTCTTTCGTCAGGGTGTACGATTACATCGTCCCACTTTAATACAATGGGAATCGTACTTTCAGGGCAACTGCACTGTCCTGTGGCAGGATTGGGGGCAAGGCAGCAAACTTCATTACTAAAAGATTTGCCAAAGGAGTCGACCTGTATGCCTCCCCAGAACGAAAGATTCATCAACCCACCAGGACATGCCGGCATACTCCATCCCATCGAATACCACTTACGTCTAGCGCCAGCGCCATAATTGAGTCCATCAACCACAAATACGGAGCCACCACCGCCCGCAGCCGTCACGCAAACAGGCTGGCCGGCTTCAATGCCTTGCAAGGTCTGTCCCTCGGCGCACTTCATATTGCCGATGGAGTTTTGCTTCCAGTAATATGTTGTCCCATCCGCGCCCGCAAGACAGGCCAGAATATTCTTCTTGTCAAAATCAAGCAGCGTAACGCCCCGCTGCACCGGATCGCATGCTCGTCCGATACAAACCTCTTTTCTGGGATCACAGGGGGCTGTCTCGGCCCACGCCTGCCCCGCCAAAACCAAAACGCCTACAAAGGCCAAAAAACCAAGACTAAAGCGGGTCATGGGAAGCTCCTTTGATAGAGAGAAAAAACGCCACGCTATTATACACAAAAAACTTAAAAAAAGCTTTATCACCCCACTTGTCATTGCGAGGAAGGCCTTCAGGCCTGACGCGGCAATCTCTGTACCAACATCGCCGAGATTGCCGCGTCAAGCCGGCTTCGCCGGCTTTCCTCGCAATGACAGGTTTTTTAGACCTTCTTTCCGCCTATCCAGCGCGCGCATCACAAACTTTTCAACCTCGACCACAAAAAAGATAATAGCCGCTACCACAACAGGCTCTACCCACCGCGCGGGGGCAAGGGGGACGGTGTGGAACAGATCATTCATGAACGGCAGATAGACGACAGCAAACTGAAGCGCCATCAAAAGACCCAGCACAACAAAGATCATCTTATTGCCAAAGAAGGGCATCGCGTAGATGGGCCTTCGGATGCTTCGGCTGTTGAAAAGATGAAAGGCCTGACTTAGCACAATCGCTTGCAGCGTCACCGTGCGCACAAGATCCTCGTGATAGCCAAGGGCAAGCAAATGAACGCTTAAAGCCAGCGTCAAGCCGCCGATCAACACAGACACAAACAAAATGCGCCAAAGGAAATAGCCGTTCAGGAAAGACTCGCGCGCATCACGCGGCGGCCTTGCCATAATGCCGCTTTCCGCAGGCTCAAACGCAAGCGCCATGGAAAGCGTGACCGAAGTCACCATATTCACCCACAAAATCTGTATCGGCGTCAGAGGGATCATCGTCCCGAACAAAATGCTGGCGATCACCAGAAAACTTTGCCCGCCATTGGTCGGCAGAATAAAGAGAATGGTTTTTTTCAGATTGTCATAAACCCTGCGCCCTTCTTCCACCGCAGCCGCAATGGTGCTGAAATTATCGTCCGCCAGCACAATCTCGGCAGCGTCCTTGGTGACTTCCGTTCCCTTGATGCCCATGGCCACGCCTACATCCGCTTTGCGCAACGCCGGCGCGTCATTCACGCCATCCCCCGTCATGGCGCAAATCGAGCCATGAGCCTGCAAAGCCTTCACCAGTTTTAGTTTATGTTCCGGACTTGTGCGGGCGAAAATATCATATTTTCGGGCAGCGGCATAAAACTGCTCGTCCGTCATATCATCAAGTTCACTGCCGGTCAGAGCTTTGTCCCCATTGCCGATCCCCAGATCCTTGCCGATAGCCTTGGCCGTATCTGCATGGTCGCCTGTTATCATCTTGACGCAGATTCCGGCCTCATGACATCTGGCAATGGCCTCAACCACCTCATCGCGCGGCGGATCGAAAATACCGGCAAGCCCGAGGAAAATCACGCCCTCCTGCAAATCTTCATGCGTGATGCTTGTTTTGCTCGCATCAACAATTTTCATCGCCGCGCCAAGCACGCGCATCCCTCTGGCCGCAAGCATGGCGACCGCCTCGTCCCAATATTCCCGAGTCAAAGCCGTAGCGCCGCCCAAAGCCATTTCCTGCTGTGCCATAGCCAAAAGCCTGTCAGGCGCGCCTTTAATATAAAGAACGCCTCCACCGTCCAAACTGGCCATATATTTATATGCCGAGTCAAAAGGCAAAGTAGCGATACGCGGCGGCAACTCTGTCGTGATTCCCGCTTTTTCATAAACCGTCAGCAAAGCGCCCTCGGTCGGATCGCCCTGCACGCTCCAGATATTTTTCTCCTGCGACAAGGCCGCGTCATTGCAATGCTTAAAACAGGTCAAAAGCCTGCGCAGCAATGTTCCTTCCTCCACAGACGCCGGATGGTGCCCCTGACAGATTTCCCCCACCGGCGCATAGCCGGAGCCGGTGACGGTAAAACCGGAATCATGCACCACAAGATTTTTCACCGTCATCTCATTTTTTGTCAGCGTCCCCGTTTTGTCCGAGCAAATGACGGAGACAGATCCCAATGTCTCAACCGAAGGAAGATTGCGCACAATGGTGTTACGCCGCGCCATATTCTGAACGCCAATGGCAAGGATAATGGAAAGAATGGCAGGCAGCCCTTCCGGAATGGCCGCGATAGCAAGCCCGATGGTGGAAAGCAAAAGCTCCGCCGGTTCATAATCGCGCCAAAAACGTCCGAACAGATAAACAAAAACCGCGATACTGATAATCACAATAGAGATGGTCTTGCCGAAAGCCGTCATCTGCCGGATAAGAGGCGTGGTCGTATCGCCCACCTCGGCAATAAGCTGGTTGATGCGCCCTATTTCCGTTTCTGCGCCAATATCCACCACCACGCCATAGCCTGTGCCTGCGCTGACCATAGTGCCGCAATAAGCCATGTTGGAGCGATCACCCAGCGCAGTTTCAGGATCAAGCGGCGCGGTCTGTTTTTCAGAAGGCATGGCCTCGCCCGTAAGGGCTGATTCCTCAATGCGCAAGTTTTCCGTGCGAAAAAGGCGCAAATCGGCAGGGATTTTATCCCCCGGGGAAAGATAAACAATATCGCCAAGAGTGAGCTGCGCGGCATCAACTTCAAGCCGCACCCCATCACGTATCACCGAGGCCCGCAGCGAAAGAAGTTTTCGGATGTCGTTAAGAGCTTTCTCCGCCTTGCTTTCCTGAAAATATCCGATGGCCGCGTTAATCACGACCACGGCGAGAATCACAGCCGTGTCGGCATAATGCCGCAGCGCCAAAGTCACAAAGGCGCAGATCAAAAGAATATAGATCAGAATATCATGAAAATGCCTGATAAAGCGGATAAAGGCAGGGTCTGTCTTGGGAGCGGGAAGCTGATTAAGGCCGAACTCCTCAAGCCGCTGCGCCGCCTGTAGGGCCGTCAAGCCCTGATCCGGCATGGTTTTCAGCCTTTCCAGCACAAGCGCGGCATCTTTGGCAAACCACTTTGCGTGGGTATGAACATAACGCTCTTTCACGGCCCGCAATCCTTTGTTGCCCTTGTTTTCTTTTTGGCAACAAAAAATGAAAATTATATGTATAAGGTGCCGCGCTGTATGTTCTGGCCATCCCCTCCCCCCTCCTTGTCATTGCGAGGAAGGCCTTTAGGCCTGACGTGGCAATCTCTGCAACATCGCCGAGATTGCCGCGTCAATCCGGCTGCGCCGGCTTTCCTCGCAATGACAATGGGGATGGGTGTTGACATGACTCACCGCGTGCGTAAATATGACCCCATAAATCGCTTCAGAAAGGCCTTTTTGATGCACAGCCTACGGTTACACCCCCCCCCATATAATAACTAATTGTTGTATAACACTTTTTTGCCTGCTTCTAGCTATCTCTCCCCCTGCTTTTGCGCGTACAACTGCAACCCTTGGACAGAAGTCTGTGGGGCAGCCTTGTGGGAATCTGGCAAGCGGGGCTGATTTTGATACTTTGTTTCAGTGCACATCTTCCGCAGCAGGGACAAGCGGCACGATGCAGACAACGCCGGTTATTCTCGGCACACTGACCGCGCCGCCCTACACTTCTACCGCCTGCGATGCGAGCAAGGCAGGCATGCTGCAATGGACGGGGAGTTCTTTTCAAGGGTGCGATGGATCAACATGGCTTACGCTGGGCGGGTCGGTGAATACAGCCTCAAACCCTTTCAGCTTTATTGACCAGACGAACGTGCTGCTCAATACAACGATTATCAGCAACGCTATAACTCTGGGCGGCTTTACGGGGCAGTTGCTTGCCACCTGCAACCCGAGCTGCACGGGCATGTACCGCAACGGCGTCTTGGTGGGCATGTCGGCTAATTTTTCGGCGGGCGACGCGATTGCCATTCAGTTGACTTCGGCTTGACGCCTACAACGGCCAGCGTCACGATTGGGACGACAACTTCGGCTACATGGACAGTCACGACCAATCCGAATGCCTGTCTTGGGACGCCGCCTGTTGGCACGCGGTGTGATGATGGGACGGTCTATACGGGTTTGTCGTCGGATGGGACTGTTCCGATGTATACCACGCCTTGTGATGCGGGCATGAGCTGGAATGGGACAGCCTGTACCAGCGTGCAACTAAAACTTACATGGGACGATGGTTTCGGCAATAGCGTCGCTACAGGATTCACGAACAGGTTTACAGGTCGCGCGAATACAGCGGGACTTGCCGCGCTCGGTACCTCGCCTGCGCCTTATCGGGCGGCGCTCTATTGCCACGACCTGACCGCGCACGGGTATAGTGACTGGTATCTGCCTGCCATAGAGGCGTTAATCACGCTTCGCGGACTCAGGAGTCTCGGCAGCGCCTATGGATTCAGTTCCAGTAGTAAGTACTGGTCGTCCACGGAGGTCAGTAGTACGCATGTGAATGGAGTAAGCGATGCCTCCATGGATCCTGCGAACAAGGGGGACAGCACAAACTCTGGGCTTCGTTGCGTCAGAAGATAATCTATCTGGTGCCCCAGGAGGGACTTGAACCCCCACTCACTTGCGTGAAGCAGATTTTGAGTCTGCCGCGTCTACCGATTCCGCCACTGGGGCCTTGCGCTGAAAGGCCGACCGCGATCATAACCTGATAAATCCTTTGGTCAATGAAGAAATAATAAAAACCTGCCCTTGTCCCGCGCCCGCAAGGCCTGTATTCTGCCCCATGTTTTAAAAGCAGGAAAGAACCTCATGGCCGAGACTGAAAAAGACTATCGCGATACCGTTTTTCTTCCCAAAACCGATTTTCCCATGCGGGCCTCTCTGGCTGCCAAAGAACCGGAGCTTCGCGAGCGCTGGAAAAAAATGGAGCTTTACAACCGTTTGCGTGCAGGCAGCGCGGGGCGTCCCACTTATATCCTTCACGACGGCCCTCCCTTTGCCAACGGGCATATCCATCTCGGCCATGCGCTCAACAAGATCCTCAAAGACGTTGTCGTCCGCACCCATCAAATGCTGGGCTATGACGCGCCTTTTGTGCCTGGCTGGGATTGTCACGGTCTTCCCATCGAATGGAAAATCGAAGAACAGCACCGTGCCAAAGGTCAGGACAAGGACAGCGTCCCCATCCCCGTCTTCCGCGCCGAATGCCGCACTTTCGCAGACAAATGGATGAAAACCCAGTCCGAAGAGTTCCAGCGTTTAGGCGGCCTCGGTGATTGGGAAAACCCCTACGCCACCATGACCGCCCGTTCCGAAGCGCTTATTGTGCGCGAGATTCACAGATTTCTTGAAGCCAGCCTTCTCTATCGCGGCGAAAGGCCCGTTCTATGGTCTGTGGTTGAAAAAACCGCGCTGGCCGAGGCTGAAATCGAATATCACGATCACAAATCCACATCCCTGTGGGTGCGCTTTCCGATCTGTGCTGCGACAAACCCCGCGCTTTTGGGCGCTTATGTCGTGATCTGGACGACAACGCCCTGGACGATCCCTTCAAACCGTGCCATTGCCTATGGTGATTTTTCTTACGCGCTGATCCAGGTGGACGGCATAAGCGAAGGCGCCAATGTCAAAGAGGGTGACCGCTTTGTAATCGCAACCGATCTTGTGAATGATTTCTGCACGCAGGCCAAAATTACGGCGCGCACAATTTTGCAGGATCATCTCACAGCCAAAGATCTTGAGCGCACGCAATGCGCCCATCCTTTCCGTGGCCGCGCGGGAACAGATCATTATTTTGACTATGATGTGCCCTTGCATCAGGGCGATTTTGTCTCAACCGAAACAGGCACCGGCTTTGTTCATATTGCCCCAGGCCATGGCGAAGATGATTTCAATTTTGCACGTCAATATAAAATCCGTTTTGAGCCTTCCGTGGATGCCGACGGACGTTATCTTCCCGCGATCCAAGGCTTTGAAGGGCTTTATATCTATACGCCTGACGGCAAGGCCGGCGAAGCCAACGCGGTCGTGATGCGCGCGCTGGCGCAGGAAAACGCGCTTGTAGCCAAGAAAAACATCACGCACAGCTACCCGCATTCCTGGCGCTCCAAAGCGCCTTTGATCTTCCGCACGACGCCGCAATGGTTTGTGGCGCTTGATGATGTCAAAGTGGGACAGACAGGCCTTTCCCTGCGCCAGCTTGCCTTAAAATCCATTCAGGAAACGACCTTCTACCCGCCGCAAGGCCAAAGCCGTATTGAAGCCATGGTCGCGGGCCGCCCCGACTGGTGCATCAGCCGCCAGCGCGCCTGGGGCGTGCCGCTGGCCTTTTTTGTCGATAAAGTTTCAGGCAAGCCACTGAAAGACCGTGACGTGCTAAACCGCATTGTTACCATCTTTGAAAAAGAAGGTGCAGACGCCTGGTATGAACGCGGGCCGCAGGATTTTCTCGGCACCGCTTACAGGGCCGAAGATTACGAGCAGATTTTCGACATCGTTGATGTCTGGTTTGAATCAGGCTCCACCCACGCCCTTTGTCTGGATCAAACGCAACCCGCGCCGCCCTGGCCAGCGCTGCGCTGGCCGGCGGATCTTTATCTTGAAGGCTCAGACCAGCATCGCGGATGGTTTCAATCCTCGCTGCTCGAAGCCTGCGGCACGCGCGGTGCCGCGCCCTTTAAAAAGATTCTCACGCACGGGTTTGTGCTGGATGAAAAGGGCCATAAACAATCTAAATCGCTCGGCAATGTTGTTGATCCCATGGAAGTGATGAACACGCAGGGCGCTGATATTCTCCGCCTGTGGGTTTTGTCATCCGATTATACGCAGGATCTTCACGCAGGCCCCAATGTCATCAAACAAACCGGCGATCTTTACCGGCGTTTTCGCAACACGCTGCGCTATCTCTTAGGCGCTCTGGACGGGTTTGAGGAAACGGAAATTGTGGCCCTCAAGGACATGCCCGAGCTTGAGCGCTGGGTTCTGCACCGTCTGGCGCAGGTCAATTTCATCCTGCGCACGGATATTGCGGCCTATGACTATAATCACTGGCTGCAAACACTCCATTTATTCTGCACGCAGGATCTTTCGGCCTTTTATTTTGATGTCCGCAAAGACAGCCTCTATTGCGATGCCACGGATTCGCCCACGCGCCGCGCCGCGCGTACAGTCCTTATGATCCTTTATGAGCATCTGACCGTCTGGCTGGCCCCTGCTTTGTGTTTTACGGCGGAAGAAGCCTGGCTTGCGCGTCATAAGGAAGAAGATGCCAGCGTGCATTTTGAACAGTTCCCCGCGCCGGATCCGGCCTGGCAAAATGACGCGCTCGGACAGGAATGGGAAACGCTGCGCGCCATCCGCCGCGTGGTCACGGGCGCGATGGAAGTTGCGCGCGCGGCTAATATCATCGGATCAAGCCTGCAAGCCGCGCCGGTTGTCTATGTCAATGAAAAACAAAAAGCGCTTCTGGAAAAGCATGATTTCGCAACCGTCTGCATCGCCTCGTCCCTCAGTTTCAGCGCGCAGGCCTCGCCTGCACAGGCCTTTACGCTGCCCGATGTCGCGGATGTTGCGGTCATTGTAGGGCAGGCGGAAGGCGAAAAATGCCTGCGCTGCTGGCAGGTGCGCCAGGACGTCAACAAAGAAAAACTTTGTGCGCGCTGCGCCGCTGTGGTTGCAAAGGGGTTTTAAGCATGCCGCCGTATAAAAACAACATCAGCATCGCCTCTTACGTCATGGTTTTTATCCTGCTGATCGATCAGGCGTCAAAAAGCTGGTTTTTAAACCAGACGCTGGATCCGCGGGTTGTTTTTGAAATCATGCCCCTTTTAAACTTTCGCCTCAGCTGGAACACAGGCATTACTTTTGGCCTTCTGCGCCACGACCAGTCATGGATGGTTTATTTTCTCATCAGCATGGCCATGTTGATTATTTTCTTTTTGTTCCGGTGGCTTAGGCAGGCTTCAACCCTTTGGGCGGTGCTGGGGCTCGGCCTGATTATGGGCGGCGCTATCAGCAATGTCCTCGACCGCTTGCGTTTCGGCGCGGTGGTTGATTTTATAGACTTCCATATCGGCGCCTGGCACTGGTACACCTTCAACCTGGCCGACTCGGCCATTGTAGGCGGAATCATCTTTCTTATGCTTGACAGTTTTGTTCTTAACAGGCGCGAACAAAAAATTGCCAAAGAAGAAAAAGACGATCACAATAACGCGTAAAAGAGGAAAGGGATCTGATGATGAAAAAAAGCGCCCATCTTGCGGTTTTGGGACTAAGCGCCATCCTTCTTGCGGGATGTTCAGGCGTGAGCGAAAGCATGGGCTTTGGCCGCCATGTGCCGGATGAGTTTTCTGTTGTGGATCGAGCGCCCTTGTCTTTGCCGCCTGTTTACGATCTGCGCGCTCCAACCCCTGGCGCGGCGCGTCCGCAGGATGAAACCGCCCAAAAACGGGCAAATCAGGTTGTCTTTGGCACAGCAGGCAAGGCCGCTTTGCCCGCGGCTTCCAAAACCGAAATCGCTCTTTTGACGCAGGCCGGCGCAGAGCAGGCTGAGCCGCAGATTCGCACGCTGGTGGATCGTGAATCCGCACAAAAAGCGCTGGGCGAGCGGCATCTGGTCGAAGAACTTTTATGGTGGAAAAACCCCGAGGGCAAAAGCGTGACTGTGGACGCCGTGGCCGAAGCTGAGCGCCTTAAAGAGATCAAAGAAAAAGGCGAATCCGTCACCACCGGCGCCACTCCGATTATCGAGAAAAACAAAAGCGGCTGGCTTGGCCTATGAAAAGACGGCTTTTAGCCTTTATTTTCCTGCTTACGCTGCTCCTGCCATGCCCGTTAAAGGCAGCTGTTTTTTATCCTCAAACAAAAACGCTTGATAACGAGCTTCAAATTGTTGTTGTCGAAAACCATCTTTCACCGGCAGCGGCTTTTATGCTGTTTTACAAGGTCGGCGCGGCGGATGATCCAAAAGGCCAGACAGGCCTTGCGCATTTTCTTGAACATATGATGTTCAAAGGCACGCGCGATGTTCCCAAAGGCGCTTTCAGCGCCAAAATCGCGGCGCTGGGCGGGCAGGAAAACGCCTACACAACGAAAGACTATACGGCCTATCACACAAGCCTCGCTGCCGAGCGGCTTGAAGATATTTTCGCCCTTGAAGCCGACCGCATGAAAAATCTTCTTCTTGATCCGCAAGAAACGCTGCGCGAGCGCGATGTTGTCCTCAATGAACGCAAAGAGCGCACAGACAACAGCCCACAGGGAATCTTCGCTGAAAAAATGAACGAAGCCCTCTACGGCGCCCACCCCTACGCCGCCCCCATCATCGGAAAGAAGCAGGATATCCAAAACTTCACCCCCCAGATTGTGCGCGACTTTTACGAACGCCATTATGCGCCGAGCAGGGCCATTCTCGTGGTCAGCGGCGCTGTGCAGCCCCAAGAGATTTTTGCGCTGGCCCAAAAATATTTCGGCGAGATCTCCGCGCCATCTTTTGCTGCCGCCCCTTTGCCGGTCTGGACAAGGGAAAAAGGCACGATCGCCGTAGAACATAAGGATGAGCGCGTCAAACAAGCCTTTTTCGTGCGGCGCTGGGTATTGCCGGAGATCAAGGTCCAAAGCCGTGAAGCTCTGGCCTTTGATGTTTTGGCCGAGCTTCTGGCCGGCGGCGAGGTTGGTCTGGCCTTCAGGCATTTTGTTCTGGATCAAAACAGCGCAACCTCTTTAAGCGCCTCCGCCGATACATTGACGCGCGGGCCTGTAAGTTTTGTCCTAAGCGCCACGCCCGCACCGGATCATGATGTCCGTGATCTTGAGCGTGACGTTATGCGCTTTTTGCAGGAGCTTGCGCAAAAAGGCTTGACGGCCCGCACCGTGGTCGAAGCAAAACAACGCATGAAAGACAGCGCGATCTTTGCGCGTGACCGCCTGATGGCACCGGCGCAGATTTTAGGCGCGACTTTGGCCGCAGGCTATGATTTGTCTTTCATCGAAGACTGGCCCGAACATATTGACACCGTCACAACAAAAGATGTCCATCAGGCCCTGCAAACCCTGCTGCACGCGCCCTATCAGGCGCGCGGGATTTTGGAAGGCGGCGCATGAATAGGCTTATCCTTTTTTTCCTGCTCCTTTTGCTTTGGCCCGTACACGCGCACGCGGAAAGCACGCCTGTTATTCAGCGCATCAAAAGCCCCAAAGGTCTTGAAGCATGGCTCATTGAAGATCACAAACTGCCCTTGATCGCCTTCCAGTTCGCCTTTGAAGGCGGGGTTGAAACGGACTCCCCCGACAAGCAGGGCCTGTCGGTTTTGATGGCTTCTTTGCTCACGCAGGGCGCAGGATCTTATGACGAAAAAGCCTTTCAAGACGCTCTGGCCGCCGCGTCTATTGCTCTTGACGTTGAAGCCGGACGCGATCGCATCACAGGCACCATGAAAACGCTTGCGCGCAACAAGGATGAGGCGTTCAAGTTTCTGGCGCTGGCCCTGACGTCACCGCGTTTTGAACAGTCAAGTTTCGTGCGCCTGAAACGCCAGATGCAAACGCTGCGCAAAATCCAAAGCGCAAAACCGGCTTGGATGAGCCGCTATACGCTTTACCGTCATATTTTCCAAGCCCACCCCTACAGCCAGCGCGCGCTCGGCACCGCGCAAAGCCTTGAGGCCTTAACGCGGGAAGATATCAAAACCCATCACGCTAACCTTCTTGCGCGCGATAATCTTTCTGTGGCCGTTGTCGGCGCGATCACGGCGCAGGAACTTGCCCCGCTTTTGGATCAGATTTTCGGCGCTTTACCCGAAAAAAGCACAAGGCCGAACATCCCGCCTGTCGTCTGGCCAAAGGCGCCTGCGCGGACTCTCGTCAAACGGCAGGGCGAGCAAACGGAAATCCTTTTTGCAGCCCCCATGCTGCCGCGCCATGATCCTGACTGGCACGCCGCGCAAATCGCCAATTATATTCTGGGCGGCGGCGGCTTTACCGCGCGCCTGATGACCGCCTTGCGCGCGCATCAGGGGTTAACCTACGGGATTAGTACGGATCTGATTGCCATGGAAAAAGCCTCGCTTTTGATCGGCTCTGTCGCCACCGGCAACACGCAGGTTCGGCCGGCCTTGGATCTTCTTCAAACCGTATGGCAGGATTTTTACAAAAACGGCGCTGCGGAGCCGGAGATCACAGCCGCGCAGGATTTCCTGACCGGCTCCCTGCCCCTTTCTTTGACCTCAACCGACGCCATGGCCGCTATGCTTCTTGCCATGCAGACACAAAAGCTTGGCATGGATTACCTTGCGCGGTATAAAGAGCGCGTCCGTGCTGTCACTAAAGATCAGGTTCAGCGCGTGATCCAAAAATGGTTTGACCCGCAACAGCTGAGTTTTGCCATGGCTGGCGCGCCGGATAATGTCACCTTTAATGTGGTTTACGATAAAATAGACGATTGAGCCGATGACAAACCCTCAAACCCTTCCCGTCTGGGCAAGCCTTCAGGCGCATCAGAAAGAGCTTGAAACGCAGTCGCTCAAAACCTTGCGCGAAGATCAGGCAAGGCAGGAAAAGCTCACCCTCACGCTTGAAAACATCACGGGCGATTTCACCCGCATGCCCGCCACAATACAAACGCTGGATCTCCTTTTTGCGCTCGCCCATGGCCAGAACTTTGAGGCCATGCGAAAATCCATGTTCGAAGGCGAAAAGATAAATCTCAGCGAAAGCCGCCCCGTTTTGCACACCGCCCTGCGCAGCACGCAAGTCCAGCCTCTTTTTGTGGACGGGCAGGATATCATGCCGCTTATAAGGCAGACCCGTATGCGCATGGAAAGTTTCGTCCGCGCCGTGCGGACAAGGCAGCAGCGCGGCTTTACCGGAAAACCCATCGACACCATCGTTAATATCGGCATCGGCGGCTCGGATCTAGGCCCGCATCTTCTGTGTCAAGCCCTCAAGGATCTTGAAGGCGTGCAAAGCGCGCAGGCGCCGGCGCTCTTTTTCGTCAATAATCTCGACAGCGCCGCCTTGCGCGATGTTTTTAAAACATGCAACCCGCAAACAACGCTTTTTCTTCTTGTCTCCAAAAGCTTCACCACACAGGAAACTCTGGTCAACGCCCGCCACGCCAAAAACTGGCTGAATAAGGCCATGGGCGAGATGGCGCACACGCAGCATTTTCTGGCCGTCACGGCTAACGCGCAAGGCGCGCGCGATTTCGGCATCATCAATCCCGACATGATTTTCCCGATGTGGGACTGGGTGGGCGGACGCTTTAGTCTTTGGTCTGCCGCCAGCCTTAGCTTTGCGCTTTTGGCCGGATGGAATGCGTTTGCAACCCTTCTGGCTGGCGCCGCCAAAATGGACGAGCATTTTAAAACCGCGTCACTGCCTGAAAACCTGCCCGCTATGGCCGCCCTTTTGGAATTGTGGGTCTTAAACTTCTGGGCCGTTCCGGCCATCGCCATCCTGCCTTACGCGCAGAGGCTTGAGCTGCTGCCCGCCTATCTGCAGCAGCTTGAGATGGAGAGCAACGGCAAAAGCGTCTCGCGCCAAAGTGAACCACTTTCCTACAGCACGGGCCCCATTATTTTCGGCAGCTGCGGGACAAGCTGCCAGCATAGTTTTATGCAGTGGATTCACCAAAGCCCCACCGCGCTCCTCAGCTCTTTCATCGGCATCAAGCATGACCCTCTGGCCCTTGAAGACACACATCAGGCCCTGCTCAAAAACCTGAAAGCGCAAGCACAGGCTCTGGAAATCGGCACCAGCGCAGACGATCCCGCCCGCACAAACCCGGGCAACAGACCATCCATGATCCTATGGCTTGACCGCCTGACGCCCTTCACGCTGGGCCAGCTTCTGGCCTTTTACGAGCATAAGGTTTTTACGCAAAGCATCCTTTGGAACATCAACGCCTTCGACCAGTTCGGCGTCGAACTCGGCAAAACCCTCGCGCGGGAATAAGATCCAGCCAGAAAAAAGCGAAAAATTATATTTCCTTCCCCCAAAACATGGTTAACAAGGCCGTCGCGCACCGGCCTTAACCCTTTATCCTTGAACAGGAAAAAGGTTAAATTAACCAGTCATTAATTAACGCATTGAAAATAATAGCAAAATTGTATGGGGCCTGAATTTATGGCATAATAGGCTCACGCCAGACGGGCCAGCATAACGATGAAACTATTTGAAGAAAGCAAAGGAAAAGATCTATGTTAAGCGCAAGATTGATTGAAACACCCCGCTGCCCGCAGCTTTTTGGTGCTGGTGCGCGATATGTGAAAGCTCTGCCATGCCTCCCTACGACCCCCAATTACGCCATGTGGCGACAATCATTGACGGAGGCGGTGTGCTTGAAAGAGGCTACCCGCTGGGTGAAATCTGGCGCGGGTCTAATGATCTGTTCGTTCATATCCCCCTTGAGCGTTTCAGATATGTCTTTTCAAAAGCAACCCATTTGTCCAAAGCAAGTTCCATTTATAAAAGTCTCAAAGACAACGCAGGAAAAATTACGGATCCTTTTTCGGAATATGATATCTTTATCAAACGCCTTAAAAGAGACGGTTTCCTTAAAGAAGACGAGCCTCTTACAGAAGATCATCATCTTATTAAGCTGCTTAAAAAAGAAGAAAGAGTTCTTGATTTCACAATATCTTCTGAAAAATATGAAGGCGAGCCTTTGCAGGGAAAAGAGCTTGAAGATTTTCGCACAGCCTTTTGGCGAGGCGCAAAGCTTCGAAATCTGCAACGCACACGTCAAGGATGGGATTGTTACCGTCACGATCTGTAAGCAACAAGGGGGGCTGTCATGACTCCCCTACAACGCGATGCCAACGACCTTATTGAACGTGTTAAAGCTGTCATTTTACGCGATGGCACAGCGGCATGCCCTTATGCGGGTCATGCCCATCTTTACAGCGGGCCGCGTAAAGAGGCTGCGGTTCACGTTCTTGGTTACAGCTATGAAACTGACAGAAATCATATACGCGCCAAAGAAATTGCGCGTATTACAGGCGCAACGCTTATTGACGACACAAACATCTCCAAAGAGGTTTTGGAGAATGTCAATGATTCAGGGTTGAATCTTTATGATTATCTTAAGCAGCAGCAAGAGGAGCATGCTTCTCAAGAGCCTGAAGATGAAGCCAAGCCCAAAGACAAAACCGAATTCAAAATCGAAGCCGACCGCGTGATGCGCTATGCTTCGCTGCACTTCGTTGACAGCCTTCACGGGCGTGTTGACACTTCCGTTTGCGGCGCTGCGCGGGATCGTGTCTTTTTTGAAGTGGAGCTCCCCCGTTTAGGCGAAGAAACCGCCAGCCTTATCACGGGCATTGCCAAAGCGCGGGATATTGAGATTGTCAATGACGGCTCCATTATGGACATCCGCAAGCTCTTTAAGCACCACGCCATTGAAACGGCCTACCGCCTTGTCTGTATCAATGAGCAGGACATGCTCCACCGGATGGCTTGGAAAATGGGATCAGAAAAAATCATGCAACACTATCTTGGCACGCGCGAGCTTTACATGATCGACCGTGAACAAGCTTGGAAAGCCGCCGCGCATGAGCTGTTCCAAAACAAGATCCCTGCCGCCGAGCTGATACGGCTTGACCGCAAGATGACGCGCCGCGATCATATGGCAAGCCGAGCGCCGCGCCACTATGGCGCGGCGGAAGACAGGCTTTCGCAAAAAGAAATCCAGCTGGTCGCGTTTGTCGCCAAAGCAGCCGCTACGGCCTTTTGGCCCAAGGCGGCGCTGCGGATGTCGTAAATAAAACCCGCCGTCCCATCAGACGGCGGGTTTCTTATTCTCATTCAAACCAAGCTTATCTGACTGACTTGGTTTCGATCTGAACGTCAACGCGACGATCGGGCTGCAGGCACTTAATCAGCGCGTCACGCGAGAGATCCTTGGCGCACTTGGTGGCCGGCTGGCTGTCGCCGAACCAGACTGTTTCAACATCATGTACGCGAAGCACGCCCTTATTGAGCAGATAGCGGCGAACAGCGTCAGCGCGCTGTTTGGAGATACGCTCATTAATCGCGGCAGTGCCGATACGGTCAGCAAAACCGGTCACGCGCACGCCCGTCACCTTATCTCCGCTGGCTTTCACACTCTTGACGAAAGCATCAAGGGTCTGACGTGCATCAGCAGTTAGGACAGCTTTGTTGAAGTCAAAGTAAACAGAAACGCTCTCTCCACCCATGAAGAAAGCTTTAGACCAGCATCCACCACAAAAATCAGCCGCAACCTCTTGGTTGTGGCGGACACAGTCGCCGGAAAGAGCCGCACGCACCGTATTGCCGTTGCTGTCACGAACGACGTTAAGGATTTGCGCCTCAGCCGCTGATGATCCAAGGCCGATCAGCAAAGCCGCGCCGGCCAGCATAAGTTTCACAGAAGTATTCATGTTGTTCTCCATCACAAAGAAAGTAAGACAAAAACCGCGAAGCAAGGGTCAGGCGGGTCAACCCACTTTTAAGCCATGACTTATTAATTAATGCTTATAGGGGTGCATGCGATATAGAAAAAGTGCTTCTTGTGGTGTTTTTGCGCTAACGCGCGGCCTTTAAGTCACAGTTTTCCGAAGGAAAAAACCCGCCATCGCATGAAGACAGGGAAAGAGCCCCGTTTAAGAAAAAGCGACAAGGATTTTAAGGTCTGGTTTTTGTTGAGATATTTTAAAAATACACGCCTGAACAGGAAAAAATCGCGGTACAATAATCCTTTCCTCGGAATCAAAATTGGTTTAGCGTTGTGATTCGTGCGTTCTTTATCGTGAGGAATCCTCTTGATTGCCAGCCAGACCCGCCCTTTTGCCCCCCTCAACGAACCGGACGCGCCGGGTTTAGATCTTGATGATCCCTATATCGGCCCTTTGGGCGAACCCAAGACAATAGAATCTCTCTGGCTAGGCCGCGCAGCCCCGCGTTATACAAGCTACCCGTCCGCAACCTCTTTTCATGAAGGCATCACCGCGCAGGACTACGCCTCAGCTCTTGCCGTCCTGCCTCAGGAAGAGCCGGTATCGCTTTATCTTCACATCCCTTTTTGCCAGTCTCTGTGCCTTTATTGCGGGTGCAACAGCACGGCCACCCAGAAATATGAGCGTGTGTCCCATTATATGGACTATCTCCATCGGGAGCTTGAACTGATCGCCCGCAGCGCCGGTACGCCGCGCAAAGTTCGTCAAGTTCATTTCGGCGGCGGATCGCCCAACATTCTTTCCGAGAAAAATCTGGGGTTACTCTTCGGCATCCTTGCCCGCCATTATGACCTCGGCGCGTGCGAAGAAGTGTCGATGGAGCTGGACCCGCGCCTGATTACCAAAGCGCAAGCGCGCGTTTTGGCGCTGCTGGGTGTCAATCGCGTCAGTCTGGGCATTCAGGACTTTGATCCTGAAGTGCAATACGCCATCGGCCGCGCGCAATCTTACGAGCGGGTCAGAGAGGCCTGCGACACGCTGCGCCAAGCAGGGATTTACGCCATAAACTTTGACATGATGTACGGCCTGCCCCGCCAGACGCCGCAGTCCATAGAGCTAACGGCGCAAGAGGCCTTGACACTGCACCCCTCGCGCCTTGCGCTTTTTTCTTATGCGCATATGCCGACATTTAAGCCGCACCAGAAAGCTTTGGAAGCCTCTGTTCTTCCCGACCCGCAAACCTGCCTGACCCTTGAGCAAACCGCGCGGCAGATTTTTGTGCAGGCCGGTTTTTGTGAAATAGGGATCGACCATTTCGCGCATTCCACCGACCCGCTCAGCCTTGCGGCCAAAGAAAAAACGCTGCGGCGCAATTTTCAGGGCTATACAGCGAATCAGGCGCCAACTCTTTTGGGAATCGGCGCAAGCGCGATCAGTTTTCTGGGCGGCAATTACTATCAAAACGCGCGCAAGGACAGCTCTTACGAAAACGCGCTGCGCCAAAACGGCTTCGCCACGGCGCGCGGTTTGCGCACAAGCGGTGAAGACCATCTGCGCGCCGCGATTATCGAGCAGCTTATGTGCCACATGACCGTCAATCTGGAAACGACCTGTCGGCAGCATGATTTTTCTCTCACGGTTCTGCGGCCATCTCTTGAGGCGCTTGAACCCTTCATCCAAAGCGGCCTCATCGCAAAAGACGGCTACAAAATCACGCTGACCACCCCCCACCGCATGGCCGTGCGCGTGATAGCCTCTTTGTTCGACAGATATTTCGATCCGGCAAAAACACCGGCTTCCAAGGTTGTTTAAATCCACTAATCCTGATTAGCGGGCGCCGCAGCCCCCTGCTGCTGCTCCATCTGCTGCTGATAAAGCATGCCGAAATCAATGGGATTGATGAGCACCTGCGGAAAGCCGCCGTCACGCACCGCATTGGCCACAATATTCCGCGCAAAGGGGAAGAGCAGACGCGGCGCTTCAATCAAAAGAAAGAGCTTTTTATGTGCCTCTTCCATGGTGGGCAGGCCGAACACGCCGCCATAGGCCAGCTCGACAATAAAGGCCGTGTCCGTGTCCGTTTTGGCTGTAAGCTTAATCATCAGCATGACTTCATGCGTATGCGCATCCATCATGCGCGTTTGCACATTAATCCCTAAATCAATCGTGGGCTGAGCCTGATTTTGCACAAAAATGTCGGGCGCGGCAGGGCTTTCAAAGGACAGATCGCGCACATATTGGGTGTGCACCATGACTTGGAGCGGGGCGGCAGGCTGTTGTTCTTCTTGTTTGTCTTTGGTCATGAGGAAAAATCCTTTCTTCGGGAAAAAATACGCGCAGACACCCTAGCTTCATTGCGTTTTAAACACAAGCACGCTATACCAAGTGCAAGAGGGTGAAATGCTTGATATTTTGATCTATGCGGCCATAGCCGCCTTTCTTGCGGTACGGCTTTGGTCTGTGCTGGGCCAGCGCGATGAGGAAGGCGAAGACAAGCCCTCGCGCCAAAGCCCCTTTACCCCGCGCGAAAAAACGCCCCCCTCGTCCGAGCGGCCGAATCATCAGGACGCCCCCGAAGCAACCCTTACGCTTGCAGATTCTACGCGGCCGCCTCTTGTCTCGGCCCTGACAAGCGCGGGCCATGCACCGGCTTCTCTGGCAGGCGCTTTGGATCAAATCAAAATGGTCGATCCCCATTTTCATGAAAAAGATTTTCTCGCCGGCGCGCGCGTGGCGTTCACGGCGATTGTAAGCGCCTTTGCGTCCGGCGATTTAAGCGCGGTCACGCGCTTTTTGGGCCCCAAAGTCCGCCAGTCTTTTGAAGACGCCATCGCCGCACGCGCAGAAGAAAACCTAAGCCTCGAAAACAGAATCGAGCGCATTGTCGCAGCTGACATTGTTGAAGCTCAGCATAAAGGCGCCCATGTCGCGCTGACGGTTGAGTTTATCTCCCACCAAGTCAATGTGCTGCGCGATGCGCAAAGCCGGATTTTGGAAGGAACAGCCGCGCGCGCCGAAGAGGTTCGGGATTTCTGGGTTTTTGAGCGCGACCTGACCTCAGGCGATCCCAACTGGCTTTTGACCGAGACCCAGTCGTGACGGGCGCCTTTCTCAAGAACATCCTTTGCGGCGCACTTTTCTTGCTTTTATGCGCCTGCGCGCAAAAACCGCCCGAAACCTTACGTCTTGCGCCCATATCCTTTGACGCGCTTGAAGGCTGGACGAAGGACAATCAGCAAGAAGCCCTTCCCGCTTTCCAAAAAAGCTGCGATCTTTTTGAAAAACGCGATCCGTCCCGTCCGCTTAAAATGGAAGAAGCCGGCCTGATGGAGGACTGGCAGAATATCTGCGCGCATCTTGCCCTTTTACAGGCCCCTGATGCGGCCACAGCGCGCGCTTTTTTTGAAAGCTGGTTTACGCCCTACCGCGTCACGGCCCCACAAGAAACGGGCCTTTTCACAGGCTACTATCAAGCGCAGCTGCGGGGAAGTCTGACGCAGGATGAGATCTACACCACGCCCTTATGGGCCGCGCCCGAGGATATGATTACCGCCGACCTCGGCCTTTTTCGTGATTCTTTAAAGGGCCAGAAAATAACCGGCAAAGTCAGTGAAAGAAAACTGGTTCCCTATGATACGCGCGCGGAGATTGCCGATGGCGCACTTGGCGGACGCGCGCAGCCCTTGGTTTATGTTGATGATCCCATCGGGGCTTTCTTTTTGGAAATACAGGGCTCGGGACAAATCAGGCTGCCGGATGGCAGCATCATCGCGCTTGGCTACGCCGCGCAAAACGGACACGGCTACACCCCCATCGGACGCATTTTGCTCGAGCGCGAAGAAATTGAGCGCCCCGTCTCCATGCAAAAAATACGTGCATGGCTCACTGCCAACCCCGCGCAGCAGCAGGAGGTGATGAATAAAAACGCCTCGGTCGTTTTCTTTCAGATTCAAGGCAGCGTGGATGCCATCGGCGCGCAGGGCGTTGGCTTGACGCCCTTGCGTTCGCTGGCCGTGGATCCTTCTTATATACCGCTTGGCATTCCGCTTTGGCTTGTCACGCCGCAGAAAAGGCAGTTGGTGATCGCGCAGGATATCGGGGGCGCGATTAAGGGCGCTGTGCGCGGCGATCTTTTCTGGGGCGCAGGCCCCTATGCCGAAGATCAGGCGGGCACGATGCAATATCAGGGCTATTATGTGCTTCTTTTGCCCAAAACAATCGCGGATCGCCCATGAAAGACGAAGATCTTTGGAAAACCTATGCGCAGGGCGTGAAACCTCTTACCGACAAAACGCCACCGGCAAAAAAAACACCCGCCAAAGAACAGCAGAAAAAAGAAACTCTCCTCAAGGAAGAAGCCTCGCGGCAGGCCGCAAGCCTCTCCAAGCTTCCGCCTGTACCGGCACCGACAAAAAGCCATATCCCAAGGCAAGCTCTTGATTCGCGGATCAAGCGCAATATGACGCGCGGCGAGGTGTTGATCGAAGCACGCCTTGATCTTCACGCCATGACCGAGCAGGAGGCTTATGAAGCCTTCTACGCCTTCATCCACCAGCAGCATGATCGCGGGCGGCGCATGCTTCTTATCATCACCGGCAAAGGCGCGGATGGAAGCTGCGCACTAAAAACAAACCTTCCCCGCTGGAGTGAAACAGCCCCCTTTGATGAAAAAATCCTTGCGCTCCGGCCCGCAGCACCGCACCATGGGGGTGCCGGCGCTTATTATGTCCTCTTGAGAAAAAACGGTAACGCACCATGACCTACGATCCCGAAAATGTTTTTGCAAAAATCCTGCGCGGCGAGATTCCGGCGAAAAAGCTTTACGAAGATGATGTCGCGCTGGCCTTTCCCGATTTGCACCCGCAAGCCCCCACGCATGTCCTTGTGATCCCCAAGGGCCCCTACAAAAACCATGATGATTTTTCTGCCCATGCGACGGACGCAGAAATTGCAGGCTTCACCCGCGCCATCGGTAAGGTGATCGACATCACGGGCGCCGCGGATCAGGGCTACCGCCTGATTGCAAACTGCGGCGCGCATGGCGGGCAGGAGGTTCCACACTATCATGTGCATATTCTGGCAGGCCGCAAACTGGGACGCATGCTGCCTTCCGCCTCATAAAAAACATAAAAAGAGGAGGCCCCCATGACCACAGACAAACCCTGTTGCTGCACGCCTGAACTCAAGCTTCCGCCCGAAAGCGCAGCCGCGCATCATTACCACCCTGCTCCAGATGAAACCATCAAAGCCGCACGTTTTCACCGCGCGCATGAGCCTCTTGCGCTTGAAACACACCATCTGCCGCCGCTACAAAAAGACGAGGTGCATATCCGCGTTCTTTACGCCGGAATTAATTTTTACGAATCCATGATTCTCAAAGGCTGTTATCCTTTTACCGCTCAGCCGCCCTTAACTCTGGGCGGCGAATGTCTGGGGCAGGTGCTGCAAATCGGAAACGCGGTGCAGGATATTGCCATCGGAGACAGCGTCATCACCTTTGCACAAAGCGGCTTTGGCACAAGCGGCGTGATTGCACAGCAAGCCCATGTCAAAGACAAATATGTTTTTAAACTCCCGCAAAAAACCGAAGATCCCTTATGGGCCGCGCTTCCCATGGCGTATTTTACGGCATGGTTTCTTATCAACCGCTGCCTGCGTATCAAAGACAATAACAGGGTTTTGATCCACAGCGCCGCAGGCGGCGTAGGCCTTGCGATCAGCGACCTTTTGCGCGCGGGCGGCTGGCACGGCCTGAACTTTACAGGCACATGCTCAAACGCGGACAAGGTTGCGTATCTTGAAAAAGAGCGCGGCTTTGACAAAGTCATCAATGTCAGCGAAAAGCCATGGTCTTTTTTTGCGCAAAACAGCCTGCTTGACAGTATCGACATTCTTTTGGACGCCCATGGAGGCCCCTATTTTGACGATAATCTGGCCGCGCTCCACAGCATCGGTGGACAAATCTGTATCTTCGGCGCCTATGACGGCGCGGTTCAGGATCATGAAATCATCGCCAAGCTCCGCCGCAAAAACGCGATCCTGTCAGGCTTTCTTATGTGGCCGCTGATCGAGCATCGCCTTTTATGCCAGTCCGTCTTTGATGAGCTTTTTGACCTGATGAAAAAAGAAAAAATCAAACCCAAAATCGATACCATCTTCCCCCTGACCGCCATCAACGACGCCTACGCACACCTAAACGCGCGTAAGAATATCGGAAAGATATTGATTCAAATCTAACCACTTCTTGTCATCCTCGGGGCTTGCGAAGCAAGAGCCCGGGGATCTGGCGTTAGAGAAACGTGAATCGAGCGTCAGATCCCCGGATCAATCGCTTCGCGCTTGTCCGAGGATGACAAAAAATGTTCCTACATCCCACCACCAGGCTTAAAGTTCATCTTCACGCCGGCTTTTTCCCATTTCTGATTGGTGGCCGCTGTCGTGGCAACATATTGCTGCACAGCTGCAGACTGCATAACATGCCCATAATCGGTCGGCGCGCGGTTTGAAGATGATTTCTCCGCCGCCACCATGTTGTTAATCAGTCCGGGCAGGCCACCATCTTCAACCTTGCCGCTGCGAATCCCTTCATCCTGACGTTCCTTGGGCCCCCAGAAAAGTTCGGTGACGCGGAGATCTTCACTGCTTTTCTTCTTTTTCTTTTTGGCCATGCCTGTGCGCTCATCAAGCTGGTCTTCATCATCCTCTGCGGGCCATTTGACATCCTCCCAGTAGATATAAAGGAAATCCTGAATGGCCGAGGATATAAAAGGAAAATTGGTCAAAACATCACGAAACATCACCGCAGCGTTGAAGATGGATTCTTCTTCAAGCTTGCGAATGGCTTCTTTCTGTTCGTCCGTGTTGATGCCTTTGCGCGCTTCCATCACGGGAACCATGCAATTATCTTTAAGCTTGCGCGCAAGCTCGCCGATCACATCGCTGCGCTCAAGCTCACCATTTTCGCGGTAGATCTCGGCAATGGTGCGGAAACGCTTGACAAGACATTCAGACCAGTACCACCAGTCATTGAAGGGCGCTTTTTGTGCATAGGTTTGTGCCATAATTTTCTTTCCTTAAAAATGAGGTCTAGTCCATACGTCCGGCCGTGCGGAGAAACGCGCCATTCTGCTTGGCCCAAAGCCGCGCCAGATCTTCCCGCCGCATAACGTCGCCCTGCGCCGCCGCCGGTTTTTTCACGCGCGCCGCGCGCTCGCCACCGGCGGATTCAAGATCGACCATGGCAGCAAGCTTGGCCGGCAGCCTCCCATGCTCCACCATGCCCGAGCCGATCCCTTCTTCCTCCCGCCTTTCGGGGCCGCGAAAGAGAATGGTCGCCACTTTGCCTGCGCAATTTTGCATCCAAGGCGATTTCAAAAGAAGCTGCATATCCGCAGACCATATAGGCAGTTTGGCCAGAACATCCACCATCGCAAGCTGGATCTGCGCAATCAAACCTTCCTCAAGCGCGGATGTATCCTGATCTTCCTCAAACAGGCCGAAGGCAGGCTCATCCGTCAGCGTATGGAGCTGCCGCATCACCGCAACCGTCATGCCGAGTTTTTCCTGACGCTCTTTTTCGCGCATATAGGCATCCACATGCGGAGGATTTTTATAAATCTGCGTTACAGTGGAAAGCCTATCAAGCACCACTTGTGTAAAATACATCCACTCATCATAAGAAGGCTTGATTGTCTCAAAGCCGGACATGAGATCCTCTAGTGTTTAAGTTTATGCATCGACAACAGGGTCGCCATAAGCGTTTTTCCCTTCCTGACCTTCCATGGCAAACCAGAAAACCAAAATGATCCAGCCCACAACAGGAACCAGCCCAAGCAACTGCCACCAGCCCGTTTTGCCCAGATCATGAAGGCGCCGCGCGCCAATGGCCAGTCCGGGCGCAAGCAAAGCCAGCGCAAGCAGCGTCTGAAGAACAGGCATATGAAGGATTTCATCAGCAAGCCTGACAATAAGACTTACGGCAGCATAGCACAGCACGAAATACCAAAATTGCGAGCGCAGCGCGCGACCATTAAAATCAGCATATTGCGTCTTCAAAACATCCACAAAATACTTGCGGAACAAAGCGACCATTTTTTCCATGGAAAATCTCCCCCTGTTTGTAAGACTTCGGCTTTTTTCATCTTAGACAAAAGCTTCCGCTCTGGCAAGGAGACCGCGCTAACATTTTGTTTATAAAAGAGCTTTTGCTTTCAATTTGGCATCGGCCAGCACGCAGGCCAGCATCGCTTCACCAATGGGCACGGCGCGAATGCCAACGCAAGGATCATGACGCCCCTGCGTTTCTATCATGATTTCCTCACCCGCTTCATTCACGGTGCGCCGTGGCATAAGGATAGAGCTTGTCGGTTTCAGCGCAAAGCGCACAACCACATCCTGCCCTGTCGAGATGCCTCCCAGCACGCCGCCTGCGTGATTGGAAAGAAAAACAGGCCGCCCGTCTTCACCACGGCGCATTTCATCCTGCCCCTGATCGCTCGTCATCGCCGCCAGCGCAAAGCCGCTGCCGATTTCAACGCCTTTGACCGCGTTGATCGACATCATGGCGCATGCAAGCGCGCTATCAAGCTTTTCATAAACCGGATCGCCCCAGCCGGCCTCAAGGCCGCTTGCATGAAGCTCAACAACCGCGCCCACGGCATTGCCTTCTTTTTTCACCGCTTCAAGATACTGCGCCCAAAGCAAAGCCGCCGTTGCGTCCGGCGCAAAAAAAGGATTGCGCTGCGTTTCCTGCCAATCCCACTTCGCGCGATCTATTTTATGAGGCCCCAGTTGAACCACAGCGCCACGGATTTGAACCTTTTCACCAAGCACTTTGCGCGCAAGCGCGCCTGCCGCCACACGCGCGATGGTTTC
Source organism: Alphaproteobacteria bacterium (assembly GCA_009779135.1). Lineage (GTDB taxonomy): Bacteria > Pseudomonadota > Alphaproteobacteria > UBA9219 > UBA9219 > UBA8914. Next base: position 52,426 of record WREW01000005.1, read on the forward strand.
GCGCGCGCTTGAACGGCCACCGCCGCGCGGATCGCGCACCCCATATTTCACGCTGTAAGTATAGTCGGCATGCCCGGGTCGAAAACTATGCTTGATAGAATCATAATCGCCCGGGCGCTGATCTTTATTGACCACAAGCATGCAGACCGGCGCGCCTGTCGTCACACCTTCATAAGTTCCTGAAAGAATCTCAACGCGGTCATCTTCCTGCCTTGCCGTGGTAAAAGCGGATTGCCCGGGCTTGCGCTGATCCAAAAAAGGCTGAACATCAGCCTCGGTAAAAGGAAGACGCGGCGGACAGCCATCCACAACAACCCCGATAAAAGGCCCGTGACTTTCTCCAAAACTTGTAAAACGAAAAAATGATCCGAAACTGTTGCTGGCCATGTTTCAGCTCTTTCCGACAAACCCGCTAAGAAGATCAACAACAGCTTCAGCCCGATCCACAGCCAGCATGCCGACATTGTGATAGCCCGAGTCAACGTGGAAAACCTCCCCCGTCATGCCCGTGCCGAGATCCGACAAAGCAAACAAACCCGCATGACCGACTTCAACAATCGTCACATTCCGCCGCAGCGGCGCGTTAATTTCATTCCACCGCAAAATCGCGCGGAAATCGCCGATTCCGCTTGCCGCAAGTGTTTTGATAGGCCCTGCCGAAATGGCATTGACGCGAATATTCTGCGGCCCCAGATCCACGGCAAGATAGCGCACGCTTGCCTCCAAAGCCGCTTTGGCCACGCCCATCACATTGTAATGCGGCATCACCCGCTCCGCCCCGATATAGCTAAGCGTCAAAATCGAGCCGCCCTTTTTCATCAAAGGCGCCGCCCGCCGCGCCACAGAAGTCAGCGAATAGCAGGACACATCCATCGTCTTGAGAAAATTATCCCGCGATGTATTCAGATAAAGACCATCCAGTTCCGTCTTGTCGGAAAACGCAACAGCATGCACGACAAAATCAAGCGCGCCCCATTTTTCCTCCAGCGTTTTGAATAAAGCATCCATGCTGTCTTCATCCGTCACATCGCAAGGCTCGACAAAGGATGAGCCCAGAGAAGCAGCCAAAGGCGTCACGCGCTTTTTTAGCGCCTCACCCTGATAGGTAAAAGCAAGCTCAGCGCCATGCGCGCCGCACACTTGCGCCAGCCCCCAAGCAAGAGAATGATCGTTGGCCACACCCATAATAAGGCCTTTTTTGCCCTGCATCAAAGTACCTGCCACGGGCGTTGTCGGCATTGTCATGATAAAAACCTCTTTTCTCGTCTTTTTGCACCACGGATTTAATTACACAAAGGCAGCCACGGCGTCAAATCGTGAAAAGCCTCCCTTGCCCGCGCTGCGCTTTTTCTGTAAAACTATAGGCATGTTTCTTTTAGGCCTTATTTCCTCCGATCCCGTCCTTTGCGGCGCCGTCAGCGAGCAGCTTCAGCATGAAAAAAAAGGGTTGCAGCTGGCCCTCTTCCCGTCTCTTGAAGAAGCCTTGGAGGCTTGGCAGCAAAACCTGCCGCACGCCATTTTGCTTGACTGGGATGACTCGGCGCAGGCCCCCGCACCCCTTTGGGACAAGCTCGTGGCCCATCTTGAGGCAAGCTTTACGCCGCCCTTTTTTATGATTCTGGGCCGTCCGCCCAGCTGGCCGCAGGCGCTTGATGTCATGACCTTGACGCGGCCCTTTCGCCTTGGCGCGTTGCTAGGCCTGCTTGAGGAGGCCAGACGGCCACCCTCTTTCATGACAAGCAAGCCCAAAATCATAGGCCCTTGGCTTTTCACCCCAAACCTGCGCCTTTTGCAAAACAGAAAAACCGGTCAAGAAGTCAGGCTGACGGACAAGGAAACGGCCCTTTTGGACTATTTTTATCTGGCGCAAGGCCCCTGCGCGCGGGATGAGATTTTAACCGCGCTCTGGGGATCTCAGGATTGTTTTGACACACACAGGCTTGATGCGCATCTCTACCGCCTGCGCCGCAAAATCATGGATCAAAATGAAAAACAGGATGTCTTTCTGATGGAGCAAGGGCTTTACCGCTTCAACCCCCTATGGCGCGGCAAGGGGGACTCATGAAAAAGCAAAATATCCTTCTTCTGGTCTTTTGTTGTTTTGTTCTGGCTTTGGCGGGCTGCGCCGCGCCGCTGTCCAAAAAGCCCGTCACAACCGGCAGCGCCGCCAAAACGCACCCCGATCAGGTTCCCGAGCGCGCCATTGTCCTGAGCCACCCGCCAAGCGGCGAGCGGCTGAACCTCACCTACTACAAAAACAACCGCTATGATCCGGCGGCCTTGACCAAGATCAACCGCTTGTTTCGTGACCGCCAAAATAACAGCATCGGCAAAATTGATCCCGAACTTATTGATTTTCTTGTTGATATCCGCACACGCCTTGGCCTGCCGCCCAGCGTGACGTTCGAGATTCTGGACGGCTACCGCAGCCGGAGCACCAACGAGAAGTTACGCGCCCGCAACAGTCAGGCCGCCAAGGACAGCCTGCATATATACGGATGGGCCGTTGATTTCAGGATCAGCAAAGTCAATGGCCGCGCCGTGGCAGAGATTGCAAAAACCATGCAAAGAGGAGGGGTCTCCTACTACCCTTCCAGCAACCATATCCATATCGACCTTGGCAATATCCGCACATGGAAAACGAAATAACCCCGCTCCCCTTGTCATCCTCGTGGCTTGCCTGCCGACAAGACGGGCAAGCCACGAGGATGACAAGTAGGAGATTCGGATTAAAAGAGTAACACTTTCGAAAGATTCACCTCTTACAATGCCGCCTTATGTTGACAGATCCTGAAGAGATACTGAACTACTGGTTCTACGAAGTCGGCCCCCAGCACTGGTTTACGCCTGACGCGGCTGTGGACGATGCCATTCGTTCGCGTTTTCTTATCGCCCATGAGCGCGCCGCCCTTGACGGGCTTCGTCCGTGGGAAGAAACGCCCGAAGGCATGTTGGCCCTGCTTTTGCTGCTTGATATTTTTCCGCGTCGTATGTTCTGCGGCACGGCGCGCGCTTATGCCACGGATGAAACGGCGCTTGATTTGGCGCGGCAGGCGATCATTCACCATTTTGACGACCGCATTGACATCAATTTCAAACTTTTTTTCTACCTTCCTTTTCTTCATGCGGAAAACAGCGGCGATCAACGTCTGGCCTCTTTTTACATACGCGAACGCACCAAAACATCCGCTTGGGTGGATTGGGCCAACTGGTCTTCAGCCGTCATCCAGCGCTTTGGCCGTTTTCCTCACCGCAATGCAGTTTTAGGCCGTGTCTCGACAGAAGAGGAAATTGCTTTCCTTGAAACGAATCAAGGAAAAGATGATAACGTTGTTTTCTGCTAGAATAAAAACAACGTTACGGATGGCCGCGCATGATAGATTTCACAATGCATTTTTACGAAGTCCTGCACCATTACTGGCTTTTCGCGCATGCTTCGGCGCAGATATCTGTTGTAACAGCCATGCTTGTGGCCCTGTTTTTAGGCTTTACCTTCGGTTATGAGCGTTCCTACCGTGGCCGCGCGGCAGGCGTGCGTACCTACGGGCTTGTATGCATGGTATCAGCAGCGCTTACGGCCCTGTCCGCGCATCCTGACGCTTGGTCAACAACGGGGCAGGCTGCATCCCATTTGACCATGATTGATCCGACCCGCACCATTCAAGGCATCGTCACCGGCATCGGTTTTCTCGGCGCGGGAATCATCATGCAAAACGGCATGAAAATCTCGGGCCTGACCACGGCAGCGTCTATCTGGTGCGCGGCGGCGATCGGCGTTCTTGTGGGACTGGGCTTTTATATTCCGGCCTTGTCGATGACGATTGTGGCGCTTTTGTTTGTTCTTTTCGGCGCAAGCCTTGATCGCTTTCTGCCCGCGCAGCGCCCCATCAGCGTGCGCGTTCAATTTAAAAGAGGCTTTCACCCCACGCGCGACTATATTGTCGAGATGTTAAAAAACCACGGCTACCGCGTGGCGCGCGGCTCGCTTTCCATCCAGCATCACAACAACCAGCTGGAATGGCGCTTTGTGGCGCTTTCAAACTATCACCGCCGCGATCTGGTGCTTTCCGACCTCGCGCACCTGCTGCCCTCGCTGGAGGGCGTTGACAGCTTCTTCGTCTCACGCGCGCGCAATTAGGTCACTGTTTCTTTCGCATGCTTGGAAAGCCACGCGCCCAAAGGGGCGTCCATGGCGACAATGTGATCGCAGATTCCCGCATATACAGCCATTAAACTGTCATCATTGAGCATCACCTGCCCGCCGGCCAGACGCTTGCGGAAATCTTCCACCTCACGGAAAAGGCGGTCATGCTCGATTTTATGGGGAATAAAAGACGGATAGGCCGTGCGCCGCATCAGCGTTTCCTCATGCGTCAAATGGGTTCTGGCAAAGGCCAGAAGATGATCCACTTCACCCAAAATCTCGCGCACCCCCGCACCTTTATGGGCAAGCTCTTTAAGAGTCGAGACAAATCCCAAAAGCCGCTTATGGTCTTCGTCCAAAAGACGAACCTTAACAGTCAATTTGTCAGACCAAGCAAAGTTTGCCATCGGCTTTTCTCCCTTTCTTCAAACACTAACACAAGCGCCAAAAAAGATCTATCCTCCTGGCATGCAGATGATTCGTTCCATATTGGGCATTGACCCGGGTTTGCGCCATACGGGCTGGGGCGTTATCCGCCAGGACGGCCAGCATCTGTCCTTTATCGCCGCCGGACGCATCAGTCCCAGCCCCGATCTTCCCATGGCTGAGCGTCTGGCCGCGCTGGCCCAGGGCCTGCAAGAGGTCATCCGCGCCCACGCCCCCAAAGAAGCCGCCATTGAGGAAACCTTTGTCAACAAAAATGCAGCCTCAGCCCTCAAGCTCGGTCAGGCGCGCGGCGTGGCCATGCTTACGGCCGCTCAGGCCGGCTTGGCCGTGACAGAATATTCCGCAAACAAAATAAAGCAGACGGTGACAGGATTTGGCCATGCCGACAAAAAACAGATCATGGCCATGATTCGTCTTTTGCTGCCTTTATCGGGAGATTTGGCGGCGGATGCGGCGGATGCGCTTGCTATTGCCGTGTGTCACGCGCATCATCATGATATTTTAGCGGCGAATCAACATTTAAAGGTCTTGGCATGATCGGAAAACTGACCGGACATCTTGACAGCATCGCAGGGCACCACATTCTCGTGGATGTCGGCGGCGTGGGGTATCTGGTAGCTTGCTCGGCCCATACGCTAAGGCTGACGGGTGACAAAGCCGGAACACCGGTAAGCCTGTGGATCGAAACGCAAGTCCGCGAAGATGCCTTTAATCTTTTCGGCTTTCACACGCTGGCGGAGCGGGACTGGTTTCGCCTTCTTATCACAGTGCAGGGCGTCGGCGCCAAATCCGCCCTTTCGATTCTGGGCCTGCTATCACCTGAGCGTCTTGCGCAAGTGCTTTTGTCCGGCGACAAAAACGCACTGACTGCCGCAGACGGGGTAGGCCCCAAACTGGCCCTAAGACTTATCACGGAGCTGAAAGACAAAGTCACTACCCTGAGTCTGCAAACCAAAGACAAAACGCCCTTCGTGCCGTACCAGACGCCTCAAGTGGCCGAAGACGCCCTTTCGGCGCTTTTGAATCTCGGCTATCAGCGCATGGAAGCTTTTATGGCCGTCAACGCCGCCCGCCTTGAGCTTGGCGAGCAGCCGCAGCTGGATGAGCTTATAAAAACCGCCCTGAACGCCCTTGGAAAGAAGGAGGTCTAGCGCATGAGCAAAGCCGCCGACCGCTTGATCGTCCCGCAGGAGCTGCCGCATGAGAGCCCCGACATGGCATGGCGACCGCAAAAGCTTGAGGATTTTGTCGGCCAGGACTCCTTATGTAAAAATCTGCGCGTTTTTATTGAGGCTTCAAAAACACGGGCCTCAGCGCTTGACCATGTTTTATTTTCCGGCCCCCCTGGCCTTGGCAAAACAACCCTGGCGCAAATTGTCGCGCATGAACGCGGCGTCAGCTTTCGCGGCACATCCGGCCCCGTTATTGCGCGCGCCGGCGATCTGGCCGCGCTTTTAACCAATCTTCAGCCGCATGACGTTCTTTTTATTGATGAGATTCACCGCCTTAGCTCATCCGTGGAAGAAATCCTCTATCCGGCCATGGAAGATTTCCAGCTTGATCTTATCATCGGCGAAGGCCCTGCGGCGCGCTCGGTTAAAATCGATCTGCCGCCCTTTACTTTGATCGGCGCAACAACCCGCAGCGGCCTGATTTCAAGACCTTTGCGGGAACGCTTTGGCATTCCTCTGCGCCTGCAGTTCTACACGCCCGAGGAATTAAGCGCCATTGTCAAACGCGCAGCGGCAAAACTGCGTGTACCCATCTCGGAAGACGGCGCGTTTGAAATCGCACGGCGCGCGCGCGGAACCCCGCGCGTGGCAGGCCGTTTGCTGCGCCGCGTCTGCGACTTTGCCGCCGTGCAGGGCGCAAAAACCATTGACGCAAAAATGGCGGATCATGCCCTGACATGTCTTGAGGTGGATCGCCTTGGCTTTGATTCGATGGATCGGCGCTATATGAATCTGATCGCGCAGCATTATGCCGGAGGCCCCGTAGGGGTCGAAACGCTGGCCGCTTCCTTGGCCGAGCAGCGCGATATGCTCGAAGAGGTGATAGAGCCTTTTCTCATCCAGCAAGGCCTCTTGCAACGCACGCCTCGGGGGCGCATGCTCACCGCAAGCGGCTATAAGCATCTTGGCCTTCATGCGCCTGCGGATGCGCCCGAGCAGCAAGACTTCACCCTTTCCGCAGATGAGCCTTTCTGATGACTGTTTTTGATCCGGAAAACAAGAAACGTTTCCTTTTGCCCGTGCGCGTTTACTACGAAGACACGGACGCCGGCGGAGTCGTCTATTACGCCAACTACCTGCGCTATGCCGAGCGCGCCCGCAGCGAGTTTCTGCGCACCATACTGGGCCGAGGCGAGGGCCATTTATGGCAAAAAGACGACCCCCTCTTCGTCGCCCGCCGCCTCGAAGCGGACTACACAGCCCCCGCGCGGCTTGATGATTTGCTTTTGGTCAGCGCAGAAGTTGCGCATATAGGGGGCGCCAGCCTGACCATGAACCAAACTGTCACACGTCAAGGATTTCCTCTTTTTGCCACAAAAGTGACACTGGTTGCCGTTACACAGGCGGGCGAAGTGATGCGTTTGCCGACATTGTGGCGGGAAAAACTGACAGCCTATTTATAAACAGGAGCGTTCATCGAATGGAAACTCAACTTGTAGAAAGCGTAAAACTGGCCGGCTCGGTGCCTGCTTTGGATATGTCATTGTGGGGCCTTTTCAGCCATGCGGATCTTATCGGAAAAAGCGTGATGATCGGACTTTTGGTGGTCTCGGTTTTCACATGGGCCTTGATTTTTGACAAAATCGCCAAAATATCGCGCCTAAAAACCCGCGCCGGTTTTTTTGAGGAACGCTTTTGGGCCGCAGGCTCCCTTGATGGGCTTTACGAGAAAATCAAACGCCCGGGCGATCCCATGCAGGCCGTCTTTGTGGCGGGAATGAAGGAGTGGCGCGCCGCCCACGACAAAGGCCTTTTGGACACGCCGCAGGGCCGCAGCAATATTCTGGCGCGCATCGACCGCATGCTCCAAGTAACCATAGGGCGCGAGATGGCGCAGGTTGAAACATGGATGACTTTTCTGGCCTCGGTCGGATCTGTAGCGCCTTTTGTCGGGCTTTTCGGAACCGTCTGGGGAATCATGAGGGCCTTTATCGGAATCGCGCAGGCGCAGAACACATCTTTGGGTGTTGTCGCGCCAGGCATTGCCGAGGCTTTGATGGCCACCGCCGTAGGCCTTGTGGCCGCCATTCCGGCGACGGCAGCCTATAACAAGTTCGCCAATGAAATAGGCCGCTACGGCGCAAGGCTTGAAAACTTCGCCAATGATATGATCGCCACCCTCTCACGCAATATGGAAAGCAAGTAAGATGGCCGGGCCTCTTTTACCGCCAAACGGCAGCGGACGACGTTCACGATTCAGCAATTTCCGCCCTATGGCTGAGATTAACGTCACGCCCTTTGTGGATGTGATGCTTGTGCTGCTGATTGTGTTTATGGTGACGGCGCCTCTTCTGACGGTGGCGGTGCCTTTGGATCTACCTCAAACAAACGCCCAGTCCCTTAAACAGGACAAGGAGCCGCTTGTCATTTCCATTGACGCCAAGGGCCGCATTTATCTGCAGGAAACGAAGTTTGAACCGGCGCAGCTCGTCGCGCGGCTCAAAGCCATCACAGGCGCCGACCCTCAGGCGCGTATTTTCGTGCGCGGTGACAAAGGCATTTCCTACGGCAAAATCATGGAAGTGATGGGCACGATCAGCGCGGCGGGCTTTACCAAAATCGCGCTTGTGGCCGAGCTTCCCAAAGAAGAATCCGTCTCTGGCTCCAAAGGTCGCCGATAAACGCATGTCTTTTCACGATGAAAATCTGAAACCGGCTCTGGCGCTTTCGCTTTTTCTTCACACCCTTATGCTGGGAGGGCTTTACTGGGGCGCGCCCTCTTTTTTCAATGCCCCGCCCTTAAAAGAGCCATGGCAGCCCTTGCCTGTCGATATTGTGGAAATCGGCGCCATCACCAACACCCGCAAAGTCAGCGAGAAGGTCGAGGAGCCGCCGAAAAAAGCCCCGCCCCCGCAGCCCAAGGAGGTTAAACCGCCCGAACCGCTCAAGAGCGAGGCCATTCCGCCCCCGCCCGAAAAACCGGCCCCGCCCAAGCCCGAGCCTGTGAAAAAGCCCGAGCCGCCCAAGGAAGACCCTCTGGCCAGCGTGTTGAAAAACGTGGCCAAAATCAAACCTGCCGAGCGCCCCGCGCCGCCGGCCAAACAAATCGCGCCGGAAAAACAGGACGGAAGCGCCAAAAGCACGGACGCCGCCCGCACAGGCCCCGCTTTTTCGGATCGGCTGACTATTTCGCAGGAAGACGCCCTGCGCCGCCAGATCAGCGCATGCTGGAACGTGCCGATGGGTGCGCGAGATGCGCATGAGCTTGTTGTTGAAGTCTTGATTGAAATGAACGAGGATCGTACGGTACGTTCGGCGGAAGTTGTCGATCAGTTCCGCTTTAACGCGGACTCGCATTTCCGCACGGCGGCTGAAGCGGCGATAAGAGCGCTGCGCCACCCGCGCTGCACGCCGCTGGAGCTGCCGCCGGATCGTTATGACCAATGGAAGACCATACGTTTCACCTTTGACCCGCGCGATATGTTTTAAAGAGGAGCCTTTTATGATAACCCGTCAAACTTTGCTGAGTCTTATTCTCGGAATCTTTTTTCTATTTGGAGCAAACGCTGCGCAGGCGGAAATCCGCATTGATATTACGCGCGGCACGGTGGAGCCTATTCCCATCGCCATTCCGGCCTTTTACGCAAAAACCCAGAATGAGTCGCGCTTCGGGCAGGACATTGCGCAAGTGGTCATGCAGGATCTTATGCGCTCGGGCCTTTTTACGATGGTAGATCCGCGCTCTTTCATTCAGGATCGAGATTCACTTATGGCAGGCCCGCGCTTTGCGGACTGGCGCGTTTTAAACGCTCAGGCGCTTGTTATAGGCCGCATTGAAGCGCAAACCGATGGCCGCTTGAAAGTCGAGTTCCGCTTGTGGGACGTCTTCGGTGAACAGCAAATGACAGGCCTTGCTTATTTTACGATCCCGGGGAACTGGCGGCGCGTGGCGCATATTATCGCGGACGCAATTTATAAACGCATCACCGGCGAAGACGGCTACTTTGACACCCGCATTGTCTATGTCGCAGAAAGCGGCCCCTCCACAGCCCGTGTCAAACGTCTTGCGATTATGGATCAGGACGGCGAAAACCACCGCATTCTGAGTGACGGGCGCGCGCTGGTTTTAACGCCGCGCTTTTCACCCACCATGCAGGAAATCACCTACATGGCTTATTATAACAAAAGACCGCGCGTTTATCTTTTTAACATTGATACGGGACGGCAAGAGGTTCTCGGCAATTTCGACAATATGACTTTCGCCCCGCGCTTTGCGCCGGATGGAAATAAGGTTGTCTTCTCGCTCTCGCGCAATGGGAACTCGGATATTTATACGATGGATTTGCGCTCGCGCAAAATCGCGCAGATCACCAACCACCCGTCTATTAATACAGGGCCCAGTTACGCACCGGACGGCAAGAGAATAACTTTTGAATCGGATCGAGGCGGCACGCAGCAGATTTATACGATGACAGCGGGCGGAGGCGAAGTTAAGCGCATCAGCTTCGGCGAAGGCCGCTACGCCACGCCCGTCTGGTCGCCGCGCGGCGATCTGATCGCCTTCACCAAACAATTAAGAGGCCGCTTTTACATCGGCGTGATGCGCCCTGATGGTTCAGGCGAAAGACTGCTGACGGAATCCTTCCACGTCGAAGGCCCCACATGGGCCCCGAACGGCCGCGTGCTGATGTACTTCAAGGATCTCCCCTCCGGCCCGGGAGGCCGCAATAAAAAATCGCGCCTCTACAGCATCGATCTAACCGGCTACAACGAACGAGAAATCCCCACCCCCATGGACGCCTCAGATCCGGCTTGGTCGCCGTTGATTCCGTAGAGATTGCCACGTCAGGCCTAAAGGCCCGCCTCGCAATGACAAGCGGCATGTGTCATTGCGAGGAAGGCCGGCGTAAGCCGGTTTGACGTGGCAATCTCAACGATGTTACAGGGGATTGCCGCGTCGGGCCTAAAGGCCCTCCTCGCAATGACAGGTTTAAAAAATGCCCCAGCAATACTACATCTACTTCATAACCAACAAAACAAACTCCACCATCTACACCGGCGTAACCCGCGACCTAAGCAGAAGGGTATATGAACACAAAAACAAACTACTGAACGGCTTCAGCAAGCGATATAATTTAAACAAACTGGTTTATTACGAAGCATTTGAAAACATCAACGACGCGATAAAAAGAGAAAAACAAATCAAAAGCGGTTCAAGACGGGATAAGATTGATTTAATCATAAAGAACCATGCGGATTGGAAGGATCTGTATGATGAGATTGTTTCCTAACTGTCATTGCAACAGAGATTGCCACGTCGGGCCTGAAGGCCCGCCTCGCAATGACAGGGGGGGCACCACCCTACGCTGCTCGCTTTCTTCCCCGCACCAACGCCACGCCGCATCCAGCCAGCCCGACCCCCAGCACAAGCGCCACGGTCCCGCCGACCCAGATAATCATCCGGACTTGCGCCTCAAGCCCTCCCCCCTTGCGGGGGAGGGTTGGGTGGGGGGCATCCCCGCTCGCCATCCCACCAACCATTTCGCGCAATCTCTTATTCTCCGCCTCAAGCGCATCAATCCGCACTTGCTGCTCCTGAATGGCCTTCACCGCCACGGCGAGCAGGTTGCCGTAGCTCAACCCGAACCTTGTATCCTCGCTGCCGGAGACAACCTCCGGCACCACCTTCATCACTTCCTGCGCAATAAACCCGATCTGCTTTTCGTGCGTGCCTATCATCTCGTAAGCGACAGGCCTTAGCTTCATCAGATCCTCGATCGAATAAGGCAGCTCGCGCACATTCTCTTTCACTCTTTCATCCGAAGCATTTGTCCAAACGCCCGCCCCCGTCAGATAAGCCCCGTTGCCGTTCGACGTCGTCGTCCCCACTTGGAAGGGGAACGAGGCCGCTGTCGTCCCCATATTCACACCGACCCTCTGCGTGGTCATAGTGGCATTAAGCACCCCGCCGATATTCAAAAAGTCATTGGTGTTGGCAGCCGGAGTCGTCACCGCATTCCCCGTGCCGATCAAGATATTGCGCGATCCCGTATCAAGCACCGTGCTTGCCACACCATTACCGAGGATAAGATTGCTGGAGCCGGTCGTTAAAGCTTGACCGGCCGTAGCACCGACAGCGGTGTTGTTGGCCCCGCCGCTGGCGGTGCCAGAGTTGCGCAAAGCGCTAGCGCCGATGGCAACATTGTTGCCGCCCGTGACGCCATAGCGCAAAGCCTGCGAGCCGATCGCAACATTGGAAGTCCCCGCCATTGTTGTATTCAGAGCATATTCGCCAAGCCCGACATTGCTTGTGCCGGCGGGCGCATGCATGTAGCGCGTCGCGCCGAAAGCGTAGTATGGCGCCGTCCCCGTTGCGGTAATCATCTGCGTCACTTCAATCCCCGAGGCGGTTGCACGCATGCGCTCAATCCCGCCGATGGCGATTTGCACCCGCGAGGCGGCATCGGAATAAAGACCGGTTGTTTCATCGCCCTGACGAGAGAGTCGAGTCTTTGTCGCACTGGTGCCGAGGAAAAGATCCGTATCCGGACTCAAAGGCACCCACGCGGGCGGAGATCCCTGATAGCCTTCAAGCGTGTTGAGTGTCGAGTTGTAGCGGATCATTCCCACAATCCCCGCTGCGGGGCGCTCGCCTGTTGTACCTGTTGGTGGGAGCATACTGTTGACAGAGCGCGACATATCAACCGCCACGCCGGTTTTAACGCCGGTGACAGTCGCGGTTCCGCCAAGAATGACCTGCCCTGAACTTATCTTGGCCTGCACCACATTGGCGACACTAAGCCAGCTGGATGTTGTCCCCGACGGAATCGTGGCACTCATGCCGTCGTAGCCGATCAGAATATTATAAACATATTCCGTACCTGCCAGAAGATTGCCGCCCGGCCCACCGACAGACTGACCTATAAAGACGTTTCTGGTGCCTTGTTCTAAATTCGCGCCCGCGTTTAACCCCATCGCCATATTTACGCTGCCACTCAGCAACCCTTGAAGCGCGCCACCACCCAAGGCCACATTACCGCCGCCGGTATGAAGATATTGAAGTCCTGAATGACCAAGAACAGTATCGCTGCCGGTAAGGCCAACAGGCGCGTTGCCGGATCTGACTCTGTCGCCGATCAGAACATCTCTGGAAGCTGCCTGAGCAATCAGCGGCGCATTGGTATAGTTATATCTGTCGCCAATCATAATGCTGTAATTGCCGCGCGTTCCGACCATGGAAATCAAATGCACGCCATCAATCGCATAGGACGCATTTGACCCCGACAGACTCAACATCGACCCCGCACCACTGCCCATGGTTGTTGTTGTTGTAACTCTTAAACGTTCTTGCCCGGCGATCGCGATCTGTACCCGGCTGGCGGCGTCAGAATAAAGCCCTGTCGTCTCATCGCCTTGGCGGAAAGGCTTAGTCTGTGTTGCGCTTGTGCCGAGATAGCTTGGCGAACTCGCCGGATCCAGCGCTACCCACGCGGCAGGAACGCCC
>WREW01000006.1 GCA_009779135.1 Alphaproteobacteria bacterium
CAGAAACCGCGTCGAACGCTTCTTCTGTCGTCTGAAAGACTTCCGCCGCGTCGCCACCCGTTACGACAGACAGCCTTACACCTTCATGGCCGCTGTCTTCCTCGCTTCCATCGTTGCTTTCTGGATCTAGTTTATGAGTCTATACCCTAGAACCCTCTTGTCATCCTCGGGGCTTGCGCAGCAAGAACCCGAGGATGACAAGGGGGGGGGCTTTAGTTATCTTTCGAACGCGGCGCGGATTAAATCTTGTGTGTAGGGTTGCGTGGGGGTTTCGAAGATTTGGTTGATGGTTCCTTCTTCGACAACGCGGCCTGCTTTCATGACGAGGACGTAGTTTGACAGGGCTTTGATGACTCGCAGATCGTGGCTGATAAAAATATAAGCGAGTTTGTGTCGCGCTTGCAGTGTGCGCAGAAGTTCCACGATTTGTGCTTGGACGGACATGTCAAGGGCCGAAGTCGGTTCATCCAGAACGACAAGTTTCGGGTTTAAGATCATGGCGCGGGCTATGGCAATGCGCTGGCGCTGGCCGCCGGAAAACTCGTGCGGAAAGCGGCTGTGCATCGCCGGATCAAGGCCTACTTCTTCAAGCGCGCTTGCGATGCGCTGCGCGCGTTCGTCTTTTGTTTGAATCAGTTTGTGAAGGTCAAGGCCTTCGGCGATAATGTCGCCGATGGTCATGCGCGGGCTTAGGCTGCCATAGGGATCTTGGAAAACAATCTGCATATCCTTGCGAAGCGGCCTTAGCGCGCGGCGTGAGATATGCGCGATATTCTGTCCGCAAAAATTTATATTTCCTGCAGCTTTTTGCAAGCGCAGCAGCGCAAAGCCCAAGGTGGTTTTGCCGGAGCCGGACTCGCCCACAACGCCCAGCGTTTCACCCTGTCGCACGCGAAGGGAGATTCCGTCAACCGCGCGGACAACGTCCGCCGTGCGGCGCAGGATTCCTTTTTTAATAGGGAAATGGACTTTGATTCCGTCCGCTTTAACAATGTTCGTGGCTGTTTTGAAAACGGGCGGCGCCTGACCCGCAGGTTCGCTGGCCAGAAGCATTTTCGTATAGGCGTTTTGCGGCGCGGTGAAGATTTCTTTGCAGGGGCCGGATTCAACAATGCGTCCCTGCTGCATCACGCAAACATGATCGGCCATGCGCCTGACAATATTCAAATCATGCGTAATCAGCAAAAGCGCCATCCCAAGACGTGTTTGCAGATCTTTTAAAAGCATCAGGATCTGCGCCTGAATCGTGACGTCCAACGCCGTTGTCGGTTCGTCCGCGATCAAAATATCCGGATCGCCCGCAAGCGCCATGGCGATCATCACGCGCTGGCGCTGCCCGCCGGAAAGTTCATGCGGGTAGCTTTGCAGGCGCTTTTCAGGATCGGGGATTCCGACGAGTTTAAGAAGCTCAAGCGTGTGCGTGTGCGCGGCGTCCGGATTCAATCTTTTATGCACGAATAAAACTTCGCTGATCTGGCGCTCGATCGTATGCAGCGGATTGAGCGAGGTCATCGGCTCCTGAAAAATCATGGCGATGCGGTTGCCGCGCAGAGTTTGAGCGTTATCGTCCGTGATGGTTTTGCCTTCAAAAGTAATAGTTCCACTGCTGTGCGCCGAAGGCAGAAGGCGCAGGATGGAAAGCGCTGTTACCGATTTTCCGGAGCCTGACTCGCCGACAAGGGCCAGCGTTTGGCCTTTGTTCATCGAAAATGAAATCTTGTGGACGACTTCATTTTGTCCGAAGGCGACAGAGAGGTTGTTTATATTCAGGAGCGCGGTCATTTCTTGTCGCTCCTTTCCATGATTTTGCGCGGGTCGAAGGCGTCGCGCACGGCCTCGCCCACAAAGATCAAAAGCGTCAGCATGGTTGCCAAGACAACAAAGGCGCTGAGGCCGAGCCATGGGGCTTGCAGGTTGTTTTTACCTTGATTGAGAAGCTCACCCAAAGATGGCGATCCGGGCGGTAGGCCGAAACCGAGAAAATCAAGGGCCGTAAGCGTAGTAATAGACTGGTTAAGTAAAAAGGGCAGGTAGGTCAGCGTTGACACCATCGCGTTGGGCAGGACATGGCGGAACATCACCAAAAGATCCGGCACGCCCAAAGCCTGCGCGGCGCGGACGTAATCAAGTTTTCTTGCGCGTAAAAACTCGGCGCGCACGACTCCGACAAGAAACATCCAAGAGAAAAACAGCATCAAAGCCAGAAGCCACCAGAAGTTGGGCTGTACCAGCGAGGCCATGATAATCAAAAGATACAAAACCGGCATGCCGTTCCAGACTTCCATAAAGCGCTGCATCATCAGATCCGTCAGGCCGCCGAAATAGCCTTGAATGGCGCCGGCAGTGACGCCGATGATGGCGGAGAAAAAAGTCAGAACCAGACCAAACAGGACAGAAATGCGAAAGCCGTAGATCAGACGCGCCAGAACATCGCGGCCTTGATCGTCCGTTCCCAGCCAGTTTTCGCGCGAGGGCGTCGCGGGGGCGGGGACTTCAAGATTATAGTTGATGGTGTTGTAGGAAAAAGGAATAGGGGGCCAGAGCATGATGCCGCCTTGTTCCTTTATCAGGTTTTTCAAATAGGGTTCGCGGTATTGGGCTTCTGTCTCGAACGTGCCGCCGAAGGCCGTTTCGGGATAGGTGACGAAAACAGGAAGAAAAACTCTGTTGTTCATATAAATGAAAAGAGGTTTGTCGTTGGCGATAAGCTCGGCGCAGCTTGTAATCAAAAACAGGATCAGAAAAATCCAGAAAGAAAAAAAGCCGCGCTTGTTGGCTTTGAACTGCACAAGACGCCTTTGCGTGAGGGGCGAAAGAGTTTTTTTCATGCGCCTGACGCCTCGAAATCAATGCGCGGGTCAACGGCAACATAGATAAGGTCGCCGATCAGATTCATAATCAGACCCAGAAGCGTGAAGAAATAAAGCGTGCCGAAAATCACGGGGTAATCGCGGTTGATGGCCGATTCAAAACCCAGAAGGCCGAGGCCGTCCAGTGAAAAGATAACCTCGATCAACAATGATCCGGTAAAAAGGATTCCGACAAAGGCCGCCGGAAATCCCGCCACAACAACAAGCATGGCGTTGCGGAAAATATGCCCATACAGTACGCGCGTTTGCGTCAGGCCCTTGGCGCGCGCGGTTAAGACATATTGTTTGTTGATTTCATCTAAAAAGGCGTTTTTCGTCAGCATGGTCAGGCTTGCAAAGCCGCCGATCACCATGGCCGTCAAAGGCAAAGTCATGTGCCAGAGATAATCGACAATGCGCAGCGGCCAGCTTAGATCATGCCAGTTGTCTGAAACCAGACCGCGCAGCGGAAACCAATCCAAATACCGCCCGCCCGCAAAAATGACGATCAGGAAAACGGCGAAAAGAAAGCTTGGAATGGCGTAGCCGATAATAATGGCGGCGGATGACCAGATATCAAAAGATGTTCCGTCCTTGACCGCTTTGCGTATGCCGAGCGGAATAGAAATAAGATAAACAAGCAAAGTCGTCCAGATTCCCAATGATATGGAAACCGGCATTTTAGAGATCACGAGATCAATAACTTTTTCATCGCGGAAATAAGAAGTTCCGAAATCAAACCTGATGTAGCTGCCGATCATTTTTATAAAGCGCTCATGCAGGGGCTTATCAAAGCCGAATTGTTTTTCAAGCTCGAGAATCAGTTCGGGATCTACACCCTGCGCGCCTTTGTAACGCGCATTGACGGCGGACATGGCGGCGGCGTTGCTGTCCTGCATGGTATGTTGCAGTGCAAAATCACCACCGCCTCCGCCTGAAACGCGCGCGGTTGCATCAACGGCGTGACCTTGCAAGCGCGCAACGATTTGCTCGATCGGGCCGCCTGGTGCAGCCTGAACGATCAAGAAGTTAAGCACCATAATCCCAAGCAATGTAGGGACAATCAGCAAAAGCCGTCTGATGATATAAGCGATCATGCATGCAAGCTTAGTCGCATCAGGGCAAGGGATCAATGGGGCGCTTTTATGAAAGCATTTACTTTCTTGCATGCGGGAAGGGGAAAGGTATAAAACCCCCTCAGCTTTTACCAAATGGGGAAGAATCCATGCAAACGAAGATTTATGAGAAACTGGGTGAACATCTTGAAGCCATGGAATCGCTTGCGCGTGAGGTGCTTATCAACAGCGAGAAGACCGCGCCTCTTTTGAAGGCTGTTTCTGAAGAAATCAGGCTGGCGGCAGCCACCGAACAGGCTTATGAGCGCGAGCTCCTTGAGGTGCCGTCTTTCTATTCCGCCGGTTGCGCGTGCTGCGCCGACTCGCGCGAAACAAAGCCGAGCGGGAGCAATGATTATCTCGGCGATGTCAGTTTTTTGCGTGAGGCTGGATCCTGCGTGACTCGCGCCGATGATCCTGCCCGCGTTACGGTGAAAGCAGGCGCTTGGCTTGAGGCTCTGGGCAAAAGGGGCGTTCCTGTTGTGGAAGTAAGGCAGCATAGCGGCTGCGGCGCGATGAAAATTATTCATACCTATCACAGCATGGATAAGAGCAATATCTATATCAAAGATCATTATGGCGAAGCTTTTGCCCGCATGGCTGCCGGTCGCGGTAATCTGGTTTCGTATGTCGAGAAGAATCCTTCGCGCTATGACAATATGGGGATTTCTTTTAAAAACGGCACAGATGAGGAAAAGGTTCAGGCGCGGATGGCTCTTTTGCAGGGCATCTGGAATTACAACGCCATTTTGAACAAGCACAGGAATGGCAACGCGGAGGGTTATCGTGTTCCCAAGCCTGTTTTGTTCTACCGCCATATTCTGGATGGCGGAAAGATGTATGTGATGACGGAGAATCGTCCCTCGCCGCAGCGGTTTCAGGCGATCCCCCATCCTGATGATTCTGATTTCAAGGAAAAGATGAAGGATCTTCTGGAGCGTTTTGATGATAAAAACATCCGCGATCGCATCACAAGCGCGGCGCAGGAGCAAAAAGACTGGATAGAAGAAAACAAAAGAAACATAGAAGAAGCCAAATCCCGCAATGAGATGAATCTGGAATCTATTGACATGTGCCGCGTGCAGCGCCCCACGCGCGCGCTTGTGCGTTCGACAGGCGCTTTTTCAGGCGATCCTTCCATTCAACCGAGCGGGGCAGGGACAACGCTGAACTTTACGGGCATGGGCGGCGTTATGGCTGTTTTACAGGAAAACGGAAAGCTTGTTCTTGATGATGAGGCTGAACAATTTACGGAACTTGCGCGCGCTTACGGCGTCAAGACCACGAATATCCGCATGGTGATGAATGCCGCTTGGATGCACAAGCTTTATGATGCCCATGAGTGTATCGAAAACGGACAGGATCTTTGTAAGAAGTTTCCTCCTGATATGGCGCGTTTGCTTAAACAGCATATGGAACTGCCTAAAGCTGTTTATAAGGAGCTTCAAGCAAACGGTTTTTCATCTTACCAAAAAGAAGGCGTGCCTATCAGCCCGCATGCTGAAGACTATAAAGCCAATGTTGTGGCCTGCATGGTCGTTCAGCAGGGACACTGGAATGTTGAGGCCGTAAGGGAAAAGCGTATCGATGAAATCTCTCAACACAGCAAAAAGATTCCTTGGCCGCTTTTGTCCGTTGTCGATCCCGAGGGCTACGGACGTACTTATTTTTTCAACAGTCATGCTCAGACATTTGTGAATCTCCGCGACTATATAGCCGCCGCAAAACGGCCTGAGCTGCCGGCCCGCTCAAAGGTCGAGGATTTTCATTATACCTGACGAAAAAAAGGCCGGATCTTTGTGATCCGGCCTTTTCGTTGGAGGAAATGGTTATGCCGCGTTTTTGGAAAGCGTCTCAATCTCGTCTTTGATGCTTAGTTTTTCTTTTTTCAGTCTGCTGATTCTGGTTTTATCTTGGGCCGGTCTTGACTCCTCTTTGTGCAGTTCTTGTTCAATTTCTTCGTGACGCTTTTTTAAAGACTCAATGCGAGCAGAGAGGGACATAGGCATGCTCCTTTATAGTGTTGATCTAGCTTTCCTTTTATTCTAGCACAGCCTTGTTAAGAAGTTGTAAAGTTTTATTTTCCCATTGAAAAACCATGTACTTGGAGCCTGCGGATTTTTATGGTAAAGGAAACCATACGCCAGAAAAGGATGGGTCTGCCTCATGCATACAACGCGGGAAAAACAGAGTTTTAAGTTTGAGGGAGTCCCTCATATCATGATCGTTGAAGCGCGCTTTAACGCGACGATCTCCGATCTTCTTCTGGCGGGGGCCAAGACCGTGCTTGAGAGGGTGGGCGCGACCTACGAGGTGGTTACGGTTCCCGGGGCGCTTGAGATTCCGGCGGCTATTCTTTATGCCATGCGCTCGCTTGAGTTTGACGCCGTGCGCCGACGCTTTGATGGCTATACCGCTTTGGGATGCGTTATCAAGGGCGACACAAGGCATCATGAGATTGTCGGCGATATTTCCGCGCAAGGGCTTCAATCTTTGGCGCTTGAGCATACGCTTGCCATCGGCAACGGCATTTTAACTTGTGACACGCTTGAACAAGCGCGTGAGCGGGCCGATCTTTCGCGTTTTGACCGTGGTGGCGCGGCGGCGGAGGCTTGTTTGCGCATGGTCGAACTTAAACATGCGTTCCGTCTGGTACCCAAACGGCGCTGGGTCGGGCGCTGATGACTGGACAAGCTAAAAAACTTGCGCGGCTTGCCGCCGTACAGGTTCTTTATCAGGATTCTTATGAGCAAGAAGATCTTGCCCTGATCCTGAAGCGTTATACGCAGGAGCCGTCCTTGCTGCTCAACGGGGACGAAGCTGACGAACCGCCGATCATGCAAAAGCCGGATACGCTTCTTTTAAGCCAGATCGCTTATGGGGTGGTTAAAGACCACGCTGCGCTTTCCGAGATGGTCATGGGCGCGGTGGATCAGAAGATTTCGGCGGCGCGGCTGGAAAACCTCCTGCGCAGCATCCTGCTGGCCGGTGCTTTTGAGCTTTACAACCATACGGAAACGGACGCGGCGCTTATTATCTCGGACTATGTGGATGTCGCGCGGGCCTTCTTTAACGGTAAGGAACCCGGTCTTGTGAACGCTGTTTTGGACAAACTGGCCAAAAAACTGCGTCCGGATTAACTTGTTATCAAGCATTTAGGCGTAAAAAGGCGGTATGCCTAAGTCTTTTTTGTCGTTTTCCTTTTATGTTATGGCCTGCCTTGTGCTGATGGGGCTGGCGCTGGCCGTGCCTGAGGGGTCGACGCGGGAGGCGTTTGCCGCCGCCCCTGCGGCTGAAAAAAAATCCTCCAAAGATGATTTTGAGCGGAAAGAGCGCGAAAAAATCAAAAGGCAGGAAGTTGCGACCGTTACCGGCGGGGAGAATAAAGACGCTCCCATTTACCTGCATATGCCGACCGTCATTTTTCCTATTATTGATAAAAGCGGCGCGCAGCAGACCGTGGCTCTGTCTATCGACCTTCATGTGCCGGACAAGAAAAAGGCAGCTTATCTTCAAAGCCGACTTCCTCAGGTGAAGGATGCCATTATCAAGGTTCTTTACGGCCATCTCGGGGACGGGCGTTTGCGTGATGCTTATACGCTTAATCTGGATGAGGTTAAGATGGCGTCTTTGGAATCATTACAAAAAGTTTTCGGCGAAGATTATATTACAGATGTGCTGATCCAATCCATTGAACAGAGAAAATTGTAAATATCCTCTTGCCTTTACGTCTTTCTTTGGGCATTCTGGCCGGTGACTTTGCGCCGCTTTCCGGCGCGCGCGAGTGATTCTCGTTGTTTCATAAAATTGAGTAAGGAACCATCCCCATGACCATAGAGTTTATGCTGATCTTTGCCAGCGGTGTTCTGGCCCTGCTTTACGGGTTGTTGACGGCCCGCTGCGTTTTGTCTGCTTCCGCCGGTACGGCGCGGATGCAGGAAATTGCAAGCGCCATTCAGGAAGGGGCTAAGGCCTATCTGAACCGCCAATACACAACCATTGCCATTGTCGGCGTTGTGATATGCGCCGCGCTTGGGGCCTTTTTGGGGCTTCATGTGGCGGTTGGCTTTATCGTGGGCGCGGTGCTTTCGGGCGTTGCGGGCTATATCGGCATGAATGTCTCGGTGCGGGCCAATGTTCGCACGGCGGCAGCGGCGCAAGTGGGCATGAAGGAAGCTTTGAGCATCGCTTTCCGTTCGGGCGCCGTGACAGGGCTTTTGGTTGTCGGTCTAGGGCTTTTGGCTGTCGGCGGCTATTATTATACGCTTTTGCAGTGGAAGGGTGAGGCGGAAGTGCGTCCCATTATCGAGGCGCTGGTGGCCTTGAGCTTTGGCGCTTCGCTGATTTCGATTTTTGCGCGTCTTGGCGGCGGTATCTTCACCAAGGGCGCTGATGTCGGCGCGGATCTTGTGGGCAAGGTCGAAGCCGGAATCCCCGAAGATGATCCACGCAACCCTGCCGTGATTGCGGACAATGTCGGCGACAATGTCGGTGACTGCGCGGGTATGGCGGCGGATTTGTTTGAAACTTATGCCGTCACGATTGTGGCCACCATGATGCTGGCTGCGACCTTCTTTGCGGGCGCTGATGTCGGGCTTATGATGATGCTGCCTTTGCTGATTGCGGGGGCTTGTATTGTGGCCTCGGTGATCGGGACTTATTTTGTGCGGCTGAATGCCAAGCAAAATATTATGGGCGCGCTTTATAAGGGCCTTGTGGCTACGGGCGTGATTTCTGCAGGTCTTATCGCGGTGGTGGTTTCCCGTTCTGTCGGGTGGGACGGCCTTGTCAAAACAGTCGATGGCATGGAAATTACAGGCCCGAACCTGTTTTACTGCGCGTTGATCGGTCTTGCCGTTACGGCGCTGATGGTGTGGATTACCGAATATTACACGGCGACAAATTATCGTCCGGTGCGCTCGGTTTCGGCGGCGTCGGTCAGCGGGCATGGCACCAATGTGATCCAAGGCCTTGCCGTGTCGATGGAAGCGACAGCACTGCCTGTTTTGGTGATTGCGGTCGGGATTATCGCGTCCTTTATGTTCTGCGGTCTTTACGGGGTTGCGATTGCGGCGACAACGATGCTGGCTTTGGCGGGCATGATTGTGGCGATTGATGCTTATGGCCCTGTCACGGATAATGCCGGCGGCATTGCCGAGATGTCGGAAATGCCCAAGGAAATCCGCGTCACGACAGATGCTTTGGATGCTGTGGGCAACACAACCAAGGCTGTGACCAAGGGCTATGCGATTGCCTCGGCCGGACTTGCGGCGCTTGTGCTGTTTGCGGCTTATATTGAAGACTTACGTTATTATTTCCCTGAGCTGATGGGCAATGTTTCGTTTGACCTTCAAAATCCTTACGTTGTGGTCGGGCTGTTTATCGGCGGTATGCTGCCCTATCTGTTCGGCGCTCTGGCCATGACGGCTGTGGGCCGCGCGGCAGGGGCTGTCGTGCAGGAAGTCCGCCGCCAGTTCAAAGAAATCAAGGGCATCATGCAAGGCAAAGCCAAGCCGGAATATGGTCGCGCTGTTGATCTTCTGACCAAGGCAGCTATTCGTGAGATGATTGCGCCTTCCTTGCTGCCGATTGTCGCCCCCATCGTTGTTTATGGGGTTGTGACTATGGTCGCAGGACAGAAGGAGGCCTTTATCACGTTGGGCGCCATGCTTTTGGGGACGATTGTAACGGGGCTTTTCGTGGCAATCTCCATGACTTCGGGCGGCGGCGCGTGGGACAATGCCAAGAAGTATATCGAGGAAGGCCATCACGGCGGCAAAGGCTCCGAAGCCCATAAGGCGGCGGTGACCGGCGACACGGTCGGCGATCCCTACAAGGATACAGCCGGCCCCGCGATCAATCCGATGATTAAGATCATCAACATTGTGGCGATCCTGTTGCTGGCTGTTTTGGCTCATATGGCGAAGTAAGAAGTTTGGCGTTATTTTTAACGCCAAACTCCACACTATCCAGAAGGCGCATAATAGCGTATAATAACGAGATGGATAATGTTATTGCCTTCAACGCATTTGCATCTGCTGCCGGAAATCCGAAGGAAGTAAGTTGCTGGCTGTGCCAGAGGGGAACTTCGATTCGGGCGCTCTTCTGCCAGCATTGCGGGAGCATCCAGCCCGCGCGAGCCTTGGATCATTTTACGCGCCTTGGGCTTGAGCGGCGCATTGATCTGGATCAGGCGCAGCTTGAGCGCCAATATCAAGGCCTTAAAAAGGCTCTGGATCCCCAGCGCTTTGCCATTCGGGGGCTTGGGGAACGCCGCCATGCCGCGCGGCAGCTTGAGGCTTTAGAGGAAGCCTATCGCACGCTTTCCGAGCCTTTGCGGCGAGGCCGTTACTGGCTTGAGCTTCATGAAAAGGAAATTGATGAATCTGAAGTCATGAACCCCATGGTTGCCGAACTGCATGCCGAGCTTGAGCGCGCCGTGGATGCGCAACTGTGCGATCGGATCGCGCAAAGAGCAGGGCAGGCGATGGAGCAGGGGATTGTCGGCCTGATGCAGGCTTTGCGCGCGCAGAACTGGTCTTTGGCCAATTCTATCCTTCTTGAAGTCGATGGGCTTGAAAATCTTCTGGATGATGTGCGTCGCCAGCGCGGCTCAATCAAGCACGAGCCGTTGATCTCGCGGGATGATGTGACTCCGATTAAGTGAGTCTCCCTCTCTTGTCATTGCGAGGAAGGCCGGCGAAGCCGGCCTTCCTCGCAATGACAATGGATTTACTTCCGCCACACACGCGCAAGGTCGTCAATCGTCCAGCCTTGGAACTTGGTGACGTTCATCTCAAGACCGGCGTCGAGGGCTGTTTGTGTGTCGCAATGTGAGAAGATCAATTTGTCTTTGGGGAATTGCTCGATAGCGTTGCGGATGCTGGGGGATTGCAAAGACAGGGCATAGTCGCGCGTGACGTTGATTTTAATGTAATCCACATCAAAACGCGCAAGGTTGAAATACATCAAAACGTCCGGCGTCAGGCCGTCAAGCGCGATGTGGAAACCTTCCTGACGCAGCGTGGCGGCAGCGTTCAAGGTCTGGCTGAAATCCTGCAAAATATCACCGCAATGGATTTCAAAACCGATTTTCTCACGCGCGGCATGGGGTACGCGGCGGGCAAAGTTTGCAAAGGCCACGCCAAGCACCGTCTGCAGTGAAAGATTGATGCTAAGCTCCATGTCGCTGACAGAGTCGTAGTTTTCCGTCAAGGTCACAAGCAGCCCGTGGTCAAGGGCACCTGACAGCTCAAGGAAAAGATGCTTGGGGTTTGTCACCTCAATATGCGGAAAATGTTTTTCGCGCAAAGCGTCAAGGCTTATAAAAACTTCGTCAAACAGAGGCGACCATGAATTGTCCGGCAGATATTCGTAAACAGGCTGCGAGCGTATAAAGGGCGACAGGTCAATATCCTGAAAAAGCTTTTCGATAAGATCCACGCTGTTTGCGGTAAGAGGGCCGCGCAGATTTCCACTCAGGAGAATATCGGCCGGCTCTTCTTTCGGGTCTTTTTTGATAAGTGTATCGCGTTGGGCGTTGATATAGTCATCGGCTTTTTCACGCAGCGCCGTATAATCTTCAGGCAAATTGTAAAGCGTGACATAGTTTTCAAAATCATTGTCGCTTGCGCCTTGCGGCAGGGTCACCATAAGTGCTTGCTGCGGAAAAACCTTGCTCATCGCGCTTGCGGGCCATATCAGAAAGACATCGCCGTTCGTCATATTCGCAAAGGAACCTTTTTGCGCGACGACAAGCGCTTGCAGGCGGCGTTGCGCGTCATCAATGGAGCCGAAGCCTTCATAATCTTCCGGAATGGTCGAGAGCGTAATAAGCGCAACCAGCTGCGCCGTGCCAAGACGATGCAGGCGGCGTATGCGCAAGACAAAATCTTGCTCAAGAACTAGGCTTGAGGACAGGCCTCGCGTATCATCTAAATCCCACATGCGCATGGTCAAAGACGCTAGCACAAAAGAGATTAATTCTCTTTAAATAAAAAACCCCGAGCCCCTTCGCCCGCTATACTGATAACGCTTTGAAAATAAAAGATAAAATATTTACGATGCTTGCCGGCAACAGATATGTGACCTTTTGGTGTGAAAGCAAAACTTTTGTTTTATTTGGGGTGAAGCTGTGGCATAGTCCGCCCATCATGAACATTGAAAATCTTCAACATGCGCCCTTTTTTGCGGGTGTTCAGCTATGTTCCAGAAAGAAAATCACTTTGAGGAGATGTATCTTATGACTTCGCGTGCCGATCCGAGCCTAGCCATTCTTGTTGCCAACGGGTTTGATGAAACCCAGATTACAATCCTTCAGCGGGCGCTGACGAAAGACACCATCGCCTATAAAATCATAGCGCCGGAACAGGGGCTTGTGAACGGGTGGCAGAATAACGCTTGGGGGCATTATTTCACGGTGGATGAGATGATCTCCACAGCCATGGGTTCGGATTTTGACATGCTGGTTCTTATCGGTGGCGAGCGCGGAATCGCCAAACTTCAAGGCAATCTGCATACGCGCCGAATCGTCAATCATTTTCTGGAAGCGGGCAAGCCGATTTCAGCCATCGGCGCGGGCGTCAGCCTGCTTGGCCTTTCGCCCAAGAGCGAGGGGCTTGCCGTGGCGGCCTGCCCAAGCGTGCGCAATGACGCACAGACGGCGCAGCTGCGTTTGTCGGATCAGGCCCTTGTTCAAACGGAAAAGCTTGTCACCTCGGACGGGCAGGATATTGAGGCTTGGCTTGAGGCCTCTTTGCGCATGGCTAGGGCGCTCGGCGCTCCTGCGGATGATGCGCGGGCGGCTTAGAAAGAGAGCTCTTCAGGCATGTTAGCTTTTGAGCAGCAGGCCAAGAATATGCGCGCGGATGCGCAGATAATCATAGGCAGAGACATCGCGCAGCGTTTTTAAGTCCAGCTCATTCTGGATCGCGCAGCGCAGCTCCGGCTCGGGTTGCTTGAAATGACGGGCCGCGTAAAAAACGAGCGCATCCAGTTCGGTTTGCTCGTAACGGGTTGTAGGTCTGTGCTTGGCGCCCGCCATAAACGGGGATTCGGACGCTTTGGGCTTGCGTTCGTAGTTCAGGATTTCGCGTGCTAGGTGAACGATTTTTTCAGTGTGCGGATTTATCACTTTGTATCTCCCTGAAGGCTGTGTGTGAAATAACCTGTCTGTGTCTGGGATATATCACTAGCACATCTTGCAGCATGTGGGAAGAAAAAAGGGCTCACGGCTGCCAAAAAAGGGTAGTAGAGGGAAAAATAAAACCATAAATAAATTACGCCCCACAATTTATTCTGCCGCGATGTGCAAGTTTTCCTTTAAATCAAGGGACTACGTCCCGCGTGTTTTATACACCGTTTTTTTCTATGGATTTCCGATCATTTGGAAAAATCCCTTAACAGGCGCTGATTTTCAGCGCGTATGGGGGAAGCTTATCTGAAAAAGCTGCGCCAGCGTGGCGGCGGCGGGAACGTCATGCCTGTGGGTGACGACGGGCCACTGGGCCCGCTTTGCGGCTTCAAGCAGGGTTTGGGCCGGATCGGCATCGTTGAGAAAAAGAAGCCCCTGAAAGCCGAAAGAGGCAAGCGTATGGAGCGTGTGCTGGGTGTTTTTTTCATCTGCGCCGCTCTGGGCGCTGAGGATCACAAACTTTCCTTTGGACGAGCGTTCGGCAAATATGGCCGCAAGATCATCGCTCTTTTCTTTTTGCGTGTTGTAAGTGTCATGCAGGCCGTTTTGAAAAAGCGCAGGCAGCGCGGCCAGTGTTTTGGTGCGTTTGCGCTCCGGCGTGATCCAGCCTATTTTCCTTTGACCGTTTGCCAGCGCGTAGGACAGCGCTAAAAGGATGGTGGCAGTGTCTTTATAGCGTAGAAAAAGATCCTCGGGCTTTTCCTGAAAATCCTGCGCGGCGAACACAAGCGTAAAAAGGCAGGTTTTGATCTGGATGGGTTCATGCGCGCGGACAAGCAGCGTCTGGCTGCGCGCGGATTGCCGCCAGTCAATGGAGCTGATGGGATCGCTGCCCTCATAGGTGCGGTAGAGCCATATTTTTTCCGTATGCGCCACGCTGAGATGGCTTTCCGGCGAAAGACGGAACTGCTGATAAAGCGCCGTAGCTTTGGCGATCAGTTGCGGCGTTATGAAATCTATGTCGCTCATGACGCAGGCAGGGCGGCTTTTTGCATGGCTTCGATCACATGATCGAGCGTGATGCCATCGGCCCTTGCGCGGTAATTCAGCGCCATGCGGTGCTTGAGAACCATATCCTTCAGTGCAAAAAGATCTTCGATTGTCGCCTGCGTCCGTCCTTTTAAAAGGGCGCGGGCGCACATGGCCAAACTAAGCGCTTGCGTGGCGCGCGGCCCGGGGCCCCAAGCGACATAGTTTTGAACAAGGCTTGGTGCCTGCGCCGTGGGGCGGCCTGCGCGTATAAAATCGATGATAAGATTTAAAAGCTGAGGCTCTATCGAAATCTGGCGCGTCAGAGTTTGCATCTCTTTCAAATCATCGGCGAAGAAGGCGGCTTTGGGCATAAGGGGCGAGGTTTGCATGCTTGCCTGAACGATCGCGCGTTCAGCAGCAAGATCGGGATAGTCGATGGTGATTTGAATCAGAAAACGATCAAGCTCGGCTTCGGGCAGGGGGAAGGTTCCTTCCTGCTCCAAAGGATTTTGTGTGGCCAGAACATGGAAAGGACTCGGCAAAGCGCGCTCGCGCCCGTTGAGGGAAACCATCTGCTCTTCCATCGCCTGAATAAGCGCGGACTGCGTGCGCGGGCTGGCGCGGTTGATTTCATCCACCATCAAAAACTGGCAAAAGACGGGGCCCGGGATAAAACGGAAATTGCGCCGTCCGTAATCGACTTCCTCAAGCACTTCTGTTCCTATGATGTCTGCGGGCATCAGGTCAGGCGTGCATTGGATGCGCTTGTGATCCATGCCGATGACTTTGGACAGAAGACTGACGAGTTTGGTTTTGGCAAGACCGGGGACACCGATCAAAAGCATATGCCCGCCCGCCAAAAGCGCCATCAGGGCGGCTTCGATGATGGGGCCTTGGCCGAATATGAACTTTCCCATCTCTTTTTGGGCAACGTTGAGCTTGTCATAGGCATTCGCAACGGCAATCTCGAAATCCTGTTGGGATAAATCCATTGTATTTGGCCTCCTTCCTCTTTTGTGACAGAATAATACGCAAAGCATGAAGAAAATGGAAACGCCAATGTTAAGCTTCACCCTTGATCCTCAAAAGCATGACTGGCTTGGCCGGTCGGGGGTGCGCGCTGTTTTCAGAGCCATAGAAGATGCGGGCGGACAGGCTCTTATTGTGGGCGGCGCCGTGCGCGATGCTTTGCTCGGGCGGCAGGTGAGAGATGTGGATTTTGCCGTTACATGTCCGCCTTTGCAAGTGATGGCGCTTTTTGAAGCTTTGGGGGTGAAGGTGGTGCCTTTGGGCCTGACACACGGCACCGTGCTTGTCGTGCTGGATGGGCAGTCTTATGAGATCACAACCCTGCGCGAGGATCAGAAAACAGACGGGCGGCATGCGCAGGTGGCGTGGACGGATGACTGGCAGGCTGACGCCGCGCGGCGGGATTTTACCTTTAACGCGCTTTATGTTGCGCAGGATGGGCAGGGCAGGGATTATTTCGACGGGTGTGCGGATCTCAAGGCGCGTCTTGTGCGTTTTATCGGCGACCCTTATGCGCGGATTGAAGAAGATGTTTTAAGGATTTTACGCGCCTTTCGTTTTTGGGCTGTGCTCGATGCGCCCATTGAAGAGAAATCTTTGGCGGCATGCCTTGCGCATAAAAATCTTTTGCCTTCGCTTTCGCGTGAACGAGTCTGTCATGAACTTCTCAAACTTTTAGAGGCTGAGGATCCAAGTATTATGTGCCGTTTTATGCTTGAGCAAGGAGTCTGGGACGCTTTCCTGCCGCAGGCGCGCGGCGTAAGCCGTCTTGAAAAGCTGGTCAAGCTTGAAAAAAAGTTTCAAGCACCGCCAAACACGCTGCGTCGCCTCGCCGCGCTTTGGGAAGGGACGGCAAGCGCGGCACAGCAATGTTTGAATCTATCTCACAAACAAACAGAAGCATTGGCGGGGATGAGCAAGCCCTTGTCCTACCCTTCGCAAGAAACGCTGCGCGATGCGCTATTTGAACGCGGCGCCTCAATAGCGCGCGACGCAATTTTGCTAACGGCCACAAACCGTGAAGACCCACCTGACCCCCCACTTTTCGCCGCGATCGAGGCATGGCACGCGCCAGTTTTCCCTCTACGCGGACAGGATCTTTTAAAAGCAGGCCTCCCAGCCGGCCCCGTGATAGGGCAGGTGCTGCGCGAGGTTGAAACATGGTGGCGACAAGCGGATTTCGTGCCGACGCAAGCGGATTGTTTGGCTGAGGCGCTGCGGGTTTTTGGGGGTTTGAAAATAGGTTCTTAAAAAGATACACGCGCCAGAGTTTCAATACTTGCCCTAAAATGATTACCAAGGCCGCATTTCGAAAGCTGTACCATTTCATTCAGGCCTGTCGAACTGGAGAAAAGGATTTCTTCATACAAGCAAATTGGGATTTCATGGTTGTTGTTAAAGCGGCGATCAGGCCCGCCCTTCTTATTAACGTATTTCCATGTCTGGCCTACGATCTGCGCGTCCCTTGGAACGCTGCCCTCTTCAATAAACCGCGCGGATGATACCTTAATATTCAAGTCACTGTAAGATACGGCACCGACTTTTTTCTTGTCGAACACCAGCAAACGGTCAGGAAAAAAGAACAGCGTTTGCTTTCCAACTTTAATGGACGGCACCGAAATATTCGTCTTCACATAGGGAGCAGCTGCCATTGAAAGCCGAATGTCTTGCCGCTTGATGGCGAGTGACGCGCCCGCATGCCTTTTCCGGTCATAAATATCGGCCTGAGATTCTACATGCCAAGCCTTTTTAGTCGATGTCAACGCCGTGAAAGCATCATGCAGCCCCTGATAAGCGCTTTCATATGGCCCCTCTACATCATAGAACAGCACAACACTTTTACGGTACTGATCGTAATTATAGGCAAAATAAGTGCCGATCGCTCCCAAGGCCAGCACTGTGCCGGTTATCCATCGCTCAACGCCCTCCGGCAAGAACCACAAGATCAGGATTGTTGCCGCGATGACAAAAGGGTACAGCGTGATTTTCTTTTGTTTGCTGTCGAACTCGGCCAGAAGCTCCGCCGAAGATGAATCCGTCATGGCGCTGACATCGCCACTGTCGATATCAGTGAAAGGGCCATAGCCTGAATTGTCCGGTGCCTGTTGGGGGGGCGGCGTGTTATTTGCGTTTGACACTGGCGCGCGTGCGGTAGACGGCGATGCAGAGGAGTTATTGCCAAAAGTCTTTCTGTAATAAAAACCACCGCGTCCCATGTGGATGTAGTTTCCACGCGGCCCTGTACCGAGACGCAAGCCCTTGATGCCCGTGGATACCCCGATGCCGGATTTCGACAGATTGAAACGGAATGGCCCTGCTTTAATGCTCTTTCTTAAATAAAAGCCCATCCCTTTAACCCCTCTTTTGTTAGTCTGGCTGTTATTATAGCATGGCCGTGTCGGACGGGAAGTTCTAACGCTCCCCCTTTTGTCATCCTCGGGGCTTGCGGAGCAAGCCACAAAAAAATTGTCATTGCGAGGAGAGCCGCTGTAGCGTAGCGAAGGCGGATGGACGCGGCAATCTCGGCGACATCGGGAACGAGATTGCCTCGTCAGGCCTTTGGCCTTCCTCGCAATGACATGTTTTTAGACCCCCCACCCAACCCTCCCCCGCAAGGGGGGAGGGCTAGAGGGAGTGGGCTAAGGGCTGTAAGAAAAAACAATCATATATGTCTTAGTTTAAGTATATTTCCCTATTTTCCACCCCCCAACCACCCGCATCATAAAAAATAAATCCCTTGCTCCTTCATAGACCTACGGGGCATAGTGCTCCACCAATCTTACATGTTTTAGAGGGTTTTCTTATGGCGCAGAGTTCTTCCGCAATGTCCAGCAAAAAGCAATCTCATGTCATGCGTTATCGCAAAAGCTTCGGGCGTATTCCCGAAGTGGCGCAGATGCCTAATCTTATAGATGTGCAACGCCGTTCTTATGAGCATTTTTTGCAGATGGACATTCCTTCCGACCAGCGTGAGCGGGTGGGGTTGCAGGAAGTTTTGCGCTCGGCTTTTCCTATCCGCGATTTTGCGGAGCGTGCGGTGCTTGACTTTGTCTCTTATGAGTTTGAGACGCCAAAATATGATGTCGAAGAATGCCAGCAGCGCGGGATGACTTATGCTGCGCCTCTTAAAGTGACATTGCGCTTAACTGTGTTTGATGTGGATGAAACCACGGGCGTTAAATCCATCCGCGACATCAAGGAACAAGATGTTTATATGGGCGACATGCCCTTGATGACCGCCAACGGCACTTTTGTCGTTAACGGGACTGAGCGCGTGATTGTCAGCCAGATGCATCGCAGCCCGGGCGTGTTTTTCGATCATGACAACGGCAAGACTCATGCTTCCGGCAAGTACCTATTTGCGGCGCGCGTCATTCCTTATCGCGGCTCGTGGCTGGATTTTGAGTTTGACGCCAAGGATCTTGTTTATGTGCGTATCGACAGGCGGCGCAAGCTTCCTGTGACGTCTCTCCTTTACGCGCTTGATAGCGCCGAGACGGAAAAGCTTCGCGCCAAGCGCGTTAAAAGCGGCAAGCCGCTTGAAACACATGAGGTTGAGGGCATGTCGCGCGAAGAAATCCTTGCGGCTTTTTACGATGTTCTGACTTACAAGCGCGCCAAAAACAGCTGGGTTGTTGCTTTTGAGCCTGAACGTATGCGCGGCCAGAAGCTTGTGCATGATATTGTCGATGCCAAGACCGGCAAGGCTGTTGCCAAGGAAGGCACCAAGATGACCGCGCGTTTGGTTGCCAAGCTGAGCGAGCAGGGCGTCAAGGACATTCTTGTGCAGCCCGCGCAGATGATCGGTTCGTATCTGGCTGCCGATATGATTGACGAGTCCACGGGCGTTGTTCTTTTTGAAGCCGGCGATGAATTGACAGCCGCGATTCTTGAGCAGATCGATCAATCCAAAATCAAGGAACTGCAAATCCTCGCTATCGACCATGTCAATGTCGGCCCTTATATCCGCAACACTTTGCTTGCGGACAAGAACACCTCGCGGGATGAGGCTTTGATTGATATTTACCGCGTGATGCGTCCGGGTGAGCCGCCTACGGTTGAAACGGCTGAGGCGCTGTTCCAAGGGCTTTTCTTTGATCTTGACCGCTATGATCTTTCGCCTGTGGGCCGTGTGAAGATGAACGCTCGCCTTGGCTTTAAGACGGACGATCAACTGCGCGTTCTGCGCAAGGAAGACATTTTGAAAATCGTGCGCATCATGTGCGACCTCAAGGACGGGCATGGCGAGATTGACGATATTGACCATCTCGGCAACCGCCGCGTCCGCTCGGTGGGCGAGTTGATGGAAAACCAGTATCGCCTCGGTCTTTTGCGCATGGAGCGCGCTATTCGTGAGCGTATGAGCTCGATCGAGATCGACACGGTCATGCCGCATGATCTTATCAACGCCAAACCTGCTGCTGCCGCTGTGCGTGAGTTTTTCGGCTCATCCCAGCTTTCGCAGTTTATGGATCAAACCAACCCGCTTTCTGAAATCACGCACAAGCGCCGCGTCTCAGCCTTGGGGCCGGGCGGTCTGACTCGTGAGCGCGCGGGTTTTGAAGTGCGTGACGTGCATCCCACGCACTACGGCCGTATTTGTCCGATTGAAACACCTGAAGGGCCGAATATCGGTCTTATCAATTCTTTGGCCACTTATGCGCGTGTCAATCAGTATGGTTTTATTGAAAGCCCCTATCGCCGCGCGAAAAACGCAAAGGTGACGAATGAGGTTGTTTATCTCTCCGCCATGGAAGAGGGGCAATATGTCATCGCGCAGGCCAACGCGCAGCTTGATAAAAACGGCAAGTTTATCGAGGAAACCATTATCGCGCGCAAAAACGGCGAAAACATTGTTGCTACGGCTGAGGAAATTGACTTTATCGATGTCTCGCCCAAGCAGATTGTTTCAGTCGCGGCGGCGCTTATTCCGTTCCTTGAAAATGACGACGCCAACCGTGCTTTGATGGGATCAAACATGCAGCGTCAGGCGGTTCCTCTTTTGCATAATGATGCGCCTTTGGTCGGTACGGGAATGGAAAGCGTGGTGGCTCGGGATTCCGGTGTGGCTGTTGTTGCGCGGCGCACGGGCGTTGTCGATCAGGTTGACGCTATGCGCATCGTTGTGCGCGCGACTGAGAATCTGGATCCGAATGCGCCGACAGTTGACATTTATAATATGCTCAAGTTCCAGCGCTCCAACCAAAGCACCTGTATCACGCAGCGTCCTATTGTAAAAGTCGGCGATGTTGTGCGTGAAGGGCAGATTATCGCGGATGGGCCTTCAACCGATCTGGGTGAGCTTGCTCTGGGGCGCAATGTGCTTGTGGCCTTTATGCCGTGGAATGGATACAACTTCGAAGACTCGATCCTGATTTCCGAGCGGATTGTGAGCGAGGACGTCTTCACCTCCATTCACATTGAAGAGTTTGAGGTGATGGCGCGCGATACCAAGCTTGGGCAAGAAGAAATCACGCGCGACATCCCCAATGTCGGCGAAGAAGCGCTGAAAAGTCTTGATGAAGCCGGCATTGTTTATGTCGGGGCGGAAGTGAATCCTGGGGATATTCTGGTCGGCAAAGTAACCCCCAAGGGTGAAAGCCCCATGACGCCGGAAGAAAAACTCCTGCGCGCGATCTTTGGTGAGAAAGCGGCGGATGTGCGCGATACCAGCCTGCGTCTTCCTCCGGGCGTGAGCGGTACCATTGTTGAAGTGCGCGTGTTTTCTCGCCGTGGTGTTGAGAAAGACCAGCGCTCAATCGCCATTGAGCGCGCGGAAATCGAACGGCTTGCCAAAGACCGCGATGACGAACGCGCCATTATTGAACGCGGCTTCTTTGAGCGTTTGCGTGAGCTTTTGACCGGACAGAAGGCGATCGCCGGCCCCAAGGGCTTTCCGATAGGCCTTGTGACGGATGAGATTCTGAAGGACTACACGCGCGGCCAATGGCGCCAGATTGCTGTCAAGAATGACAGTGTGATGGGCGAGATTGAAGCCACCAGCAAGGTTTTTGACGATCAGATCACAGCGCTTAAAAAGCGTTTTGAGGACAAGGTGAATAAATTGCAGCGCGGTGATGAACTTCCTCCGGGCGTGATGAAGCTTGTCAAAGTGTTCGTTGCCGTCAAGCGTAAATTGCAGCCCGGCGACAAGATGGCGGGCCGTCACGGCAATAAGGGCGTGGTTTCGCGCATTCTTCCTGTTGAGGATATGCCGCATCTTCCGGATGGGACTCCGGTTGATCTTGTGCTCAATCCTTTGGGCGTGCCTTCGCGTATGAATGTCGGGCAGATTCTTGAAACGCATCTCGGATGGGCCTCGGCCAATCTTGGCCGCCAGATCGGGCAGGCTTTGGATGCTTATTACACTGTGCAGGACAAGAAAGCCGCGATGAGCGAAATACGCGGCAAGCTTAAAGCCATCTATGGCGAAGAATCCTTCAAGGGCTTTATGGCTGACAAATCCGATGAAGCGCTGGCGGAAGTTGCGGACACTTTGCGTGAAGGCATTCCTTTTGCAACGCCTGTTTTTGACGGCGCGCGTGAGGCGGATATTGAACGCATGCTGGAGCTTGCGGGGCTTGTAAGCTCGGGGCAGGAGACGCTGATTGATGGCCGCACGGGTGAGGCTTTTGATCGCAAGGTGACGGTCGGGTATATTTATATGCTCAAGCTGCACCATCTTGTGGACGAGAAAATCCACGCGCGTTCCATCGGGCCTTACAGTCTTGTCACGCAGCAGCCTTTGGGCGGCAAGGCCCAGTTCGGCGGCCAGCGCTTTGGTGAGATGGAGGTCTGGGCGCTTGAAGCTTATGGCGCAGCCTATACTTTGCAAGAGATGCTTACGGTCAAGTCGGACGATGTTTCAGGTCGCGCAAAGGTCTATGAATCCATCGTGCGTGGCGAGGATAATTTTGAATCCGGCATTCCTGAATCCTTCAATGTTCTGGTTAAGGAGCTTCGCTCACTCGGCCTGAATGTGGATCTTGAGCACAAGAAACTGATTGAAGCGGCTCAGGATGCTGAAAATCCTCAGGCTCTTTTGGTACCATAAAAACTGACACAAAACGCACGGCAGCGGGAGTTTATGATGCACGATCTTATGAATATCTTTAACGCGCAGAATGCGCCTCAGACGTTTGACCAAATGCGTATCTCGATCGCTTCGCCCGAGCGCATCCGCTCTTGGTCGTATGGCGAGATCAAAAAGCCTGAGACCATCAACTACCGCACCTTTAAGCCTGAGCGTGACGGCTTGTTCTGCGCGCGCATCTTCGGGCCGATCAAGGATTATGAATGTTTGTGCGGCAAGTATAAGCGCATGAAATACCGCGGCATCATCTGCGAAAAATGCGGTGTTGAAGTCACTTTGCAAAAAGTACGCCGCGAACGCATGGGGCATATTGAACTTGCCTCGCCCGTGGCGCATATCTGGTTTATGAAGTCGCTGCCTTCGCGTATCGGGCTTTTGCTTGATATGACGCTTAAAGATATTGAGCGCGTTCTTTACTTTGAAAACTACATCGTGACCGAGCCCGGCTTGACTCCGCTTAAACTGCACCAGCTTTTGAGCGAAGAAGATTATATCCAAGCTCAAGATGATTACGGTGAAGATGCCTTTACGGCCATGATCGGCGCCGAGGCGGTCAAGCAGATTCTTTCGGGCATTGACCTGCATGAGGAAAAAGTGCGCCTGCGCAGCGAAATGCGGGAGACCGGTTCGGACGCCAAGCGCAAGAAGATCGTCAAGCGCCTTAAATGCATCGAGTCCTTTATCGAGTCCGGCGCGCGTCCCGAATGGATGATTTTGGATGTTGTGCCTGTGATTCCGCCCGAGCTGCGTCCTTTGGTGCCGCTTGACGGGGGCCGTTTTGCCACATCGGATCTGAATGATCTTTACCGCCGTGTTATCAACCGCAACAACCGCCTTAAACGCCTTATGGAGCTTCGCGCGCCGGACATTATCGTCCGCAATGAAAAGCGCATGCTGCAGGAATCCGTCGATGCGCTGTTTGACAATGGCCGCCGTGGACGCGTGATTACGGGCGCGAACAAGCGTCCTTTGAAATCGCTTTCTGATATGCTCAAGGGCAAGCAAGGTCGCTTCCGCCAGAATCTTCTTGGTAAGCGCGTGGATTATTCGGGCCGCTCGGTGATCGTGGTGGGGCCTGAATTGAAACTGCATCAATGCGGTCTTCCCAAAAAGATGGCGCTTGAGCTGTTCAAACCCTTTATTTATGCCAAGCTTGAGCTTTACGGCATGGCCTCGACCATCAAGGCCGCCAAGCGCATGGTGGAAAAAGAACGTCCAGAGGTTTGGGATATTCTTGAAGAAGTCATCCGCGAGCATCCTGTTATGCTCAACCGCGCGCCGACTCTTCACCGCCTTGGCATTCAGGCGTTTGAGCCGGTGCTGATTGAAGGCAAGGCCATTCAACTCCATCCGCTTGTCTGTACGGCTTTTAACGCTGACTTTGACGGCGACCAGATGGCTGTGCATGTGCCGCTTTCTTTGGAAGCCCAGCTTGAAGCGCGCGTTTTGATGATGTCCACCAACAACATCCTTTCACCCGCCAACGGCAAGCCGATTATTGTGCCTTCGCAGGATATCGTGCTCGGCATTTACTACATCACTATGGCGCGTGACGGCGAAAAGGGCGAAGGGATGAGCTTTGCCGATATGGGCGAGATTCAACAGGCTCTTAATGCCGGCTCGATCACGCTGCACACGAAAATCAAAGCACGCTATCACGGTGTGAATGAGCGCGGCGAACATGAAGTTACGCGCCTTGAAACAACGGCAGGACGCATGATGATCGGCGAGATTTTGCCGCTTCATCCGAATATTCCGTTTTCTCTTGTCAACCGCCTTTTGACCAAGAAAGACCTTACCAACGTGATTGACGTTGTTTATCGTCACTGTGGCCAGAAGGAGACGGTTATTTTTGCGGATCGCCTGATGGGGCTAGGTTACCGTCATGCATGTAAAGCGGGCATTTCTTTCGGCAAGGATGATCTGGTTATTCCGGCGGCCAAAACACGCCTTATCAAACAGGCGCAGGATCAGGTCACCGAATATGAACAGCAATATCAGGACGGCTTGATTACGCGCGGCGAGAAATACAACAAGGTCGTTGACGTCTGGTCTGCCTGCACCGAGCGTGTGGCCGAGGAAATGATGAAAGGCATCACCGACACAGGTCGCGGCTCCATCAACTCTGTTTACATGATGGCGCATTCCGGCGCGCGCGGCAGCGCGGCGCAGATCAAGCAGCTTGCCGGTATGCGCGGGCTGATGGCCAAGCCTTCGGGCGAGATTATCGAAACGCCGATTATCTCGAACTTTAAGGAAGGACTTTCGGTTCTTGAATATTTCAACTCAACCCACGGCGCGCGCAAGGGTCTTGCGGATACGGCGCTTAAAACGGCTAATTCGGGTTACCTGACACGTCGCCTTGTGGATGTGGCGCAGGATGCCATTATTACCGAAGAAAATTGCGGCACGACCAGTGGTCTGACCGTCAAAACGGTGATTGACGGCGGTGAAGTGATTGCGCCGCTCTCCGAGCTTGCTCTGGGACGCACGGCGGCTGAAGACATCACGGATCCGGCAACGGGCGCGGTGATCGTGCCGTCCGGCGCTTTGATTGACGAGCAGCTGATGGATCAAATCGACAAGGCCGGTATTGATACCGTGACCATTCGTTCGGTTTTGACCTGTACGTCTGAAAGCGGGATTTGCGCCAAATGCTACGGGCGCGATCTTGCGCGAGGGACTCTTGTGAATATCGGTGAGGCTGTGGGCGTGATCGCCGCGCAATCCATCGGTGAGCCAGGCACGCAGCTGACCATGCGAACCTTCCACATTGGTGGCGCGGCGCAGCGCGGCGCTGAACAAAACGCGGTTGAAGCTTCATTTGATGCGAAGGTTGAAATCCGCAACAAGACCATTGTGACCAACAGCGACGGGCTTGCGATTGTCATGAACAGAAGCTGCGAAATTGCGCTTTTGGATCAGTCTGGCCGTGAAAAAGCGCGTCACCGCGTGCCTTACGGAACCAAGCTCCTTATCAAAGACGGCGCGCGTGTTCAAAAAGGCCAGAAGCTTGCCGAATGGGATCCCTACACGCTTCCCATCATCACCGAGCGCGAAGGCACCGTCAAATATGCGGATTTGATCGAAGGTCTTTCCGTGCGCGAAGTGATGGATGAGGCCACGGGTATCTCCTCCAAAAAAGTCATTGACTTCCGCCAGCAATCGCGCGGTACGGATTTACGTCCGCGTATTATCCTGACGAACGACAAGGGCGAGCCTATTCAGCTCTCCTCGGGTATGGAAGCGCGTTATTTCCTGCCGGTGGATGCTATTTTGAATGTGGCGGACGGGACGAAAGTCCGTGCGGGTGATGTGCTTGCGCGTATCCCGCGCGAAGGCTCCAAGACTCGTGACATCACGGGCGGGCTGCCGCGCGTTGCTGAGTTGTTTGAAGCGCGCCGTCCCAAGGATTTTGCGATTATCGCTGATGTTGCGGGCCGTGTGGAGTTCGGCAAGGATTACAAAACCAAACGCCGCATCATCATTCATCCCGAAGATGGCAATCTTGAAACGCGCGAATATATGATCCCCAAGGGCAAGCATATTGCCGTGCAGGAAGGCGATATGGTGGAGCGCGGCGATCTTCTGATTGACGGAAATCCCGTGCCGCATGACATTCTGGCTGTGATGGGGGTTGAGGCTTTGGCCGCCTACATCATCAATGAAATCCAAGAAGTCTATCGTCTGCAGGGCGTGAAGATCAACGACAAGCATATTGAAGTGATCGTGCGCCAGATGCTCCAGAAGATCGAGATCACAGACCCGGGCGATACAACCTTCCTGCAAGGCGAGCAGGTTGACCGTCATGAGTTTATTGAAGTGAACAACCGCGCCGTTCTTGAAAACTTGAATCCCGCGCAAGGCCGCGCGGTTTTGCAAGGCATCACCAAGGCGAGCTTGCAGACACGTTCTTTCATCTCGGCGGCTTCGTTCCAAGAAACGACTCGCGTGCTGACCGAAGCCTCTGTAAGCGGCAAGGTTGATCGGCTTGAAGGTCTGAAAGAAAATGTGATTGTCGGTCGCCTGGTTCCTGTGGGTACGGGCGCGGTGGTGAACCGCCTGCGGCGTATTGCGGCGGCGCGCGATCTTGAGGGCGAGCGCATTGACGCTGAACGCGCAGAATCCGAACGCAGAGCGCGTGAGGAAGCCAGCCTTAGAGAACAGCTCGCCCTTGAACAGGCGCGCGCTCAGGAAGGCATTA
This sequence comes from Alphaproteobacteria bacterium, assembly GCA_009779135.1. GTDB lineage: Bacteria > Pseudomonadota > Alphaproteobacteria > UBA9219 > UBA9219 > UBA8914. Next base: position 26,456 of record WREW01000006.1, read on the forward strand.
CAGAAGGATGATACGGCCCGCGACACTGGCGGATGCTGAAGCGATTTTGGCTCTGGTCAACAACAACGCCCAAAAGGGCTTGATGTTGATGAAATCGCCGTTGGCCGTGTACAAGGACATACCCAATTATGTTGTGTATGAGGAGGACGGCGCAGTTGTCGGCTGTTGCCGTGTGGCGGTGCTTTGGCGGGATATTGGCGAGATCGCCTCGCTGGCTGTCGCGGATGATTGTAAAAATCAAGGCATCGGCAAAAAGATGGTCGAGGTTTGCCTTGATCGCGCCAAGGCTCTCGGCCTGCCGCGCGTGTTTGTGCTGACCTATCGTGTGTCGTTTTTCGAAGATTGCGGTTTCACACAGGTGCCGCGTGAATCCCTGCCGCATAAAGTGTTCAGCGACTGCCTGAACTGCCCCAAGGTCGATTGCTGCGATGAAACGGCGCTGATTTTGGATATATAGCCCCCCCCTGTCATTGCGAGGAAGGCCTTCAGGCCTGACGCGGCAATCTCTGTACCGGCGTTGCCGAGATTGCCGCGTCAATCCGGCTGCGCCGGCTTTCCTCGCAATGACATGTTTTTTTGGGTGGGCTTGTTTAGAAATTACGGAAAGCTAGGGTGAAGTTTTTCGGGGGGATTAGTTTTTCTCGCTCAAACGCGCGATCCGTCTCGGCTATATTTCCGATTGTTTTTTCGCCGAAGGAAAAGGCGTTTTGGATGTAGTAGGTTCCCTTATAAGACAAATTATCCAGATGGCGGATGATGGCGTTGATGTCGGTCTCGTCCGTCAAAGGTGTATAGACGGTTGTGCGCACCTCGAAGGTTATGGCGGCTTTGATGAGCAGTTCAAGCGAGGCTTCGATATTTTCCGCGTGTTTGTTTGTGCCGACAAGTTTTTCCATTTTCTCGGGCGTGGTTTTGTAGTCCATGGCTACATAATCCAAGAGGTTTTCTTTCAAAAGGCGGGCCAAAATTGTTGGGCGGGTGCCGTTGGTGTCCAGTTTGACAAGAAAGCCCATCTCTTTGATTTTTCTCATCAAATCGGGAAGATTTTCGTAAAGTGTGGCCTCGCCGCCGGAGAAGACGACGGCGTCAAGTTTGCCTTGGCGGATTTTTAGAAAGGACAAGACCTCACTTTCTTCCTTTTCGCCGTGGCTTTGCACGATGGCGGGGTTGTGGCAGAAAACGCAGCGCATGTTGCAGCCTGCGATCCAGACAATGCAGGCTATCTTTTGGGGATAGTCCAAAAGTGAGAAAGGCGTGATGTCATAGATTTTGGGCATGAGAACATAATCCAACCATATTGCGCCCCCCCCCCTTGTCATCCTCGGGCAACCACGAAGTGGTTGAGCCGGGGATCTGACGTTAGAACTATGCTCTGGCGTCAGATCCCTGGGTTCTTGCTTCGCAAGCCCCGAGGATGACAAGGGGGGATAGTATTTTAGCAGACAGCCTTGCTTTGCTCCAGATGTTCGCAAATGGCTGCTTCGGTGAAGTGGCGGCGTTCGCGGTGTTCGCCCTTCTTGCCGATGTTAAAGCTGTCCACGGGGCGGAAATAGCCCATCACGCGAGTCCAGACCTGTGTGCGCTCCTTGCAATGGGGGCAGACGGGTTGTTCGCCTTTTAGGTAGCCGTGCGTGTCGCACACCGAGAATACGGGCGTGATCGTAACATAGGGCAGCTGGTATTCCGTCAGCACCGCTTTGACGAAACGGCGGCAGGAGTCGGCGGAGTCCAGACGCTCATTCATATACATGTGCAAAACCGTGCCGCCTGTATATTTGCATTGCAGCTTGTTTTGAAGGTCAAGCGCGGCAAAGGGATCTTCCGTATGTGTGGCTGAGATCTGGGAACTATTGGTATAATAGATGTTCATGCCTTCGCCTGATTGCACGATGCCGGGGAAGCGTTTGTGGTCTTCCTTGGCAAAGCGGTAGGTCGCGCCCTCAGCCGGTGAGGCTTCGAGATTGTAGAGATTTCCCGTCTCTTCCTGATAAGTGCGCAGGCGGCCCCGAATATGGTCGAGAAGACGCAGGGACATGACGATGCCTTCTTCTTTTGTCATGTCATATCTGCCGCCGGAGAAGTTCAGCAGCATCTCATTCATGCCATTGACGCCGATGGTGCTGAAATGGTTGCGGAAGCTTGACAGATAGCGGCGCGTGTAGGGGTAAAGGCCGCGCTCGAACATGTCGTTGACGAAGACGCGCTTTTTCTCAAGCGTGCTTTTGGCCATGTCCATCAGGCGGTTCACCGCTTCAATGAGGCCTGCCTCATCCCCCTTATGCTTGTAGCCAAGGCGCGCCATGTTAAGCGTGACAACGCCGATGGAGCCCGTCATCTCAGCCGAGCCGAACAGGCCGTTGCCGCGTTTTTGCAGCTCCCGCAAGTCAAGCTGAAGGCGGCAGCACATGGAGCGCACGGCCCCGGGCTTATAAGCATCCGGATTTTCAACAACACGGCCATTTTCATCCCTTTTATACTGGCTGCCGATGAAGTTCTGGAAATAGGAGCTTCCCACCTTAGCGGCGTTTTCGAAAATTGCGTCAGCGATTTTGCTGTCCCAGTCGAATTGCTCGGTGACATTGATGGTCGGGATGGGGAAGGTGAAAGTTTGATGGGTGGCATCGCCCTCTGTCATGACTTTGTAGTAGGCGATGATGATACGCTCCATCTCCGGCACAAAGTCGGCATAGGTCATTTCCGAAAGGCTTTTGATATTCGGGCGGCGATATTTGGCCAGAGCCAGGAGATGCGTGGCTTCGTCCTCCTTGAGCTTGGTGAAAAGATGATCGCCCCGCGCCATGGGCATTTGCTCCTTGAGGTCGTCGGGGACGGTGATGTCAAACGTCACGTTGGTGAAGGGCGACTGGCCCCAACGCGCGGGGACATTCAGATTATACACGAACTGGCGGATGGCCTTGATGATGTCCTTGTCGCTAAGCTGATCGCGGAAGACATAAGGGGCCAGATAAGTATCAAAAGAGCTGAAAGCCTGCGCGCCCGCCCATTCGGATTGCAAGATTCCAAGGAAATTGGCCATCTGCCCCAAAGCCTCGCGGAAATGACGCGGCGGGCGGGAGGAGACGCGGCCTTGGACGCCGTTAAAGCCCTCGGACAATAACTGGCGCAGACTCCAGCCCGCGCAATAGCCCGCAAGACAATCCAGATCATGGATGTGATAATCGCCTTCGCGGTGCGCGCGGCCTTCTTCCTTGGTATAGACTTCATCCAGCCAGTAATTGGCGATGATCTTGCCCGCCAGATTATTGACGAGGCCCGCTTGACTGAATCCTACATTCGCATTTGCATTGACGCGCCAGTCCGACTTGCTCAGATACTCGTCCACCGACTCCGAGCAGTTGATCTGGGTTCCCGTGATCTGGGAATCCCTCACCTCTTCACGAGGCCCGAACGGAAGCACTTTTGCGGTCGCTATCTCAGCCATATTTTGTCCCCCAAAAATCCCTTTCTTATGCGGCACATAAGCAGGGCAGTGTTCATGAAATCTGCAATTAACCACAAGATGAAGATGTGATGATGGTATTAAACCACAAAATCTAGTGTGCCATCTTGATATAGATCAAGTTAAGACAAAAAGAAAGATTAAGATTCCTTTCTAAAAATTAACGCCCGAACGGCACGTTGATGACATGATTCAGCTATGACGCCATTCAAAACGAAAGCGTTCCGAATGTATGAATCTTAATAGCACAAAAGGCCCGCCAAATAAATTGCAGACCATGGGGGCGGACAAAGATTTCTGGGGACATCTCTGTGGGTAAGCCGCGCGGTGGCGCATACGGGGGAAGGGCGGCTGGAAGGCTTTGGACGGCTCTTTGGAGCTGCCCTATTTCCCTTTTGCAACGAAAGAAAGGCCCGCTTGGCCGTGGTAATAGCCGTTGAGGGGCTTTAGTGATTCTTTCAGCTCTTTCAGGCGATTAAGGACAGATTCGCCCGAGATTCGACCGGCCAGAAAACCCTCATACAGCCGCGCAAGGGCAGTCATATCCATATGATGCGGCGAAATACGGAAATATGTGACTCCGGCGCAGGCCAGTTCTTGGGCCTCATCCAGCAAGACAAGATAATCATGCGATAGGGTTTGCGTGCCGTTGATGGCCAGAAGCTTTTGGCCGCTTAGCGTGCTTACAGCAAGGCCATCGGGATCGTCCGCGCAGGCAAAGCGGCATTCATCTTTGGTTTTTCCATGCGCGCGCGCGTGATAGCAGCGCATAGCGATGGCCAAAGGCTGGCGCCCGAAAATAAGAACTTCCTTGTGTGTTTGCGGCGCATGCGCGGCGAGGATTTGAAGCGATTGAGCCGAAAGCTCAGATGCAAAGCAAAAGCGCGTGGCGCCTTTTTGGATCAGCGCTGTCATGGCGCCTTCATTCAGCACATTGATAAAGGGGCCGACCACAAAGGGGCGGTCTTTCAGGATCTGGATGGCGGCGACATCATTGGCTTCAATCAAAAAGCCTTCCTGCGCCAGCGCGTGCAAAGCCTTTATTTCACGCGGTTGCGTCAGCATGGCGAGGCTTGAAAGAATAATCTCTTTGCCGCCACGGTGCAGTCTTTCGATCACCTCGTGAAAATAGGGCGTGAAAAAGGATTCACGTTTGCTGCAAATAACCTGACCGAGATAGACACAGGAAAAGGGGGCTTCATCGGCAATGCGGAAATAAAAATCGCGCATGGTTTCTGCGGGCCAGTGGAAGAAAAGCGGGCCTAAAGTCAGGCGAGGGATCATACTACACCCCCTTTGTCATCCTCGGGCAACCGCGAAGCGGTTGAGCCGGGGATCTGACGATGGAACGATGCTTTGGCGTCAGATCCCCGGGCGCTTGCTTCGCAAGCCCCGAGGATGACAGGGTGAGGAGAGGTCGATTTTGTCATCGCCAGCCCTTTTGATAGGCGCCGAGAGTCTGGCGCGAACCTTCGGCCAGTTCATGCAAAGGCTTTGATGCGGGGGTTTTTTGTCCGTCAAGCGCTGCGCGGAACTGGCTGACGACTTGCGCGACATAGGCTTTGGAGCGCTGGCGGCCTTCTATTTTCAGGGCGGTGACTCCGGCTTTTTGGAGCTGCTTTAAAATCTCGATGGCGTTCCAGCCTACGGGCTCTTCAAACAGATAGGAGGCTTGGCCGCGCGTGACATAGCGTCCTTTGCAGGGCGTGGGATAGGCAGCGTTTTCATGGCGCGCAAAGCGGTTCAGCGTGACATCACCAAGGCAGGAAAGAATGCTATCGCCTTCCTCCTTATAACGCACATGGGAGGCTGGGGCGCAGACTCCATCGCAGCTTGGCGAAAGGCCGGTCATGAAGGAGGATAGAAAGCATCTTCCTTCCGACATGGTGCCGACGCTGCCAAAACAGAAGACTTCCGTTTCAACGCCTGTTTCTTTTGTAAGTGCCGCAATTTCGGGCACGTCCAAAACGCGCGGTAGAACGACACGTTTGACGTCATAGACATCACGGTAAAAAGCAATGGAAAGCGCGTTGGATGCCGCAGCTTGAACGGAAAGATGACGCCTTAGATCAGGATAATGGCGTTTGGCGTAATCAAGCAGGCCGATATCGGCAAGAATGATTGCGTCAACGCCCAAGGCAGCGGCGCGGTCAATGGCGCGGTGCCATGGCTGCGGATTTCCGGCGCGGGCAAAAGTATTGATGGCGATAAAGATTTTGCGGCCATGCGCGTGCGTAAAGGAAACGGCATTTTCCATTTCTTCATCGTCAAAATTAAGCCCGGGATAGTTCCGCGCGTTTGTGGCATCACGAAAGCCGCAATAAACGCTGTCTGCGCCTGCCTTGATGGCGGCCTGCAAGGCGGCGGAGGTTCCGGCGGGGCAGACAAGTTCTAGCAAAGAGGCCTCCCTAAAGGCCCGAGGGCGGCGCGCATTTCCGCGCAAAGATCTATCGTCTCGCGGTCAAGCGTGTTGCGCAGGCCGACAATCGCCTCGGTGTCGCCTGTGATTTGAAGGTCGCGTGTAAAGAAAAGCTGATCGCCATCAACTTCGCCTTCAAGCAGCGCGACAAGGCTTTGAAGCGATCCTGTGATTTTGGCCTCGTGCGGCGGGTTTTGTTCTTTGGTCAGCGTAAAGGTGAGCGGCGTTTGGCCGAGCGTCAAAAGAAAGCCAAACCGGACGTCTGTGGGAAGAATATAAACCCGCACCGGCGCAAGCGCCGCAAGGTTTTTCACCAGCGAAGGATGCCGCCGTTTGGTCTGCGCCACCACCATCGCCAGCAGCCGCTGCGCCAGAGTAAAAGGCACATAACGCGCAAAAACACGCATCAAAGGCAAAGGGAGGGATGTTTGCGATAAAGCCATAAGGCTTAAAGCCTTAAAGATCTTTAGGGGAAAGTACAAGTCCTAGACAGAAGATCTTCCACTCACCCTTGCGCTCTCATTTTGCGGGGGGCGCGGGTGCCATTTGGGGAAAATGTTGCTGTAGGCTTCGTAAAGGCGGCCAACCCATGCTTTGTCATGCGGCAAGTCCCGCTGCGTAAAGGCGGTTGTGAATTGTTTGGAGGTGGGGATTTTTTCCACATCCTGACGCGCTTCAGCAAGGATGTTTGCTTTTTCAAGGAAAGAAAAAGCGTCCATAACATGCCGCTCGACAATATTATTGGCCAGAACGCTGATTTCGTCCGGCGTCATTTTGAGCAGATGCGAGGGATTGTCGATGGGCAGAGCCAGACGGCGTTCCGCTTCGTCACAAGTGCGGTCGATCAGGTCTGATGTATCAAAAGCGGCTGGCACGGAATAAGTCGTTGTCAGATGCGCGATCACTTCATGGCCGCTGGCGAAAGCGCCGATGGATAAAAGATCCGCCATCACGCGCGCGGTGCGCGTTGAGCCTGTGCCTTGCGCGACAAACAAAGTGGCTTCTGTGTCCAATCTTGCGCGGTGGCGGTAAAGGCCGTAAAGCTCAGCCACAGGTGAGGGGATCTCATCGCGGTAGGCCAGAAAATCACGTCCGACAAGACGGTCTGTTTCACGGTGATTGCGTCTGAAATAGTCAATTTCAGCCGCGCTTAGAGGAAGATCAAGACCGGCATCCAGAAAATCCTGCGCGCTGTGGCCGATCAGGCTTGTGACGGTCTGCCAGTCATCTGTCGGACGGCATGCCCGCGCAATCAGAAATCTGCTGCTTTTGGCAAAGGGATTTGATTCCCGAGGTCTATCCTGTTTGGGTGCGGGCGTGTTGCCTGTGCGCGCCGTCATGCGGAAAAGCCATGAAATAATCTTTTGGTCTGCCGTAATGGCCGGCATGGCCGCATCGCTGTTAGCCGGTTCAGGGAGATGATCGAGAATATCCACCTGTGCGCGTAAAGACTGGACTGTGGCCACCGAAAAACCTCTTGCTATGAGAAAATAGGGCCTTGTGAGCTGTGGATAACTCTACCACAAAAGCCTTGCGAAGGTAAGAACTAATTTACCAAAATGAATCAATCTTAAACTTTAAGGCGGCATTTTGGCGTTCTGTGTCGGATGAGTCACAGGCATGCAAAGTCAGTTTTTTTCATTAACTTAGGCGGCGGCGGAGTGTTTCATAGTTAACAAGCTGGACAATATGACTGGCAAGATCAAGCCCGGGAGTCTGCGTTTGAACCTGCCGGTAGATGGTCATCGCCATGGCGGCAAAGTCGCGCGGCGCAAGGGGGTGTTTGCGGTCTTCCGTGGTTTCCTGCAGGCGGGCGATGATCTCGGTCAGGAGGTTTAAATCATCTTGACGCAAATCCTGCTCATCCTCATCCGGCGCGTCAGGGGCGGTGCTGGCCATTAATTGCGCGGGAGTCACCTGCAGCGCATTCGCCAAGGCCTGAATGGTGTTATAGCGCGGGGAGCGGGCGCGGCCTTCTAAAATATCGCGCACGGCTGTTGCATTCAGTCCTGCCGTCAAGGAAAGCGACCGTGGGTTAAATCCCTTGAGGGCCATTAAAACCCTGAGATTATGCGTCAGACGCACTGTTTCTTTATCTTTTTCCATCCCACAAAGTCATAAGGGTAGGGATATTTCCTGTCAAGAAAGCAATTATTTTGCTTTCGTATTTTTCCACAAAAAACCGGCGCCCCTTCTTGAAAAAGGGGCGCCATGGTTAAAATCTTGTTTTAAATGGTTAATACGCAACAAAGCCTGCGCGGCGCAGCGCGTCAAGCCTTTGCGGGCAGGCCGCAAGCTCAGAATCAATCATGCCCCCTGCCGTGGCGCCTTTAAGTTCACCCGCCACGCGCGCGAGAAGGCCACCTGCATCGCTGTCAATCTCTTGTGCATCGCGAACCAAGCCGCAGAGGACAAGGTAGGTTACGGGGGATAGTTCTACAAACATGGTCTTCATCCTTCCTTATATATGTTTGGGCGGGGGATCCGGTCGGAAATGGTTTTTATCCACAAGGCCCCCATACTCTTATCTTATGAACCTATTCTACACCAAATTTTCATGTCGTAAAAAACTTTCATGAGCAAAAAGTGCATTATTTTGCAATGAAAGTAGTCTTCGCTACCTAAAAAGGGTAAGTTTAGACCAAAAAAAGGTAGCTACCCAAAAAAAGTAGGCAGGCGCGGGGATTCGGTCTTCAAAGATCGAGGCTTCCGGTGCGCGAGATTCTGATGTTCCGGTGGACGGAAAGGCTTAATAAAAGGCCGCAGGCCAAAAGCAGGGTTATCATGGCCGTTCCGCCGTAGGAAATCAGGGGCAGGGGGATGCCTACGACAGGAATCGTGCCTGTGACCATGGCCACGTTAACAAAGACGTATAAGAAAAGTGTTGTGGTCAGGCCAAAAGCGCAAAGCCGCGCGAACTGGCTGCGGGATGTCAAGGCGATCATAAAGCCGTAGCACAGGACAAGGAAATAAAGCGCCAGCAGCATCAAAGCGCCGGTCAGGCCGAACTCTTCAGCCAGCACGACAAAGATAAAGTCGGTGTGTTTTTCAGGAAGGAATTGAAGCTGGCTTTGGGTGCCCATGGCAAAGCCTTTGCCCCACAGCCCGCCGGAGCCAAGCGCGATTTTGGATTGGAGAATATTATAGCCGGTTCCCAGAGGATCGGCCTCGGGGTCAAGAAAGGTCATCAGGCGCGCTTTTTGATAATCATGCAAATAGCGCCAGCCGAAAGGCACGACCAAGGCCGCGAGTGCAAACACGGCGATAAACTTCCACAACTGGACTCCGGCGACAAAGAAAATGGCCAGACTTGCAAGGATAAGCAGGCCGGCTGTTCCCAGATTGGGCTGCAGCAGAATAAGGCCTACGGGAACCAGAACAAGCAGGCTGGGCAGGACAAGGCGCAGGGGCTTGCGGATTTGTTCGATCTCAAGCCCGTGGAAATAGCGCGCCAGCGCCATGACAAGGGCGATTTTCATCAGCTCGGAAGGCTGGAGCACAAAGAAGCCGAGATGAATCCAGCGTTGCGCGCCCATGCCGACATGCCCCATAATTTCAACCACGATCAAGAGCACAAAGGCGAAGATGTAAAAGGGGTAGGCTATGCGCATCCAAAAGCGTATGTCCACGAGCGCCAAGGCCAGCATCAGCACAAAGCCCATCAGAAAGCGTGTAAATTGCGGCCATGCCCAAGGGTGCCACTGGCTGCCGCCTGCCGAATAGAGCATTCCCGTGCCGATCAGCCCCAAAAGCCCGACCAGCACCACAAACCCCCAATGAATCATTTTGACCTTGTCCCAAAGGCGCATCTGGTCTGTGGATGTGAGGCTTGCGTGGCTGTGCATGAAAAGGGAAGACCATATTTTGCGGCGGTTCGTCAAGAGCGGGCTATATTGTCGCGGCAGGCCTTGCGGCCTTCCTCGCAATGACAAGGGGGAGGGGGGAGAGGACGCGGTGCTTGTGAAAGGGGCGGGAAATGGGTATAAAACTGCAAGATTATGATTCCCCGCAGGAAAGGCGTTTGATGAAGGCGGCTGTTGTTGTTTTTCCAGGGTCAAACTGTGATCGTGACGCGGCGCGCGCGCTTTCTCGGCTGACGGGGCAAAAGCCTCTTATGATATGGCATGAGGAGACGGAGCTTCCTGTGCTTGACCTGATTGTGCTGCCGGGGGGGTTTTCTTATGGCGATTACTTACGCACCGGCGCGATGGCGGCGCGTGCGCCTGTGATGCGGGAGGTTGTGGCGCAGGCTCAAAAAGGCGTGCATGTTCTTGGCATCTGCAACGGCTTTCAGATTTTGTGTGAGTCCGGTCTTTTGCCGGGCGTTTTGATCCGCAATACAGGCTTGAAGTTTGTCTGCCGGCCCGTGCGTTTGAAAGTGGAAAACACGCAAACCGCTTTTACCGGCAAGTATGAAGAAGAGCAGGTTATCACTGTTCCTGTTGCGCATGGGGATGGTAATTATTTTGCTGCTCCTGACGTTCTCGCGGCCCTTGAAGATAAAGGGCGGGTTGTTTTCCGTTATGTTGATAATCCTAACGGCTCCCTCAATGATATTGCCGGTTTGATGAATGAGGCGGGCAATGTGCTTGGTATGATGCCGCATCCTGAGCGCGCCGATGATCCTGCTTATCATCGGCAAGACGGACAGCTTTTGTTTGAAAGTTTGAGGTCAGCCTTATGAGTACATCCATCGCGCGCCTGATTGAAGAACATAATATGAAACAGGATGAGTATGAGGTTTTGCTGCGCGTTTTGGAGCGTGAGCCGACCGAGGCGGAGCTGGGCGTTTTTGCCGCGATGTGGTCTGAGCATTGCTCCTACAAATCAACGCGCATCTGGCTTAAAACTTTGCCGACCACGGGGCCGCAGGTTTTAATCGGCCCGGGTGAAAATGCCGGTGTGATCGACATCGGCGATGGTTTGGCCGCCGTGTTTAAGATGGAGAGTCATAATCATCCTTCCTACATCGAACCTTATCAAGGCGCCGCCACGGGTGTGGGCGGGATTTTGCGCGATGTTTTTACGATGGGCGCAAGGCCGATTGCCAATCTCAATGCCTTGCGGTTTGGGGAGCTTTCTCATCCGAAAACGCGCTCTCTTATCGCCGGCGTTGTAGCCGGTATCGGCGGCTATGGGAATTGTGTGGGCGTGCCGACTGTGGGCGGCGAGACGGGTTTTCACAAAAGCTATAACGGCAACAATCTTGTCAATGCCATGACGGTGGGGCTTGTGCAGGCGGATCGTATTTTCACTTCCAAGGCTCAAGGGGTCGGGCGGGCGGTGGTTTATGTCGGCTCAAAAACCGGACGTGATGGAATCAAAGGGGCCACCATGGCCTCGGGTGAGTTTAATGAAAATGCCGAAAGCCAGCGGCCCACCGTGCAGGTCGGCGATCCTTTTACCGAAAAACTGTTGATTGAGGCCTGTCTTGAATTGATGCAGACAAAGGCCGTGATCGCCATTCAGGATATGGGCGCGGCGGGGTTGACTTCTTCAGCGGTTGAGATGGCTTCCAAGGGAAAACTCGGCATTGCGCTTGATCTTGATAAGGTGCCTTTGCGTGAAAGCGGGATGAGCGCTTACGAGATTATGCTCTCGGAAAGTCAGGAGCGCATGCTTTTCGTCCTTAACACAGGTTATGAATCTGAGGCTGAGGCGATTTTCAAAAAATGGGGTCTTGATTTTGCGGTGATCGGGGAATTGACCGACACAGGCCGCCTTGTCTGCACGCGCCATGGTAAAATTGAGGTGGACATCAAGATTGATCCTTTGGTTGAAAGCTCGCCTGTCTATAACCGCCCTTATGAAACTACGCCGCCGCAGGAACCGCTTAAAGATGACGCGCTTCTTTTGCAGGAGGAGCATACGCTGATTTCGATTCTCAAGACCATGATGGGGACTCCTGATCTATGTTCGCGGCGCTGGATCTGGGATCAGTATGATTGTGATGTGGGCACCAATACGATACAGGCTTCGGGCGGTGGCGATGCGGCTGTGGTGCGCGTGGAAGGCACGCAAAAGGGTCTGGCCATGAGTGTGGATTGCAATCCGCATTACTGCTTGGCCGATCCTGTTTTAGGCGGCAAGCAGGCGGTGGCTGAAACTTATCGTAATATCTCAGCTGTCGGCGCCAAGCCTTTGGCAATTACAGATAATATGAACTTCGGCAATCCTGAAAAGCCGCGCATTATGGGCCAGTTTGTCGGAGCGTGCGAGGGAATCAAAGAAGCCTGTCTTGCGCTTGATTATCCTGTCGTGTCGGGAAATTGCTCGCTTTACAATGAAACAAACGGGCAGCCGATTTTGCCGACGCCCACCATCGGCGGCGTGGGACTTTTGGATGACGTCAGCAGATGCATGACCATCGGCTTCAAGGGTGAGGGGGAGAGCATTATCGTTCTCGGTGAAACCAAAGGTCATCTGGGGCAGTCGCTTTATATGCGCGCGATGTTCGACTCGGAAGAAGGGCCGCCGCCGCCGGTGAATCTGACGGCGGAGCGCAGGCATGGGAAGTTTATCCGCCAGCTTATCCACGACCGCGCGATAAGCGCCTGTCATGATGTTTCCGATGGCGGGATTTTGGTGGCTTTGGCCGAGATGGCTTTGGCGGGCGATCGCGGCTGCAAGCTTGAAGGGCCTTGCGCGGATGTAAGTTTCTGGTTCGGCGAGGATCAGGCGCGCTATGTGGTCACGACTTGTGATCCTGATGGCGTGATTGCGCGTGCGCAGGCGGCGGGTATCCCTTATATGATTCTCGGCCTAACAGGCGGCGAAGACATCACGCTTGAAGAGGATGAGGTGGAACTTCTCTGGCTGCGGGAGATTTTTGAAAGCCGCCTTCCCGATTATATGGACGGACATGAAGCATGATGGAAGCGCAAGAGATCATTGATCTTATCAAAAAAGAGATTCCCGAGGCTCAGGTGCGGCTGGAGGATGTGCGCGGTGACGGCAATCACTATGCGCTGACCGTCAAGGCGCCTGATTTCAGGGGGCGGTCGCTGGCAGACCAGCACCGTATGGTTTTTATGGCTCTTGGTGGCCGTGTGGGCGGGATTTTGCCCGGGGTGACGTTGACAACCCTTGTCTGCGCCCCCCAAGATAAGGCATGATAGGCAGCTATGATTCTCCACAACAGTCAGGCCATGTCCACAACTCCCACGCCCCGCGCGCAGCGTTTGATTGACCCTTCCGTTCTTGACCGCATTCAGGGCGAGGTTGATTCAAACCATGTCGTTCTTTTTATGAACGGGACTCCTGTGTTTCCTTTATGCGGCCCCTCGGCGCAGGCGGTGCAGATTTTGGGGCTGCTTGGCGTGCGGTATAAAAGCATTGATGTGACGACAGATCCAAGCCTGCGGCTTGCCATCCGCGATTTCAGCGACTGGCCGACTTTGCCGCAGCTTTATGTGCTCGGGCATTTTATCGGCGGCAATGACGTCATGCGCCAGATGCTTGAAACGGGTCGGCTTCAGGAATTGTTTGCGATGTGCGCGATTCCTATGGCGGATTATTGAAAAACTTCCCAAGCTTTTTTTGCGATTTGTATAGGCTGGCAGTTGGTGGCTTCGGCGCGGCAGCAGCGCTGGGACATTTCAGGATCACAAAAGCGGCATAGAGCATGCGCGTGCGGCATGGTGATCTGGTCTTTTTCAATCGTAAAACCTTCTTTACGGAAGTTGTTTAAAATACGCGAGAAGGTTTCGGGTTTGATATTCAAATAAGTTGCGATCAAGGCTTTATCAAAAGGAAGCTTTAGCGGCGCGCCTTCAAGGCCGGTTTCAAGATAAAGATTGGCGAGAAACCATCCCACACGCTCCTGCGCGGTTTTCAAGGTGAGCTGCTCGAACTGAGTCACAAGGCCTTGCAGGCGCATGGTTGTTGCGACAAGGAGATTTTGCGCAAGCTCGCGCGAGCGCGAAGCGTGATCGCGCAGAACAGGCAAAGAAAGCGCAAGAAGGCTGGCGCGCGTCACGGCCTTGGCGCTTGCGGCCGCCAAAGAGGCGTGGAGAAAATCCGTATCAAGCAAAGCTTCGCGTTTGCTGACGAGTTGAAGGACGGACTCTTGGCCTTCGGCTGAGGTTTTGTAGGTGTTCACCCATCCGTCAAGCACGATGAAAAAGCGGCTCACGGCCTGTCCTTGCGTGATAAAGACGTGACCTTTGGGCGCGTCAATCAGGCGCGCGCCTTTCAACAGATTGCGCAAGGTTGCTTCGGGCAGGCCTTGGAACAAAGGCATGCTACGCAAGGATGGCAGGCGGTGCTCGATGTCGCTATCAAGTGCTTTTTCGTAAGGCGCGAGCAGGGCCAGCTCCTGCCCTTGCTGCGCAAGCGCGGCTATTGTTTGCGTTAAGGCCTGATGCAGGGCGCTGATTTCTTCATTCATGCAAGACAGCCAATCAAGCAGGGGCATGCCGGCCAGAAGCTCCTTAGCGCGGCCTCCCTTGATGGCGCGGACTACATGATCTGTTTCGCCTAGAACGCTTTTGTGGTTTATGCGCTCTCTGTCGATCATTTGCTTGAGCGTGTTGTCCGCAAGGCCGAGGTAAAGACGCTCTCGCGCAAGGTAGCCTGTGGCGTCATTGGTCAGGCGCTTGTTGTCAAAGGGCGTGATTTCAGCTTTGGCGTACACCATCACGCCGTCATCGCGCAGCGCGGAAAGTTCACGCAAGGCCGCAATGAAATGGACAAGCGCACTGGTTTGCGCCGGTGTAAAGCGCGGGTTGTCGGTGAGCAAAGCTATGGCCGTCTGGTGAACGGGCTGTTCAAGATGGATGGTGTACCATTCAAACAAAGACGGCGGCGGCATGGATGAAAGAAAAGACGGATCCTGCCTGAGACGCAAAGCTTCTTTAAAGCGCGCGGGCAGCAGCGTTTGAAACATGTCGTTTTTTTCAAGTACGCGCAGCGTTTCCTGAAAAGTGTCGGGGGGCGTCTCAGGGCGACAAAAGGCGGGAAGGAGCGCCTGACCGCGTTCTTTTTGCAGGTCATAAAGAAGTGATAGCGTGCTGATAAGGGTTTCTGTCATAACGGGGTATTGTGTCAATTATTAGCCTTCCTCCGCAAGGGAAAAATTGTCATTGCGAGGAAGGCCTGAAGGCCTTCCTCGCAATGACAGATGGGGAAGGGCTAAGAGGGCCTCATATGGTCGCCATAGCCGCGCATGTGGGTCATGGGGGCGCGGGTTTTATCGAGATTTTGGAAAATATTCGTGATGGCCTGCTGAAAGGCCAGAAAGCGGTTTTCCATGGCGGCGCAATAGGGCCAGTTTTTTTCCTTTGTTGCCTCGGGAAGCTGCAGGCCTATGGCGGTTTCGTGCAGAATATGGCTTTGGTCGAGGTGGGCGAGGATGTCGAAAAAAACTTCCTCGCGGCGCTTTATGTGTGCGATGTGGGGGAGGGCTTCTTCAAGATTCCAGCCTTTGGATGTAAGTTTTTTTTGGAGATCATTATTCATCGCTTCGCTTGTTTCGGCAAGATATAGGAAGTGGATCAGGCGCGTGATTTCTTCCTGTATTTTTCGATCAAGCACATCGAGATCATCCTGCGCGGCGCGTGGCGCATAATGGCCAAGGGTTATCATCGTCAGGCGATAACCGCCCGCGCGCATTTTCATCAGATGGCGATAAGAAGCGGGCATGTTGGCAACGTCAAGTTCGTCAATGGCGAGGTTGTCGGCTTCTTGCAAAATCTCAAACTGGCGCACGGCGGCCCAGCTTACGGTGTTTTCGATAAGATCAGGCGCGTACCATACATGCGTCTGCGCATTTTTTGCGATGCGCTGGATATAGGAAAAACCGGCTACAATGCGCCGTCCGGTTTGCGGCGTTCTGAAAAAACGCGGAGGCAAGACAAGAAACTCCCTTCGCCGGCATGATCCGGATCAGGTTCAACGGGTATCATCTCAGCCCAAAAGGCACCCCGGTTGTTGAGAGGTTAGAAAAAGCGGGAAAAATTGTCAACCGGGCATGTATGACTGCTGCGGCATTTTCCCGCGCCTTGGCACAGTGTTGCGGAAGAGGTCTTCGGTTGTTGTGAATGTGGTTCCTTTTTCGGACATTCTTTTCATGGCAGAAGATACTTCAAAACCGCTTTGTACGAACGCATCGGGAATGCCTGCGCTGATGTCCGTCAGAAGATTTACATTGGCTTTGATGTCGTTCTTATTCAATGCGGGAATCAGAAGCTTGTAGATGTCGTTATGGGAGAACTCGACACAAAAGTTTGTCGCCAAACCGCCGATATGGATTTGGGCTTTTTCAATGCCCCTTCCTTTTAACGTGCCGGCTATGTCTTTAAACACGCGCGGCGCGCGTGTTGTCGAAACGCCATCATTTTCTGTGGCTATGCCGTAGCTGTCGAGATTGGGATTCATGCCCTTGCGGATAACAAAAAAGGTGTTTTTGCGTTCGTCCTTTTCCATGAGAACCGGAAGTGTGCTGTCAATATACAATAGTTTTATCATGTTGAAAGGAAGCTCGTTCATGACCGATTTCACAAAGGCGGCGCTTTCTGTGCCTTGCACGCAGTGGTCGGGCCAAAGTCCGTTTGGGTGGTTGGATTTAAAACTGACGTGGTTTTTAGGATGGAAATCCTGACTGAGTATCACAAATGCGTTCTTTAGGTTTCTTATCAGCTTTCCTGCCGGTTTACATACTTTCTTGCCGTTCGGAACGCCAAGACATCCGCCTTGCTCCGGCGTCAGGTTGTTTCTGATGAAGCCGTTCTGGATATCGATAAGGAAAACAATATTGGCTGTTGTCATAAGATGGCTCCTTAATCTGTGAGGTTAAAGCGCTGGCGTTGTTTTTCCAGATCCAGACGGGTTCTGATATGGCCTACGGCTGCTTTTCTTTTTGCGGCCAGCTCTTCAGCGATGCCGACACCATATTCATGAGGCATGTCGGGAGGGAGAAGCAAATGGGCGCGGTCGAGGCGGGCGATTGCCGTGGCGCATGTTTCCTTGCTTGCCGCAAGGATTTTATGGGCGTCACGTTTGGCGTATGACTCTTGGACAAAACTTCCTTGATGAAGCCAAGGTTGCAAAAGGCGGATAAAGGGAGCGCCTGTGGGGAAGGGCTTTATCTTTCCGGTTTGCGTGTGTTCCGAATAAAGGTCGCGGCTAAGGCGTTCTTTGCCGACGTCAAGATCAGCCGGAATAATCGTGTCACCGGCCCACAGGCCGTTGCGATCGACATAGCGCACAACATCGATCAATCCGGGCAAAGTCGTTTTCTTTTCCGATTCAGATAGCTTTACCAATTCACGAACCAGTTTGCTGTTGTCCGGATAATGGGCGGAAAGTTTCATCACGAAATCAAGAAGCGGATTATTGCGGTTTACGGCCACTTCCGAGCCGATGCCAAAGCCTGTGACGAAGCTTTCACGCTCCGTGATGTCTGCCGCAACACGCCCGAAAAGACTGGCGGCGTTGCGGACGGAGATGCTGTCTGTGGCAAGGATTTTGGCGTTTGTGAATCCGGCTTCATCCATCAGGGCGCGGGATTCTTTTGAAAGATAGGCCAGATTTCCTGAATCAAGGCGGATGCCTTTAAGGTCAAGCCCGTGTTTTTTGCATGTGCGGACGGCTGTTTTTACGCCTTCAACAGTATTGTAGGTATCGACAAGAAAAACGGTGGCGTTGGGATGGGCTTTGGCCCAGTTTTCAAAAGCGTCTTCTTCCGTTTCATGCAACATGACCCAAGCATGGGCAAAAGTTCCCATCACGGGGATTCCGTAACACATGCCAGCATAGTCATTTGATGTGCTGTCCCATCCGGCGATGGCGGCGGCGCGGGCGGATTGCAATGAAGCTATGCTGGAAGAACGCCGCAGGGACATTTCAGCCAAAGAGGCGCACTCCTTTGCGGAGGTTTCTATAAGAGGCGCTCCTGCTTTGGAAGCTTCACGCTGCGCGGCCAGTTTGACTTGCGTTGCAACTGTTGTCAGGTTTGTGCTTGAGGCAATCAACTGCAATGTTGTGGCTTCGACAGCCATTTGCTGCCACCATAATCCTGTCAACTGCATGGATGGTTCATGGGGAAAGATCAGCTGGCCTTCGGGAATAGCCTTTACATCAAGGGTTAATTTCTGTCTGGACAGCCAATGCAAAAACGGATCAGGAAACAGGCGTGTTTTTCCGCCTTTTCCGTCATCCGCATGCTGGCGGGCCAGATGCCGCAGCTCGCGGTCTTTCCACTGCCAGCCGTCATACCATTCGGCAACGAGGCCCAGCCCCGCATTGACAAGATAGGGGATTTTGACGTTGCGAACCTCATCGGTTCCTGAATCCTTGTATGTATCGCCGTTGTTCAGCAGGCTCCGACAGAACACATTTGATGTCGTTCTTTTTTCATCCGCAAAACCAAGTTTCCATGCCGCATATGTCATCGTCAGCGCATAACGGTCAGCGGAAAGCGGGCCTATGTCCCGAATAAAGGATTGATAGCCTTGCGGGGCGGCAAAGTTTTCATAGTCCGGCGGTATATTACGAGCCATGGTTTATTTTCCGTGATTTTCCCATGAATAAGTTAAAGCCGTGGGCCTTTGTTTTGTCCAGAGCAAGTTATGGTTAATTTACTTTCAGATCTAAAGTTCGCGGTGCAAAAGGGCTTGTTCGGCCTGACGGATTAAGGTTGTGAGGATGGTTTGCGCGGGTTGTTCTTCCTTGACCATGCCCACCGTTTGTCCGGCCATGACGGAGCCGTTTTCGGTGTCGCCGTCAATCACGGCGCGGCGCAGGGCACCGGCCCAGAAATGTTCGATCTCCAACTGCGCTGCTTCCTTGCTGAGTTTGCCCGCATCAAAAAGGGCGATCACTTCGCGCTGCTTTTCGATAAAATGCCGCATGCCTTCATTGACGAGCGCGCGCACGGGAATAACGGGAAAACGCTGATCCAGCTGCGGCGTCGGCACGGCATCGCGCGCGGCGGCGCGGATAAAGGCTTTTTTGAAGTTTTCATGCGCGATGCATTCCGTTGCGCACACAAAAAGCGTTCCCAGCTGAACGCCTGCTGCGCCCATCTCGAGATAAGACAGAACCGCTTCGCCTCGGCCTATCCCTCCGGCGATGAAGATGGGGATTGTCGATGCCAGATGCGGCAGGATCTCCTGCGCTAAAACAGAGGTGCTGACGGGGCCGATATGGCCGCCTGCTTCCATGCCTTCAATCACAAGCGCGTCCACGCCCATGCGGGCCAGCCTTTTGGCTACCGCCAGAGTCGGGGTAAAGCACATGACTTTGGCGCCGCCTTCCTTGATGCGCGTGATGGTTTCAACATTCGGAAGGCCGCCTGCAAGGACAATGTGCGAGACTTTTTCCGCAAGGCATACGCTCACAAGCTCATCCAGCTGCGGGTGCATGGTCATTAAATTGACGCCGAAAGGCTGGCGCGTCAGCGCGCGCGTGGCCTCTATTTCCTTTTGCAAAAGTTCAGCCGTCATCGCGCCGCAGGCCAGAACGCCGAAACCTCCGGCGTTTGATATGGCGGCGATGAGATTGCGCTCGCTGATCCAGCTCATGGCGCCGGCCATGATGGCGACCTTGCTGCCTAGAAAGTCACAGCCACGTTCCATCAAAGGACGAAGGCGAGAGGATAGTGCTACCATGTTACCCGTCTTTATCAAGATTGAAGACCGTGTGCAAGGTGCGCAGGGCCAGTTCCAGATATTCTTCCAAAATAAGAACCGTGATTGAAATTTCCGAGGTTTCGATCAGGTAGATATTGATAGATTTTTCAGCGAGCGCCTGAAACATTAAAGCAGCAATCCCGTGACGGGTGCGCATACCCATGCCCACAATTCTGATTTTGGCGACATTGTCGTTGGTTATAATGGTCGAGAACTTGAGCGAGTCTTGTTCGCTGCGCAGCGTTTCAACGGCGCGCTCCATCTCCGCGCGGACAACAGTTACAGAAATAGAAGCGTCATAGCCATCGCCCGCCGAGGCCTGCGCGATCATATCCACATTAAATCCGGCGCGCGCCAGTACGCCCAGAACATTGGCCGCCACGCCGGGCTGGTCGGGCAGGCCGTGAAGCGTTATCTTGGCAATGCCGCGTTCGTGCGCAATGCCGGAAACGGGGTGTGTGTCCATAATATCAGCCTCTTTGGTTATCAGCGTTCCGGGCAGGTCGCTGCCGATCTGGTTGGAAAAAGTCGAAAGCACTTGAAACGGCATTTTGTGCCGCAGCGCAAGCTCGATCGCGCGCGCCTGCAAAACACGCGCGCCGAGCGAGGACAGCTCGAGCATCTCTTCATGCGAGACTTTTGAAAGCCTGCGCGCGCGGCTTACAATATTGGGGTTGGCGGTGTAGATGCCATCGACATTGGTGTAGATGTCGCAGCGATCCACGCCCAGCGCCGCCGCAAGCGCAATCGCTGAAGAGTCCGAGCCGCCACGGCCAAGGGTTGCGATGCTTCCGTCTTCCGTCACGCCTTGGAATCCTGCCACGACGGCCACTTCGCCGGCTTCCAGCCTTTCTTTTATTTTTTTGATGTCCACATGGGTGATGCGCGCGTTGTTGTGGTCGTTGTCCGTCACCAAAGGAATCTGCCAGCCCTGCCAGGAGCGGGCATTCAGGCCTCTTTGCTCCAGCGCCATCACAAGAAGGCCGGCGGCGATTTGCTCGCCTACGGCCAAAACGGCGTCCAGCTCGCGCGGGTTGGGGTGGTTTGTGATGCTGCGGCAGTAGCCCATCAGCTGATCCGTGGCACCCGCCATGGCCGCCGTCACGACAACGACCTTGTTGCCTCGGCGGG
The DNA here is from genome assembly GCA_009779135.1 of Alphaproteobacteria bacterium. Taxonomy (GTDB): domain Bacteria; phylum Pseudomonadota; class Alphaproteobacteria; order UBA9219; family UBA9219; genus UBA8914. The sequence continues at coordinate 47,097 of WREW01000006.1, forward strand.
CTTCCTGCGCGACTTTGCTTGCCGCGTTTTTAATGTGATCGATGTCGCTGACGGACGAGCCGCCAAACTTGATGACAATAAGCGCCATAGGGATCCTTTCAGGGACGGGCTATGTTATGGTATAAGAGGCGCTTGCGCTAGGAGAAAAAATGAAAGCTTTCGTTTGTAATTCGCCGGATATTGAGGCTTTTAACAGAAATGCCAAGGCTTTTTGGGATGAAAAAGGTGTATTTTCCGGCCTTCACAAGCTGATGTCTGTGCGTATGGCCTATATCAAAGAGCAGTTACCTGAAAACCTTAAAGAACTTGAGGTTTTAGATGTGGGCTGCGGCGGCGGGCTTGTGGCTGAGGCTTTGGCGCGCCTCGGGGCGCGTGTCACGGGCTTGGATCAGGGGGAGGCGGTGCTGGAGGTTGCGCGGGCGCATGCGCGGGAGCAAGGCCTTGATATTGCCTATCATCAGGGCAGCGCCGAGAGCTTTTCGCGGGGCAAGGCGCAGTTTGATGTGATTGTGGCTTTGGAAGTTGTCGAGCATGTTCCTGATTTAAAAGCGTTTTTTGAGGCGCTGGGGGGGATGCTGAAAAAGGACGGGGTGCTGATCGTGGCCACGCTTAACCGCACGCTCAAAAGCTATCTTTATGGGATTGTGATGGCCGAGCTGGTTTTGGGGTGGGCTCCGGCGGGCAGTCATGCTTGGGATCAGTTTGCCAGACCCTCGGAGCTTGCGGCTTTGGCAGCGCCTTTGGGTCTGCGCGCGCGGGATGTTTGCGGGGTTGTTTATAGCCCTTTTAAGGGGGGCTTTGTGCTGCGCAAGGGGCGCACGGAAGTGAACTATATGATGAGCTTTCAAAAGACGGGTTGACTTGCGCGGTTTTGGTTTCTATAAACCGCTGTCTAAGGTTAAAATCAAGAGGATAAGCATCATGTCACGGGTTTGCGAAGTGACCGGCAAAAAACCGGTATCAGGAAATAAAGTCAGCCATGCGAACAACAAAACGCGCCGCCGCTGGCTGCCCAATTTGCAGATTTGCTCGTTTCCTTCGGATATTCTGGGCAAAGCCGTCCGCTTGCGCCTGACCGCGCGTGGCATTCGCACCGTGGAACATAAGGGCGGCATTGATGCCTTTATCATGGGCGCGCGCAAAAGCCGCTTGTCTGATGAAGCGCTGAAAATCCGCAAGGCCATGGAAAAGGTTTCTGAGCAAAAGAGCGCGTAAGACAATCCGCCAAATATTTTTCGAATGTTGATGTGCGCGTTTTTAATGCACGCTTTGCGGCATGATCTCGTGGCGCTTGAGTGTGACGAAGGCTGAGTCGCGGTCGTCCATAACCGTCAACAAACTGCCGTCGGCGGCGTAGATCCCTTGCGCTTTGCGGCCATCATTCATCACCACCGGACGGACATAGGCCATGAACTCAAGGCCGAAGGCCTCAAGCTCTTCAACGCTTACGCTATGGGTTTTGAACGGTTCCATCATGACCTTATTTTACAGGACAAACAGTCAATCAATTGTTAATATTTTGCCGTTCATATAGAATAAAACCTCGAATCAAGCCCTTATAGGCGTCATCCCGATGCTGAAAACAGGGAAAAATCAAGGAGATTCATCACTATGACCAGTAAAATCCTTTATTGGACAACATCCGTTTGTGCTGCTTTGGCATTGCTGCTTCTGCTGACGATCATGTATGTGGTATGTGGAAACCGCACGATTCAACAGACCATTAATGACAGGCAGAGCAAAATCAATCTGGCTTCCACAACGGTCGGGCCGCTTAATGTTCAGCTTTCCAACGCTCTTTTTGCGGCTTCGCAGGAGAAAAAGGATGCGGCTGTACGCGAGCTTTTGGTTTCTCTGGGCTTTCAGCTGCCTGAGCAGGCGTCCAAGCCCGCCGTGACCAAGCAAAAACCATCAAAGACGACTGAGGAGTAAGGATCATGGCACAAGCTTCAAAGAATAAAGATAAAGATCATGTCACATGTGATGCTCTGCTTATGCCTGTCGGGATTATGGCTGTGGCGATGGCGTTTTTCTTTGCCTTCCAGCTCTCTTTGGTACTCAAGGAGCGGGAGGCTCTTAATCAGGCTCAAGCGAACCAGAATCCCATCTTTATGCAGAGTGAGCGGTTGTTGGGGCAGTTCAGCGGCCTTGTCGCCGGTACCAAGACTCTTTCAGAGCAAGGCAACAAGACTGTGGCGCCCATCGTGCAAAGGATGCGGGAGATAGGTCTTTTGCCGCCCTTGCCGCAAGAAGGGGATCTTTCCAAAGCGCCTGTAGCGGCTGCGGATGATGTCATAAGCGGGCCGGTGAAGCCGTAAATTGTGATTTGTAATTTGCGTTGGTTCATGCTTTAAGGAATCCTCTAAAACAGGGGGTTCTTTAAAGATGGCATCCTATCAATATATTTATGTGATGAATCGCGTGACCAAAAGTTTTTCTAACGGTAAAACCGTTTTGAAAGACATCAGGCTTTCTTTTTTTCCCAACGCTAAAATCGGTATTTTAGGCCCTAATGGCGCGGGTAAATCGACTTTGATGAAGATCATGGCCGGTCTTGATAAGGATTTCGGCGGTGAGGCTTTTGCAGCCGAAGGTGCAACAGTCGGGTATTTGCCGCAGGAGCCTCAGCTCGATCCCAACCTTACGGTTGAGCAGAATATTCTTGAAGGCCTCGGCGCCATCAAGAAAATCGTTGATCGGTTTGAGGAAGTCAGCCTTAAACTCGGCGAAGTTGAAGATCCTGATGAGATGGAAAAATTGATTGAGGAGCAGGGCGCGCTTCAAGAAAAAATAGATGCTGCCGATGCGTGGGATCTTTCACGCACGGTTGAGATTGCTATTGATGCTTTGCGCTGTCCGCCGGGTGATGCGGATGTAACCAAACTTTCGGGCGGTGAGCGGCGGCGCGTAGCGCTTTGTCGTCTTTTGCTTTCAAAACCTGATTTGCTTTTGCTTGATGAGCCGACCAATCATTTGGATGCTGAATCCATTGCGTGGCTCCAGCGTCATCTTGTGGCGTATGAGGGCGCTGTGATTTTGGTGACTCATGATCGTTATTTTCTGGATCAGGTTACGGGATGGATTTTGGAGCTGGATCGCGGCCATGGGATTCCCTATGAAGGCAATTATTCGGCTTGGCTTGAGCAAAAACAAAAGCGGCTTATGCAGGAAGCGCGTGATGAAGGGGCGCGGCAGCGTACTTTGGCGCGTGAACTTGAATGGATCCGGCAATCGCCTAAGGCGCGTCATGCCAAAAGCAAGGCGCGCATTACAGCTTATGAAAATCTTTTGGCGATCAACAATGATAAAGCGCCTGAGACGGCGCAGATTGTTATTCCTACGCCGCCGCGTTTGGGGCAGGTTGTGGTGGAAGTAGAAAAACTGTCAAAAGGCTATGGGGGTCGTTTGCTGATTGACAATTTGTCTTTCAAACTTCCGCCCGGTGGCATTGTCGGCGTGATCGGCGCCAATGGCGCGGGTAAATCGACTTTGTTTAAGATGATTACGGGGCAGGAAAAACCGGATCAGGGAACCATCCGCATGGGCGATAGTGTCAAGCTCGGTTATGTAGATCAAAGCCGCGACAGTTTAAGCGGCAGCAAAAATGTCTGGGAAGAAATCTCGGGCGGGGCGGATGTTATCGAGCTTGGCAAAAGCACGATTCCAAGTCGCGCTTATGTGGCTTCGTTCGGCTTTAAGGGGCCGGATCAACAAAAAAATGTCGGCAAGCTTTCGGGTGGCGAGCGCAACCGCGTGCATCTGGCCAAAATGCTGAAAGAGGGCGCGAATGTTTTGCTGCTTGACGAGCCGAGTAATGATCTTGACATCGACACGCTCCGCGCTTTGGAAGATGCTTTGGTTGATTTCCCCGGATGCATTGTTGTCATCAGCCATGATCGCTGGTTTCTGGATCGCATCGCAACGCATATTCTGGCGTTTGAGGGCGACAGTCAGGCGGTGTGGTTTGAAGGAAACTACCAAGACTACGAAGCCGACCGCCACCGCCGCCTCGGCACCGAAGCCGATCAGCCGCACAGGTTGAAATATAAGCCGCTTGAGCGGTAGCCTGAAAATCTTATGTTTTCGTGAGGATTCTATGGTGGTGTGATGTTTCCTTGCGGCACACTCTGACAGGCGTAGTTCCTGAAAGATCATGATGGCAGATATTCCAGGGAAAAGGCTGCTTGATGGCAGCAGGGGAGAAGCTGTAGATAGAACAGTTTTTGACTCTGTCAATTGTGCATTGATAGTTCTGAAATAATGCTCTGAAAACACCGCTGTGCGTTACGATAAGAACCGGCTCATCAGGCATGGTAAGGATTTCTGAAAGGCTGGTCAGGGTCCGGTTTGTAAATATGTTCATGGATTCACCGTTTGGAGGTTCTTCGCCGGATATAAAGCGATTGCGAAGGATTTCTCGCGGCTGGCCCGTCCAATCTCCGAAACATCGTTCCGCTATGAAAGGATTTTCGATCTGTGGCAGGCTGGCGTTTTGATTGAGGATGCTCGCCGTATCTTTGGCGCGCGAACGATGGGAATGGATAATCAACATGGGGCGGGGCGCAAGCCTTTCGAAAATCCGGCGCGCCTTGAGTGCCTGATGGCGTCCCTTTTCTGTCAAGGGCGTATCAAAAGAACCGGCTACGCAGCCCGCCGCATTCAACTGGCTCTCGCCATGGCGCATCATATAAAAGGTTTTGAGCGGTATCTGTATCATGTCTTTTAAAAAAAAAGCGTGGTGGGTGCGACAGGGATTGAACCTGCGACCCCTACCGTGTGAAGGTAATGCTCTCCCGCTGAGCTACGCACCCACGCCAAAGACTGGTATTAACAGGATTTACCTCTTGCCTGTCAAGGGAAAGTGCTAGTGGGGGTTGGTAGCGTAACAGCGATAAATGATATAGGACGTGCCGGGCGTGGGGGAGTCCGTTGCTACTTTTACGGATGTCTGGCCTGGTGGGCAGCCACATATGAGGCTGACGGCGTGAGGAATCAGGCAGGTACGTTCATTCCCACCGGTCTGCCGTACGGTATAAGCCAGCCCCTCAGAAGAAGCGTTTGTGAGGCCGCCGGGTACTGTGGCGCATATGGGCTGGCCGTCCATGATGCCTTGCATGGCCTGGTCTGAGCTGGCGCAGGTCATGTTGGGCGTCATATTCGGGAGATCCACGCAAACAGGTTCGTTGTTATTGATGCCGATCATCATTTTACCAGGATTGCACTGCATATTGCGCAGCGAGGCCGGCAGCCAGCGCGATTGCCCATCGGCATCAATAAGACAGGCCAGAATGCTTTTCAGATTGTAATCCATGGCGGTGGTACCGACCTTGTCCCTTTCACAGGACTGGCCGATACAGGTTTGTTGCCTTGGGTTGCATTGTGCCTGAGCCAGAGAAGGGAGCAGGAAAAGAAATCCCAAAAGGGCCAGAAGACAAAAGCGGATATGCAACATCGGAAGAACTCCCTGGATCAAAGAAAGAAGAGGAAGTATTCTAGCATTGTACGCAGGAATTTCAAAAAAGATTTTCAAGAGCGTTTTAAGCGGGATGGGCGATATCATTGTAACACATTGAAATATATCGAATAAATAGAGTGCGCGACTTTTTTGCGCGACAGGCGCGGTTTGCTGCTATAAAGGGTTATTATGTCCGGTTCTTTGTCGCCTGCTTTGAAGCCTCATATTCTGGTTGTTGATGATGATGACCGGCTCAGGGGATTGCTGCAGCTTTTTTTACATGAGCATGGGTTTTTGGTTGTCATGGCCTCTGGCGCTGCGATGGCGCGCGCGGCGTTGCGGTCTCTGGCTTTTGATTTGATCGTGCTCGACGTTATGATGCCGGGGGAGTCAGGGCTTGAGTTTGCACGGTCTTTGCGCGCGCGCGGGCAGGATGGCGTTGCCGAGCTTCCTGTTCTTTTTCTGACAGCGCGCGCGGAGCCGCAGGAGCGTATCGAAGGCCTTGAAACCGGCGCGGATGATTATCTGACAAAGCCTTTTGAGCCGCGCGAGCTTCTTTTGCGCATTCATGCTATTTTGCGCCGCAAGCCGCAGGAGAAACCCAAGCTAAAACCGCTTCGTCTTGGGGCTTGGATTTACGATCCGGCGCGCGACATTTTACGCGGGGACAAGGATGTTTTGCGCCTGACGGATGTGGAAGCGCGATTGATGCGGCTTTTGGTTTTGCATGCGGGGCGACCCGTCAGCCGCGAGGCTTTAGGCGAGGCGGGCGTGGCCGAGCGCACGATTGATGTGCAGATCACGCGCCTGCGCCGTAAAATTGAAGGTGACGCGCGCAATCCGCGCTATCTTGTGACTGTGCGCGGTGAAGGCTATTGTTTGATGCCGGATGAGGAAGGTTTGTGTTCATGATGTTCAAGCGTTCTTTTTTTTCTTGGAACTGGCTTAAAGGGGTGATGCCCAAAGGCCTTTATGCGCGCGCCATTTTGATTATCATTGTGCCGACATTTTTGACTCTTGTGGGCGCGACTTTTGTTTTCTTTGACAGGCACTGGACGACAACGTCCACACGTCTTGCGCAGGCTGTTGTGGGGGATATAAGGGGCATCAAGATGCTTGCGGATGCGCAGGATTTGCCCGATCACGCGGCGCTGCTTGCGGCGTTTTCTACGCAGACGGGCATTCAGGTTGTTTTTGAAAAAGGAAAAAAAATTGAAGATTATGCGAAGCTTTCTCTTGATCCTTTGGTTTCTATTCTCAGCCGCGAACTTTCTCTTCATATTCCGCCCGCGCATCGCATACACGCGCAGCGCAAGCCGCCTATGCTGCTTGTCATCCTTCCGGCTGATGAGGGCGTTTATGTTTTTTATGTGCCGATGCGCCGCATTTATACGCCGACCACAAAGGTTTTTATCAGCTGGATGATCGGAAGCTCGCTCTTGCTTTCTGTGATTGCGCTTTTGTTTATGCGCAACCAGATGCGTCCTGTGCGCAGACTTGCGCAGGCGGCTGAGGCGATCGGCAAGGGGCAGGATGTTCCTTTGTTCAAGCTTGAGGGCGCGACCGAAGTGCGTCAGGCCGGCAGGGCTTTGCTTGTGATGCGCGATCGTATCCGGCGCTCCATGAACCAGCGCACGACCATGCTGGCGGGCGTTTCGCATGATTTGCGCACGCCGCTGACGCGGATGAAACTTCAGCTTGCCATGATGCCGGAGAGCAGCGCCACGCGCGGCTTTACTTCTGATATTGCCGAGATGGAAGCCATGCTTGAAGCTTATTTAGCGTTCGCGCGCGGTGAAGAGGAAGAAGCTAGCGTTGAAGTTGATATGGCGCAGCTGCTGCAGGAAGTTGTGCAAAATATCGCGCGGGGCGAGCAGCCTGTGACGCTGAACATTGAAAATACGGCGCGGCTTTTTGTACGTCCTTCGGCGATTAAGCGCTGTATCGGCAATCTTATTCATAACGCTCTGCGCTATGGAAAGAAGGCGGAAGTTTCCTTGCTTGTGCGCGATCATGTGATTAATATTCTGGTGGATGATGAGGGCGCGGGAATCCCTGTTGATCGGCGCGAAGATGTTTTTCGTCCTTTTTATCGTCTGGATGAATCGCGCAATATGGAAACCGGCGGCGTAGGGTTAGGCCTGAGCATCGCGCGTGACATCGCGCATGCGCATGGGGGGAACCTTGTGCTGGAAGACGCGCCTGAGGGGGGATTGCGCGCAAGGCTTTGGTTGCCGGTTTGAGGGGTAAGACCCCCCACCCAACCCTCCCCCGCAAGGGGGGAGGGCTAGAGGGGGCGTAACCCTTTTCCTTTTTGTCATCCTCGGGCAAGCGCGAAGCGGTTGAGCCGGGGATCTGACGGTGTGGCGATGTTCTGG
>WREW01000007.1 GCA_009779135.1 Alphaproteobacteria bacterium
AGGCGCAACCGGTGTCGGCGAGATCGGCCTGGCCATGCAGCCATCAGCCGATATGCCGCTGTTCATCGACCTCGGCGTCCAGGGCTATATCGGCGTCCGTCAGGGCGTCACCGGAAGCCTGCAGGCAAAGTATAAGTTCTAGAACTCTTACTTATCTTCCGACTTTTTCTGCGCCCGTTTGATCGCCGCGCCAAGAATATCGCCAAGCGAGGCACCCGAATCCGAAGATCCATATTCGGCCATCGCCTGCTTTTCTTCCTCAATCTCACGCGCTTTGATCGAAAGCGTGATCTTGTGCGAAGCCTTGTCGATATTGGTGATCTTGGCATCCACCTTTTCACCCACGGCAAAACGATCAGGGCGTTGTTCGCCGCGATCCCGCGCAAGATCCGCACGCTTGATAAAGCCGGTAAAGCGATCCGCATGTTCGCCAAGAGCAACTTCAATGCCGCCTTCCGCAATCGCGCTGACAGTGCAGGTGACAATGTCGCCTTTCTTGAAGCTCACCTCCACGCCTTCAAAAGGATCGGACGTGAGCTGCTTGACGCCAAGACTGACGCGCTCTTTTTCAACATCAATGTCAAGGATCTTGACCTCGACCATCTGGCCTTTTTGATAGGCGGTGATGGCCTCTTCCCCGGGCTTGTCCCAAGAAAGATCAGACATGTGAACCATGCCGTCAATATCGCCGGACAAACCGACAAACAAACCGAACTCGGTAATGTTGCGGATCTCGCCTGAAAGCTTATCGCCGACTTTGTGACCGGTCGCAAACGCCTCCCACGGATTATCGACGCATTGCTTGAGACCAAGGCTGATGCGGCGCTTGCTAAGATCAACATCCAAAACGGCCACTTCAACTTCTTGCGAGCTTGCCACAAGCTTGCCGGGATGCACGTTCTTTTTAGTCCAAGACATTTCAGACACATGCACAAGCCCTTCAATGCCGGGCTCCAGCTCAACAAACGCGCCGTAATCGGTGATGTTGGTCACGCGGCCCTTGAGACGCATGCCGACAGGATAACGCTCCTGCACGCCTTCCCACGGATCGGATTCAAGCTGCTTCATGCCAAGGCTGATGCGCTGCGTATCGGCATTAAAGCGAATAACCTGCACGGTGACCTGCTGGCCGATCTGCAAAACTTCCGAAGGATGATTGACGCGCTTCCAAGCAATATCGGTGACATGCAAAAGCCCGTCCACCCCGCCAAGATCCACAAACGCGCCGTAATCGGTGATGTTTTTGACAACGCCTTGCAGGACTTGTCCTTCCTTGAGATTGGCCACAAGCTCGCTACGGGCCTCGGCGCGCGACTCTTCAAGCACGGCGCGGCGCGAGACAACGATATTGCCGCGCGCGCGATCCATCTTGAGAATCTGGAAAGGCTGAGGCGTACCCATCAAAGGCGCAATATCGCGCACAGGGCGAATATCAACCTGACTCCCCGGCAAAAACGCAACCGCGCCGCTAAGATCCACAGTGAAGCCGCCTTTGACGCGGCCAAAAATAACGCCCACAACCCGCTCGGCTTTTTCATAGAGCTTTTCAAGAACAGCCCAGCTTTCCTCACGTTTGGCCTTTTCGCGCGAGAGGGAAGCTTCGCCGTTGCGGTCTTCCATACGCTCCAAAAACACATCAACCTGATCGCCCGCTTTAACTTCCGGCGCCGCACCGGCGATGGAAAACTCTTTTAAGGGTACATGGCCTTCGGATTTAAGGCCGACATCAATAACGACCATATCCTTTTCAAGGCGCATCACGATGCCCTTGACGACCGTGCCTTCCTTGATGCCCTTTTCACCAAAGGATTCATCCAAAAGCGCGGCAAAACTACCTTGTGTTTTGTCAGAAGCGCTCATCAGGTCTTCCCTGAAAACCTGTTTTCTTTTTGATTGTGACATGTTTGATATTTCTTTCCGGCGCGTAAACTGCGCCCTCATGACCAATCTGGTTGGCCACGGCTTTCGTTTTTCTTGAGCGATAAAGTTTGCGGTGAAAAAAGAAAAGCTGAAAGCAAGGCTTTTTGTCTTTTTCAAAATCCCAAACTCGCACAGAGCACCATGCCTGCTTGTTCTTTAAGTGCCGAGTTTTTCCCGCACCACCGACAAAGCCGCGACGCAAGCCTGATCCACTGTCAAAGCGGTTGTATCAAGCAAGAACGCATCCTCAGCCGGTCTGGTCGGCGCCACAGCGCGCGCGCTGTCCCGCGCATCCCGCGCCAAAAGCGCTTCAAGAACTGCCGCTTCACTAGCATGTTCCCCAGCGGCTTGCAACTCAAGAAAGCGCCTGTGCGCGCGCACTTCGGGGCTGGCCATCACAAAGATTTTAACCTTGGCATCAGGGACAATCACCGTGCCTATATCCCGCCCGTCCAAAACCGACCCCCGATGCCCATCCGGCGGGTTTTTTGCAAAATCGCGTTGAAAATCAAGCAAAGCCTCCCGCAATTCCGGCATGACGCCCACTTTGGAAGCCGCCTGCCCCCCGATTTCCGCGCGCAGCAAAGGATCCGCCATCAAGGTGGCCAGCAGCCCCCCGCCCAGCCGCCGCGCCAGAGCCACCGCCGCCTCTTTATTTTCAAGATCCTGCCCTTCTTTTATCAGCCCCACCCCGACAGCGCGGTAAAGCGCGCCCGTATCAAGATAGGCAAAATCAAGCCTTGAAGCTAAAAACCGCGCAATGGTTCCCTTGCCGGTCGCGGCAAAACCATCAATGGCAATCACGGGAAAATCCATTTCAACCCTTTCTTTTTTGACTCTCGGATACTGTTCGCATAAAAGCTTAAAAAACGCTCACAAACAAGCGAAAGGTCTCTCGCCATGAAAATCGCCCGCGCTTTGATCTCGGTTTCCGACAAAACCGGCCTTATAGCTCTGGCAAGCGCTCTTTCCACGCGGGGCGTGGCGATTCTCTCCACAGGCGGCTCAGCGGCCACTTTGCGCAAGGAAGGCATCCCCGTGCAGGATGTCAGCATGTACACCAGTTTCCCCGAGATGATGGACGGGCGCCTGAAAACCCTTCACCCCAAAATCCACGGCGGCATTCTTCAGATTCGCACGGACGAAACGCATAGCGAAGAAGCGCGCGCGCACAACATCCCGCCGCTTGATCTCGTTGTGGTGAATCTCTACCCCTTCCGCCAGACCATCGCGCGCGGCGCAGATTTTGACGAAGCGATCGAAAATATCGACATAGGCGGCCCCGCCATGGTGCGCGCGGCGGCCAAGAATCACGCTTTCGTCACAGTGATAACAGATCCCGCGCAGTATGAATCCTTGATCGAGGAAATGGATCGCCATAAAGGCGCAACCTCTCCGGATTTCAGAAAAACATGCGCCGCCGCCGCTTTTGCCTACACCGCAAACTATGACAGCGCCGTCAGCGCATGGTTTGCGCAGCAATGTCATCAGATCTATCCCGAGACTTTGACCATAGCCGCCAGCTTGCGCCAGTCCCTGCGCTATGGTGAAAACCCGCATCAAACGGCGGCGTTTTACGTCACAGATCCCACGCAAAGCGGCGTGGCCAGCGCCATTCAGGTGCAAGGCAAAGAGCTAAGCTACAACAACATCAACGACACGGACGCCGCCTTTCAGCTCGTCAGCGTTTTTACGGAAAAACCGGCCATAGCCATCATCAAACACGCCAACCCCTGCGGCGTGGCCACGGCGAACAATCTTGTTGAAGCCTATGAACGCGCTCTGGCCTGCGATTCCGTTAGCGCTTTCGGCGGCATTATCGCAAGCAACACACCACTGGACGGCCCCACGGCTGAGGCGATCACCAAGATTTTCTCCGAAGTGATTATCGCCCCCGACATGAACAACGAAGCCAAAGAAATACTGGCCGCAAAAAAGAACCTGCGCGTTCTTTTAACCCGCGCCATGCCGGACGCCGCAGGGGCCGCCACCATGATAAAATCCGTTGCGGGCGGCCTTTTGGTTCAGTCCAAAGACAATATCCTGCTGGATTCCAAGCTTTTAAAATGTGTCACCCGCCGCAAGCCGACCGAGCAAGAAATGAAAGACCTGCTCTTTGCCTTCACGGTGGCCAAATATGTCAAATCCAACACGATCGTCTATGCCAAAAACGAAGCCACCGTAGGCATAGGCGCCGGCCAGATGAGCCGCGTCGATAGCGCCCGCATCGCCGCAAGAAAAGCTCAAGATGCCGCCAAAGCCCTAAATCTCGAGACGCCCTTAACGCAAGGCAGCGCCGCCGCCTCAGACGCCTTTTTCCCCTTCGCAGACGGACTTTTGGCCGTGATCGAAGCAGGCGCCAGCTGCGTGATCCAACCCGGCGGCTCCATCCGCGACCAAGAAGTCATCGACGACGCCGACAAAGCCGGAATCGCCATGCTCTTTACAGGGATAAGGCATTTTTATCATTGAGGGATTGCCCTAAGGAAACAGCGCGTCAATCGATTCCTGATCCAGCGCTCTGGCGCGGCCATGGACGATGGCGGCACCGTCATCCATCATGCCTTGGAGCTCCATAGAGTTAATCCGCGCCATTTCCTTGAACCTGTCAACCTCGCCCTGCTCCCAGATCTGGCGAAGCTGGCGGCGCGTTTCGTCAATCAGCATGCCCATCTGCTGGACAGCGCGGTCAAACCGCTCCCGCGTCTCCGCAGGCGCGACATCGTAACATTCAATAGCCAAAGAGGCGAAACCCAGAGAGCTGTCCTGAAAATGCTCGACATAACTCTTAAACTGCCAGCGATCCAGATCATCCAGAATCTCAGGCATGTCCGCCACCATCCCAAGAAGCATCACGGCCTCATTGAAATGGTTGAAATAATCCGTCGAGAGCAGCGAGCGCGGATCAATATTCGTGCCAGCAACACGAGCCTGATAATCTTCATCTATCATAGTCTTATATCTACGCCCGCCGCCGCTAAGATTTAATTAAACCCTCGCATAAAAGCCCGCAGGCCTAAAAAACCTATACGAAAGAGCAACAATCCATGCTAAACCATGGCGAAGAAAAGATTCTGACCGATTCTTATTTTGAGGCTAATCATGGCAAACAAAACAAAAACTGCTGCAAAATCAAAGATTTCTGCAAAGCCCTCGGCAGCCAAAGCCAAAAGCAAGCCCCCTGTCGGCAAAGCCAAGGCCGCACCGGCGCGCCCCGTAAAAGCCGCCCGTCCGGCCCCGAAACCCCTGCCAAAGCCAGCAACCAAGCCCAAAATAACGCCCCTGCCGCCCGAAAATCTGCGCCGCGCCATGCCGACGGCCCCGTCATCGGCGGCCATGCCCGCAGCGCTCCGCGCGGTTGTGGATAAAAGTGAGATCCGCGATGTCCTCTATCGTTTCGCCCGAGGCATTGACCGGATTGATGAAACGCTCCTGCGCTCCATCTTCCACCATGAGGCCACTTTGGATCTGGGCCCGGGCGTGTTTCAGGGCGCGGCGAATGATTATATCCACTGGGTGATCGGGGTGATGAATGGCGTGCGCGCCTCCCATCATATGATCGGCAATATCCTGCCCACGCTGGAGGGCGATGTGGCCCTTGTTGAAACCTATTGCCAAGCCCATTATCGCCTCGACAAACCCACGGGGCGGGAGGATGTTTTTATCGGCAGCCGCTTTCTGGATCGTTTTGAGCGCACCCCCGCCGGCCCTGCGGGTGTGTGGAAGATTATGCACCGCAAGCAGATTATTGACTGGGTGCGCACACAGGCCGTTTCAGATCTTTTCTACCACCAGAATCCCGATGCCCTTTGGAGCTACCGCACCAAGACCGACCCCTCTTACCAGATCGCGCAATTCCCCGGCTCCCAATCCGGCAACAAACTGCCGAGCTTTTTAGGGCGGCGCTATGAGAGCAAAAGCATCAAGTTTTAAAAACTAACCGAGCTGGCACTGATTCATCTTGTGAAAGAGATAGCCCGCGCGGGCGCGTTCATAGCCGGTAAATCCCTCGACCTGACCTTGAGAAATATCATCAAGCAAATCAACCGCAGGCGCGAGTGTCATCCGTGTCCTGTCTTCTCTAATGTGCCTGCAAAGACAAAGACCGGCCGCGAGTTTATAAAAAGCCTCGTGTTTCTTCATTTTCAAGGACGTTTGAGCCAGCTTAATCACATGAAGGCCCGTCACCATATCAGGAAAAGCAGCAGCCAGAACATCCCATTTCTTAAAGCTTTGCAGACGATCTTCATCCTGCTTGCTTGTCGTGGCTGTTTTGAACAGATCAAGCATCGTTTCTTTAACAACGGGGCGATGAATCTTCCTTATCCTGTTCAAATGCACGCTTGCCGCATCGGAAAGAGGGAGCCCCGGATTACTGGCCTTTTGTGCAATGTGATGAATAAGTTTCGGCGTCAAAGCCTTCATGGCTTCGGGATTAAGCTCTTCCATGCGGTTAAAGCATGCGATGCTGGTGCCACGGCTTAAATAATGGCCGCGCTTATCAAGGGCCAGATCCATCATGGGAAAAACAAGCTCCGGCTTGACGTCATCTTTTCCAAGAACAAGGGTCATAAGCTCAAAATCACCACCGGAACGCCACAGGCCTTTGGTTAAATCGAATATTATATCTTTAACTTCAGGGCTGCGCGTGGCTTCAGGGTTAAGCGCATCCATTTTCTCAAAACATGCCTTGGCAAACTTGCCGACGCTAAACTCAGAGCAGCCGCCAAAAGCAAGCGCCGCAATTTGAGCGGCACCCTTGGGCGTGATGTCTTCTTTTTTTGCATTGTCTTTTAAAAATGTTAAGCCAATCCTCCCCTTGTACCAGCATCCGCTTTCAATGCCTTTAAAGGATCGGGCTATTTTCTCTTCATGCGACAGATTAAAAAACATTTGTGGTCACGCTCCCTGCAAAATAAGAAAAACCACATGTTTTATAGCGTGAAAAAGAAAATATGAATACAGGAAAACCGGTATGGTTAATCCCCTTCTGTCATCCTCGGGGCTTGCGCAGCAAGAACCCGGGGATCTGACGTTAGGGAAGCGTCAGATCCCCGTGTCAACCGCTTCGCGGTTGCACGAGGATGACAAGATGGCTCTAGCCCCCCTCGTGGGGGAGGGTTGGGAGGGGGGAAGCCCTACCGCGCCCACCAGCTTTCCAAAACCGGCCCATAAGCAGGCACTGCCCGCGGCCTTTCAAGGCGCGTCGTCCAATAAGCGATCTGCTCGGCCCCCAGATGATAAAAAGGCACAATATAAGCGCCGGCCAAAAGCACGCGGTCAAGCGCGCGCACATGCGCAATCAAATCCTGCCGCGTCCGCGCGGAAGGAATGGCACGCGCCAGAGCGTCCACCAAAGGATCGCAAATGCCCGGGTAATTACGCGAACCTTGCTGCGCAGCCGCCGCGCAGCTCCAGAAAAAGCTCTGCTCATTTCCGGGCGAAAGCGAGTTTGCCCAGACCGCCGTCGTCACATCAAAATCAAAACTGTTCAAACGCGCCTGATATTGAGCGCTGTCAACCGTGCGCACGCGCGCAAGAACGCCAAGCCGTTTAAGCGCGCGCGCCCATTCAAGCGCAATTTTCTCCCCCAGCGGATCGCTTAAAAGAACTTCAAAAGAAACGGCTGCGCCCGCCGGTGTATAAAGACGCCCTTCACGCAAAACATAACCCGCTTTTTCAAGAAGCGCGGCGGCTTTAAGAAGATTGGCGCGCACATCTTCCCCGCCAAGGCCCGCGCGGGCATCTTCATCCAAAAGCACTTGCGCCCTTTCATCATCCAGCGCGCCAAGAAACTGCTTGAGAACCGCGCGTTCCTTGCCTTCCGCCGCGCCACGCGTTGCTTCAAGCTCGCTGTTGGGAAAAAAGCTCAAAGTTCTTTTGTAAAGCCCCTGAAACAGCGCCTTGTTGATCCAGCCGAAATCGAACGCCAAAGAAAGCGCCTTGCGCAAAACAGGATCGGAAAACAAGGCCCGTCTTGTGTTAAAAACAAACCCGCTTGTTGTTTCCGTACGCGCATGCGGAAAACTTGCCAGAATAATACGCCCATCGCGCAAGGCCGGGCCTTCATAAGCGGTTTTCCATTTTTTGGGATCTTGCTCACGCCGCAGATCAAAAGCATCCGCCTTGAAAGCCTGCAGAGCTATACTGTCATCGCGGTAAAAATCTATGCGGACTTCATCAAAATTATAAAGCCCCCGCGCGACAGGCAAATCCCGCCCCCAATAAGAAAGATCGCGCCGCAAAACAAAACGCCGTCCTGCCTCGGCCAGCGTAACTTTATAAGGGCCTGAACCGACAGGCGGTTTCAATGTCGTCTGGTTGAAGTTCACCCTTTCCCAGATATGTTTGGGCAGCACGGCCATCAGCCCCATAATCAAAGGCATCTCACGATCCCAGCTGCCGTCCGCGTTTTTCTGAAAATCAAACCGCACGCGGCCCTCGCCGAGCTTTTCCGCATGCGCGACTTTTTTGTAATAGGTGCGGTGATTGGGCCGCCCGTGATCGCGCAGCGTTTCAAAAGAAAACAAAACATCATCCGCCGTTAAGGCTTTTCCATCCTGCCAGCGCGCTTTGGGGTTGAGGTTAAAGATGATGAAAGAACGATCCTCCGGCACCTCAACCGTCTGCGCGATAAGGCCATAGAGCGTAAAGGGCTCATCCTGCGCGCGCGCCATCAGTCTTTCATAAACAATGTCTGTCGAAAAAAGCCCGAAGGCCGGCGCGGTCGGCACAGTTCCGCGCACAATAAAAGGGTGCAAGCTGTCAAACGTCCCCACCACCCCGAGCCTGAGCACGCCGCCCTTGGGCGCATCAGGATTGACATAATCATAATGCGCAAAACCGGCTTCTCTTTTGGGCTGGCCATGCATGGCGATCCCATGCTGCGCCGCCAAGGAAGAAGAAGCAAACGGCCCGAAAAGAAAGAGAAGGACAAAGAGCCAGCTTTTCCCGCTCATGGCAAACTGCAATGAGGATCAGCCTTTTCCGTGGGCTTTGTTATCAAAATGATAAATCTTTGTTTGACACTTGTGTTGTCATAAAGAAGCTCCTGCGAGCTGAACTTTGTGGCGGCGCGTTTAAGGCCTTCAACGCTGCCCACGCTTGCATTGCCCTTTGTCGGGGCTGTCCAAAAACAGCGCCCGCCGCGATCACCCGCATTGATATAAAGCCAAGGCCCGAATCCTTGTGTAGGCGGCGGTAAAGTCGCCGTGCGCGGGCCCATCCAAAGGCTTTGCTCCGCCCCTTCCGCAGTCAAAGGATCATTGGGACAGGTCAGCTCTTCCACGAGCGTGCCGTCAATCTGGTCAGAACAAGGATAAGGATCATGCGCGCAAGGATCACGCGCGAAATTGGTGCCGTTGATAAGATATTGCATGTGGCATTCATTGATTTTGGTGCGGATAAGATTGGCCTGACCCACAACTTCATGGGTGACACGATCCGCCACGCCCGCCGTACCGAACCCGCCCCCTGTGCCCGCAGATAAAACAGCCGCTAAAATAGCCAAAAGCGCGATCACAAAAAGAATAGGCCCGATGGCAATACCTGCCTGCGCGGAAAACCGTTTTATGCCATCAGCCATGGACGCCTATCCTTATTTCCGTTCCCAGAAACGATACAGAACCTTGAAGCCGAATTCAAAAGTGCTGTTGCTCGGCTCATAACCGCAGACGCCGAAGGCAGCGCCTGTTGCACAGACCGTGTTTGATTTGCCGATGCGCCAGTAATCAATAAAGGGCCCAAAGGAAAAGCCGCGTGTGTCATACATAAAGTCCGTACGCACGCCGATGCCCAGACTTTGCGTGTTGCGTATATCGGGATAACCAGCTAAGGCGCTAAGGCCGCTTTCCTGCCAGCCACGGATCATGGGCCTAAGCTCCGCCCGCACGCGCATCATATCGCCATTGTCCAAAACCATGCGCGGCTCAAGCCCCAAAGGCGCATAGATCATCATGTTCGTGCGCTTGTAACCCGTATGCCCCGTTGAAGTCTTGCCGCGCAAATCATTAATAAGGAACCGAAAGCCCAACCCGCCATAAGGAGTCAGCGCAAAATTATTCCAGATAAAATCCCGCCCCACAGTGGCCTGCACAAAACCAAGATAATCGGGATTATTGTTCTTCGTGCCTGAGCCTTTATAATCCGTGCTCCCGCCGGACAAGCGCAGCTCACCGCGCATAAACCAAAGTTCGGGAAGCGTATAAGTCGTCTCCAGAAAACCGCCGAAATGAAAGCCTCGGTCGGACATATTCAAGGACGGCTCTTTATAGCGCTTGTAGGAAATCATGCCGCCGAAATCCAAGGCCGTGCGGGTCTGCACAGGGACAGGCTTGTCAATAAGCTCAGGCCTGAAAACGCGCGAGCTGGCCGAAGGCGCATTGCGCCAATCATTATGCACAAGCGGCGGCGGCGGTTTTGTCGGCTCCTGACGATAGGGATTGGGTAAAACGCGAATGGGCGCATCGCGCGTGGAAGGATCAAAAGGCGTAATTTGCGGCGCATGGGGCGCAGGCGCGGGGCGCGGCGGCGCATGGGGCGCATAAAGCGGCGGCAAGGCCTGCCCCTGCGGCATCGGCCCCTGCCCGGGCTGATAGCCCCAAACGCGGTCGGCGGTTGTGGAGGAGGTCATGCGCAAGTCACGCGGCGTCACGATTTCCGCGCTGGCTGGCGCGGGCGCCGCGCTCACCAAAAGAAGACCCGCAAAAAGGAGGCGAGAAGACATCTTGCGAAGAACCTTTCCCTGTATGAGAAAAAAACATCAAAGGCGCTGAATCTTAACCTAAAGCCATGATTCCCAAAAGAGAGAATAGACAAACCCCGCCAAAGAGGCTAAGTTTTGTGCCTTCTGTGCAACGGTTTTTCTTACAAGATGAGGTTTTTGCCATGTCTCTTACTCCCCGCGTCAGCGAAATCTTGAGTTATTACGAAGGTGAAACACCGGGTACCAAAGCCAATCTCGCGCGTATGCTGATGGCAGGACGTTTGGGCGGCACCGGAAAAATGGTGATCCTTCCTGTCGATCAAGGCTTTGAACACGGCCCCGCGCGAAGCTTTGCGATCAACCCGCCGGCTTATGATCCGCATTATCACTATCAGCTTGCGATTGACGCAGGCCTTAACGCCTACGCCGCGCCGCTCGGGCCTCTGGCTGCCGGCGCGGATACATTTGCGGGCGCAATTCCGACCATCCTTAAAATGAACAGCGCCAATTCCCTTTCGCGGCAAAAAGAAAAAGCCGATCAGGCCGTCACGGCCCGCGTGGATGACGCTGTGCGGCTTGGCTGTGCGGCGGTGGGCTTCACGATCTACCCGGGCTCGGACGCCATGTATGACCAGTATGAGGAACTGCGCGACATCGCCAGCGAAGCCAAAGCCAGAGGTCTTGCTGTCGTGGTCTGGTCTTATCCGCGCGGCGGCGATTTAAGCAAAGAAGCTGAAACAGCTTTTGATGTTATCGCCTATAGCGCCCACATGGCCGCCTTGCTTGGCGCCAACATTATCAAGGTCAAACTGCCAAGCGATGTTCTGGCCGACAAGGAAGCCAAAAAAGTCTATGAAGCACAAAGTATCCCGCGTCAAACGCAGGCGCAGCGCGTGGCGCATATTATGCAGTGCTGTTTTGCAGGACGGCGTCTCGTCGTCTTTTCAGGCGGCGCGGCCAAGGATGAAAACAGCGTCCTTGATGACGCCCGCGCCATCCATGAAGGCGGCGGCAACGGCTCCATCATAGGCCGCAACTGCTTCCAGCGCCCAAGACCCGAAGCCCTAGCCCTGCTCGACAAGATCATTGGGATTTATAAAGGATAAAACCTCTAAAGCCCTCCCCCCTCGTGGGGGAGGGTTGGGAGGGGGAAGCCACCTCTCACCCCATCAACGCCTGAAGCACCTTTGGCACATCGCCGAAATTATCAAACAGAAAATCCGGCTTATATTTGGCCAGCACATCACGCGGGGTGCTGCCTGTGGCGACAGCCACCGTTTTTGCGCCTATAGCCTTGCCGCAATTAATGTCATGCGGCGTGTCGCCCAGAACAAAAGTGCGCTCCGGCGGAAAATCCACGCCATGCAGAGCCTTGGCCCGCGCCTGCGCATGGGGTGCAAGCTTGTTGCGGTCAATATCATCCTCGGCAAACGCGCCGAACTTGAAATAGTCCCAGATCCCGTAATAGGAAAGCTTGAATCGCGCCACGCGCTCCGAATTGCCCGTCAGCAGGCCGGTCGCCACGCGCGGGTCAGCGTTAAGCGCATTGAGCAAGGGAAGAACCCCGCTCAGCACACAGCCTTGCATGCGCGGAAGCTCCTCAGCGAGATGGCGCATATAGGTGCCGTAGAAAACCGAGGCGCAGGCATCCATCCATTCCTCGCCGAACTTCCGAAACACGTTGTAGGCGATGTTCAGATCGGTGCGGCCCGCAAGGTCAATGCCTTCAAGTCCGTTTTTCACGCCGAAAAGATCCAGCACAGCCTGCTGCATAGCCAAAAGCCCAGCGCCGCCGGAAGGGATCAGCGTGCCGTCAATATCAAAAAGAAAGAGGTGTGTCTTTTCCATGAGTAACTCCTAACGTGCGCGGGAGCGCACCAGTTCATCAATCACCTCGGGATCTGACAATGTAGAGGTATCTCCGAAATTGTCAAGATCCTGAGCCGCAATTTTGCGCAAAATCCTGCGCATGATTTTTCCCGACCGCGTTTTGGGCAGGCTTGGGGCAAAATGGATAATGTCCGGCGAAGCAATCGGACTGATTTCATCGCGCACCCACCGGATAATATCGCAGCGCAGATCATCGCTCTGCTCCGTCCCTTCACGCAGCGTGACATAGGCGTAAATCCCCTGCCCTTTCAGATCATGGGGAAAGCCGACCACAGCCACCTCGGCCACGCCTTCAAAAGCGGCAAGCGTGCTTTCAATTTCCGCCGTGCCCAGACGATGGCCGGAAACATTGATGACATCATCCACGCGCCCCGTGATCCAATAATCGCCATCAGCGTCGCGGCGGCACCCGTCGCCTGTGAAATATTTGCCTTTGTAACAGCTGAAATAAGCCTGTTTAAACCGCTCATGATCGCGCCAAAGCGTGCGCGCCTGCCCGGGCCAGCTGTCCTCTATGCATAAATTGCCTTCACAAACACCTTGCAGCACTCGGCCCCGCGCATTGACGATCACCGGCCTTACGCCGAAAAACGGCTGTGTGGCAGAGCCGGGTTTAAGTGTTGTGACACCGGCAAGCGGCGCAATCATAGCCCCGCCCGTTTCAGTCTGCCACCAAGTATCAATCACCGGACAGCGCTCGCCCCCCACGACACGATGATACCAAAGCCAAGCCTCGGGATTGATCGGCTCGCCCACCGTGGCCAAAAGACGCAGGCTTTGGCGCGAGGTGCAATTCACGAAATGATCTCCATCCCGCATCAAAGACCGGATCGCCGTCGGCGCCGTGTAGAAAATATTGACCTTGTAGCGATCCACAATCTGCCAAAAACGCGAAGGATCAGGATAATGCGGCACGCCTTCATACATCAATGTTGTCGCGCCATTGGCCAAAGGGCCATAGACAACATAAGAATGCCCTGTCACCCAGCCGACATCCGCCGTGCACCAGAACACTTCCCCGTCATGATAATCAAAAACATATTTATGCGTCAGCGAAGTATAAACCAAATATCCGCCTGTCGTGTGCACAACGCCCTTGGGCTTGCCGGTGGAGCCTGATGTGTAAAGAATAAACAAAGGATCTTCGGCATTCATTTCCTCAGGCGGGCAATCGGCATCAACGGACAGGCATTCTTCATGATGCCAGACATCGCGGCCCTCAACCCATTCAATCGACCCGCCGGTGCGGCGAACCACAATCACATCTTCAACTTGCAAGCATCCTTCCAAAGCCATATCGAGCTTGGCCTTGAGCGGATGCTTGCGCCCCGCGCGCACGCTTTGATCCGCCGTGATGACGATACGCGCGCCGCTGTCTTCAATGCGCTCGCGCAAAGCTTCCGGCGAAAAACCGGCGAAAACAACTGTGTGAATCGCGCCGATGCGCGCGCAGGCCAGCATCGCAAACACCGTCTGAGGAATCATCGGCATGTAAAGAACAACAACATCGCCTTTTTTCACGCCATGCTTTTTCAGCACATTGGCAAAACGGCACACTTCGGTATAAAGCTCGGCATAGCTGATATGTTTTTTCTCAGAGGGGCTGTCGCCCTGCCAGATCAGAGCCGTGCGCATGGCCCGCATGGAAAGATGACGATCAACGCAATTAGCGCAGGCGTTCAACGTGCCGTCTTCATACCACTTGATGGAAACATCGCCGTGAAAACTTGTATTCTGCACCACGCTGTAGGGCTTGATCCAGCTTATCCGCAAGCCCATCTCACCCCAAAAATCATTGGGCTCTGCAAGCGAGCGATCATACATGGCGCGATAGTCGGACGCATTGATCCAACATTTTTCAGCCAGACTCTCATCAACAGGGATGGTAATCACGAGGCGCGTTTCCTTTTTAACGGACGATTACGAAGAAGTTTCAATCTCTCATAAAAAAAACAAAAAAAGAAAGATACTTATCTCGCAACGCACCATACAGCCGCGCGTCTGATTTTTTGCAACGCAGCAACAAACATCCCCTTCAAGATAAAAAGAAAAAACAAAAAACACGCATGAAACACGCAAAAAACTTTTTGTGGCACAATAAAAACACAAAAAAGTTTTTTTGAAAAAAAACGCATCCTTCGAAGAAAAACTTCAAAGGATGCGTCCGAAAAACGTCTGTTTTACTCCTGCGCGGCAGCGGCAGCAGCTTCTTTTTCCTTCGCAGCTGTCTCGGCTTCCATGCGCATACGCTCCTGCGCCTTGGCGCGGGGGGCGGATTTTTGGGGTTGTGTGCGCTGTGTGTAGCTGCCCGCCAGCTTGGCGTCGGCCAAAAAGCGCGCCACGCGATCTGTTGGCTGCGCGCCGACCGAAAGCCAGTATTTCACGCGCTCTTCCACAAAACGCACGCGCTGCTCATTTTCACGCGGCAGCATGGGATTATAGGTGCCGATTTTCTCCAAAAAACGCCCATCGCGCGGGGCGCGGCTGTCCGCCACCACGATATAATAATAGGGACGCTTCTTTGCGCCGTGACGCGCCAAACGCATACTAATCATTGTTTCTTCACTCCTTGTTTTGCTTAGTTGTTAAACGACTGCCCGCGCATCATGCCACCCATCGCGCGCATAAAGCCGGATTTTCCCAAACGCTGCACCTGCTTCATCATTGTCTGCATGTCTTGATATTGTTTAATAAGGCGATTGACATCGGCCACCTCAACCCCCGCGCCGCGCGCGATCCGCCGCTTGCGCGAAGCGCCGAGAAGATCCGCGTTTTTGCGCTCCGCCTTGGTCATAGAAAAAATAATCGCTTCTTGGCGCTTGATGACGCTCTCATCAATATTGGCCTGACCGAGCTGTGCCTTGATTTTCCCCACGCCCGGCAGCATACCCATCAAACTGGAAAGCCCGCCCATCTTGCGCAGCTGCTGCATTTGCTGGGCAAGATCATTAAAGTCAAAACTTTTACCGGCGATAAACTTGCGCGCCATATCCTCGGCAGCGCCTACATCCATCTGCGCGGCGGCTTTTTCAACAAGCGAAACCACATCGCCCATATCTAAAATACGCCCAGCGAGCCGGTCGGGATGATAGGCTTCCAGCGCATCCGTTTTTTCGCCTGTGCCGAGAAACTTGATCGGCTTGCTCGTCACCGCCCGCATCGAAAGCGCCGCCCCGCCGCGCGCATCGCCATCAATGCGCGTCAAGATAATGCCGCTGATCCCGATTTTTTCTTCAAAACTCTTGGCCGTATTCACGGCATCCTGTCCGGTCATGGCATCCACAACCAAAAGTCTTTCATGCGGATTGGCTTCTCGACTGATCGAAAGGGCCTCATCCATCAAAGCTTCATCAATCGCAAGACGTCCCGCCGTGTCCAAAAGCAAAACATCAAAACCCTCAAGCCGCGCCGTTTGAAGCGCGCGCCGCGTGATGCTCAGAACATCCTGATTTTCTATGATCGGCAATGAGGCCACGCCGATTTGCGCGGCTAAAACGGCCAGCTGCTCCTGCGCGGCCGGCCGTTGCACGTCCAAAGACGCCATAAGAACTTTTTTGCGCTCAATTTCTTTCAAACGTCTGGCGAGCTTGGCCGTTGTTGTCGTCTTGCCCGAGCCTTGCAGCCCCAGCATCATCACAACAGCGGGCGGCGTCACATCAAGCGCCAAACCTTCCGCTTGCGTGCCGAGAATCTCTATCAGATTGTCATGAACGATCTTGATAACCTGCTGCCCGGGCGTGATGGAGCGCAAAACCTCCTGCCCGACAGCGCGTTCTTTGACTTTGGCGATAAAATCTTTGACGACCGGCAGCGCGACATCCGCTTCAAGCAGCGCAATGCGCACCTGACGCATGGCGTCCTGTACATCCGCTTCGCTCAAGGCACCGCGTCCTCTCAACCGATCAAAGATGCCGGTCAGCCGTCCGCTTAAACTTTCAAACATAAAAACACTCCAAACGCTAACGGATCAGTGCCCGCAACGCGAGGACTGACCTTACACCCGCCTATAACCGGCGCGTGCTTCCCTTAAACCAAAAAGGAAGGAAGGCCCCCTTTTACGCCAAGGAAGGCCGGCTTGTCAAAAAGAAAATATATTCTAGCGGAAGGTATCCAAAAGGGTCTTATTCATATCCCTTGCCGTTTCAAGCATCTTGGCATTGGCCTTATAGACGGCCGCCGCCATGATCGTATCCACGATGGAAGCCGTCAAATCCACATTGGGCTGCGCCACAAAACCCTTGCCATTGGCAAAGGATGATTGAGGATCATAGGCAACACGATAAGCAGGCTCCCGATAAACGGTTTGCGTTTGCACGCCTTGCCCTTGCCCTGCGGAAATCGACACGACATCTGTCGGCCGATATACGCCTGACAGCGAAGACGGTGTAGGCACAGATCCGGTTGTCGAGATATTGGCAATATTTTGCGCCGCACTAAGCATTCTTTGCGAAGCCTCATTCATGCCGGAAAGAGCAATAGAATAGATACTGGACATGGGCCTAATCCTTACCGTTTTTTTAAGGGTTTTTCACCTTATTTTTAGATTCTACCACGTTATGGTTAAGAGATTATCAATATACCCTTCAATTTTACTAAATTTTTAGCAAAAAAACTGCATTTTTCCTTGAAAAAAATGCTTGTCATTAACTGGGGATTCACCAAGGCGCGGTAAAGTAAAACTATCAACGGTGATGAGTCGCAAGACTCAAAACCCTAACAACAGAGAAAAGCCATGTCATACGAACGCGACTTTCAATATCTTGCCCCGTCAGCTGACGAAACGCTGGAAAGGCTTATTGCGATGACCAACCAGACCAATCTGGTTGCTCTTGACAAATGCCTTGCCGCTATTCGCCGCTCACGCACAAGCTACGCCGCCGCAGCCGCCCGCACAGGCAGCATTGCCGAGCGTATCGTGCGTGCCGTGCATGAAGTGGGCATGACCTTGCCGGTGCACCAGCGCGCGGTTTAGATAGTTCGCCCTTGCGCGTCTCTTAAAAGACGCAAAGAAATCAAGGCTCGCGAAAGCGGGCCTTTATCTTTGTGCAAAAGATTATCAAAAGGTTTGAATCTTCTAAAAACTCCCTTAATATGACACACGGATTTTCTCATAAAAAAGGGATGAAACGCGATGTCTTACACAAATATTCTTATCGGCACGCCATGCTATGGCGGTATGGTCACGCATCTCTATATGCAATCCGTTCTGCAAATGGTGGCCTATGGCGCGGGACGAAATATTTTGTTCTCGCTGGGGCTGCTGGCGCATGACTCCCTGATAACGCGCGCGCGCAACACGCTGATGGCCAAGTTTTTGGATACGGACGCATTCACGCATCTTTTCTTTATTGACTCCGACATCGGCTTTCCGCCCGAAGCCGTAGGTCGTTTGCTTGATATGGATGAGGATGTCGTCGCCGGCATGTACCCGCTTAAAGTGATCCACTGGCCGCAGGTAGCCCAACGCATTCAACAAATGCCGCAGAATCTTGCCGCCATGTCCGGCCTTAACTATGTCGGCATTCCCTGTCAGGGCGAGGAAAAAGAAGAACGGGGCGGCTTTGTCACAGGCACCTATGCCGGCACGGGCTTTATGCTGATAAAACGCAGCGCCGCACTTGCCATGGCTGCGGGCTATCCCGAAACCAAATATAAATACACCCAGACCTACCCCATTCCCAAACAGCCAAGCCCCAACCAGTATAATTTGTTTGATTGTATGATTGATCCGCAGACAGGCGCCTATCTCAGCGAAGATTTTACCTTCTGTCATCGCTGGCGCGCTTTGGGCGGCAAAATATGGCTCGATAAAGAAACGCCGCTAACGCACATAGGATCTTATGCCTTCCAGGGCGATCCTTCTTCAGCGGTGCCTTTCGTGATGCCTTAAATAAAAAAGGCTCCGCATTAAGCCGGAGCCTTTTAAAAAAACGGGCGTGGCGGCGGGAGACTGCGCGGCTTCGAAAAGCTCATCAACGCAAACTTACCCGCGCACCACGCCACCGGCGCAAGCGCAAAAGCCCTTACGCCGAAACGTCAACAGAACGTGCCCGCCCTGTTTCAGGCGGAGGAGGTGGAGGAGGCGGAGGCTCGCTTACAGACGCCGTAGCAGCTGCCCGTGGCGGCGCCTGAACCTGCTGAACCTGCGTCGAAACAATGCCCGACCCTATAGAACCAACAGCCATGAACGTTTCTCCTTCTTTCCTGTACTACACCAGTATAGCGCTAAATCCTTGCAAAACGTATAAGATTGCATACAATTTTATGGAAAAACCTGTATTTTACGAAAAAAACGCGCTTTTTTTGGTTTATGGACAGCTCCGCCGCCATGCTGTAGATAAAAGGATATGCATACAATCAACGAAGCAGATCGTGAAAAGCGCAGCGCAGCCCTCGCCTCCATAACGGCGGCAATTTTGCTGACGGGGCTCAAGCTGAGCGTGGGGCTTTCCACGGGCAGCCTTGGAATCATCTCCGAAGCCGTCCACAGCGCGCTGGATCTGCTTGCAGCCGGCATCACTTATATGGCTGTGCGCTACGCCGCTTTTCCGCCGGACACAGGCCACCCTTACGGGCACGGCAAGATAGAAAATCTCTCCGCTTTGGTGGAAACGCTGCTCCTGTTCATCGCCTGCAGCTGGATTATCTGGGAAGCCATCGACCGTTTATTTTTCACGCATGTCGAGGTGAGGCCTTCTCTGTGGGCTTTAGGCGTGATGGTTATTTCCATTCTTGTTGATATATCCCGCTCGCGCATGCTGCGGCGCGTGGCTAAAAAACACCGCAGTCAGGCGTTGGAGGCGGACGCCATCCATTTTTCCACGGACATCTATTCTTCCGCCGTGGTCATCGCAGGACTTTTGGCGCTGTATGTGGCTGAGGCCTTGCCGGAAACTTCCACGCTGCGCCCTTGGCTTAAACAGGCCGATGCTCTGGCGGCTTTGGGAGTCTCCGCCATTATCCTGCGCATCGGCTGGAATCTGGGCAGACGCGCGGTCAATGTGCTGCTTGACGCCAATGACGAGCCCACAGCCTTTGCCATACGCGCGGCGCTTGAAAAAATAACCGGCGTGAAAGCCATTACTGCTTTACGCCTGCGCCACAGCGGGCCCAATCTCTTTGCTGATTTAACTCTGAGCGTAGCCAAAGGCCTTTTGATCGATGAGATCGAACAAATCCGCACGGAGGTGGAAAGCGCCATACACAAAGTAGCCGCCCACACCGAAATAAGCGTTGTTTTTGTTCCTTATGAAGACGGCCTGCCGCAGGATCGCATTATGAAGCTGCGCGGTCTTGCCGCCCTGCACGGCCTTGTGCCTCATGCCGTGGAAATGTTTGATCTTGGAAACGGGCACCGCGTGATAGAGCTGCATGTCGAGTTTCCACCCGAAACAACGCTCCAAGACGCGCATGCGCAGG
Organism: Alphaproteobacteria bacterium; assembly: GCA_009779135.1. Lineage (GTDB taxonomy): Bacteria > Pseudomonadota > Alphaproteobacteria > UBA9219 > UBA9219 > UBA8914. The sequence continues at coordinate 19,934 of WREW01000007.1, forward strand.
TAAGTGTTTTTGAAAACGCGGTACAAACGGCGGAAGAAAAGCACGTCACCATCGTCACGCATATTGAACCTTTGAGCACACAGAAAAGAGAAACCCTCGCCTCTCCCGCAGATTCCGAACGCATCCGTGATGCTATCCGGCGCATTGTCGCGCAAGAGCCTTTGGTGCGTGATGTGCATAATATATTGGTGCACAGCAACAGCGAGGGAAACTGCGTAAGCTTTCATGGCCGCATGGAACCAAATACAAGCGTGGACAAAGCCCATAGCGTCTGCAAACGCCTTGAAACCGCCCTGCACACCAACCTGCCGGAACTATCCCGCATTACTGTGCATATGGAACCTTTTCAGGAATAACCGTCCCACACATGTCATTGGCACCCCTCTACTCCCCATGCCTATACCCATCCAAAACACTGCGGAAAAGATCCACCTCGGACAAACCGCCCTGCGCCTCACGAAGATCATGCGCCAAAGAGCCTGCGGACGGGCGCGTCAAAACATGGAAAAGCCGACCCTGAGAGGTTTTCTCCATCGCAGGGCCAAAATCCACCGCCAGCCGGTCAAGCCCCGCCGAATCCCCCTTCTGCGCCAGCGCCACGGCGGCATTGATAAGCCAAGTGGCTTTGTCTTCGCCTAATGTCGTGCCGGATGGCGGCGGCGCACCGACCAAAGCCAGCAAAGCTTGGCTTGCATCATCCCATTTATGTTCACGCATGGCCATGTCCGCGCGTAAAATGAGGGAATCTCTGTTGTCCTGCGTGGGCAGCACGGCCAAAGCCTGGGCATAATCGCCTTTTTCGGAAAGCGCGCGCGCGCGCAAAAGACGGCGTTGAGTCAGAAGGGACTCCGGCGCCGCCTGCTCATCCTGCCGCGTTTTATCAAGCGCTTCCAAAGCCTGCTGCGGCCTGCGATTCAAAAGCCGGACGCCCGCAAGGCGCGTGGCGATCTTGGCGCGCTCAAGCTGGTCTTGCGTGTTGCTGAGAACATCCTCAAGCAAATCCTCGCCCTGTTTGAGAAGATCAACAGAGATCAAACGCTCCGCCAGATTGCGCCGCGCCACATTGCCGTCCTGCCCGGGCGGCATCAGAGTCTTGAAATCGGCATAAAGCGCCAAAGCTTCCAAAGGCCCCAGATCAGCCCCCAGATCCGTTGCGAAAAGATCGCGGAATATTTTTGACATTTTTTCCTTGATGGCCTCAGCTTCCGGCGCATGAGGATAAAGCCGCAAAGCCTGCGCCAAAGTCGAAAACCCTTCACGATAAGCTCCGGCGTCAAAATAAAACGCGCCGAGCCGTTGCAAAATATCAAACTCAAGACCATCGCCCCGCCAAGCAAAGCGCATGCCTTCAAGTCGGTCTGCGGCCGCCGCCGGCGTTAAAGAGCGTGTCGCCACCCCAAGATCAACCAAAGCAAGCTCGGCCCGCACCCTGTAAAGCCAATCATCGCTATGCACCACCTGTTGCCAGAGCCTTTCGGCTGTTCTTGCAAGGCCTGCCTTGCTGGTTATAACCCCGTGCAAATAGCGCAAAGCCGGCTCGGCGCGCTTGCTGTAGCCAAGCTCTTCCACCTTGGCGATCCAGTCGCCCACCAGCTTGTCTTCGCCCAGAGCCGCCGCTGTTTCGATTCCCAAAACGGCAAAGTTCGTGCGGTAAGGCTCCCCATACTGCGCAAGCCGCGCAAAGCCTTCCTTAAAGGATTCAAACGCAAGGCCCCAGTCATGAAGGCGCGCCTGCGCAATAGCGCGCCAAAGCCGCGTTTCAGGCGCGCCGCGCAAAGTAATGTGGTTCAGATCCTCAAGCCCCGCTTCAAAATGCCCGTCAGCAATAAGCGCCGCGCCGCGCAGGGCAAGGAAATCACGATCTTCCAAAACCTGCGGCGCATCTTGTGCCATCACATCCAAAACAGCCAAAGTCTCTGTCGGCAGGCCCCGCGCAAAATAAAAACGCGCAAGCGCCAGACGCGGCAAAAGGCGGTTTTCCTTTGAAGCGGACACAATGGCCTGCGTAAGCTCCTGCCGCACCGCAACAGGCGAAGCGCCCGCGCGCGCCCATGCCGAAAAATCATAAAGCGAAGGCACCTTGACACTTGAAATCTGATCCTTCTGGCCCGTATCAGCCAGAGGCGAAAGATCAAGCCCGTCTTTGGCCGTCAGCTCGATTCCATCCACTGTACTCTGCACCAAAAGCCCATCCCGCAAAGGCCGGAGAACAAGCCCCTGCGCGGCCGCAAGAACCGTAAAATCCGCAAAACGGCGCATCTGCGTAAAAGCCGCCGCCTGACGTAAAGGCAAAATAATCAAGCGATCCCCGACAATGGGATCTTCGTAAAAAATCGGGGTCGGTGGGTTGTTGGTCGGCAAAAGAACGCGCGCGCCCGCAGCAAAATCAGGCTGAGCAATAAAGTCAAGGGACGGCTCCGACGCCGCATCCGTTGAAACAACATAAACAAGCCAAGCCGTACCCTGACGCTGCACACGCACATCCACATCCGCCGGAATAGGAATGCGAAACCCTGTTTGCGAAGGCAGATCAAACCGCTCTATTTTCACAAGCGGCGGCGGCGCGCGTGAAAGCACCTCCCTTGTAAGCTTGCGGTCGAACAAAACCGTAATAAATCCCGCCCGCGCAAAAATGGCCGCGCCGACATCAATCTGCGGATCAAAACGCGCCAAAGCCACAGGCTGCGGTTTGTTGAGAAGCTCATGAAAAACCTTCATCGCCTCGGAATCCTGCTCAAAAGGCTTGACGGTCGAATGAAAAGATTCAACAGGCGTAAAAGGCGGCTCCAAAGAAGGTTCCTGAAGCTCAATAGGCTCCTCGGTTGTTACCGGTGCCTGTTCTTCTTCTGCGGGTTCTTCCTCCACCACGGGGCTTTCTTCTATAGGCGCCGGTTCAAGCGGTTGTTCAGGCGCCAGTTCTTCTTCAGGCAGAGATTCGGGCAAAAGCTCAGCTTCTTGTTCCTCGATTTTTTCCTCGGCTTGCGGCTCCGGCGGGCAAGGCTTGACATGGTCAAACGCCATGCGCGTTTTTCCCGCCGCGCCGCTTATATCCACCACGATAGAGGCACCATTGAAAAAAGATTTGACCTGCGCCTGCGGCAAAACCTGAAACTGCACGGCCAAAAGCCCATCCGGCGGCGGGCAGATATAAGCAAAATCCTGCACGCGGCTTAGCGCGCCTTGCGGCAAGGCAAGCTGCGCGGGATGAGAAAAAGAAAGCCGCACAAGCTGCCCTTGATGCGCAAGCTTGTAGGTAATGCCTTTCGGCGCGTCAAAAACCAGACGGTCATGGGTGTTATGCTGGCCGATTCGCAAAGGAATCGTCACCAATGACTCTTGCGCCGCCACAAAGGCGGGGACACAGAGCAAAAGTCCCAAGCACAAAGCAATGCAAGAAAAAGCGCGAAGCATGACAAGAAACGAAGAACACGTTAAGAAAGGTTATTAAGTTATAAAGCAATCCCACGAAAAATACAGGCTGTTTTTTGCCGCGCAGGGAAATTACATACCCGAAAGGATGCGATCAATATCCGCCTGCCCCATGGCCTTATCAGGAAGCTGCGGGCCGTTGAGAAGGTCTTTATCGGAAAGCTCGTGCTTTTTTTCCGCCCCTTCACCTTCACGGTGAATTTCTTCCCCTAAGGCCTTTAAAAGAGCATCAATTTTTGCATCTATATGTTTAAGAGTCTGCACAACTTTGGTGATGCGCTGGCCGGTAACATCCTGAAAATTGCACGCTTCAAAAATGCGGGTCGTGCAGGCGACAAGCTTTTCATTGACATCCGGCGGACATTCCGCCGCCAGAGTTGAAATCACATCGCACTGATCCATGATCTTGTTGGTCGCCTCTTCCGTGGCGCCGACAACGGCATCCAGCTCATCCGTGGCATGAGGAATATGGCTTTCGCTGATTTCCGCAGGCTGGATGGCGGCAATTTCTTGTTTAGCATGATGGATATAGCCCGCAAGCTCTTCCAGTTCGGCATAAAACTTCAGATCCGCCGCAGAGACATCGCCGGAAAGCGAGGTCACCACCTCCCGCACGATCTGGGCGATGGCGTCCGAAGACAAAGGAATCTTTGCCTCTGTACTGACCTGTTGCAAAGTTTGATGAAGACCTTGTTCAAAATGGGTCAGTGGCTTTGCGTCCTGCATGATTCTTTCCTCTTTTAGAAGGCGCCCAAAACGGCTGATATTTTTTGCTTGAGCGTTTCGGCGTTAAAAGGCTTGACGATATAGTTATTCACGCCGGCTTCTTTGGCGGCGGCTACATTTTCAACCTTGCTTTCGGCTGTGACCATAATAAAAGGGGTGCCTTTCAGCTTGGCGTCAGCGCGCACCTCTTTTAAAAGCTGCAGGCCCGTCATGGGTTCCATGTTCCAATCCGAGATCACAAGCCCGTAAGCCGTCCCCTCCCGCAGCATTTTAAGCGCCATGGAGCCGTCCGTCGCCTGCATGACATTCTTAAAGCCAAGCTGCTTGAGGAGATTTTCAACAATCCTGAGCATGGTCTTATAGTCATCGACAATAAGAACGTTCATATTCATATCAACAGCCATGTTTCATTCCTTTTTCCATGCCCCGCGCGCGCCGAAACAACGCCCCCCTAAACTACATCAGAGAAATTAAAGAAAGCGTTACCACGGACAAGACCTCGTCATAAAAAGGGGGAGCCATGGGCCGGCTCCCCGAATTGTGCGCGTTTATTCTTTTTCTTGTTGTTCCCTTAACGCACGCGCAACCTATGCGAGCGGTAAAACTCCCTATGAGTCCGACTTAACCCTTGATTTTGGTTGGCGCTGACCGGTTCCGGCCCCTTTTTCTGAACAAGCCCCGTCATAAAAGGCCCCCCGGGCCCATGCCCTGCGCGGCTGTGACCTTCTTCTGTGGCGGCATCGCGGAAATAGGCCATCACAAAAACCCGAATGCCAGCGGTAAGCGAGGTATTAACCGCCTTACGCATTGAAACGATTGTCGCAATATCATGAATGGTGATGTGCTCGCGGCGGCAAATATCGCGCAAGGCATTCCACATATCAGGCTCCAGACGCACAGATGTGCGATGCTGGTCGATGGTAACGTTCCGGCTTACCAACGAGCTGCGTTCTTTCTTGTTTTTATCCGCCAGAACATGAAGAACAACACCGTCAGGCGCGCTGTCATTGACAGCGACAGGGGTCGAAGGTGAAACATTGTCTTCAGGCAAAGGCGCGGCGGCAGCGTAAGGTTTGGCTTGTTGACTCATAGAAAATCTCCATAGGAAAGAGAAAGGCAGGAAGGGCCGGTTAAGGTGGGATGTGGTTACGCGCATAACCACAATTTGTGACAACCGACACTTGCAATATGATGCACACGCAAAAGTATATCAAGCAGAAAATGGTTAATTTATGCATTTTCAATGCAATGGTGTGTCTTTATCGCCCAATTTATAAAGAAAGCATGCTATCGCATATCAAACCTATACAATTTTAAATTGATATCCACAGGCAGGAGGCCCAAATATACCCCCACCCGAAAGCGTTAACCATGGCCAGACTTGAATCGGTGGGCCAAAAGATGCAAAATAAGCTCGTGGTTCAGCCACGCTTTAAAGGAGACGCCTATGGACTTCATGGCTTGCGCAGATGAACTGTCAAAATGGATGACGGCAAACCGGATCCTTACTTTGTGGGCTTGTGCTGTCGGGGTGGCAGTTTTTGGTAAAAGGGTTTATGACGAACACATATATAAATCTTCTGTTGAACCTTTCCGCGATATAGACAATCAAGTGAAAGCCATATTATCGAAAAATAACGGCCCATCCTGATCTATGGCATAGGCGATGAGTTTCTGTCGCGAATCCGCCACATACGGCATTGCTCGCCGCTTCCCATGCTGAACCAATCTTCTTGTAGCTAACAATAGCTACCCCCAGAAAGAGTCCAGCGGCGGCAAGTTTCTCGTCACCGAAATCCTGCCCCAAAAAGCTTCTTCCCAAAGCTGTAAACATGACAGGAAAGGCAACCGTAAAGCTGCCGACTTTTATAACGTCAACCTTATTTCCTTCAAGACGCGCCAAATCATCCTTAAGCTCTTTTCTTATATCGTAGGCGCGTTCCTTAATTTTCATTATCTTTTCACACAGGGCTTTTGCTTCTTCCGTAAACTCGGTCGATATGTTTTTGGGATCCTTCAGTGAAAAAAGAATCTTGTTTAAGGCACGCTCTTCCTCTTTCATGCCCTTTATATATTTTTTTGTGTCCTTAGCTTTGTGCTTTGTGTCAACAAAGCTCAAAACCTCTTCCTGCATCAAAAGAAGCTTTACTTCCTTCTCCTCAACAAGCGCGGCATAATCCGTCTTTTCTGTTTGCTGTTCAATCATGACACCCATCCAAAACAAATTGCGAGAAAATCCCCCTGTGAGGCCCAAACTCAAAAGCAACACACAAGGCAAGTATATCACAAAAGCCAGAAGCTAATTTACTTTCAATGGTTTACGCTTTTTAACCTTTTCCGTCGCACCTACCAAAAAAAGGTCTATTCTTACCCATTATAGGTAGAATCAGGGCGAAAACATATGAACAGCGCATTAACCATAGACGAATCTAGAAAATTAAATCGCCCAGCAAGCCCTTTCGGCAAGCAAAAAATCCGGTCCGCCAACCTTCCTGCACACATAAATCTCCTGATCGTCTTTCTTTACAACAGTTTCAAACTTTCCGCGAAAAAATAAATATTTTTACCTTCCTTTGCGCCCCCAAGCTGAGGTAAAAGAAGGTTAGGATTTTGGTGGGGAGCAAGGGATACCATGATAAAAGCGCGTCATATCGGACTTGCCTTAGGTCTGGCTCTGCTTTTCTCAAGCGCCCAAGCTCAGGCCCAGCTGGCCCCGCCCCCGCAAAAAGCCCCGCGCACCCCCGTCAGCAAGCAACAACTCAACACCCCCGCCCCCGCCGCGCCCTTGCCGGCCTCGCGCACCCTAGAGGGGCAGGCTCAGGTGCTTGATTCGAGCCGCCTGCGTCTGGGCGGGTTCGAGGTTAAGCTTTTCGGTCTGGTTCCGCCGCAAATAAGCGCCTCTTACGGCCCGCAGGCGCGTCAGACGATGGATGCCCTTACAACCGGCGCTGTCACCTGTAAAATCATGGATCGTGAGCGCGCGGGGCCCTATCTGGCCACCTGCCAGACCACAGAAGGCCAGACCGATTTCGGGCTTGAGCTTTTAAGGCGCGGGCTTGCCGTCACGGCGCGTGGCTCACTTGCCGGTCATGCTCTTGAAACGCCTTATCTGGCCGCCGAAAACGCCGCGCAAAGCCAAAAACTGGGGCTTTGGTCTTTGCTCATACCGCAGGCCGTGTCCGCGCAGGACATCCGTAAAGCCGCAAACGCGCAAAAAGAACCTGTAGCTCAGGGAGAACCCGTTTCCGTCCCCGATCAGCCGAAAGCCGAGGCTCCGACCGCAACGCAAGCAGCCCCCGCCATCGAAACACCGCAAGCGCCCCCGATGCCTGTTTCCCTAGCGCAGGCAGCCCTGCCTCCACTGATGGTCGAAACGCCCGCTTCGCTTCTTGAGCGCTACCAGATCTTCGCCACAGGGCTCTTGGCGCTCACAGGCGCGTTTTTGGTTTTGATGAGTATTTTCGCGCTTAAAAACCGCCAGAAGAAAGACGAGCTGCGCGCCTTGGCCGCCGCCTTGCGCGGTGAGCTGATGGCGGCGCGCGCCATTTGTCAGGCCCGCCTGTCCAAAATCACTTATGAGGAAAACGATAAAAACACCAGCTGGCCGCGCCTGCGGGTGATTGTGTTTCAGGCTTATGTGGGCCGCCTTGGCCTTCTGGGCGCCGAACTTTCGCGCCAGATCGCCTCCATTTACGGCATGACAAGTGACTATGCCTCTTTCTACGGTACCGGCGATTCGCGCCTTGAAGGGCCCTCCAAAAAACAAGCCCTTGAAACTCTGGTACGGCACATTGAAGAAGTAACGCCGCGCCTTGCGCAGATTGAGCGCTCCGGCACGCGCCCTGCTTTTGGCCCCGCGCCTGCTTTGAATATGCTTGCCAGCCAGACGCCGCGCCCGCTTTCTCTTGCCGCAACAGGGAAAAGCGCTGAAAGAACGCATATCGCGCTTAGCGATAACGCGCCTAAAGAAGAAGAGATCACGGCCGCCCCTGTTTCTTTCTCGCCGCAAGCGCTTGAGGCTTTTCAGGAGAATCTTGCAAAAGCCAAAGACGAAATCATCAAACAGAAAACCAAAAGCGCCCCCGAAGATTCCGGCAAGAAAGAAATCCCGCAGCAGCCCGCGCCTGTGGCGCAGACGCAGGGGCAGCCAGCGGAAAGCCCCCCTTCCTTGCCTGAGCAGCAGACGCTTAACCGCCTTGATGCGGCGCAAACGGCTGTAAAATCCGTTGCCTCCGCCGCGCTTGATATCAAAGCGCCGATTGTGGAGAAGCTCTTTAAACTTAAAAGCAGATCTTCTGAAAAATCCGCCTATGATCCCACGGATGATTTTAATATTCCCGACTACGCCAATTTGACGGAAGAAGAACTTGAAGCCCTTCTCTATGAAGATGAGGTTTTCAACTTCCCCTCCAAACCGCGCACCAAAACAGGTTGAGCAGAAAAATGAAGCTTATCCAGCTTATTCCTCTCTCGGCGCTTCTTCTGGTTTTAGGCTCCATCGGCTTTATCCTCTTTGACAAGCCGCCCACAACGCCCGCAGGTGAAGGCCTGCTGCCCGGCATTATCCTGCCGCTTTCCCCCTCGCCGGAGAGAGAAACAGCGCTGTCGCGCGCTCTACGCACAGGCTTTCTACGCTGCGGTTACGAGATTTCGCCCCCCGCGCTTGCGCGTGACGAAGGCACCGGACAGCTTACGGGCATGGCCGCCGACATTATGGAAAAAATTACGCGCGGCACAGGCATGAAAATCACTTGGGCCAGAGAAGTGACCTTTTCCAACTGGCCTGCAGCTTTAAGAGACGGGCAGGTGGATGCCATCTGCACGCCGCTTTGGCCGGATGAATCTCTTGCCGGTCTTGCGACTTTCACCACGCCCCTTTTCTATGCCGCGCTTGCGCCGGTAGTGCGCCATGACGATCAGCGATTCAGGGTCGATGATCTTTCCCGTCTTAATCAGGACGACGTCATCTTTGCCGTTCAGGAAGGCCATATGGATCAGCGCCTCGCGCGCCAGTATTTTCCGCATGCGCGGCTTTTAACGTTACCGTCCAGTATCAGCAGCGATCTTTTTTACCAATCTGTCTTAACGCGCGAAGCTGATGCGGTTTTAACAGATGTGAACAGGCTCTATCAGCTCAACCGCCTGAACAATGGCGCACTGCGCATGATCGGGATGGCGCACCCCGTTACATGGCAGCCCGCCCAATTTGCCGTGGCCTCAGGCGAAACGCAGCTACAAGCCTTTTTTGACCAAACCATCGTGCGCCTGCAGGATTCAGGAGAGCTTGACGCCATCCTGTCCTCTTGGGAATCCCAGCGCGGCGGAATCACCACGCGCCCCCCTTCCCCGCCGGAACCCGCCCCAGAAGATTGAAAATAAAAGGTTTTACCCTTCTTTCACGCAAAGGCTTGCTTTCCGCGCGGGATTTTCCTAAAAGAGAGCCGCGTTACAGTCTCAGCATCTCAGAAAGAAGTCAAAGATTATGAAACAGGATCTTCACCCCGATTACCACAACATCACTGTTGTGATGACAGACGGCACAAGCTTTGTCACCCGCTCGACCTACGGCAAGGAAGGCGACCGCATCCAGCTTGATATTGACGCCAAAACCCATCCCGCTTGGACAGGCCAGCACCGCATGGTCGATCGCGGCGGCCAGCTCGCCAAGTTCAACAAGCGCTTTGTCGGTTTAAGCGGCACAAAAGACAGCGCAGCGCCAAAGGCAGCCGCCACAACCAAAGAAGAAAAAATCAAGCTGACCACCAAAACCGGAACAGCGAAGAAGAAATAAAACGTTTCTCACAAATTGTCATTGGCAGGAAAGCCGCCTAAGGCGGCTTGACGCGGCAATCCCTGCAACATCGCCGAGATTGCCGCGTCAGGCCTTACGGCCTTCCTCGCGGGTGACAAGAAAAAAGGCCTCGGCAAATGCCGAGGCCTTCTTTGTTTCTCCTTAAGGCGCCTTAGAAGCCGCCCATGCCGCCCATATCGCCCATGCCACCCATGCCGCCGCCGCCGTGATCGTGGCTGCATTTCTTTTCGGGTTTGTCGGCAACCATGGCTTCGGTTGTGATAAGAAGGCCCGCAATGGACGCAGCGTTTTCAAGCGCCACGCGCACAACCTTGACCGGATCAATAATGCCGCGTTTCAGAAGATTGTCATATTCGCCCTTCTGCGCATCAAAGCCGTGATTGAGATCATCCTGATCCATCAAGCGCCCGACAACGACCGAGCCATCCATACCCGCATTGTCAACGATCTGACGAATAGGCGCTTCCAGAGCCTTGCGCACAATATCAACGCCACGGCGCTGATCGTCATTGGCCACACGAATGCGCTCAATCGCCCGCGCAGCGTAAAGAAGAGCCGCACCGCCTCCCGCGATAATTCCCTCTTCCTTCGCAGCCTTGGTGGCATGCACAGCGTCATCCACGCGATCCTTGCGCTCCTTGACTTCCACTTCCGTGGCGCCGCCGACACGGATCACCGCCACGCCGCCGGCGAGTTTCGCCAGACGTTCTTGCAGTTTTTCCTTGTCATAATCAGAGCTCGTCACCTCAATCTGCTGGCGGATCTGGGCAATACGCGCCTCGATATCCTTTTTCTTGCCCGCACCATCGACAATGGTGGTGTTGTCCTTGTCAATGCGTATGCGCTTGGCGCTGCCGAGCATGGAAAGCGTCACGCTTTCAAGCTTGATGCCCAGATCCTCGGAAATCACCTGCCCATGAGTCAGGATCGCCATATCCTCAAGCATCGCTTTGCGGCGATCGCCGAAACCAGGCGCCTTGACAGCCGCGACCTTCAACCCGCCGCGCAGCTTGTTGACCACAAGCGTGGCCAAAGCCTCACCCTCAACCTCCTCGGCCACAATCAGCAAAGGACGGCCTGATTGCACTACAGCCTCCAAAACAGGAAGCAAAGGTTGCAGGCCGGAGAGCTTCTTTTCATGGAAAAGAATATAAGGGCTGTCCATCTCGCAGATCATCTTCTCCGCATTGGTCACGAAGTAGGGCGAGAGATAGCCGCGATCAAACTGCATGCCTTCGACAACATCCAGCTCGGTTTCAAGGCTCTTATTTTCCTCGATCGTGATCGGGGATTCATGGCCTACGCGCTCCATGGCCGTGGCGATCATATCGCCGATTTCCTTATCGCCATTGGCCGAGATGGTGCCGACTTGCGCAATCTCAACCTTGCCGGAAACTTTCTTGGCGCGCGCGGCCAGATCTTCAACGACCTTTTCCACCGCCGCGTCAATGCCGCGCTTGAGATCCATCGGATTCATGCCCGCCGCAACAGCCTTGATGCCTTCGCGCGCCAAAGCCCGTGCCAGCACCGTGGCCGTGGTCGTGCCATCGCCGGCGCGGTCAACAGTTTTGCTAGCGACCTCGCGCACCATCTGCGCGCCCATATTTTCAAAACCTTCAGGAAGCTCGATTTCCTTGGCGACGGTGACGCCGTCCTTGGTGACGCGCGGGGCGCCGAAGCTTTTCTGAATAACGACATTGCGTCCCTTGGGGCCCAGCGTGCAGGCCACGGCATCAGCAAGAATGTCGATGCCTTTCATCATGCTCTCACGCGCCTTGACGCCGAAACGGATTTCTTTTGCTGCCATTTTAAACTCCTTCTCTTCACAAAACGATAGATTGTTGCATCAAGCCTTAGCCCTTGCGCGAGCCTTCGATCACGCCAAGAATGTCGGACTCTTTCATGATTAAAAGCTCTTTGCCGTCAATCTTGACTTCCGTGCCCGACCATTTGCCGAACAAAACGCGATCGCCCGCCTTGACATCCAAAGCGACCAGCTTGCCATGCTCATCCCGCTGCCCGGGGCCGACGGCTACGACTTGGCCTTCCATGGGCTTTTCCTGAGCGGTGTCGGGGATGATGATGCCGCCGGCTGTCTTGGACTCGCTTTCCACACGGCGAACCACAACGCGGTCATGCAGAGGACGAAACTTCATGTGTTGCTCCTTTCAAAAACATAAGACCCTTTAAGGAAGCACCGATAACCGGCGCATGCCTTATGTAGGAGCTTTCAGGGGGGCTTTCAAGGTTTTGTTAACAGTTTTTTTACCTTTCCCGACGGCCAAGGCGGCACCCACAACAACCATTTGTTTTTATTGGATTTTCCTTAGGGCACCTTGGTGGCCATGGCGCTGCGGATGCGTTCAAGGAATTGCGCCAGCTGGCGTTCGAGCGCGGAAAAGGCCTGCGTTTGATGGCGCAGTGCCTGTTTAAGATCGCCTTTTTCAAGATCGGCAAGCGCAAGCGCCATGGCCTGCCGTCCCTCGCCGACTTCGATTTTTTCAAGCACCGGTCGCGCCACGACATCCTCAAGCGTCGAAAGCAGTAATTGCTGCTGCGTGCGCGCGCGTAAAAGAACCTCGTGCTTGGCTTTGGGCGTCATCGCCGTGTCCTTCATCAATTTTTCAACATCCGCCAAAAGAGTCTTTTGCCCCCTTATCAAAAGGCGCAAAGCCGAAACCTGCGCCGCCATCTGCGCCTGCAAAGGCGTCAGCTCGGGCGGCGCGGTCTGCAAATTTTCCGTCACGGTCTGGAGCTGCTCCAAAATCTTGCGCGCCTGCGCGCGCTGGCCCTGAGAAAGAGCCGCGGCAAGTTTCTCCACAGGCCCCAAAAGCGCTTGCGGCGCTAAAAAAGAAGGACTCCCCGCAAAAGGCAGATCCATATCCTGCAGCGCCGTCGGCTGCCGCGTGCGCTCATGCTCAAGCACCTCAAAATAATGCGCCAAGGCCTTTTGCAGCCGCGCAAGATAAACATCCTCCATCGCCTTGCTCGGATGCAAATAAGACAAGGCCGTCGCCAGATCCTGCTGTGTTTGCGCAAGATTTGTCCGTGCGCGGCCAAGCGCGCCTTCTTCAAGCCGCAAAGCGGCCTGCCACATCATATCGCTGACAACGCGCAAAGTCTCAGGATCATTGCTTAAAACAAGGCGCACCGCTGCGGCCCGCAAGCTCATCATCACAACAGGATCGCCGCGATAAAGCCCCTGCTGGCGCGCAATGCCCGCCATCACATTGGCGGCTTCATCCCGCACGGAAGGCTCCACCGGCTTTAAAAGGCGCTGCCGCTCTTCAATCAAAGCGCGGGAAAAAGGATTGCTGAAAGAGCGCGCAGGCAAAGTCAGTACGCGCGATTCACTCCAAGCCCTGTTGCCGGCGCCATCCGTTGCAATCAGCTGCACGCTGACAGGAATGCCCGCCCAAGGCAGGGATGTCAGGTCAAGGGTGCGTGACTCTTCAATATCCCGCACATAGGGCGTTGCCAGAAGAATCTCCACAGGCTCCATGCTCACATCAGGGGCCGATGTGGTCGGCGCGATACGCACATCCACGCGCTCAAGGCCGTAATCATCCGAAGCCTTATAGGAAAAGCGGACGGTTTTGCGCAAAGTGATTTCAGGCTCGCTTGTCATCACGATGCGCGGCGCTTCATCAGGAACAGCCACAAGCCGCCAGAGCGCAAGACGCTGAAGTCCGCGATGCACGACAACATCAAAACGCTGCGGCGTTCTTACCTCGGGAATAACGAAAACGCGCGTCTCTTGCGTTTCATTCACATCAAAAACAAGACCACGGCCGATAACATTCAAAGAGGGGAGCGAACTATCTTCAAGCCAGTTAAGCTTGATCGCGCTGCCCGTCAAAACCTTGGGCACATCCGCGCCCGGGCGCCAGCCCACAAGAGCCTGCGGCGGATTCATCTGCCAAGGCGCAAGCCGCGTATAGGCAGGCGCTTCAATTTCAAGCTGGGCTGACTCTGTATGATAAACCGGCCAGCAGGAACCGATCCCCACCAAAAGCGCAACCAGCGCCGTCAAACCCAAGGTCAAAAGCCAAGGCCTTCCGCGCGGCGCGCCGTGCGAAACTTTAAAAATCCACACTACCATCACAAAAGCAGCCGAAAAATGAAGCCAAGGATAGAGCGCGGAAAAAACATCAAACAAACGCAAAAAAACATAAAGCGCGATCACCAGAAACGGCGCGATCATGATAAAAAAAGCGGCCATGCCTGAAGGCGCTACACAAAGATCGGCCTCGCATGCCGCTTCGGCAACATCTACCTCAAGGCTGCGTTCCTGCTGCTGCACGAAAGGAGGTTCCCGATTTTCAGGCGGCATGAATGGCCCTCACATTCTGCGCGAACTTTTCGATCAGAAGGGCATCCGCCAAAATCTTGGGGTGGTAAATCGTTTCATACTGCACGCCGCTGACCAAAAGCACGGGCAGATTCTGCTGGTTCAAGCATCCCGTCTGCATCAAAACAACGCCATCGCCTATCTTGAGATCGCAAGGCAAAGACGCGGACGTTGAAAGACAATCGCTTTCATCACAGGAAGGCCCATAAAGGCAGCAGGACATCATGCTGCTCTGGGAAGAGGGCGTGATACGCAAAGGAAGCGCTTCCATAGCCGCAAGCTTCGCCCCTTTGGCATGAGCGCGTTCACCCCGCCCGCGCCCCACATCAAGCACGACAAGCGGCTTGTCTTTTGTTGTCGTGATCGAAAGCACGCGCGCTATGCAGACACCGGCTTCATGAACCAGACTTTCATCGCGCCGGAGCGTTATTTTGCAGCCCAGCGGGCTTAGCATCTCAGCCACCAGAGCGGCCTGCACATAATCCGCCATGGCGCGCGCGCCGCCGCCGAGCGTAAGATGATTAACCTCAAGTCCCTGCACGCGCAAAGTCGCCGCCAAAAGGGCAAAAGTCTTGTAAGTCTGGCGCAGCACAGGCGCTTCCATGGACGGCCAAGGCAGGACAAGATCAAGCCCCGTTAAAGAAAGATGCGTGCTGTTTTCAAGAAGGATCAGCGCTTCTACAATACTGTCGAAATCAAAGCCCGGAAGATTTTTCTCACCTGTACCCAAAGACGCGCTGACCAAAAGCGATACGGATGCGTGTTTGCCAATCGTGCGTGTCACTTCATTAAGGCGCGCAAGTTCATCAAGGCTGATAACGCCGATCTGGCGCACGCCGGTCAAAAGAGCTCCCACCATATCATCGCGGGTTTTCATGCGCCCCATCATCATGATGGACTCAGGTTTAAAATCCGCCGTAATGGCGCGCTCCAGCGTCTTGACATCCATCGTGGTGACGCCAAGGCCGCAGGATGACAAAAGCTGCGCCACAGCCAAAGGAAGATCATGGTCCAGATCATAGGAAAAACTTACATCAAGCCCGTCAAAAACGGCGCTTGAGGCATGAACGCACCGCTCGACCTGCGCGGCGCTGATGCAGGAAAAGGGCGGCGCGACATTTTGCGCAATCTCGCAAAGAGGCAGGGCCTCCACACAAAGCAAACCATTACGATAGGCATAAACAGATTGGGTCATGGCGAAAAGTCCGTCTCAGGCGCAGGATAGGTACGGGGATAAACATTTTTCTTTGGATTAGGCGGATCAGGGTCAGCCGGAAGCTTGCCGCAGCCGACCAAAAACACGCCCAAAGCCGCGAGGGCGAGAAAAGAACAAAGCATCTTCAAGCGCGTGCGTAAAAGAATCATGCTTTGGACTATAAGACACCCGCCCCAGAAACACCACAGGAAATGATGCCCCTCAGGCCGCGCTGATACCCGCAAAGATCGAGAGAATATCCGTATCCTTAACCGTAAGATCCCCGATTTTCAGCCCGACCGAGCCGTCATTGCCTGTTTCAACGGCTGTAATCACCCCGATCACGCGCATGTCGGTAATCGGGATCAGATCGCCACGGCTGTCCTTGGCGGTCAGAACGAAATTATAAACCCCGTCCGCCACCTGCTCGGTGTCGCTGAGCATGCCATCCCAAGCGATGCGGTTAAGGCCCCGCGCGGTGGTACCGTCCACGCGCGCGATCACATTGCCGCGTTCATCCTGAATGGAAAGCACAACACTTTGCGCGTCATAGGGAAGATCATAGGCCAAAAGCCCCGCTCCGCCCTGCACCACCATTTTCCCGCTTGTCGAAGTTTCGGCATAATGCCCGACATAGCCCAAAAGCGGCGTTATTCCGTTGGAGTTCATCGTGCCGAGAACTGTATCAAGCTTGTCATTGACGGCCAAAAGCTGCTCGACCTGCGAATATTGGACAAGCTGCTGCGTAAACTGGCTGGGGTCCATCGGCGCGGTCGGGTCTTGATGTTTAAGCTGCGTGATAAGAATCCTCAAAAACATGTTGAAATCCGCATTCAGCTTTGTGGCCGACTGCTGAGTTGGCGTCTGCGCCTTGATTTCAGCCTGCTTGGCGACATAGCTGTTCAAAAGAGGATCTGTTGCGGATGTGACTGGCATGTCATGTTCTCCTTTAAACGTGAATGTTCACGCGCCCGGGCGTGAGGATATAAGTCTCGCTTGCGGCAGCGCTTTCAAAAACCGCCTTGTCTTGCATACCTTCATGTGCAGGCTCCTGACCGTCAAAACCCTGTCGGCCAGCAAAAGCTTCGCCCCCCTCATCCCGCAGCCCGAATTGAAGCGAGCCGGCATCCGCCTCAAGCCCCGCATCGGAAAGCGCGCGCGCAAGCTGCTGCGCATCGCGCAAAAGAAGTTGAAGCGTGGATTGATTGTCCGCCAGAACCGTGGCCGTCACCGCTTTGTCGGGGCCAAAGGATAATTTGATTTCAATTTTGCCCAGCTCCGGCGGTTTAAGGCGGATCAGCATATCCTGCGTGCCGTCTTTGACGGCGCGGGTCAGCTGCACCACAACCTGCTGCACCACCTGCTGCGCGCTGCCTGCGGTCTGCGCGGCTGAGGCCATCTGCGCCTGCGCCACAAAATCAAGCCCGAGCGGCCCGCGCGCAGCTTGGGCCAGAACGGACAGATTTTGCCCCTGCACCAGAGAAGAAGGCTCGCTCTGCCCCTCGCGCGGCGCGGGCGCTGATATAGCGGCCTTGGCTTGCTGGCCGCGTGGATTTTGGTTGGGCGCGAAAACGCTTTGGCTTTTTTCGTCCTGTTCCATAAGAGGCGTTTTTTCAGAATCCTCTTTTTGCCTTGCGGGGCGCGCGCGCCAGAGAACCTCGTTGGCAGGCGAAGCCTGCGCCGTTTCTTTGGATATAACTTCTTCAGATTTCGGCTGCGCTTGCACGAAAGGCGCGGCGCTTTCAGCTTTATTTTTCTCCTTAATCTCAACCACAGGAGGCTGCGCCTCAACCCCATCCTCAACAGGCGCGATTTGCACGACATCAACGGCGATTTTCTCAATTTTGGGGGTCGGTGCAGGCGCTTCAGCCTTGGGCAGAGCAGGCATATCCTGCGATAAGTCTTTCACAGGCTCAAAACTTACAGGCTGCAAAGTTTCAGGCATGACAGGCGTTGCCGCGCGGGGCGCGTCAATGGCGGCGGGGGCCTCTTGTTCTTGCAAAAGCGGCGGCGCTGGCGCTGCGGGCGCGGCAGGCGCGGGCGCGTCAAGCCTTTCCGGCTGCTCATCCGAAAACTCTATCAGCGGCATTTGGGGCGTTTGACGCTCTTCCAAAGAAAAATCTTGAAGCGGTATTTCCAGCGTAAAGACGGGTTCTTTTCTGATCTCCGGCGCTTCTTTTTGTGCAGGGCGTTCTGCTTGTGTTTGTTCTTCGCCTTGCGCGCGTTTGGAGCGTTCTATTTTGATCGTCGGCGGTGCTTGCTTTTTTTCCTTCACAATTTGTGCCGTCTTGACCTGAATCTTTTCAGCTTTAGGGGAGTCCGCATCCCGCACGGACAAAAGCGCGGCAAAACCGCTATCGGCTATTTCTGCGGTGCGCACAAGGCGCAACGTGGCCATGGGCGCTTTTTGCGCCGTTACCTGTATATTGGTTTGTTCCTGATTGCTCATGCTTTTTTCTTTCTCTACACGGTTTGATTGATGGCGACAGGATCTTGTGTGTTGGTCTGGGCAGCAGGCGCGGGCGCGGCCTTGCGGTGGTCATGATAGGTTTCAAAGGTTTTGCTTTGCCCTTTGGCGCCTTCAACAATGGTGGAAACAAGCGCCTGCGTGGCCTGCACGGCTGAGGCCAACGTTTCAACATTCTGCGCGGCGGTGTTGTAAAGGATCTCGCCCTTTTGTTTCAGGCTTGCTCTCAGAACCGGCGAAAGCGTCTCAAGCGCAGCCGGATCCGCCACAAGAACCGCAAAAGATTCCTTATAGGCGCGCTCAAGCCGCATTTTTTCCTGACGGATGGCGCCCATGGCGGAAAAGTCCTGCGCCGCGACAAGAGCTGTTTCCCGCGTCATCAGCTCCGTTAAGCCTTCCATCGTCTCAAGCGTTTCACGCGCGATGGTCTCAAGTTTGGATACGCCGTCCGCCTTTGTTGAAAGGCTTTGCGCGCGTATGGTTTGTTTGTTTTTGGAAATCTCTGCCATGATTGTCACCTTTCCACTTTCTGGCTGCTGGCTATTTCCTGCAGCTGGATCATCTGATCGCGGATGACGGGCGAAAGTCCGAACCCGTCCTTGCGCACCATCGCCTTGCCATATTCCTGAATCAAAAGATCCCGCATGAAATCCTCGCCCTTCCCGCCGCCAAAGGGGCCGTCTGTTTTCAAACCGGCAAACATCGGTTTAAGCATCTGCGCGAAAAAAACAGCCTCAAACTCCCGCGCGGCGTTATCGAACTGCTCCCATGTGGGCACGCTTTTCTTAAACGCGCCGGCAGGGGCGTCTTTCATCACGGAAACAGGAGGCGTTAAAGCGTCCATCTTGCCCTTTCCCTAAATCACTTCCAAATCCGCCTGCAAAGCGCCGGCGGCCTTGATGGATTGCAAAATTGTAATCATATCGCGCGGCCCGATGCCAAGCGCGTTAAGGCTCTGCACCATTTCCTGCAAGGAAACACCCGTATTCAAAACGCCCATCTGTTTGGCTTCGCCTTCATCAATATTGACGTTGGTGCGCGGCACCGTGACGGTCTCCCCGCCGCGCGACAGGGCCGAGGGCTGAGAAACCAAAGGCGTCTCCGTAATCCGGATGGTCAGATTGCCCTGCGCAATCGCTACGGTGTTGATGCGCACATTTTCGCCCATCACAATAACGCCGGATTGTTCATCAATCACCACGCGCGCGATCTGATCCGGTTCAATGCGGATTTGTTCGATATCCGTCATCATCTTGACAACGGCCTCTTTGCGCGCTGAGGGGATGGAAAGATTGACGGTCGAGGAATCCACCGCCGCTGCGGGCGAGCCGCCAAGACCCTTATTGATCGCCTCGGCAATGCGCTGGGCCGTGGTAAAATCAGGATTGCGCAAAGTCAAGCGCATCATATCCAGATCCGCAAGCTTGAAAGGCAGCTCCCGCTCGACAATAGCGCCGTTGGAAATCCGCGCCGAGGTGGGCACGCCCTTGGTGACGCTGGTGCCCTGCCCCTGCGCCGTAAAACCGCCCACCGCGAGCGAGCCTTGCGCCACCGCATAAACCTCCCCATCCGCGCCTAAGAGAGGCGTCACAAGAAGCGTCCCGCCAATCAGGCTTTTGGCATCGCCAAGGGTTGAAACCGACACATCAAACCGCGAGCCCTGCGCTGAAAAAGCGGGTAAAGTCGCCGTGACCATGACAGCCGCCACATTGCGGGTTTTCATGCTAGTGCCGCGCGTATTGACGCCAAGACGTTCAAGCATGCCCACAAGGCTGGCCTCGGTAAAAGGAGCATTGGAGAGGCTGTCGCCCGAGCCGTTAAGCCCCACCACAAGCCCGTAGCCGACAAGCATGTTGTTGCGCACGCCTTCAAAATCAACGATGTCTTTAAGCCGCGAGGCCGCAGCAGCAGGCGCGCTGCCAAGAACGCAACAAAGAAAAGCGGCAAGAGCAAACTTCACAAAATGCATGGCACAGACGAAGCCCCCGAAAAAAACGATCTTCATCCAACTTCCAAGCAAAACCCATGCCAAGCCTATTATGTTGATTTATATGGAAAGATGGGAGGCCAAGGCAAAAGCTCACCACCCCCCACCGGAATCTTTTGCCCCGCCCCCTCTCTGTCATTGCGAGGAAAGCCGCCGCAGGCGGATTGACGCGGCAATCTCAATCCCCACATCGCCGAGATTGCCACGTCAGGCCTTACGGCCTTCCTCGCAATGACAAGCTAGCCCTTCCCCCATCACTGTCATCCTCGGGCAAGCGCAAAGCGCTTGAGCCGGGGATCTGACGCCAGAGCATCTGCCAGCCGTCAGATCCCCGGGCTCTTGCTCCGCAAGCCCCGAGGATGACAAAAAAGAAAAAGCCCTCCCCCTTACGAGGGGAGGGCCTAAGTGGGAGAAACGCCCCTATCGCCTCAGAGTGGGTGTCACGAGATATGGCGTGTTTTTATCAATGCCGCAAACAGCTTCCTTGAAACTAATGCTAGCCTGCCCGCTAAACTCGATCACCCTCTTATAGCAAGGCTGACAAAGTTCTAACAAAAGGCCTGTTTCAGGTTCCAAACGGGGTTGTGTTCCTTCTGCCCCTATCTTGCCCGATCCGCTCCCTTCCCCAAACCGCACATCAACATCGACGGGTTCATTGCTGCTTTGATATAGATAGGTCACGGCAGGAAAAGTTACGGTCGCCTGCTCGGCAGTAAAGGCACAACCGCCATAGTTTCCTGCTACAGCCATTGTCACGCTTTTAGTTTCCTTTCCATCACACTGCAAGCAGCGTGCTGCGGAACATAATCCGTTGACAGCCTTTCCGGTTGTCTGGTCATGCCCAAGACAGGCCCATGTATATCCATCTTTTTTTGGATTCGCAAAATGCTCATTTTTATAGGGAGGCCCGTTACATCCCTGACTTCCCGATATGTTTGAGAAGCAGCGACCCGAAGCGCACAGATTAACATTCGGCGCAAAGGGAGAGGTCGCACCATGCGAAACCCCACAAGCTCCTTTTCCTCCATAGGCAGCCTGACACCAATCCGTCGTTGCTGGCGTTGCATCCGGCCCACATGTGGGACAAACGCATTTCCATCGCCACGGATCACCAGCTAAGCCGCTGCCGGACATAGAATCTGGCACCACCGTGCTGTAACCATTGCACAAATAACGGGTATCCGGCCAACCATTGACGACTTCAAACTCAACAAGATTGGTTCTGGCTCGATCACCGCAACCCGGTCTAGGCGGGTCTGCAGGTTTTGGCTTATTGGCCCAACAATTGGCCGTTGAGCCTTTCTCGACTCCCTCACATGTCCATGTCCATCCAGTAGCAGTTTCAATGACATCGGTGGGAGTCCCGACACGACAAAGACCAACCTCTGATTTGGTGGTGCTACTGGCTGTCGGATCCACCGCAGATGGTTGATCTAGCTGGTTGCCACTGCCATGCGGCGGCCCGCACATCCCGTTCAAAGGATTCACGCCGTCATAAGGCGCATGACAAACCTCTGAAGTTCCACCGGTCTGCCCCGGGCATTTCCATGTCCATCCCGCTGTGCCATAGGGCGGCTTGATAGGTTCACCCGGAATAAAGTTAGGATAAGGCACGCTGTCGGGGTTAGGAAACTGGCTGTCATTGACGGCTACAGGAATAACGCCGTTACACATCACATTGGAGCGCGTGTTATTGTCGCCGGGGATCGAGTTGGTAGGACGGCCATGATAACCGGTCGGATTCTCCACAGGATCATAAACATTGCACTTGCCGTCCCGCTCGCACCCGCCGAGATCTTCAATATTCTGCCATTCGGCACTGTTGGTACCGGTGACTCGGCATTGCCAAATCTGCTTTCTGTTATATCCCTCCTGCGCGACAAAAACATCACCTAAAGCGGCGTAACTGCCAACCTCGGTGGCTGGCGCATTGGGATCTGTCCCGCTGCGGTTGGTAAATCTGGCCTGCCCCAACCCCGGGATCGTGACGGGCGTTCTGGCAACCAGATGACTTGCGGGCAAAGCACCGGCTTTGCGCGCGCCAAAAGGCGGCTCCACATTGCACCACTGGATTTCATTCACGCGCGGAAAACAACAAGGCCCGACACTTACGCCCGGCAAGCGGCCAGATTCAGCAAGCTTGATAAAATTAAGCCATTCATTATACCGCGTTTCCCCCGGATCATTCGGATTCACAAGGGCCGAACGCCACGGAATAAAATAATCCCGCCCACTTGTGCGGGCATTAGAAACAGAACGGCATAAGGGATCCACATTGGCAGCGTTTGAACTGTGTCTGGATTCCTCTCTGGTTTCTTGATTATAGCGTATCGCATCCGCTTGCGGCGAGATCACGACCGAATCACCGGCATAAAGGCGTGTGCCGCCGTAAGAGCCTGCAACCCGATGTTCCGGATCAAGGGCATAAGCTGTCAGAACCACGCCGGACAACAAGAAAACAAAAGCGAAAAGCCAGACCGCATGCCGCATGTGACACCTTTTAACATGAGTTAAAACAGTTTCTTCCCTGTAAGGCTACTTCAATCCCCTATCATGGGCAAGTATGAAAAACATAAGGATGCCTTTTCTTTTTATTCGATATTTCAGCCTCATTGCTCTAAAATGACCCCATGATTTCACGAATCGATGGCCCCTCTTCCGTAAGATCTTCAACGCCCCTGCGCCGGACGGGAAAACCCTCGCGCGCGGAAGGGCCTAGCTTTTCCGATCATCTGGAAAGCCTTGAAGATGCAAGCGCTCTGCAAGGCACCGCCGCCGCTCAGGCCGTAGGCGGCATGCTTAATCTGCAGGAGGTCGATGACGCGCTGGCCCATGCCGCCCGTGGCAAAATGCGGGCCGAAGACCTTCTGGACACGCTGGACGGGTTGCGTTTAGACCTTTTATCCGGCACGCTCGGCGCGGCCAGCCTTGAGCGCCTGACCCAGACGCTCGCGCGCCGCCGCTATGAGGTGCAGGATCCAAAGTTAAAAGAGATTCTCGATGAAATAGACTTGCGCGCGCAGGTGGAATTGGCCAAGTTTACCCGTTGAGTTTCGAATCAAACCACAAAAAGGGCATTAAAAAGGAGCAGCTTTACCATGGTTACCGTCCCCGCCAATTACAAGCCGACAGAAAAAGAACCCTATATGAATCCGGTCATGCTTGAATATTTCCGGCTCAAGCTTCTGGACTGGAAGGAGCAGATTCTTAAAGACGCCTCAACCACGCTGCAAGAACTTCAAGATGAAGGCGGCATGCGTGAGGCGGATGTGGCTGACCGCGCCTCGGCGGAAACGGATGTCGCGCTTGAGCTGCGCGCGCGCGACCGCCAGCGCAAACTCATCAGCAAAATTGACGAAGCGTTGGAGCGCATCCGCAACAATGAATATGGCTATTGCGAAGAAACGGGCGATCCCATCGGCATCAAACGCCTGCAGGCGCGCCCCGTAGCCACACTAACCATCGAAGCGCAGGAGCGCCATGAACGCCTTGAGCGCACACGCCGCGATGAACGCGAATAAAAAAACGAGAGGGGCACCACACATGAAAAGAACCTCATTTTGCTTTTTGGCCATGCTGGCGGCTGTGGGCGCAACCGCAAGCGCTCATGCGCAGGAAAAACTTGAAACCGCGCCGCCGCTTTACGGTGTCGAGGAAATGCGCTTGCAATATCCGCGCATCGTCAATCCGGAAATAACGACAAATTGCGGTTTGACGAACCAAGATCTTATGGCCATCTTCAAAAAAGAACTTTATGATCTGGGCCTGCCTGTATTTTCCGTTGTCGATGCGCCGCCCTTTAAATCTGACGTCGCGCGCATTGATCTTTGGCCTGATATCGTCACAGTCCAGCCACGGGAAAAGGAATGTATCTCTTGGGTCGCCCTTACCGCGCAAAGCCGTGAGATTTTAAAGCTTCCCCCTGTTGAAACACCAAGGGCCGTTTGGGTGACCTATTTCTCAGGCGGGCTGATGATCGGCGGCGGACGCAATGCCCATCCCAACGCCGTCAAGGAAGCCATGAACAAACTCGGCACGCAACTAAGACAGCAATATGGCAACGACCAGCCCCCGTCCCTCGCGCCAGCCACGGAATTGATGCCGACAAAGAATTAGCCCCTTCCCCCTTTTGTCATCCTCGGGCAACCGCGCAGCGGTTGAGCCGGGGATCTGACATGGGTGCTAACGTCAGATCCCCGAGTTCTTGCTCCGCAAGCCCCGAGGATGACAATGGGGTGGATGAATCAGTCTTCAACAAGCCGCGCGGCGAGCAAGCAGTGCAGCCGTTAGCGTCCCGTCATCCAGATAATCAAGCTCCCCGCCCACAGGAAGTCCATGCGCGAGCCGCGTGAGTTTTAAGGGGAGATTTTCAAGTTTTTCAATCACATAATGCGCCGTTGTCTGGCCTTCCACCGTGGCGCCCAAGGCCAGAATAACCTCGGCAACCTGCTGCGTTTCAACCCGTTTAATAAGGCTATCAAGCCGCAGATCCGAAGGCCGCACGCCATCAAGCGCAGACAAAGTGCCGCCGAGCACATGATAAAGCCCTTTGAACGCGCGTGAACGCTCAAGCGCCCAAAGATCCGCAACATCTTCAACCACGCACAAAACAGAAGAGTCGCGCAAAGGGCTTTCACAAATGGCGCAAGGATCGCAAACATCCCAGTTGCCGCAAAGCGAACAGCTTTTCACATCACGATGCACGTCCTGAAGCGCGCTCATCAAAGGCTCCATCACCTGATGCTTTTTTTGAAGCAGCGTTAAAGCCACGCGCCTTGCGCTGCGCGGCCCAAGGCCGGGGAGCTTGCCGAGAACATAAATAAGATGGTCAAGGGAAGTCGTCATCATTAAAACGGCAGTTTCAAGCCGGGCGGCAGGCTAAGCCCGCCCATGGCCTTGCCGGTTTCCTCCTCAATCACTTTGTCAATCCGGCCCTTGGCGTCATTATAGGCCGCCACAATCAAGGCCTCCAGCATCTCAAGATCATCCGGATCTACCGCTTTGGGATTGATGCTGACGCCAAGCAATTCATACTTGCCGTTGATGGTGACGCGGACAAGCTCGCCCCCCGCATCGCCCGTGATGTGCGTGTTGTTAAGTTTTTCCTGCATCAGATTCATCTTGGACTGCATGTCCTGAACCTGCTTCATCATCTTGCCCATATTCATCATAAGACTGTTTCTCCTCTAAGAGATTTAATCATCTTCTTCATCCAAAGACTCAAGCACGGCGCCATCTTCTTCTTTCGGCTCATCCGGCGCAACTTCTTTCTTGGTTAGCGCCACAAGCGTGGCCTCAGGAAAAACCTCAACAACCTGACGCATCAGCGGGTGTTCCTGCGCGTGCGCGTGGCGTTTTTCTGCGTTTATTTTATCCTCCTGCCCAAGGGTAGGCGCGCCTTCCTCATCAACCAGCGTCACCACCCAGCGCTGCCCTGTCCATTTGCTCAGACAAGAAGCCATCGCCACCGCAAGCTGCGCGGGCGCGCCTTTTTCAAGCCTGATCTCAAGCTTGCCCGCATGCAACCGGACAGGATGAACATAAGTGCAGATCTGCGCATAAAGATTGCCTTCCCGCTTTTGCGCAAACAAAGAGGCAAGCTCGCGGAAACTCTGCGGCTCTTCCAAGGCAGGCTCCGGCGCAGGCGCTGTTGCGCTGGCTGTTTTATAAACAGGCTCTTTGGAAATCTTAGGCGCTGTTTGCACGGGCGCATCCTGCTGCGGCTTTAAGGTGCGCAGCTTTTTGATAAGATCGCCCGGGGCAGGAAGCTCAGCCGCGTAAGACAGGCGCACAAGAACCATCAAGGCCGCTTGCGCCGGATGGCTTGTGCTTTGCGTTTCGCCGATGCCTTTAAGCAAAATCTGCCATGCCCGCGCCAGCGCCGGCATGGAAATGGATTGGAGTCTTTCATAAAGCTCCCGCTCGCCTTGCGGAAGATCTGAAGATAAGCCCTCATCACCAAGAACGCGCGCGCGCGTGAGGCCGTAAATCAGCGCCGCAAGATCCTGCAAAAGCTGCAAAGGATCGCACCCGCTTTGTATCACGGCATCAAAAGTTTCAAGCGCGCGCGGCATGGCGCCTTGCAAAACATCCTCGCATAAAGACAAAACAAGGCCGCGATCTCCAAGCCCCAGCATCAGACGCACATCATCCGCTTTGCACGCGCCCTGCCCCAAAGCCAGCGCCTGATCCAAAAGACTAAGCCCGTCACGCACCGAGCCGTCTGCGGCACGCGCGATCATTTTAAGGGCTTCGTCCTCGGCTGCCGCCTTTTCTAAAGCAGCAAGTCTGGCAAAATGAGCAACAAGCGTCGCTTGATCGATACGGCGCAGATCAAAGCGCTGGCAGCGCGAAAGCACCGTCACCGGCACTTTACGGATCTCGGTTGTCGCAAAGATAAACTTGGCATGCGAAGGCGGCTCTTCCAGCGTTTTCAAAAGCGCGTTGAAGGCGTTTTTCGAAAGCATATGCACTTCATCAAGAATGTAAATCTTGTAAGTCGCGCTTACGGGGCCATAGCGCACGCCTTCGATAATCTCGCGGATATCATCAACGCCCGTGCGCGAAGCGGCATCCATTTCCTGAACATCAACATGGCGGTCTTCGGCAATGGAGCGGCAAGCCTCGCATTGATTGCAAGGCTCGACAGGATCGGCCTTTGGCGCGCGTCCGGTGCAGTTCAGGGCTTTGGCGATAAGGCGCGCGGTGGTCGTCTTGCCAACGCCGCGCACGCCCGTCAGCATCCAAGCCTGCGGCAGGCGTCCCGCCATGATCGCGTGACGCAGCGTCCGCACCATGGCCTCCTGCCCGATAAGATCGGCAAAAACCGAAGGACGATAATGGCGGGCCAGAACGCGGTAAGAGGCAGAATCAGTCATGACAAAAAAGCGGCCCTCAATATGATCTAAAACAGCGAGAGGCCCGCGCAAAGCGACCCGAGCCTAAGACATGTTACGGCTGCTTTCTTCCGAACCTGACCGGGTTGGCATGATGCCCGCCCGCTTGCCAGACCTCTCAACCGCCGACTATAGCCTGTTTTGAAGATTTTTCAAGGGGCTGCCCTAAAATAACGGCCCATTAAGCCTTTTTACGCCGCGTTCAAAGACTTTCCAGCCGCGCGCCGCTGCTGTGGGGGCCGCGCGTAAAGAATCCCAAGGTTAAACCCGCTGATAATATCTTCTTTCATCTTTTGCTGCGCGGGCGTCAGGGGTGCAAGAGTCTTGGCTTCATGGGCTGCCTGCGCATGATGCGCAACTTCCCAGATTTCAGCAGCCTTTTTCCAAAGATCAGCGTTTGCGGAATCTTTAACAGCACGTTTCCGCGCATAATGGATC
>WREW01000008.1 GCA_009779135.1 Alphaproteobacteria bacterium
GGCCACGACACAGCCGACCTCGCAGATCATGTCGTAAAGTTTTTTGTTTTCCTCGGGATATACAACATCAAGCCCGCCGGCAACCACGGCCACCGTTCCGCTTTGAAGCGCGGCGTTGTGGGCCGCAGCGTCAATACCCCGCGCAAGGCCCGAGGTGATAACAAAACCTTCCAATCCCAAATCACGCGCAAGCTTTTCGGCCATCTTGCGGCCATTGATCGAAGCATTGCGCGCGCCGACTATGGCGATCTGATCGCGGCGCATCAGCACGCTATGGCCGATCATGCTTAAAACAGGTGGCGCGTCATCTATGGCCGCAAGCGCCGCCGGATAGTCATCATCACCTAGGCAAAGAAGGCGGCCTTTAAGTTTTGCCAGCGCGTTAAGTTCATCCTCGGCAGCGGCGGCAGAGGCAACGGCAAAAGGCGCTTTACGGCCACCGCGCTGCGCAAGCTCCGGTACTCTTTCAAGCGCGACACTTGCCGACCCGAAACGCGCAAGAAGCTGGCGGAAAGTAACCGGCCCAATATGTGCTGTGCGGGCAAGGCGCAGGGCCGCCAGCCTCTCTTGGTCTTTCGCATTTTGGGATTTCATTCTTTGTCTTCTTTTTTCTTTGTAACGGATTTTTTCTTATGTTCTTTTTTCTTGTTTTTGCCCAGTGCGATCTTGGGTTCGGAGCCTTCCAAAAGGCGGCGGATATTGTCGGCATGTTTCATAAAAACCAGAACAATGATAAGAAGGCTTAGCGGCAAAAGCTCATTATGCTGGAAAATCGCAATAAAGACGGGCATCGTCCCAATGGCGATCAAAGCGCTGGCCGAGGAGATTTTTAAAATCAGCGCCGAAGCCAGCCACACCAGCATCGCCATCACGGCCACAGGCGGCGAAAGCGCCAGCATGACCCCCAGCGCCGTAGCAACGCCTTTTCCGCCGCGAAAGTTGATCCAAAAGGGATACATATGGCCAAACAAGGCCGCAAGCGCCGCGCCGGACGCCAAAAGCTGGCAATCCATATCATAAAGATAGGCCAAAAAGACAGCCAGCGTGCCTTTCAGCATATCAAGGAGCAAAGTCAAGACCGCCAGATTGCGCCCGCCGCCGCGCAGCACATTGGTCGCGCCGATATTGCCTGAGCCGATTTTGCGGATATCGCCATGCCCCGTCAGGCGCATCAGAATAAGGCCGAACGGGATGCTGCCAAGGATATAGGCGCAAGCCAGAACAAACGTAAAAGAAGCGGCTGAAATGCTCATGAGGTTCCTTCTTCAGTTGTTGATGAAAAGATCAAGGCAGGCCATACGCACGGCAACGCCCATCTCCATCTGTTCAAAGATAACGCTATATTGAGGATCATCGGCTAAAGCGCTTGTGATTTCAACGCCTCTGTTCATGGGAGCAGGATGCATCACGATAACGTCCTTTTTCGCGCGCCGCAAGCGATCATGGTTCAGGCCGTAGCTTTCATTATACATGGCAGGATCAAGATGCGTTTCACCCTGCTCAAGCCTTTCATTCTGAACGCGCAGCATCATCACGACATCGGCCTTGTCAATCGCTTCATCAATGGTAGAGCAGGGGATAATGCCCAGATCCTTGTTGGTTTCCTCGGGGAAAGTGAAGCCCTCCGGCGCGAAAAAACGCACCTGCGAGCCGAAAAGCTTCCAAAGCAGCGCGTTGGAGCGCGCCACGCGGCTGTGCTTGATGTCCCCGCAAATGGCGATCGTTAGGCCTTCGAGCGTGCCTTTATGCCTTTGAACCGTAAGCGCGTCCAAAAGCGCCTGCGTGGGGTGTGCGCCCGCGCCGTCACCGGCATTGATGACAGCGCCTTGAAAATAGCGCGTGGCTTCTTCCACCATACCGGCCTGCGGATGGCGGATGACACAGGCATCCGCATGCGTGGAGTTAATCATGCTGAGGGTGTCGCCGAAAGTTTCGCCCTTGTTCATCGAGCTGACGGCTGTGTTGAAATTAATCACGTCTGCGGAAAGTCTTTTGGCCGCGATCTCGAAAGAGGTGCGGGTGCGGGTCGAGTTTTCAAAAAACATGTTTACGACTATTTTGCCCGCCAGACGGTCTGTTTTTTTCTGCGGCGAGCGGTTGGTCTGCGCATAATGCGCCGCGCGTTCAAGGATCGCTTCAATATCCTGCCGCGAAAGCTGCTTGATGCCTAAAAGATGATGATGGGGAAAACTCATGAAGATCTCTTCTTGCCTGCACGCCCAAGCTTTGATAAGGATTTTGCCGTTATGACAGACCTTAGCATAGCCATAAAGCAAACGCTTGCAACCCTAAAGCTTGAAGAAAAGCTTGCTCCGGGATCGGTGGATTGCGCCCAGCAGGGGACGAGCTTACGGCTTGTTTTCAACATCCCCTCTTCAAATCCCACGCCTTATGAGGCTTTGGCCAAACAGGCCGAAACCGCGCTTTTGGCGCTTGAAGGCGTTGAAAAAGTCCAAGTGATGCTCGCCGCGCATAAAGAGTCGCCCAAGATCGGAGCTTCATCGACCAAAGCCCTGCCCAGAGGCGTTAAACATGTTCTGGCCGTCACATCCGGCAAGGGCGGGGTGGGCAAGTCCATGGTGGCGGTGAATCTGGCGCTGGCTTTGTTAAAGCAAAATCTAAGCGTAGGCATTTTAGATGCTGATATTTATGGCCCTTCTTTGCCTTTGATGCTGGGCGCAAGCTATGAGCCGGTGGGCAATGAGGAAGGGCGGTTGATTCCCCTGACCGCTCATGGCATGGCCTGCATGTCCATCGGCTATCTTGTGCCGCCGCAAAGCCCCGTGATCTGGCGCGGCCCTATGGTTCACAGCGCCATGAAGCAGCTTTTGCATGATGTGGAGTGGCCACAGCTTGATGTTCTGGTGGTCGATATGCCGCCAGGCACAGGCGATGCCGCGCTGTCGCTGGCGCAACTTGTGCCTTTGTCCGGCGCGGCTGTCGTGACAACGCCGCAGGATCTGGCGCTGAGCGATGTGCGCAAAGGTATCGCCATGTACCAGAAAATGAACGTCCCGATTTTGGGCATGATCGAAAATATGAGCGGCTTTACCTGCCCGCATTGTCAAAATGTAACGCCGCTTTTCGGTCAAGGCGGCGGGCAGGCGGGGGCGGAAGAGCTGGGGATTCCCTTCCTCGGCGCGATCCCTCTACATATGGCCTTGCGCGAAAGCGCGGATAAGGGTGAGCCGTTGATGGCGTGCGACCCGCAGAGTGAACAAGCGGTGGTTTTTGTGGAGATGGCACAGAAGCTAAAAGGGCATTTTGCCTAGCCCCTAAATGTCATTGCGAGGAAGGCCTTCAGGCCTGACGCGGCAATCTCGGCGATGTTGCAAGAGATTGCCGCGTCAAGCCAGCTTCGCCGGCTTTCCTCGCAATGACAGGGTTTTTTAATGGCAATGGATTTCGCCCGCTTTGCGATCCATGTGACAGCATTGCCCGGGCGGAGAATCCTTCCGACACCCACCGCCATGCGCATAGGCAAAAGCCGGAATCAACACGGCCATCGTCAGAGCCAGAACAAAGACTTTTAGAAGCGTTTTTCTCATGGCATGATCTCCCTGATTTAATGGCTACAAACTCAGAGTTTAGGGCCTTTTCCTCTGTCATCAATCAACAACTATTTTTTCTTTGTGCGTGGGGGTTTGCTCTTAACTAACTTGGAGACGCTAGCTCCTATTTTTTTAGTTGTCTTGGATCGAGAGGATGTTTTTGGGTCTTTGGTCATTTACTTGACTCCTATCTGCGCTTGGATGGAAGTGGGGCGGAGGAACTAATTGGCCCGCTCTGCCTCTGTGAAAATCCAGAAGATGATTGAGATTGCGAAGGGGCAGAAGCACTAAGACCTTGCGCACTATTTCCAATGAACGCTTGGTTGCTTGCTCTTGATGGATTAGCACTATTTGTACCGGACACGCTCTTTTTTATTTCGACCATTTATTTGGCTCCTGTCAAGAGTTGAAATAGAGAGAAATACCAAGACCTTTTATGGCAAAGGCAAACATGAGAATTATGCCAAAGATAAAGGAAAAGTACATGATTTTATCCCTTAATCCTAGTGCTGCATCAAGACGCTGACGTTCATGTTTCCGGTCTGGTTCGGCGGTTTCGGCGATTAAAGCTTCGAGTAACTCAGTATTTTTCTGAAATATGTTAAGACACACAATGATCGTCACCATGAAGGAAATAGCAGACAGCAGCCAAAACCCAAGCGTTAAAAAATCTTTGTCTATGTCACTCTTGAGAGTAATGAGCGCGCCAATGGCAAGAGCGGCAATGGTCAGGAGTTGTCGGTCTCTTTCAAAACGGGTGGTTACACTTGCCTCTGCAAGAACAGAATACCACTCAACTTGTTTATCGTAAAAGATTCTATCGTCTTCTTTCTTCTGGTGTTCTTCTTCATTTCGCTTGTCTGTTTCAGCTTTAGCCAAATCTTTAAGGACGGCTGTTTCTTCATCTGAAAAGGTGTTTTTTTCTGACATTTAAGCACTCGGATGTTAGGGTACGGAAGTTAATATTCTACCAAAGCTTGTAATTAGAGCAATAGAATCTACGAGAGTCGGTATGAGCGCTCTATTTACTATAAAAACCATTGTCTTTCCTCAATCTTTCATGCTAACCATCCCCTACGAAACTAAGGATTTTATATCATGACTGGAAAAGCTTGTGATCTTACGGCGACCTCTTATGCTTCCTCTTCGGCGGATGGGTGGGGGCTGCATTCTTGGCGGCAGAAACGCATTTTGCAGCAGCCGGATTATGCCGATGTGGCGGCGCTTGAGGCGGCGCGGGAGAGGCTGGCGAAGATGCCTCCTTTGGTGTTTGCGGGGGAGGCGCGGTCGCTGAAAGCGGCGCTGGCGCAAGTTGCCAAGGGCGAGGCTGTTCTTCTTCAATGCGGGGATTGCGCGGAGAGTTTTGCCGAGTTTTCGGCGCCTAATATACGCGACTCTTTCCGCATCATTTTACAAATGGCCGTGATTTTGACGTTCGGCGGCACGGTGCCGGTTGTTAAAGTCGGGCGCATGGCGGGGCAGTTTGCCAAGCCTCGCTCCGAGGATACGGAAACGCGCGATGGCGTGACTTTGCCGAGTTATCGCGGTGACATCATCAATGATCTTGCTTTTACGCCCGAGGCGCGGCGGCATGATCCTGATCGCATGCTGCAGGTCTATAACCAATCAGCCGCAACGCTCAATCTTCTGCGCGCTTTTGCGCAAGGGGGGTATGCGGATCTTAACAAGGTTCACAAATGGAATCTTGATTTCGTGCAGGGCGATTTGCAGGCCGAGCGCTATCTTGATCTGGCCAAACGTATCGGTGAGGCGCTTGACTTTATGAAAGCCTGCGGGGTCACGCCTTCAACTACGCCGACTTTGCGCGAGACAGAGTTCTGGACTTCGCATGAGGCTCTTTTGCTTCCCTATGAAGAGGCTCTTACCCGCGTTGATAGCACAACGGGGGACTGGTATGATGTTTCGGCGCATATGCTGTGGATAGGCGATCGCACGCGCGATCCCGATGGCGCGCATGTTGAGTTTTTGCGCGGCGTTCATAATCCCATCGGGCTTAAATGCGGGCCCTCTTTGCCGGCGGATGTGCTTTTACGCCTTCTTGACCGGCTTGATCCTTATAATGAGCCCGGGCGCATCACGCTGATTGCGCGCATGGGCGCAGATCACATCACGCAGCATCTTCCTGCCCTTTTGCGCGCCGTCAAGGAAAGCGGGCGGACGCCGGTGTGGTGTTCGGATCCCATGCATGGCAATACGCACAAAGCGGGCAATTACAAGACTCGTGATTTCAGCAAAATCCTTGAGGAGGTGCAGCACTTCTTCACCCTGTGTCAGGCCGAAGGGCTTTGGCCGGGCGGCGTGCATCTTGAGATGACAGGCCGGAATGTTACGGAATGCACGGGCGGCGCTTTGGATGTAACCGAAAATGATCTGGCCGCATGCTATGAAACACATTGCGACCCACGGCTGAATGCGACGCAGGCGCTCGAGCTTGCTTTTCTTCTGGCGAAAGAACTCAAAAACGCCAAGCGCCATATTTAGCGAAAACGTCTTGGCCTTGGCGTTAAAAAGGGTTATGATGCCCCCGCAAAACAAAAAGGAGGATCTTTCCGATGCGCTTTCTATCCCCTATCTTTCTTTGTGCTTTTGGTCTTCTTGCCCTGAGCAGTCTGCCTGCCTTGGCGGGGACTGTGGAATATACGGATCTCCGTGGCCGGTGGGTTTCAACAAACTGCCCTGATCCCCAGCCGCCTGCGCTTGCGCCGCGCGACTCCGAATCCAAAGCGGATGCCATCAACCGCGCCGAAAAGGAAAAGCTTTTGTTTGCCGAGCAGCTGCGCGCCCAAATGGCCTGCCTAAGCCAGGAAGCACAGCGCGATATTGAAGCGATCGGCCTTCTCATTACGCAATCGGCACAAGCTCAAATCAATCAGATTCAAGCCAACTGGGCCGCTCTTGCGGCAACCGCCCGCGCGCCGGCTACGGAGTAGGTTTTTGATCCTACTTTTCAGCCCCGTGCCTGCCTCCAAGGCACGGGGCTTTTATTTATTGAACTCTCTTCTTCTTTTGAATACTCTAAGACTTGTTTAGGGGGAGAAAAGCTCATGGCCGAAGATTTATCTATTGCCCTTGCGCAACTTAATCCGACTGTTGGCGACATTGTCGGCAATGTGGCCAAGCTTATGGCCGCATGGCGTCAGGCGCAAAGCCGTGGCGTCAAGCTGCTGATTACGCCCGAGCTTTATCTTGTCGGCGCGGAGCCGGATGATTTTATTCTTAAACCGCGCCTTCAAAAAGTCATCCGCGACTCGGTCGAGGCCGTGGCGCGCGATACGGTCTCGGGGCCTTCTATCTTGCTTGGGACGCCTTGGCTTGAAGACGGGAATCTTTACAATGCCGCCCTTCTTCTTGATGGCGGCAATATTATAAGCTGCACTTATGAACATGACCTTCCCAATTACGGCCCCTTTGACAAAAAGCGGCTGTTCGCTCAGGGGCCTATAGGAAAAGCCGTGTCATGGCAGGATACGCGCCTTGGCATCATGCTGTGCGAAGATATGTGGACGCCCGAAACAGCCATCGAGCTTAAAAAGCAAGGCGCTGATCTTTTGATCGTGATGAATGCCAGCCCCTATCAGGTCGGCAAGCAGCACAGGCGCTATGATTTTGCGCGCGAGCGTATCCGCGAAACAGGCCTTTCCCTTGTCTATGTCAACCAGATCGGCGGGCAGGATGAACTTTTGTACGAAGGCGGCTCGTTCGTGATGACTCCCAATGGCGAGGTCAAGGTGCAAGCGCGCGCTTGGTACGAAGATGTTGTTTATGTCGATTTCAAAAGGCAGGAGCAAAAGCTTGTGCCGGAGGACAGCCCTCTGGCCCATATTCCGGAAGGGGATGCGTCTATCTATCAGGCCATCATGCTCGGCATTCGTGATTATGTGCGGAAAAACGGATTTTCAAGCGTGCTGGTAGGTCTTTCCGGCGGGCTTGACAGCGCTTTGTGCGCGGCGCTGGCTGTTGATGCTCTGGGCGCGGCCAATGTGCGCTCTGTGATGATGCCTTCGCCTTTTACTTCGCCGCAGTCTTTGGAAGATGCGACGGAGGTGGCAAAAAATCTTGGCTGCCGCCTTGATGTCATCCGCATTGATGAGGCCATGTCTGTTTTCGACAAGCTGCTGGCTGAGCAATTTATAGGCTGCGCGCCGGACATCACCGAAGAAAATATTCAAGCGCGAATCCGTACCCTTCTTTTGATGGCGCTGTCCAACAAAAGCGGCGCGATGGTTTTAGCCGCAAGCAACAAGTCTGAGCTTTCTGTCGGCTATACCACGCTTTATGGCGATGCCTGCGGCGGCTATGCGCCGCTCAAAGACGTGTATAAAACCGGCCTTTACCGTCTGGCGCTCTGGCGCAATGAAAACAAGCCGGACATGGCTTTGGGGCCTGAGCGTGCGGTTATCCCGCCAAGCATCATCGGCAAACCTCCCAGCGCCGAGCTGCGGGCCGACCAGCGCGATGAAGAAGATTTGATGCCCTATGAAACGCTCGACGGCATTTTAAATTATTTGATCGAGGATGATCTCGGCGTCGCTGAAACCACCATGATGGGATATGATCCTGTGGATATCCGCAAAGTCTATACCATGCTGGATCGCGCCGAATATAAACGCCGTCAGGGGCCTCCCGGGCCTAAAATCTCGCGCCGGCACATCACCAAAGACCGGCGTTATCCCATGACCAATCGCTACAGCGATAAATGGAATAAGCAGCCTTCAGACTAGGATTTTTATGACAGACCAAGACACACTCCACAGACAGATCCGCGCGCGGTTTCACGATGTTCTGGTGGATGCAGAGTTTCCCGAGCTTCCCAATTTCGGTCGCGGCAAAGTGCGTGACCATTATGACCTTCCCAACGGACGGCGTTTGCTTATCACCACGGACAGACAAAGCGCTTTCGATCAGGTTCTGGCGGCGGTGCCTTTTAAGGGGCAGGTTTTGACTTCAGCCGCAAGATTTTGGTTCGAGCAAACAGCCGACATCCTGCCCAATCATGTGATTGAATATCCCGATCCCAATGTTGTGCTGGTAAGGCGTCTTGCTATGCTGCCGATTGAAATCGTTGTCCGCGATTATCTGACGGGCTCAACCGCGACTTCGATCTGGCCCATGTATCAAAAAGGAAACCGCGCGCCCTATGGCGTGGCGTTGCCGGACGGGATGACGAAAAACCAGAAACTCCCGCAGACTATTTTAACGCCGACAACTAAAGGCCTGATGGGCGATCATGACGTCCCCATCACAGCCGCGCAGATTATCGAGCGCGGGATTTTATCAAAAGAACAGATGGAAGAACTTGAACAAGCCGCTCTAGCCCTTTTTGCGCGAGGCCGTGAGATCGCGGAAAAGCGCGGCCTGATCCTTGTCGATACAAAATACGAGTTCGGCTATGATGAAAACGGTGTCTTGACCATCGCGGATGAGATCCACACACCCGACAGCTCGCGTTACTGGATTGCTGAGAGTTATGCCGAAAGTTTTGCAAAAGGGCAGGAGCCGGACAGTCTTGATAAAGAGTTTTTACGCCTATGGATCACTTCCCGCTGTGATCCCTATAACGGCGCCATCCCCGACATTCCCGACGAAACGCTTATTGACTTTAGTGCGCGCTATATTGCGCTTTACGAAAAAATATCCGGACAAAACTTCGCTCTCCCGCCGGATGGTGTTTTGGTGAGGGATCGTGTTCATAAGAATATTTTGAAATATGCGGAAGGTTGAATGTCTCCTCATCTTTACATGATCGGCGGGGCGAACGGAGCTGGAAAAACAACAGCAGCTATGACCCTATTGCCTCAGTATCTTGATGTTTATGAGTTTGTGAACGCAGATGAAATCGCACGAGGGCTTAATCCTTTGAAACCAGAAAATGCAAACCTTACGGCCGGTCGCGTCATGATCGAAAGGATTCGGAACCTGATTAAAGCTCAAACCAATTTTGCGTTTGAGACAACCTGCTGCTCCGGACGTCATCACACAAAAACAATCAGGCAGGCTAAAGCAGCCGGATATGTTACAGCGCTGATTTTTCTGTGGCTTCCTTCGGCAGATATGGCCGTGCAGCGTGTTCACAGTCGCGTGCAACAAGCCGGACATGACATTCCAGAACCAACCATTCGACGGCGTTATAAAGCTGGACTGATAAATCTGACAAAACTTTTTCTGCCGCTTGTCGATAAGGTGATTGTCTATGACAGCACGACCACGAATCCATTGAACTTTCGCAAAATCGCGGAAAAGAACGAAAATGGTTTAGCTATTATTGACCCATCCCTATGGTCTATGATAACCAATTTTTCTGAAAGGCGTGAAACATGATACATTTATCAGATGATGAAATAATCCAAAAAATTGATGAGGGAATGCCTGCTGTCCTATGCGCGGCGATTGAAAAAGCGCGCCAAACAAAAACCAAGATGGTGATTATGCGTGACGACAAAATCGTTGAGGTTGATCCACAAGCAATTTTGTACTCTGCCAGATCGGATTTTTATGATAAGTTTATGAGATTGTTTTGTAATATAGCTAAAGAGTTAAATGATCAAGACTGTAATATTAAAAAGAAATGGGGGGACGACAAATTAGGCTTGGAAAAGTGGTATGATGAAATTAGGTTGCTTATAAGGCAATCTAAAATGTTATTTGGCAATGATGTGCAAGAGTTATTACGTTCAATCTATAACGATTTGATTCAAATATTTTCCTTATATTTATCTAATTACGAAAATCTTGATGTAAACAATGAAGAAGATAAACAAAAGATGCGATTATACAATAAAGCCAAGCAAGATATACAGTTGTTACAAGGAGATGGGCGTTTGGAAAATGCATTTTCAAAATATTTGAAGCCCGAGGATGACAAGGAGGAATAACTCCACTCTCAACACTCCACACTTCTCATACCCGATTTCCAAACTTTCTGCACCGTAAAACTATGATCCAGTGCAAGCACATCGGCCTGGTAGCCTGGAAGAAGTTTTCCTAAAATATGGTCAAGGCCCAGATACTGCGCGGGTAGGG
This sequence comes from Alphaproteobacteria bacterium, assembly GCA_009779135.1. Lineage (GTDB taxonomy): Bacteria > Pseudomonadota > Alphaproteobacteria > UBA9219 > UBA9219 > UBA8914. The sequence continues at coordinate 10,593 of WREW01000008.1, forward strand.
TTGAGCACATGCGCAAGACCAAAGCCGGATCCAGACGCGCTTTGGCAATGGCTAAGGGAACCGTTTGACCTAATGTCAAAAGCGAGCCGGCCAGAGTGCCTTGCTCATTCACGCATCTTAAACCTTGCGGTGTGACGTTGATGCTGGTTCCTGTGCAAGGCTTGGGTTCGTCTGCGCCAGCGGGTGATGAAGCGTCGCTTACCATGAAAATGTTTTTTCCCTCTTTGGCTTTTACGGCCAGACGCACCATGATCGGATCAAGATGTTGCAAATCGCAGATAAAACTTAACCAGCAATTTTTTTCGTCCAAAGCAAAACCGCTAAGGCCAGGATCACGCGCTGTGATGGGCGGCATGGTGTTCATCCAGTGCGTGACGGAATGCGCGCCGGAGTCAAAAGCTGCTTTTGCTTGCGCGGCGTTTGCCATACTGTGGCCCATAGAAACCAGCACGCCTTGCGCGGTCAGTTTTTCAATGTCTTTGGGCGTGACGCATTCAGGCGCCAGCGTCACGCGCATCACTTCATCGCCTTGCTTTTGGTAGAGATCAAAATCCTCTTCGCTCAGGGGGCGGATATGTTCGGCGGGGTGCGCGCCTTTTTTTTCTACATTAATATGCGGGCCTTCAAAATGGATTCCCAAAAGGCCTGCATCAAGACGCCGCGCGTGCCGATAAACTTCCAGAACATGTTTCATCGCCGCAGGGCTGGTTGTTATGCAGGTGGGCAAAAAACTGGTCGTGCCTTTTTGTGCATGGCAGGCCGCGATCGCAAGCAGGCCCTGATTATCCATCGCGGAATCAATCATACGATTGTCGCCGCCATTAACCTGACAATCCACATAACCCGCCGTTAAAATCTGTCCCGCGCAGGCGATAGGTATAAAAGCATCAGGGATGGCATGCGTTTGACATAAATCAATAATTTTGCCCTCTTGAATCAAAAGGGTCTGGCCTTCAACAAAGGCTTCGCCGGTGAAAATAATCGCCTCGGTCAGGGCAAAAGAGGGGGGTGTCATTGCTTGCACGAAAGGCTGCTCTCTATTAGTCTTGGGGCTAGAATCGTTTTCATCCTCATGCACGCAGAGGCTCTTATGAATAATACAAGCGAACGAAATCTTTTACAAGAAATTGAAGAAGAAATGCGCAACCAAAAGCTCAAGGCTTTCTGGGCGCGCTGGGGGGTCAGCATTCTGGCGGCAGCGGCTTTGGTTGTTCTGGCCACAGCTGCCGTGACGTTTTGGAGATCCTATAAAACACAGGCCGCGCAAACGCTCACGCAGGCCTATATGCTGGAGCTCGGGCAAAGGGATATTTCCGATGTGATGCGGGTTGAATCTTTTCAGGCTTTTGCGCAGGAGCATCCCGACACCATCCAGTCCACGATGGCGCGGTTTCAAGCCGCAGGGGCCGCCACGCGCATAGGACAGCGTGATGAGGCTTTAAAGATTTATGATTCTCTGGTTGCGGACACAAGCCTTAGCCGCCTTTACCGCGATCTGGCGCAGCTTCTTTATGTCCAGACGGCTTTTGATATGGCCGATAAGGCGGAGCTTAAAAAACGGCTCCAGCCCTTGATGAAAGATAGCCCCTTGCGTTTCGGTGCACAGGAGCTTGCGGCTCATCTTGCTCTGGCTATGGACGAGCGCGAAAAAGCGCGTAATCTTTTTCTGGCGCTGGCGGCCAATCCTGATCTGCCGCATAATCTTCGGGCCCGCGTGCAAGATATGGCACAATGGCTTAGCGGTGAGGGGGATGAATGAAAATATCTGTTAAACGCGATCTGGCTTTCTGGGGCGCTGTGCTTTTGTTGAGCGCTTGCAGCAGCTCCTCGGATGACCGCGCGGTTTCAACGGCACCGGCTGACCAGCGCATTGCTGTTCTGGCGGCCTCGCATCAACGTCCTTTGGAAAATCGTGTCACTGGTTTTCAGCTGTCTTTGCCTGAACCGGCTTTGGCGGATAACTGGCCTCAGACCGGCGGCAATACACGTCACGCGCCCGGGCATCCGGCTTTGGCGACAAGTCTTAAAAAAGTCTGGCAGGCTGATATCGGCAAAGGCTCCGGCGGCTATTACAAGCTTCTGGCTTCGCCTGTCGTGCGGGGCGGCGTGATTTACAGCATGGATTCGCGCGGCGAGGTCAGCGCGTTCAGCACCGACAGCGGCAAGCGCCTTTGGCGCGCTGAAACGGCGCCGAAAAAACGCGCAACCGACACCATAGGCGGCGGCATTGCGCTGGAAGGCGAATTTCTTTACGCCACGACCGGTTTCGGCGAAGTGGTATCCATGAGCCTTGCGGACGGCTCTGTTTTGTGGCGGCAGTCTTTGGGCAAACCTCTGCGCGCCGCGCCGACTGTCGCCGAAGGGCGCGTCTTTGTGATTTCCATCGAAAACGAAACTTACGCGCTTGAAGCGCAAACAGGCCGTATTTTGTGGGATCATGCCGGCATTGCGGAAAGCGCAACTTTGATGGGCGCGTCAAGTCCGGCTGTCGAGGGCGACACGGTTGTGGTTGCCTATAGTTCGGGTGAGCTTTTCGGCCTGCGCGCGCAAAATGGCCGCGTGGTCTGGAGCGATGTTCTGGCTGCGCCTGCGCGTATCGGCGCTTTGCCAGCGATTGCCGATATTCGCGGGCTTCCGGTGATTGAGGGGCGTTATGTCTATGCGACAAGCCATTCGGGGCGCACCTCGGCCTTGGGGCTGAACACGGGCGCACGCGCGTGGGAGGTTGATCTTGGCGGGATGAATACGCCTTCGGTTGTCGGCAATGGCGTGTTTCTTGTCACTTTGGACAATGAGCTTGTGGCGCTTTGCCGCGACACGGGCCGCGTGGCGTGGGTCAGCGAACTGCAAAAACGGGAAAAGCCCAAGAAAAAGGACTCAAAAGCCGTTTCTTGGTGGGGGCCTGTTTTAGCAGGCGGGCAGCTCTGGTTGACCAATTCAATGGGGCATTTGGCGTCTTTTGACCCTCAATCCGGCGACCAGCTCTCCACGCTCGAACTTGGTAATGCCTTCTTTTTACCGCCTGTTATCACGGGCGGGGTGCTTTATGCGCTGGATGATTCCGGCAAGCTTTATGCTTTGCGCTAGGAAAGTATAGCATTTCCCGCTATAAAGCCGCCATGGATCACGCTTTCACCATAGCCATCGCAGGCCGCCCCAATGTGGGAAAATCGACTTTGTTCAACCGTCTGGTCGGCAAGGCGATGGCGCTTGTCGATGACCAGCCCGGCGTCACGCGCGACTGGCGGGTGGGACAGGCTGTTCTTTTTGATCTTCCCTTTACGCTTTACGACACGGCGGGGCTTGAGGAGGAAGGGAAAAAAGGTTCTCTCAACCAGCGCATTGTCGCGCAAACGGAAACCGCGCTTAAAAATTGCGATGTGATCCTTTTGATGGTGGATGGCATAGCGGGTATTTTGGAAGATGACCGCGAGATCGCGCGCAAGCTGCGCAAAACGGGCAAGCCTATTCTTCTTCTTGTCAATAAATGCGAAGGCAACACCAGCGATGATGTTTTGAGCGATGCTTCAAAATTGGGATTTGAAAGCCGCGTTTTTATCTCGGCCAAGCATGGCGAAGGGCTGGGCGATCTTTACGAAAACTTGCAACCTTACGCCCCCCAAGATGCCGCGCGGGAAGCGGAAGAAAAAGAGGAAGAAACAAAGCCCGTTCATATCGTGATTGCAGGCCGCCCCAATGCGGGGAAATCAACGCTTGTGAACCAGCTTGTGGGGCATGAACGCATGTTGACCGGCCCTGAACCCGGGCTGACGCGCGATGCTATTCACATCCCCCATACTTACAAAGGCAAGCCGATACGCCTTGTTGATACGGCAGGCATGCGCAAAAAAGCGCGTATTGATGACAAGCTTGAAAAAATCAGCGTTCAGGAAACCTTGCGTGCCATACGCCTTGCGCATGTCGTGATTTTGGTGATTGACGCGGCCATGCCTTTTGACAAGCAGGATTACAGCATCGCGCAGCATGTCGAAAAAGAAGGCCGAGGATTGGTCATTGCCATCAACAAATGGGACAATGTTTTGCAGAAAACAGAAACCTTGCGCATGATCGCGGCCAAACTCGAAGCCTCGCTGGCGCAACTTGCGGGCGTTTCCTTTGTGCCTGTCTCTGCTCTTCATGGAAAAGGGCTTGATGCGCTGATGAAAGCCGTTGATGACACTTATGAGGCTTGGAACAAACGCACCTCAACCGGAAAACTGAACCGCTGGTTTGAAGAGATGCTAAGCTCTCACCCCCCGCCCATGGTCTCCGGCGGCCGCATCAAACCGCGCTACATCACCCAAGTCAAAGCCCGCCCGCCGACTTTCGGCATGTGGGGCAGCCGCCTTGACAAACTACCGGAAAGCTACTTACGCTTTCTAACCAACGGCCTACGCCGCACATTTGACCTGCGCGGCGTGCCTGTAAGATGGCGGCTGATGAAGGGGGATAATCCTTATGATTAGCAAAGCTCAAATCTATGGCGAAGTAAAACAACACCTTGACGAGGTGACCAAAAAGCTTGCGCTTTTTCTGAAAAAGATTTTGCCTACGCTGTTTGACGATTGGTGGACACAAGCTGTTGTCAATGTTCTGTCGTTTGAACAGCAAAACAGGTTAGAACAACGTGGTATAAGAACTCTGGAGGGGCTTGATTCCGCTGGACTTCTCAGGGTTTTGGATAAAAATTGGAATCCAATCTCTAATAAACTCAACTTGCCCCATGAGTCACGCCATTTTGTCAAAGAAATGAGAACTATTCGCAATAACTGGGCGCATCCGCCAGTTTCCGGTTTCAGCGATGATGACATTTATCGGGATTTAGACACTATGCAGCGCTTTGCCGTCGTCATTGGGGCTGATGACAGCTTGATTCAGGCGATCAAATCAACCAAGAACGCAATCCATTTTCTGTCTGGAAAAGGTACTAAAATGACACAGCCAACGCCTATTAAACAAAACAGTCCGGCTAAAGCTCAACCAGAGATTAGCCAAGAAAAATATAGTGGATACTGGAACAAAATAATTTCTACATTCAGCAACGCAAATATTGAACTACACACGCTCCCACAAAATTCAAGGGAACCGCTTTGGTTTTTTGTCTATGTGGATGGCAATTATGTTTATGTTGATAAAGCAAAAGAGCATAAACCTTCTTCAAGCTTATCCAAACCAAGACCGTTAAATTACAATGAGTTTGAAAAAATGTATCCAATATATTTAAGACGCAAAGCTGGACATTCGGTAAGCGCAGAAGCTACAGCGGCATCACAAAATCAAGTGTATTGGTATGCCATCATGGATTATTGCGACTTACAACCACTTAGCACAGGAGAAAAAAATGAACTTAATTGATTGGGCTAACTTCTTTTTTGGACTGCCAATCGACTCTAAAGAACTTATCGCGGCAAGAAGGTATCGTCCTCGTCCTTATCCTGCTTCAAATAGTCTCTGCTCGTTTGATCTAGCTAAAGTGCAGTTACCCACCGCCAGCAATAATGTCATTCATAACATGAGTAGTGCGGAACTAGAAGAAGCAGCTAAGAAAATCTACGACAGATACACGGATACAAAAACTGGTTCTCATCTCAATCCTCCCCCGCGAGGGGTGAAGGCTATAAATCTATGCCACAGGCAGCCATAAAACATCTTCGATGTGTTCGGCGCCGGTGCAGAGCATGATTAGGCGGTCGAGGCCTAGGGCTATTCCGGCGCATGGTGGAAGATAGTGTAGGGCGTTGATGAAATCTTCATCAATGGGAAAGCTTTCGCCGTAGAGGCGCTGTTTCAATTCCATATCCGCTTCAAAGCGTTTTTGTTGTTCGTCCGCGTCGGTCAGTTCGTCAAAGGCGTTGGCGATTTCGTAGCCTTTTATGTAAAGTTCAAAGCGCTTTGCGAGGCGCGGGTCGGTTTCGTTTGCGCGGGCCAGCGCTGCCATGGAAATGGGGTAGTCACAGAGAAAAGTCGGGCGGTCTTGGCCTAGGAAAGGTTCGATCTTCGCGCCCATTATGCGGAAGAATAAATCTTCCCAACTGTCATCTTCGGCGGTGTGTAGTTTTAGATGGGCCATCGCGGCACGCAAAAGCGCGGGGTCTGTTGCGGTGGATAGAAGGTCGATATTGGCATAGCGTAGGAAGGCGTCTTGGACGGAGAGATATTCCCATGGGGTGAAGATCCCCCCTCCCAACTCTCCCCCATCCGCCTTCGCCAAGGCTACGGCGGACAAGCGAGGAGATAGGGCTTTTGCCACGGCGCGGACAAGATTGACGCAATCTTCTGCGATGGCGTCTAAACTTTCGCTAGCGCGGTACCATTCGATCATGGTGAAGGCCGGGTGGTGCAAACGTGACCGCTCGCTGTTGCGATAGACGGGCGTGATCTGGACGATTTTTTCAAGGCCGGCGACGAGAAGTTTCTTCATCGCAAACTCGGGGCTTGTGTGAAGATACAGATTTTTTGGCGCGTCGTTGTGCGGGTCTTTTAAAGTGGTTTGGAAGGCTTGAAGATGAACCTCATTCCCCGGGGAGATTTGAAGGGCAGGGGTCTCTACTTCCGTAAAATCATTTTCTTCAAACCATGCGCGGCAGGCGCGGATGATTTTCTGTCTTGTTTTTAGGTTTTGATGGCGCTTCTTAAAAGATTCAGGATGCCAAGGCGGTAACATACTAGCCACATTCTCCGGCCATCGCGGACAGTTCAAGCTGGTAGCTGTTATCTTCAAAATCCGTCAAGGCAATGGGATAATCGCCCGTAAAACACGCATCGCAATATTGCGGTTTGTCATTGTTGCGGCCTTTTTCACCCAAAGCGCGGTAAAGCCCGTCAATCGAGATAAAGGCCAGCGAGTCCACGCCAATGAACTTTTGCATTTCTTCAATCGAATGTGTGTGCGCCAGAAGTTTTTCAGCCTCGGGCGTATCAACGCCGTAAAAACAAGCGTGCTTTGTGGGCGGCGAGGATATGCGCATGTGAACTTCTTTCGCCCCCGCCGCGCGCAGCATTTCCACGATCTTGATGGAGGTGGTGCCACGGACAATCGAGTCATCCAGAAGAACAAGCCTTTTTCCTTCGATAAGCTTGCGGTTGGCGTTGTGTTTGAGCTTCACGCCGATATGCCGGATGCGATCTGTAGGCTGAATAAAAGTCCGCCCGATATAGTGGCTGCGGATAATGCCAAGTTCATAAGGAATGCCGCTTTGCTGCGCATAACCAAGCGCGGACGGCACGCCTGAATCGGGAACAGGCACGACAATGTCCGCTTCGGTCGGCGCTTCCTTGGCCAGCTCCATGCCGATCTGCTTGCGCGCTTCGTAAACCGAATGGCTGTCAAGAAATGAATCCGGACGCGCGAAATAGACATATTCAAAAATACAAAAACGGCTTTTTGCCGTGCCGAACGGGTAAAGGCTTTCCAGCGTGTTGCCGCTTAAAATCACAACCTCACCGGCTTTGACATCGCGCACGAAAGTCGCGCCGATAATGTCAAGCGCGCATGTTTCGCTTGCCAGAACATAGCCGTTATTATGCTTGCCGATCACCAGCGGACGCACGCCGTGCGGATCGCGCACGCCGATCAGCATGTCTTTGCACAGGCACACAAGCGAATAAGCGCCCTGTACCTGCTTTAAAGCATCAACCAGACGATCCACAATGGTTTTCTGCCGTGAAAGCGCCACAAGATGAAGGATCACTTCCGTGTCCGTTGTCGCCTGAAAGATGCAGCCGCGTTTAATAAGCTCGCGCCGCAAGGCATAAGCATTCGTCAGATTGCCGTTGTGCGCAAGGCCGAAGCCGCCGCAATCAAGATCGGCAAACAAAGGCTGCATATTGCGCGAAGAGGTCTGGCCCGTTGTGGCGTAACGCACATGTCCGATCGCGGCAGTGCCGATAAGCTGGCCGATAATTTCTTCGGCCCCGAAGGTTGCGCCGACATGGCCCAAGGCGCGGGTTGCGTGAAAATGCTCGCCGTCAAAACTGACAATGCCGGCTGCTTCCTGCCCGCGATGCTGCAGCGCATGAAGGCCCAGCGCCGTCATGGCCGCCGCTGACGCATTCCCTATAATACCAAAAACGCCGCATTCTTCGTGTAAATTGTCACTCATCAAAAATCTCATCCATTCTTTCGCGTTCTTTGTCGTCATAGGAAGAGTCTTCGCCCTTAAAGCCTGAAACTTCGGGCACAGGCGTTGACAGCTCATCAAGATGCTCGGCAGCGTCCTCGGCGGCTTCTTTTTCGGCCTTTTGTTTTTTCTTTAAGGCTTCGGCGAGTTTTTCATCCGCGCCTTCAGGCACAAGGCTTTTTAAAAGATCTACGCCATAAGCCAGAACCGGTTTTGTTTTTGATTTTTCCAGCCAAGGCGGCTGATGAACTTTGCCTTCGGGCTCTTCGGGAAAGACAAAGGTCAGACTCAGATAAACAAGGGACATAATGATAAAGCCACGGATCAGCCCGAACACAAAGCCAAGCGAGCGGTCAATGGCGCTGAGCTTGGGCGATCTGACAAGACTGCTTACAAAATCGCCAAGCGGAACCAGAATAATAATCGCGACACAAAAAAGACCTACACCCGTAGCGGCATCAGCCAGCATTTTGTTTTTAATATACTCATCCAAAAGAGGCCGCACAGTTGAGAAAAGCGCAAAAGCAAAAAGAGCCGCTAAAATCCAGCTGCCAAGCGCCAGCACTTCACGCACGAGGCCGCGCCGCAGGGCGAAGATGCCGGAAACCAGTAAAATCGCAAGGAAAAGCAGATCAAAGGCGTTGTAGCTTGTTTTTTCCATCTCAAGATTAACCCTCTTTTAGACCCGCGTCATTTTAACCAATATCGTTAAAAAAGATAGTTGAACTTACAGGTTTTTTATTTTCCTTGGGGCAGGGGCTTTCATCCCTTCCTGAAAAAGGGGTAAAAGATCAGAAAGCCTGATGATTTCATGCTTTTTTATGCCGCTATCGCCTTGATATTTCATCATTTCCATGCGCGGCAGGATGGCGCGGGCAAAGCCGAGTTTGGCGGCTTCCTTGAGGCGCAAAGCCGGCTGCGTGACCTGCCGAACCTCGCCTGAAAGGCCGATTTCGCCGAATACGACCGCATCCGCCGCCACCGGCGTCCCCGTCAGAGAGGACAGCAAGGCCGCCGCCACGGCCAGATCCGCAGCGGGCTCGGTGATGCGCAAACCTCCGGCGACATTCAGATAGACATCATGCGCGCCGAAAACAACGCCGCAGCGCGCCTCTAAAACCGCAAGCACCATGGCAAGCCGTCCGGCATCCCAGCCGATGACAGCGCGTCTTGGTGTGCCGTAGGCTGACGGCGCAACAAGGGCCTGAATCTCGACCAGCACAGGCCTTGTGCCTTCAAGACCTGCAAAGACGCAAGCGCCTGACATATCGCCCTGACGGTCTGCTAAAAAGAGGGCTGAGGGGTTTTTCACTTCGATCAAACCGCGATCCTGCATTTCGAAAACGCCGATTTCATTGGTGGGGCCGAAGCGGTTTTTCACGGCACGCAAAATCCGGAACTGATGGCCGCGCTCGCCTTCAAGATAGAGAACCGTATCGACCATATGCTCAAGCACGCGGGGGCCGGCGATGGTGCCTTCCTTGGTGACATGACCCACCAGAATAAGCGCGATGTTGCGCTTTTTGGCGATGCGGATCAGCTCTTGCGCCGAGCTGCGCACCTGAGTCACTGTCCCGGGCGCGCTATCGACCGTATCAACATACATGGTCTGGATGGAGTCGATAATCAGAACAGAAGGGGCCTCGCTGTGATCTATCGAGGCCACAATATCGCGCACAGAAGTCGCCGCCGCCAGAGCGCAGGTCACATCATCCACCAAAAGACGCTGCGCGCGCATACGGATCTGTTCAATGGCTTCTTCGCCCGAGATGTAAGCGACAGGCACATCCTTGGCCAAAGCGCATACAAGCTGCAAAAGAAGAGTTGATTTTCCGATGCCCGGATCACCGGCCACAAGCGTCACCGTGCCGGGCACCAGACCGCCGCCCCATGTACGATCGCATTCGCCGATGGAAGAGAGAAGGCGCGGCATATTTTTCTGCGCACCGCGCAAAGACATAAAGGCAAGGGGCTGACCTTTTTTTCCTTTGGAATCGGAAAGCCCTTTGGGCGGGCCTTGTTGAAGATTTTCCTGAACAAGCGTGTTCCATGCGCTGCAGGCCTCGCACTTGCCGCTCCATTTGGGAAAAGAAGCGCCGCAGCTCTGGCAGATAAAATGCGTAAGTGCTTTGGCCATGTTAATGCCCCTTCTCTCTCATCGGTTTAAATCCTCGACAATCTGCAGCGGCGCTTTTCCATTGTTCAAACGGGCGCGGTAATATTGGAGATTCTCCAGAATGCGGTGAACATAGTTGCGCGTTTCATAAATGGGGATCAGCTCGATCCAATCCACGACATCGATTGAGCCGTCACGCGGATCACCGTAGGTGTTGATCCACTGACGCACGCGAGAAGGCCCCGCATTGTAAGCCGCCAGAGCCAAAACGTAAGAGCCTTCAAATTTGTCGATCTGGCTTTTAATAAAATGCGTGCCCAAACGCACATTGTAATCCGGATCCGTCAAACGCGAAGGATTAAAGGGAATATCAAGTTTTTTTGCCACCTCGCGCGCGGTTGCGGGCATCAGCTGCATCAGGCCGCGCGCTCCGGCAGCGCTTCCCGCATCGGTTTTAAAATGGCTTTCCTGCCGTATCAGCGCATGGCTCAGCGCAAGTTCGGGCGGGCGCGGAATCTTTGTTGAAAGCACAGGATAAGCGCCGCCCGTGAGAACATAGCCTTTCTGGCTGGCCGCCTTTGACGCCACCACAGCCCAATCCGGACGATCCACGCGGTAGGCCAGCTCCAAAAGCAAAGCATATTCCACACGATCCTGCGCATGGTCGCATAGCGCCCGAAAAAAGCTCTGCGCGCGCATGGTTTCATCAAGGGCATAGAGCTGCGCAATGGCCTGAACTTCATCCTTTTTGAAAAAAGCAGCGCGCACGGCGCTGGAAATAGACGGCTCAAGCGAAGCCTGAAGCACGGGGTTTTTATAAAGTCTGGCATAGCCGAGCTGGCCATAAAAAGTTGTAGGGTAGGCGGCGGCTGATTTGTAAACCTCCTGCGCATCGTTGTTCTGACCGGCAAGCTCATAAGCGCGGCCCATCCAGTAATAGCCTCTTGCGCGCGAAACAGGCATCGACGTTTTTGACAGCAGCGCGGAAAAATGCGGATAGGCTAGATCCGGACGCTCTAAAAACCGCAAAGCAAGCCATCCGGCCAGAAAACTTGCCTGCGCAAAATCCAGACCTTCCTTATAAAGACCGTGACCATCGGCCAAACGCCATGCTTCCTGAAGATAGCCGTCTTCAATCAGACGCCTTATCATAATGTGCCTTTCATTCCACCATTTGTCAGGCTGGTTTGTTTTTTTCGGCTGTTGGTCGAGGATTTTTATGGCTTCATTATTCCTGTTATTTTTGCGCTGCATGCGCAGACGTTCATAAAGAAGGCCTTCATCATTTTTTAAAGACGAGGGTACGCGCATAGCCAGATTTTCCGCATCTTTTTTCTGCGCCGCCAAAGCAAGACGCGCGCGCGCAAGCGCCTTGTGGCCTTCATCCACATACACCAACATGGCCTGCGCCGCCGTGGCATTATTCTCCCACAACAAGCGGTCAAGACGCGCCTGATGGTCTTTGCTTTTTAAACGCTTGGCATAACGCGCGACATAGGCGGCAAAATCATCATTTGTGAAATTGCGCTCAGCCCAGCGCGCTTTGATAAGAGAGGTGGCTCTTTCAACCTGTCCGCTGCTTTCCAGCGCCTCCATGTAGCGGTAAAAACCCAAAGGCGTCAAAGGCGGCTGAGCTTCAAACCAGCTGATGATCTCTGGCGCAGGCGTGTCATCCGTCATGCTTTGTTCAACCATCATGATGACGCCTTTAAGGCCCGGCCAACGGGGATGGTCTAAAACAAAATCGCGCAATTCTTCAAAAGAAAATCCCTGCCCAGGCTGCGCCATCACTTCGGCTTTTAGCACTTCCGTCAGAATAGGGTTGCCGCCGCGATAGAGAACCGGACGCACCTGCGCGATGCGGCCCGCATCCAGATCATCAAAGGCCTGACGATAAATGTTTTTGCTTTGCCCGTGCGCAGGGGTAACCCCCAGCATCAAAAGGCAGGCGCAAGCTATGATGTTGAAAAAGCGAATCATGTCTTATCTAAACAGGCTCGGCCCAGTCCTTGCAAGCTTTGCCAAGGCAGGGTATGGATAGGGGCCGACATAAGAGGAAAAAGGTTAAAAATATTATGGCTAAGGATCAGGAACGTCTTAAAGCCCAACGCTTTGTGGCGCTGAACCGCAAGGCGCGGCATGATTATGCTATTGTCGATACGCTTGAAGCCGGCCTTGTTTTGATGGGAACGGAAGTCAAAGTTCTGCGCCGTGGCGAGGCCAGCATTCAGGATTCTTTTGCCTCGGGCAAGGACGGGCAGCTTTATCTTTTTAATGCCTACATCGCGCCTTATATGCAAGCAGGAACGCATCTGCAGCACGAACCCAACCGCCCGCGCGCGCTTCTTTTGCACAAGAAGGAAAAAAACAAACTCCTCGGCGCCGTCAAGCGGGAAGGGCTGACGATCGTGCCTTTGTCGCTCTACTTCAACAAACGCGGGATTGCCAAGCTCGAGCTGGGTCTGGCCAAAGGCAAACACAAAGCCGACAAGCGCGAGGCGATCAAACAACGCGACTGGCAACGCGACAAAGCGCGGATTATGCGGGAGAAGAATCGTTAGCGGCTTGCTTGGCCCGCGCCCAGAGGCTTTCTCTTTCTTCAAAAGAAACGCTTTGAATGTCTTTGCCCTGATCGCGTAAAGCCTTTTCCATAAACGCAAAACGCTGCTCAAAACGCGCATTTGTCGCGCGCAAGGCTTTTTCAGCGTCCAGCTTGAGGAAAGAGGCCAAACAAATCGCGCTGAAAAGCACATCGCCGAGTTCGGATTCAAGACGTTCAACGGAAGCTTGCGTTTTTGACTCGTGTGAAAGCTCGTCCAGTTCTTCACGGACTTTGTCCATGACGCCATCAAGATTCGGCCAGTTAAAACCGACATGCATGGCGCGTTTTTGCAGCTTTTGCGCGCGTATCAAAGCGGGCAGGGCGCGGCTTACGTCTTCAAGCGTGCCGGAAGAGGCGCGTTTCTGCGCTTTATCATTTTCCCAGTTTTGAAGGACATCGGTGGCGGTCTTGACGCCCGCGCGATCGCCGAAAACATGGGGGTGGCGGGAGACCATTTTTTCAGCCTCGCAAGAGGCCACATCATCAAGCGAAAACAGCTCTTTTTCGGACGCAATTTGCGCATAAAGAATGATGTGTAAAAGCACATCGCCAAGCTCTTCGCGGATATGCGCGGGATCGTTGTTTTCCAGCGCTTCAATCAGTTCATAAACTTCCTCAAGCGTGCCTGTGGCGAGGGTTTGGAAATCCTGTTCAAGATCCCACGGACAACCGCAAGCAGGGTCACGCAACGCGCGCACAACACGGACCAATTCATCAAGCTTTTCAGACATGTTTTACCCTTCATTTTGAGGCCAAAAAAGCGTTATAAAAAGACCCGCACTTAAAGGCAAGTCGAGAAGGTTTCAGGCAGGCTTTTTAGGGCATTTTGAAAGCCCCCTTTAGGGCCTAAAAAGGCGAGAAAACAGCCCTCAAAAAACACCCCAAAATCACCCGTTCCGGACATCCCAAAAACAGCTTTCCCGAACCCCCTCTCAAGACCATAAGTTGTCGCATAAGATGTATTATGTTAAATTATGCTATGGAGAGGAAGCAGGAAAAGGCGGGGGAAATGGGGGAAAAGCGAGGGACAAAGGCGCCATCAAAGGGCAAAGCCGGACGGTTTCAGGGGGGTGAAAAAAGCCGTTGAAGGGGGTCGTTTTTAAGGCGCCAAAAACAGCCCGTAGAAGCAGCGAAAATAGCCGCCGAAAAACGCTCAAAATAAGGGGTCAAAAAGGCCTTCAAAAGAGGCTTTCAAGGGGGCCTTAAACGGCCCCCTTTCCCTTCCTCGCTAACTGTCATTGCGAGGAAGGCCGTAAGGCCTGACGCGGCAATCCCTGCAACATTGGCCGAGATTGCCGCGTCAGGCCGCCTGTGGCGGCTTTCCTGCCAATGACAAGGGGGGCGATTAACCATACTTTTCATAAAAATGTTTTTGCTCATTGTCTTTTGCGCGTTCTTATTCTAAAGAAAAAACATGACGAATGAAGCCAGAGATTTAATAGAAAAGTTTAAAAAATGTGCCGCGCAACATGGCGTTCAGGTGACTGAAATATATGAGCCTGCCCCCGGCCAAGGTTTTCATGTTGAAACGAAATATGGCGGTTTTTACTTTGATAATTCATCACTTTCCGCAATCAGATTAAATGACCAGTATGAGCCGGTGGACGGAACAAAAAGCTTTAAACAAGCAACCCCTGCCGAGCAACGAACGATAGAGATTCTGGAAAAATGCGCCAGAAACGCAGGCTTTGAACTGAAACCATAAAGGGAGAAATCTTATGAATAAAATAACTCGTTCAGTTATTGCAGCGACAGCCCTTTCTTTTGGCACCGCCTTTCTGACTTCATGTTCTGATAACAAGGAAGAAGTCATAAAAAAAGATTTTATAAAATGCGCCAAAGAATCTGCCAACATTAACATCGCCTTAATAGTGGAGCGTTTCTCTGGTGAAGGTATGTGTGTTAGAGAAGGCTCGCTTGACGACAGCACGGTTCGCTTTTTCTGTTTTGATGATTTATCTACTTTCAAGCTTTTTCGGAATCATGGGGGATATTTTAACAATAACCGGAGCCTGCTCCCTCCCAAAAGTTTCGATCAAGCGACAGCTATTGAGCAAGAGAAAATTAAAGTTTTAGAACGATGCGCCACACGCACAGGGTTTCCTTTGTGGCCGCAACAACCTGCGCAGCTTAAACCTCAATAACCAGACCGTCATAAGCAGGCTCGACATGATCCGGAAGGTTGGCTTTTAGGGTTTCGTAATCCAGTGTTTGATTCATGTGGGTTAGATAGGCTTTTTGTGGTTTGATCCGCTCGATCCATTCTAAGGCTCGGTCAATATGCGCGTGGCTGTAGTGGGGCTTGTGCCGCACGGCGTCCACGATCCATATTTTGACGCCTTCGAGGATTTTAAAAGCATCTTCATCCAGCGCGTTGACGTCTGTGGAATAAGCAAAATCGTGAAAGCGATAGCCCATTGAACGCATATCGCCATGCTGCTGGTGAAAGGGCTGAATTGTCAGCGATCCCAATGTCAAAGGGCTGCCGTCAATCACATGCGCTTGCACCGCCGGAAGATAAAAGCGCTTTCCTTCTTCGTGATCTTCAAAAATATAGGCAAATTGCTGTTTCAGCACATCCATCGTTTCTTGATCGGCATAAAGCGGCACGGGTTTTCCTATCAGCCAGTTCAGCGAGCGGATATTATCAATTCCATGCACATGATCCGCGTGGGCATGCGTATAAAAAATAGCATCAAGCGTTTTAAGATTGACGTTCAAAAGCTGCTGGCGCATGTCCGGTGACGTATCGACAAGAACCTTGACATCTTCATGTTCCACAAGAATGGAGGAGCGTAAGCGGTTGTTTTTAGGATTTTTCGGATCGCAATCGCCCCAGTCATTGCCGATTAAAGGCACCCCCCCTGCTCCGCCGCATCCCAATATTGTAATTTTCATGGGCGTTCTGCCTTTGTGAAGAGGTTAAAAAAATTATCCGTTGTGGCGCGCGCAATTTCATCTTCCGAAATATTTTTGATTTTGGCAAGACAGGCGGCTGTGTGCGTGACGAAAGAAGGCTCACACAGCTTGCCGCGCAGGGGAACCGGCGCAAGATAAGGCGAATCTGTTTCAACCAAAAGCCGGTCAAGCGGGATGCCTGCAAAAATATCCCTAAGCTCCTGCGATTTTTCAAATGTAATCACGCCTGCGGCTGAGAAGTAAAAGCCGATCTCAAGACCAAACTTTGCCAGAGAAGCTTGCGAGCTGAAACAGTGGAAAACGCCGCGAAGCCTGTCTTCATGCCCTGCCCTTTCCTCTTTTAAAATCCTCATCGTGTCGTCTTCGGCCTGCCTTGAATGTATGACAAGCGGCAGGTTTGTGGCAATACAGGCGCGGATATGCGCGCGAAAGCTTTGTTCTTGCGCATCACGCGGGGCGACATTTTTATGGAAATATTCCAGCCCCGTTTCGCCAAAACCTATAACTTTGGGATGGGCGGCAAGCGCGATCAGTTCTTCTGTCGTGATCTCCTGCCCTTTTTGCATGGCGTCATGCGGCTGGATTCCAAGACAGCAGTAAAGTTCCGGCGCGCTTTCCGCCATGGCGATCACTTTGGGAAAGTCAGGCTTTGAAATGCCGATGCACAGGATAACGCCCACATCGGCCTGTCTTGCGCGGGCAAGAATGTCGGGAAGTTGACGGCTTAGCGAAGGCGCATCCAAATGCGCATGGCTGTCAACAAGCATCTTACTTTTCCTCTTTGGGCATATAGCGCGGGAAAATCCCGCTTGGCGCCGGCAAAATTGTGCCCGCGACAAGGGCGTCTTTTTCGCTCAAACAGGCAAAGTCACGCTTGTCTTTCGGCACGGAAAGCTGCGCGAGCATCTTGTCCATGGATTCCGGCATCACAGGCTGCAAAAGAATTGCGATGCAACGCAAAGCCTCGGCCAGAACATAAAGGACTGTTGCCATGCGCTGGGAGTCCGTCTTTCTGAGCGCCCACGGCGCCTGCTCATCCACATAGCGGTTGCCGTCAGCGATCACGGCCCAGACATGTTCAAGCGCTTTGTGAAAAGCGAAAACATCAATTTCCTGCCACATCTGCGCAGCAAGGCCATAGGCTTTGGCCAGCAGGGCTTTATCGGAATCCGTAAACGCGCCCGCTTGCGGAACTTTGCCTTCGCAGTTTTTTGCGATCATGGACAAGGAGCGCTGCGCAAGATTGCCAAGGTCGTTGGCAAGATCGCTGTTGATGCGCTCGGCCACCTTTTCGTCCCACATATCGCCATCATGCATGTAAGAAAAATCGCGCAGTAAAAAATAGCGTATTTGATCAAGGCCGAATTTTGCTACCGCGTCATTCGGCGCAATAACATTGCCCACGGATTTGGACATTTTTTCGCCGTGGTTGAGAATATGCCCGTGTCCTGCGATCACTTTGGGCAACGGCAGGCCTGTGGCCATCAAAAAGGCCGGCCAGTATATGGCGTGGAAACGTAAAATATCCTTGCCGATAATATGCACATCAGCGGGCCAGAAAGCCTTCATCAGACTCCCTTCGCTTTCATCGGGATATTCAAGCGCGGTGATGTAATTGGACAAGGCATCAACCCACACATACATCACATGCTCCGGCGCGTCCGGCACGGGAACGCCCCATTTGAAAGTCGTGCGCGAAACCGAAAGATCACGAAGGCCGCTTTTGACAAAATTATAAACCTCATTAAACCGCGAGCGGGGCTGGATAAAGGAAGGCGTGCTGTCATAAAGCGCCAAAAGCCTGTCCTGATATTTTGAAAGGCTGAAAAAATAACTTTCTTCTTCCATCCACTCGACCGGCGCGCCGGAGGGGGCGAGTTTTTGTCCCGCAGGCGATGTTGTCAGCTCACCCTCATCAAAGTAAGCTTCATCACGCACGGAATACCAGCCGGAATATTTTCCGAGATAAATATCGCCGTTTTCCTGCAGGCGGCGCCAGAAATCCTGCGCGCGCTTGATATGGCGCGGCTCGGTCGTGCGGATAAAATCATCAAAGGATATGCCAAGACGTTCATAAAGATCTTTGAACTGCGCGGAAATGCGGTTCACAAGCTCCTGCGGCGAGACGCCGCGTTTGGCGGCTTCGCGCTCATTCTTCTGGCCGTGTTCGTCCATGCCGGTTTGAAAACGGACATTATAACCGTCAAGCCTTTTAAAGCGCGCCAGCACATCGCCGATAATCACTTCATAGGCGTGGCCTATATGAGGTTCGCCATTGGCGTAAGGAATTGCACAAGTAACATAGTAATTCTTTTTCATGCCTGTTCTTTCATTTTTTGACTGAGGGTTGTCAGCGCATGGATAAAGGCAAGCCTGCTGTCAAGATTGCCTGTTTTTGCCGCCGAAAAAATACCGCTTACATCTTCCCATGCTTCCATGGCGCGATCAAGCGGGCAAGCAAAGAAAAACCCAAAGCGATTTTCCCGCTCTTGCGCCATGGAGGTGATGGAATCGGATAAAGCTTCAAGAAAAAGCGTTGAAAGCGCCTCAAAAGCAGCCCCCTGCTCTTTCCGCGCAAGCTTGTCGGCAAGCGCATGAAGCCGCGCCATATCAAGCGCGGGCATGGGCTTTAGAATGTTCAAAAGCTCCTCAAAAAGATCCAAGGCCTTGGTTTGCAGCAAGCTTAGCGCCCTGCCCGCGCTGCCGCCTGCAAAGCGCAGAAGTTTCTCTGCATCCACGCCTTCAAGCGCGTTGGGGTCAAGGCGCGTCAGAATTGTTTTAACCTGACCGGCAGATAAAGGTTCAAGCGGCAAAAGGCGGCAGCGCGATCTTATGGTCGGCAAAAGCGCGCCTGCTGTTGTGGCTGTTAAAAACAAAACCGTATGCGAGGGCGGCTCCTCAATCAGTTTAAGAATTGCGTTCTGGCCGTTGACGTTCATTGTATGCACTTCGTCAAGCAGCGCCACGCGCCCGAAAGAATAGACGGACGTCATCGTCAGAAAAGGCGCAAGGCTTCGCGCTTGCTCGACCGAAATCATCGCGCGGCGCAGATCTGTTTTCTCATCCCTTAATCTTTGCAGCACAAAAAAATCGGGGTGCGATCCGGCGCGCACTAGGCGGGCGGCCTGATTTTCGGGATCAAAATGCTCAAAACTGTTGGCGCCGCCCGAAAGAATCATATGCGCGGCGTGGTAAGCCAAAGTTGCCTTACCTATCCCTTGAGGCCCCGTCAGCAGCCAAGCATGATGCATCCGGCCACTTTTAAAGGCCTGAGCAATCTGCTCTTTGGCAGAATCATGACCTGTGACGGCCTGACTTTGCGAGGGTTCAAACGGGTCTGTCATGGTTTTTTATAGCATATTCTTGCTTCGCCGCTAATCATATCGTATGGTGAAATATCACATTTTTCTATGAGGGATTCGATGATAAAAAAAGCTCTGGGCGCTCTGGCGCTGCTCGGTTTTGCCAGCCTGCCGGTTCCGGCCTTGGCGCAGCATGGTCACTATCTGACCGGTCTTGAGGGCATCCGCGCCGGAAGCCTGCCGACCAATCAAGGCGCTTATTGGAAGATGTATAATGCTTTTTACAATGCCAGCACATGGAAAGATAATGACGGCAACAGCGCGGCGGGAAAAAATGATCTTAGCATTTACGCCCTTGTGAACCGCTTTGGTTATGTGAGCTCCATGCAGCTTTGGGGCGGCAATGTTGCTTTTTCGGTTAATATTCCCCTGCAATATACAAGCAATAACAAAGGCGGCACTAAGGCCAGCCGCTTTGACCTCGCCGACCCTTCTATTGAGCCGTTTGTGGTGGTCTGGAATGATCTTCAATATGACGCTCTGGCGGGCCTTGGGATTTACTTTCCCGCCGGCAATTTTGATGAAACCAAAATCGCTTCAGCCGGACGCGGTTTCTGGACGGTTATGCTGTCCGGCGGCGGCACTTATTATTTTGACAATGACAGGATGTGGACGGCCTCAGCCATCGGGCGGTATGAGTTTAATACCAAGCAAAAACGCACAAAAATCACGCCCGGAGATGATTTCCATATTGAATGGAGCCTTGCCAAAAAGTTCGATAATAATTGGGAACTCGGCGCCACAGGCTATGCACACTGGCAGGTTACAAGGGACAGCGGCCCCAGCGCTTTCAGGAAAAAGGAGCGCGCTTATGCCTTGGGGCCCGAGGTTATCTTCAGAGCTGTTCCTCATCTTCATCTTGATCTCTCTCTGCGCTCACAGTGGGAGTTTGCAAGCCGCAACGCGCATGAGGGGAATCTGACGACTTTAACGCTGATTAAGGCGTTCTAAAAACCGCGCGATGCGCTGACCTAACAAGGCGGCGGTTTCGCGGTCGGAGGGAGGCGGCGCTTCATCGGGGCCTTGATCGTTGTTGGCCTGAGTCATGGCGCCCGCAAAACTTCCAAGCCTGTTGATGTCGTTGATCGAGCCTTTGGAGGTATTGTTCCCGGGCAGAATCCCAAGACCGACCCAGATCATGCCGTGCTGCATGGCAAAGGTCATCAGCTCGATCAAAGAGACCATCTTGGCGCCGTTTTGTGAGCTGGAGTTGGTAAAGCCGCCCGCAATTTTATCCTTCCAAGCCTCCTGCGCCCAAAGTTTGGAGCTGCTTTCCATAAAGACTTTAAACGGCGCGGCAAGGCTTCCCATATAAGTGGGCGCGCCGAAGATGATGGCATCGGCTGCGTTGAGGATCTCCCATTTGTTTTCGATTTCGTCGGTTTTGATGAGATCAACCTGCGTGCCTTCAACGCGCAAAGCGCCCTGCCGCACGGAATCGGCCACTTTGGCCGTGTGGCCATAGCCCGAATAGTAAACAACAACGATTTTTTTCATGGTGTTTTTCTCCCGCATACAAGGATATTTTTGGGGTTTATTCTACACCAAAATAAAAAACCATAAAGCCTTCTTGGTTCTTTTTGCCGTTTATGGTAGTAAAAAAGTCATGACGGAATATGATCGCACCCTACGGCAGATTGACAAGATTCTGGCGCTTGTCGATTCAGATCAAGACGGCGAAGCGCTGAGCGCTCTGCGCGTGGCGCGGCGTATGATGGCGACCCAAGGCATCAGTTTTACGGATTTAATCGGACAGGCCAAACGCGGACGGCTTATATCCCTGCGCGGTTTGTTTTCGGATAATATCCGCAGGTTTGAAGAAGAAATTGACGCGCTCCATCAGGAGATCAACGCGCTGAATGGTGAAAAAGCCCTGCTTGAGCTGAGAATAACGCAGCAGGAAAATGAAACGCAGCGCTGGAAAGATATTGCGCGCGAGTCCGCCGATAAACTCTGGGATATCGGAAGCCTTGCGCATGCGCAAGCTGTGCTCGAGCTGGAAACCGCGCAGCTTGAAAAACCGAAAGCCAAGTCCCGTCAACGCCGCCGCGCCGCAGGGTGATGCCTATGAATGAGCTTAACTGGATCGAAGTGCTGACCGAGGCCTACCCGTCCAATTTCTGGTTTATTCCTGCGCTTGTTTTGCTGATTTTGGGCGGAACGGCGCTTGTGGATGCGCGCACGGGGCGCGTTCCGGATCTTCCTCTTTTCACCGGCACGGTCGTGGCGCTGGCCTGCTTTGCGTGGGAAGAAGGCATGAAGGCGATGGGTATTCGCTTTGTGATTATTGTGCTGACGATTTTTGTTTTGTGGTTTGTCAATTATCTTTATTTCCGCGCCACAAAACGCGATGGGCTGGGCTTTGGCGATGCCAAATGGTCGGGGCTGGCTGTGGCCGCTTTTTCCGTTACGACTGTGATTTGGACTTGGGTGATCGCTGCGCTTTCGGGCCTTTTGTGGCTGGCCGTTTTAAAGCGCAAACGCGGCATTCCTTTTAAACAGCGCGCCATCCACTTTGCCCCGTTTCTTTTCTTCGGGCTTTTGGCGGTGCTTGCGTTCAGGCTGTTTTCTTAGCGAGTTTTCCCTGTTCAACGCGGCGCAAGGGCGGCATGTAAAGCAGCATGGAAGCCGCCACATAAACGGAAGAAAAAGTTCCGACGGTAATGCCCCAGCATAAGGCGAGCGAAAAGTTCCACAAGGTTTCGCCGCCAAAAACCAGCAGCGGGAGCAAAGCAATCATCGTCGTCACGCCCGTCATCACAGTACGCGAAAGCGTTTGATTGACGGCCATATTGATGGTTTTGGACAGATCATCCGTTTTCTGTCGCCGTAACATCTCACGAATACGGTCAAACACCACAACGGTGTCGTTGGTGGAATAGCCCGCCAAAGTCAGCAGCGCCGCCACAGAGGTCAGATTAAAATCAAGCTGCAAAACCGAATAAAGTCCGATCGTCACCAAAACATCGTGCAGCGTGGCAAGGAAAATTGCGATGCCGAACTGCCATTCAAACCGCATCGCCACATAAGCGCCAATGGCTAAAACCGCAAAGAAAGTCGCCATCAGGCCCGCGTGGAAAAGCTCCCGCCCCACGGTGGGGCCGACCACTTCGACACGGCGATAATCATAGCCCTGCCCCATTTTTTCACGCACCAGCTGGACGGCGCGTTGCTGCTCTTCCTCGCCCCCCTCCTGCCTTTGCAGGCGAATCATGACGCCCGTTCCATCGTCAAAAGATTGAAGCATCACCTCGCCAAGATGGAGCGCCGTAAGATCGCTGCGCAGCACGCCGACATCAATCACATGCGGGGCCTTGGCTTCGACCAAAATGCCGCCTTTAAAGTCAATACCAAGGTTTAAGCCGCTGATAAATAAGGAGATAACCGTCACGACCATGAGAAATAGCGTAAATCCAAAAGCCCACCAGCGTTTACCTACAAAATCGATTTTCGTATCTTCCGGAACAAGACGTAACATGAGACAGATTCCCTAAAACCGGTTCAAGAGGAGGCCAACATAGCCTTGTTTAATGATTTTGTAAAACCCTCGAAAATGACAAAAAAATGGTAGGCCGCCGTGAAGGGATTATGTTATATAAGCGGCCGGTCTTTTATACCTCTTTTATTTAAGGATTTTCGATGTCTCACATCCCATCGCCTGAAGATGAACGCGCAACGCATCATAACTGGCTTATCAAAGCCTCGGCGCTGGCGCATGCGCCGGTCGAGGAAGGGGGAAGCCCTCACCCTTCCGTTAAGGTAGGCGCTATTATTGTGGATTCTCAAAATCAGGCTCTGGGACAGGCTTCCAACGGCTTTGCGCCCGGGGTTGATGGTAACCGCGTTGAGAGGTTTGACAACGGCCTGCGCTCGCTCTGGATCAACTGTTCCGAGCAGATGGCTCTGGCGCAGGTTTCAAGTTACGGCTACGCCCTTAAAGGGGCAAAAATCTATGTGACGCTGGAGCCCTGCGCCATATGCGCCGGCCTGCTTGTGGCGTCCGGTATTCAAGAGGTTATTGTGCCTTTAAGCTCACGCCGCTTTTATGCGCAGCTTAAAGACAAATGGAAAACAAGCATTGAAATCGGCACAACCAAGCTTACCGAAGCCGGCGTAAAAATCACCATGGTTGATATGCAGGACGTTAAGGGCTTTCTGCCGCCTGATAAGTCTTTTCCTAACCCGAGTTGCGGGTAGCCCCTACGCCCGAATGGTCTGCAGGAAGTGCTCAACGCCTGTGCGCAGTCTGTCCGCATTTTCGGCCAGAGAACCTGACGAGGCCAGAACCTCTTCAGCCGCAGCGCCGGCCTGGCTTGAGGCGTCGGTCACGGTACCGATATTCACCGAAACGCCCTGCGTTCCTTCAGCTGCCTGCTGGATGTTGCGCGCGATTTCCTGCGTAGCGGCTGTCTGTTCTTCAACCGCCGCCGCAATGTTAGACGCAACCCCCTGAACCTGCGAGATCATCTCATCAATCGTCTTGATGGCGGTCACAGCGCTGTCGGTTTCGCTTTGCACAGCGCTGATCTGCGCGCCGATTTCTTCGGTGGCGCGCGCGGTCTGACCGGCAAGGTTCTTCACCTCACCCGCCACAACGGCAAAGCCCTTGCCCGCATCGCCGGCCCGCGCCGCTTCAATGGTCGCGTTCAGCGCCAGAAGATTGGTCTGCGCCGCAATGGCATTGATGAGGTTGACCACTTCGCCGATCTTGTTGGTGGCCGCAGCAAGCTTTTGCACAATGTTGTTGGTGCGCGTGCTTTCTTCAGCCGCCCGCCGGATCATGGTCGAGACTTCATTGACACGATTGTCGATTTCGCCGATGGAGGCCGAAAGCTCCTCCGTCGCCGAGGCTACGGTTTCAACATTGGTCGAAGCCTGCATAGAAGCCGCCGCCACATTGGTGGCCTGCATGCTGGTATCCTGAGCGATGCGCGCCATTTCCTTGGCGGTGGACTGCATGTCCCGCGCCTGGCCCGTGACTTCCTGCACAATGCCCATAACGGTTTCTTCGAAATTATTGGCCATATCCAGCAGAACCTTGCGCCGATCCGCCGCGGCGCGCTGGTCGGCCTCGGCCTGTTCCTTGCGCATGGCTTCCATGCGGATTGCGTTTTCCTTAAAGACCGCCAGGGTATTGGCCATAACACCAACGGCCCCTTTGTTATCTTCATAAGGGATGTGAACGTTCAAATCGCCATCAGCCAGACCTCTCATCGCTTTGGCCATTGTGGTGATAATATTCTGGATGTTGTGCGCAAGCAGGTAAGAGATGATCATGGCAAGAATGACAGCCAGGACGCCTGTAATATTCAACATCGTTTGAATCTTTGCAATGTCCCGCTCCATGGCGTCATCAAGTTCTTTAACCTCGGCGGTCAAATCCTCAAACACTATTTTAATAAGCTCCTGGATGATATTGCCGCGGCGCTCCATTTCCTCCATGATCTCTATAAACTCCGGATCGGCATGCGTCTTGGCAAAGTTTTGCAATATCCCGACTTCTTCTTTGAAAGATACAGTGGCCTCGCGTATTTTCGTCATAACCTCTTTATGTTTCGGTGCGTGGAGTTCGTCATGCAGTTTTTGAACATTTTGACTGAAAGCCTCCAATCTCTCAAGAGTGGCATCCATGGTTCCGCCAAGTAGCGCAAAATTATTGGCAAAGACGCGCGCTTCAAGAAAATCCGTTTCGGCAGATACCAGTTCACTCTGCAGGTTTGAGCGCGTGAAAAGATGATCCTGATCTTCATTCAAATCCCTGAACCCCTTCACAGCAAAAATAATAATGCCGACAAGTATGAGGATGAACAGCCCGAACCCTATATAAAGCCGCGTGCTGATTTTAGATCTTGCAAGAAGTTTCATGATACTTAATCCCTTTTGCTTGAAGGTCATCCCGACAGGACATCGGGACAAAGGAAGGAGCGAATCTCTTATAGCCATGACGCCCTATTATAGTAAACATTTTCTTAAAACCTGTCCTCCCCCCCCCTCTTGTCATCCTCGGGGCTTGCGAAGCAAGAACACGGGGATGACAAGAGGGGGGATATTAAGCAGGTTACCTGCGCAGGTGCGGGTTTGACTCTTTATTAAGCCTGTACCCCTAGGATTCTTGCCATGACCCCCCATATCAACCAGCAAGTCCTTGATAAAATACCGGCTCTGGCGGCCAGGTTTCGCCTTGCTCTGGCTGCGCGGCCAGGGCGGGACAGGCCGCGCATTCTGATTGTCGAGGATCAGCTTTTTTCCCGCCGCCTTCTTCAGGGGCTTTTGCAAAACGACTTTGTCGTTGATATTGCCGTCGCCGCGAAAGATGCCATGCACTCTTATTTCGAAAATGCGCCTGACATTGCCTTTGTGGATATTGAGCTTACGGATGACAGCGGCCATACGCTTGCGCAATTTATGAAGGCCATCGACAAGGACGCTTTTATCGTGATGGTCACGGCCAACCATGCCATCGAGGATGTCGCGCTGGCCAAAAGCAACCAGGTTGACGGCTTTATCGCCAAGCCTTATAACAAGGCCGCGATTTACGGCAGTATCGGGACATATTACGAACGCCACCCCGAAAGGCGTCCCCATGAGCGAATCTGTCAATCTTGACAATCTGCGCGCGATGACCGGCGGTGATAAAGCGGTCGAATATGAGCTTTTTACGATTTTCCTCGAATCGTCTGAAGAGTTGCTGTCCCAGCTTCAAGAGGCTCTTGCGCGGGGGGATCAGGAGCTTTGGCGCCGCAGCGCCCACGCCTTTAAAGGCACCGCGCTTAATCTCGGCGCGCCGGAACTTGCCCACCTGGCCGCCACAGCCCAAAGCGCCCCGCAAGAAGAAAAGCAAAGGATTTTTGGGGAGATCCAAAAAGAATACGCGCGGGTTAAGGGGGTTATTTTTCCTCAATCGTCTGCTCGCCGCGTTTAGCAGTCCAGTCTTGTTCATCCACATCGCCGTAGAGGGCGATTTGGGGGATGTCGTCGGCCAAAACCTGCAGCATCTCGTGCGCCACACGCCGCAGGGAGCCGTGGACGGTTTTGCCCGAGCGCAGCTCAGCCACATAAACCGCCTCGGGCAAGGAATAAGACGCATGCACAAGCACGCGCGTTCCCATGGGGTAGAAATATTGCTTATCATAGATGCTGGCGTGAGCGATCGCCTCAATGGCCGCAAACTGCTCCGCAATAGAAGTGTTGAGATGGACATAATCTTCCGCGCTGAGAAGCGCCGCGAGCTTTTCCTGATACCAGGGTTCAAGCCCATAGCGGCCATCCACAAGTGGAATCTGGCACACGCCGTTGCGGTGGCGCTGGATATCCCGAAAGCTTCCGAAATCAAGAAGGAAGAGAAAATTATATTTGCCGTAGGATTCAAGCCGCCAAGGCAACGCCGCCGCAGGCGGACGCTGGGCCAGAAGATTGGTTTCCTGATCCCGCAGCCCTTCAAGATCCAAAGCCTGCCGCCGCGTCACGATCCGTCCTTCAAGGAGGCTTTGCTTTTCCTCATCCGTCAGCTGAAAGCGCCGCTGAATATCGGCGGCTGTTTGATAGTGCGTCCGCGCCGCATTATCCTGCGCAAACTCATCGCGCGGATTGACCTGTTCAAGCGCCATGTCCTCGGCCAGAAAGCTGTGCGGGTAGCGTTTATTAAGAAGACTAAAAAGGCTTTGCGCAACGTCCCTTACCTCTTCCAAAGGATGGTATTTCAAGCGCCGCAGATGTTCGCGCGCGTTGCGTAAAGAAGTGCTCCAGCTTAAAAGCGTGGTTGTGCCTACGGGCAAAAGCCCGCGTGCTATATCAAAAGCGCGCGCTTTAATCGTGTTGTCCCAGACTTTCTCTGTTTTATACAAAGCGGGATCATAGGGGTTCTGCGCCGCCAGCGCTTCTTTCAGTTTTTCAAGCGTGTCCTGATAAATCTGCCGCCAGCGTTCCTGAATATGCGCGCCTTCGTCGGTTTTGGTGGGATCCTTGATGGCCTGCTGGCTGTAATCAAGATAACGGGTCGAGGCCTCCTGCCCGTTATAGAGGGGGTGATCCTGCACCGCCTTGGCCACCAGCATTGAGACCTGCTCAATAAAACACACGGTCTGGCCGCAATCGCCTATTGAGGCATGGCCATAGCCGACATAATACTGCCCCATAAACTTGCCGCTTCCGGCTTTTTTCAATGTTTCGAGATGTTTGACAACACTCGCCGGACTGCGAGAATAAAGAGCCTGGAGCATGGCCGTATCTTCGGGATGGCGGTCATCAACAATGAAAACCTCATGCGGCATAGTCTTCTCCTGCTGGAATCATGAGCGATTCTCTTAGCTTGGCATGTTTTCACAAAATAAACACCGAAAAACAATGAATCCTTTATTAAGTCATTTTTTGTGCTAGAATAATGCCGCTCGCCCTTCAAAAGGCGGGCTATGATGATAAACGCTTTGTGGCATAAACGCTGCGGACCCGGGGGCGGTACCCGGCGCCTCCACCATTTTCACTTACGGGGGCGAAATAGGATCGACGCGCGCAGTAAAGACAGAGTTTTCATCCGGCATGATTCCGCCGTTATCGGGTCATTTGATAAATGCCAACGACAATGTTGACATGAGCCGAGTCGCGATCGCCGCCTAATCTTCGCTTTGCGAAGCTAGGGCATGATAGCACTCAGCGCGGCTCGGGAGGCCGCCGGGCAACAGAAGGCCTCCCACTTTTGGCAACGGCTTAGAGTAAAGATTATCATGTCAACAGACCATATACGCTACGACACGCTTATCGAAACCGCCCTGCGCGAGGTTGTGCATCAAGCCATGGCCAAGGTCGTGCAAAATGGTCTTCCTGGCGATCATCATTTTTATATCTCGTTTCTGACTCGCTTTCCGAATGTGGAAATCCCCGATTATCTGCGGGAGAAATATCCCGATGAAATGACAATCGTTCTGCAACATCAGTTTTTCGGTCTGACGGTGAATGATGTGGGTTTCAGCGTGATGCTGAGTTTCAACAATGTGCGGGAGCGTCTTGTGGTTCCCTTTGCCGCCATCACGACTTTTGCGGATCCTTCGGTTAATTTCGCTTTGCAGTTCCAAAATATCCCCTCCGCCGCCGCGCCTGGTGAGGATGAGACCGATCCTAGTCCGGACGGCACATCAGCGGACGGCGGCGTGGAAAAGCGTGGGGAAGTGATAAGTCTGGATAAGTTCAGGAAGAAGTAATCCCCCACCCCAACCCTCCCCCACGAGGGGGGAGGGCTAAGCGAAATCAACGTCTTACGCCTGTTTTATTCTTTTTTGCAAGAAAGGCTTTCCTCTAAGCCTTTGATCGTGCTATCAAGCACGAACCCGATTCGCCTTTGGAGCGAAAACTCTTACCATTCCCGAAGGAGGGATGCTGCGTGCAGGTTCTTGTCCGTGATAACAATGTCGATCAAGCTTTGCGTGTTTTGAAAAAGAAGCTTCAACGTGAAGGCGTATTTCGTGAAATGAAACTCCGCCGCAATTATGAAAAGCCTTCTGAAAAACGCGCGCGCGAACAAGCCGAAGCTGTGCGTCGTGCCCGCAAGGTCGAGCGCAAGCGCAAAGAACGCGAAGGATTCTAAAGCGCAAGTTTCCGCTCGTATAAATCGGGAAGATCATTCTCAAGCAAAATAACGTCATGGGGTCTGGCATGGGTTTTCAGCCATGCAAGCGCTTGTTCCATGCCTTCAAGACCCAGCCATGTGGCGCTGCTGTGCGACTGCCGGAAACCTTCTTCAAAAGACGGGATGCGTGAAGGCCTGATGGCGATCACAAGATCCGCGCTGAGCGCCGCGCAACGTCCCAGTTCCTTGTGCGTTTGCTCATGCAAAGCGCCCTGCTCCACAAGCCCGGGCGTGATGATGATGCGCCGCCCATCCTCATGGGACAAAAGAGTCAAAAGCCCAAGGGCGGCGGCAAATCCCACAGGGTTGGCGTTGTAGGCATCATCAATAAGCGTGATGTGATTAGCCTGGCGCTTAACCTCAAGACGGTGGTTGATCTGCGGGATAAGCGCTAAAGCGGCTATAATGCGCTCTGTCTGCAGGCCAAGCCTGCGCGCGGCGGCAAAAGCAAGCGTGATATTGCCGACCTGCTGCATGCCGTAGAGAGGAACATGCAAAAGAAAAGTCTCGCTGCCCTGGCTTAAAGTGACGGCAAGGCCTTTGGCGGTCTGCTCGCCATGTTCGATAATCACGTCAGCCTGCGCGCTATGCCCGCAAACCGTAAAACGCTCGCGCCGGCTTGCGACAAAATCCCGCGCATAATCCTGATTGAGAACGCTTTCGTGAATAATCATATGACCGTCTTCATGCGCGAGCACTTCACAGGCCAGTTCGAACTTGGCGCGCGCAACGGTTTGAAGATCCTTAAACCGCTCATAATGCGCCGGCCCAAGGGCGGTAATCAGGCCAAGTCTGGGCGGCGTTAAATCACAAAGCCTTGTGATCGAGCCGGGTTTATAAGCCCCCATCTCGACAACAAAATAGCGGCATTGCGCGGGGAGTTTTTCGCGCACCATGCGGGCGATTCCCATCAGCGTGTTGACGCTGCCCGGGGTAAAATAAGCCTCCGCGTTCATGGTGAGGACGTGCCCGAGAATATGCTTGAGCGATGTTTTGCCAAAAGAGCCCGTGACGCCGATAATCAAAGGATCAATCTTCTGAAGCCGCGCGCGCGCTTGCTCGACAAAGCCGCTTTGAATGCGGCGCTCCCAAGGGCTTAGAATCTGATCCGCAAGCACCAAAAGCAAAGGCAGAGCCTGCACCAAAAGAATCCAAAGCCAAAGCGCGCTGTGCCAGAGAACAAGGCCGCCCGCAACAACGCTTAAAAGCAAAGACACGCTCCAAAGGCGCTTGGCGCGCATGGTCATGACCAGCGGCTTTTTGGCTTTTTTCTGCGGATTGTTTTCGCAAAGGCCATAAGCGAGAAAAAGAGCGCCCGTCAGCAGATCAAGAAAAGATCGCGGCTCAACCCCTACAAAAGCAAGGCCCCACAAGACCAGCAAAGTCAGGGAAACGCGCCGATCAAAGCTCCGCGTGCGCCAAAGCCAGAGAATAAAATGCGCGCCTTCATAATCATCCTGCTGGTAAAAGTGAAGATAGCTCTTCACCCGCCGCGCGGCGAAAAACAAAAATGCGGCCAACAGAAAAGAAGAGCCAAGCCAGGCGCTCATAAACGATCCATAAATTGCTTGAGGTTCTTGATGACAAGATGCCGTCCCTGATTCAGGATGCTATAGTGGTCGAACCCGTCCAAAAGCACAAGGGATGAATCTTTGATAAGGCGATGAAGTTTTTCCCCTATAACGGGCGGAGTCTCCTGATCCTGACGGCCATAAATCAAAAGAACCGGCGCGGTGATGGCTCTGGCCTCTTGGGCGAGATTTTCATTGACGACACGCACAAAGATGCCCCGCAAAGCTCCGGCGTTTTTGTAATCTGCGCTTCCGAGCCTGTCTTTTATCCCTTCAAAAAAAGGCCATGAACCGGCCAGAAAGCGCGCGGCTTTAAAGGCCTTGATTTTGGTTTTGACCCGTAAAGCCTCCCAAAGCCCGCGCGGTCTGGGCAGGCCCGCACCGGCAATCAGGCACATTGCGGCCAGTATTTCCGGATGATGCGCGGCCAGTTGCAAGCCTACACGCCCGCCGAAGGAATGCCCGACCCATATAATCTTGCGATCCGGCGCAAGCGCGCTGATTTTTTCAAAGACCGCGCGCGCATAGTCTTTGGTTCCCCAATCCCAAGGCGGCGGCGCTGAGCGTCCAAACCCGGGAAAATCCAAAAGAATATGCGCATGATGCGGCAAAGCGGCGCAAAGCTTTGCAAAAGCCGCGCTGCTCTGGCCCCAGCCATGGCCCCAGACAAAAACATGCGCGGCTGTCTGCAGAGGCTGCCCGCATTGCGTATGATAAAAATCTTCGGCCACGGCCTTTACCTTTTGAAAAAAAGCGTGTTTGATGCTACCCTTAAAACCCTGAAAATACAAAAAGGAAAATCATGTCACCCAAAAAGAAAGTTGCCGTTTTCTTAGGCGGCGCAGCGCCCGAGCATGATGTGAGTGTTATTACAGGCCTGCAGGTTCTTGACGCGCTGGATCGTGATCTTTTTGATGCTTTTCCCGTTTATATCGCGCTTAACGGCACTTGGCTGACGGGCGAGGCCTTGCGCAAACGCGAAAGCTATATCCCTGCCCCAGGCAGCAAAGGGCTTGAGGTTGTGACGCTGCGCCCGCGTCAGGGCCAGAAACAGGCGCATCTTGTGACCGGCAACCAAGGAATCTTTAAAAAAGAACGGGAAATCACGCTTGATTTTGCGATACCGGCCTTTCACGGCGCCTATGGCGAAGATGGCGGGATTCAGGGCATGCTTGAGGTCTGCGGCGTTCCTTACAGCGGCATGCGCGTGATGGCCTCGGCCCTGCTGATGAACAAGGTGGCAACAAAACATATGCTTGCCGGTAAAGGGATTCCGCTGCTGCCTTTTCATGTGATTGAGCGGCCCTCAAAGGGTTTGCTTATTCTGGCGCAGGAACTTCAAAGCCTTTACCCTGATATTGCCTTTCCCTGCTGCGCTAAGCCCGTCAGCCTCGGCAGCAGTATCGGCGTGGCCAAAGTTAAGAACTGGGATGAACTGGCGTCCATTCTGCCCATGATTTTCCAGTATGACAGCGCCGCGATTTTGGAGCCCTTCGTGCCCAACCTTGTTGAGTATAATGTGGCCGTCTGCCGCCTTGGCGGCAAGCTGCGCAGCTCAGCGATCGAGCGGCCCAAGCACAGCGATGAGCTTTTGGATTTTAAAACCAAATATCTTAGCGGCGATGGCAAAACAGACGGGCCGAAAACCACAAATGCCGTGAGCGAGGGCATGCTTTCCCTGACGCGCGATATTAATCCTTCTTTGGATGAAGTGATGGAAAACAATATCCGCACATGGGCGGAAACCGCGTTTGATGTCCTTGGCGGCACGGGCGCACCGCGGTTTGATTTTCTTTGCGACAGACAAACAGGCGGGATCTGGTTTAACGAAGGCAATGCCTGCCCGGGCTCTTTCGGCTTTTTCCTGTGGGAAGCGGCCAAGGATCCCATCTCTTTTTCAGTCTTGCTTGAGATGATGATCGAAGAAGGCGAAACCTGCTTCAACAGCCGCCGTCTTCCTGATGATCCGGTGCCGGAGGATGCGCGGCTTTTGCCGAGGAAATAACTGTCACCTCCCCCCCTGTCATTGCGAGGCGGGCCGTAAGGCCCAACGTGGCAATCCCTACAACATTGCCGAGATTGCCGCGTCAAACCGGCTGCGCCGGCTTTCCTCGCAATGACACTTAAAAATAAGCCCTCCCCCCTTGTGGGGGAGGGTTGGGTGGGGGGGAATTACCTCCTGACACAGCGGATATGTTTTTCGCTTCGCTGCTGGTCGATGTAGGGCCAACTACCGTCTCTCATACTCAGATTCTGCGCGCCGCCCCACTGTTCGGTGGATGACCAGTAGCTGGCGGGCGTGAATCCGTTGGCGGTGCCTTCATTGCTGATCGGGAAAAGCAGGGCTATTTCTTCTCTGGCGGGCAGATACCAGTCACTATGTCCGTTTACGGTCAGGTCATTGCAATAATTCGCCGCAACATAGGGCGCGGGCGATGGCGAAGAGCCAAGAGCCACAAGCGCTGCCGTATTGGCGCGGCCGGAGACGTTGGAGTTGGCGCCTGTCGTGATGGTATTGCCTGTTCCATCATTCCATGAAAGAGGCGTTCGTGCACCAATGCAGCTTGTTCCGTTCCAGTTCATATAGGCGTCACAGCGCGTTGTGTACATTTTGACATTTCCATCCGGCGACAAACCGACATAGATCGTGCCATCCGCGCATATAGTGCCCGGGCGCGGCGTGCCATCACAGGCGTTTGCCGTGCCGGCGGTCGTGACCATCCATAGCGCGGAAGTGGTGCTGCCGACTGTGACTTGCGCCGTTCTGGCCGTGTTGACGGTAGAGGCTGCGGTTTGCTGGATAGCGATAAAATTACCCGCGACAAATCCCGTTGCCGTTGTGCCAAGCCAAACATTATTTTTAGCGATATTAGTGCAGCCCGCCCCGCAAGTGGCCGTCCATGTTCCCGCAGGGCCTTGCAACTGGACGGCATTGCTTGTGACGGTCGCGCTAGGATTGACATTTGTCACATTCGTAAAACTGAAAGGATCCGGCGTGATAACCACGCTTGCCGCGGTCGTGACTGTCCATATTCCTGATGTCATGCCGCCGACGCGGACGGTGGCCGTTGTGGCTGTTGTAGCTGTCGGGGCTGAAGTCAACTGAATAGCAATCGTATCACCGGACGAGAAATTGCCCGACACGCCTATCCATATGCCGTTGCGGTAAATGCCGGTACATCCCGCATTGCAAGCGGCCGCCAATGTACCCGTAAAGCCGGACAGGATCACGGCATTGCTGATGATCGCTGTGTTGAACGGCACATTTGTTTGATTGATGAAGCTGAAAGGTGCGGGCGTGCCTTCTATCGTTCTGGCAAAAATCGTCCAGCTTGTTCCATCGCATGATTGAAACATGCTGCCCGTCCATTGCAACATCCCCGCCTTGCTTGAATCACATGTTACGTTTGCATAAGGCGGCGCGGTCAAGCTTCCAAGGATGATGGGCGCGGTTTGCATGGTTCCACTTGCGCCCGCTGCGGATGATGTGCATTGAACCAAGCTATCAAAATCAGTCCCGCTTGCAAGATTCCCGCAAGGCTCGCCTACGGATTTTTGCCCAAAAGTTGCTGTCGTCCGCGCCAAGGCGGGCGAAGACAAAAGCCATAGGCCGAGGAAAACGAGTCCTAAATAAGCTGCTTTGCGGGGGGATATGGGCTGCGCCAAAAAGATTCTCCTTAAACGGGCGGTTGTCACTTTCTGGCGCAGCGGACGGGATAGCTAATTGTCCAAGATGTTGAGGTGGTTTCGTTGCCACTACTGAATTGAAGCCCTATCCCAGCTGAATAGTATGGAGAGGATGACCAATACATACCTGTCGAGAATCCATGGGCTGTGCCATTATTGCTTATAAGTTGCATCAGTTTTAGTTCCTCTATCGAAGGCAGATACCAATCACCACGCCCGTGTAAACTCAATCCCGCGCAATAACGGGCCGATTCATATGGTACCGGCGGCGATAAGGTGTTGCCGTGCGTAATTAGTAATTGTGTATTGGCAAGGCCCGTGGTGCGCGTGCGGTTTGGTACGTCCAGATTGCTTCCACTATTCCATGGCATTTCCGTTCGCGTTCCGGTACACATTGACCCGTTCCAGCTCATGCCCGGATCACAGCGCGTGGTGTACATTTTGACATTTCCATCCGGCGTTATGCCCGCATAGATCGTGCCATCCGCGCAGACAGTACCCGGGTAGGGCGTTCCGTCACAGGGATCTGTTGCGCTGGCTGTTGTGACCATCCAAGGCGCGGAGGTCGTGCTGCCGACCGTGACTTGCGCCATGCTGGATGTGCTGACAGTACCCGCCGATGTTTGCTGGATGGAAATAAGATTGCCCGGGATAAATCCCGTTGCCGTTGTGCCAAGCCAAGTACCGTTTCTGGCGATGTTGGTGCAGCCCACGCCGCAAGTGGCCGTCCATGTTCCCGTAGGGCCTTGCAGTTGGACAGAATTGCTTATAATCGCCGTGTTAAGGCTGGCGTTTGTCACGTTCGTAAAACTGAAAGCGTCCGGCGTGCTGCCCACTACCGCGCCTGTCATAACCGTCCATGTTCCCGAAGTCATGCCTCCAACGCGGACGCTGGCCGTTGTAGGGGTTGAAGGGGTCGCGGCGGAAGTCTGCTGAATAGCGATCGTATCACCCGCCGAGAAATTGCCCGACACGCCCACCCATACGCCGTTGCGATAGATTCCTGTGCAACCCGCATTGCAAACCCCGGGCAACAAGCCCGTAAAGCCGGACAGAGTCACAGCGTTGCTAATGATCGTTGTGCTGGTCGATACATTTGTTTGGTCGATGAAGCTGAAAGGGTTTGAAGCCTCGCCCGTCGATCCGGCAAAAGTATGCCAGTTTATGCCGTCACAGGCCTGAAAATTGGCCCCAGTCCATTGCAACATCCCCGCCTTGCTTGAATCACAGGTCACCGCCGTATAAGGCGGCGCGGTCAAAGTTCCAAGGATGACGGGCGCGGTCTGCATTGTCCCGCTTGTCCCTGCTGCGGAAGATGTGCATTGAAACAAGGCATCAAAATCCGACCCGCTTGAAAGATTCCCACAAGGTTGGCCTACGGCCTTTTGTCCCAAAGTTGCGGTCGTCCGCGCAAGGGCGGATGACCCCACGACCAAAAACAGGCAAAAAGCTATTATATAACAATTAGTTATTACGGGGGGGGGGGGGGGGAAAAAGGGTTTTAATCTATGGGGGCCTTTTTTGGGGGGTTAAGGCACCCTTTTTTGCCACACCACAGGGGGGGGCAAAACTTTATTTATTTTCGCAGACCGGCCGCC
>WREW01000009.1 GCA_009779135.1 Alphaproteobacteria bacterium
ATCCTCGGGGCTTGCGGAGCAAGAGCCCGGGGATCTGACGGTGGACTTGCGCTCTGGCGTCAGATCCCCGGTTCAAGCGCTTCGCGCTTGCCCGAGGATGACAAGAAAGAGATCTAAGCCCTCCCCCCTTGTGGGGGAGGGTAGGGTGGGGGACCTCAAGCCGCCTGCACCGCTTCAAGCGCTTGCTCTGCTGTATCCAAAGCCGTCTCCCGCTTTTCCCCATCGCGCAAGGCCACAGCGCCGGCGAGATCAACCGAAACCAGCTGGGAAACGCCTTTTTCACTCATCGTCACGCCGTAAAGCCTATCCATATGGGCCATGGTCAGGCGTTGGTGCGTGATAATCAAAAAACGCGTACTTGTTTCCAGCCCGATCTCCTGCACCAGAGCGCAGAAACGATCAATGTTGCTTTCATCAAGCGAAGCTTCAGCTTCGTCAAGAACGCAGATGGGCGAGGGGTTGGTTTGAAAAACGGCGAACAAAAGCGCAAGCGCCGTCAGAGTCTTTTCACCACCGGACAGAAGAGAAAGGATCTGCTGTTTTTTCCCTGGCGGCGCGGCAAAAATCTCAAGCCCCGCATTCATGGGATCTTCATTTTCCACCAAAGCCAGCGAGGCTTTGCCGCCACCGAACAATTTGGTGAAAAGTTTCTGGAACCGCTCATTCACTTGCTCAAACGCATGGTTCAAACGATCCCGCGCCTCGCGGTTAAGCTGGCCGATGCCAAGGCGCAGTTTTTTGATCGCCGCAACCAGATCTTCTTTTTCGCGCGTGAGTTTTTCCATTTCCGTTTGTGTGGCCTCAGCCTCGACCTCGGCGCGCAGATTGACAGGGCCCATATTGTCGCGCTCGCGGCTGTAGCGGGCCAAAAGCTGCTCAAGCTCCACTGCGGAAGGCATGGCCTGAGCCTCATCAAAATCAGCCAGAGCGCGCACATCTTGGGGCTCGCAATCAAGCTTTTCCCGTATGCGCTCGCGCAGCGCGGAAAATTGTTCAGCCACGGCGGATGCGGCAGATTCAGTGCGAATGCGGTTTTCACGCGCAGCGGCCAGTTTGGCTTCTTCTTCTTTCAGCTGGCGCTCAACCATTTCCAGTTCATGCTCAGCCGCAATCAGAATATCAGCCGCGCGGGAGCGCAGGTTTTCCGCCTCGGACAGTTGCGTCAAAAGCTCTTGGCGCTGCGCGGCAAGTGCCTCAGGCTTGGCTTGAAGTTCTGAAAAACTCTGCTCCAGCGCCTTGATGCGCGTTATAAAGGCAAGCGCTGCTTTTTCCGCCTGACTTGCGCGGTTGTGCCAAGCTTGAAGATCTTCTTCAATAGAAGTAAGCCGTTTGTCCTGAAAATCTTTTTCGCGGTTAAGATGGTCAAAAGCGCTTTGATGCGCGGCTTTTTCACCGCGCGAAGTTTCCAAAATGTTGCGCTGCGCCGTAATACGCTGCTGCAAAGCTTCCTGATCGGCTAAAGAAGAAAGATCTTTTTCAATAACCTGCTTGCGGGTCGCAAGACTTTCCTGATCCTGCGCATTTTGCTTTAGATTTTCATGCAAAGCCGAAAGCCGCGCATGCGCCGCTTCATTTTCGCGCTTTTGTCCGGCATGGTGATCGCGCGCGTCATTCAGCGCCGTAAAGGCGACCTGCAGCTGCTCGCGCGTTTGATTTTCAAGATCCTGACATTGCGCAAACAGGGCATTGGCGCTTTCAAGATCCTGATGCGCCTGATCCAGAGATTTCTGCCCCTCGCTTTGTTTTTCGCGCAAAGAAGCAAGACGGTTGCGCCCCTCAAGCCGCGTGGCGGCGGCGGTTTTCGCCTCGGGCGTCAGGGTAAATCCATCCCAGCGCCACGCCCAGCCGTCACGGCTGACAAGAATCTGCCCGCACTGAAGTTGCGCGGCGGCTTGCTGTCCTTGGGCGTTATTTTCCACAAGACCAACCTGCGCCAGCGCCCGCGCCAAAGAAGCCGGCGCATTGACAAACGAAGACAAAGGCGTTGCGATAGAGGGCAGGGAAGGCAGGCGGCTGCTGTTTTGAACATCGCGCCAGTGCATGGCGTCCGCCGGATTAAGCGATGCCGTCAAAGATTCCCCAAGCGCCACGGCCAAAGCTTTTTCAAGGCCGGGCGCTACGCTGATGAGGTCAATAACCTGATCCTGTTCTTTGGATTCAAGCGCTAAAAATGCCTCAAGCGCGTCAATATCGGCCATGTGGCGCGTTTGCTGCGCATGAACCTGCTGCCAGCGTTCACGCGCGGCGTTTTGCGTATCCTGCGATTCACGCCGCGCGGCAGAGGTTTGCTCAACCTGCTGCTTGCGGCGTTCAAGTTCTTTTTCGCACGCCTCAACCATGCTTGCGGCCAAAAACAGATCTGCGCGCGCGACCATTTCAAGATCAAGCGCCTGCTTTTGTGATTCAAGATCACTTTGACGACTGTCAAGCGCACCTGCGCGCGCAGCCAGATCTTCTTTTTCCCGCAACAGCGCCTGCCGCTGCGCTTCAGCCTGCGCCGCTTCCTGCAAAAGGCCGGTCAAAGCCTGATCGCGGCTTTGCACATCCTGCGAAGCCGTTTCAAGCGCCGCAAGCGTGGCGGGCAGGGAGGCTTCTAGCTTTTCGCGCTCCTGCCTTATTCTTTCCTTTTCTTCCTGAAGGCGGGAAATAGCGGCCAATGAATCGCTTTGATAAGTCTGCTCCCGCGTCTGATCGTCTTTGGCTTGGTCAAGCTGCGTTTGCGTGGCTTTAAGCTGGCTTTCAAGGCGGGCGCTTTCCTGATCGATCTGCGCACGCGCCAAAGTCAGCTTTTGCAAGCCCGCTGCGGCCACCGCTTCATCTTTGCGCAAAGCAGGAAGTCGCGCGGCAATATCCACCCGCGCCGCCTCGCTCTTGGCCACAAGCGCCATGCAAGCGCCGACAAGATTCTGCGCTTCAACCAGAGATTCCCTTGTTTTTAGCTCCTGCTTTTCTGTATCCAGCCAGCGAAGATGCATCAGAGCCGCTTTGGTGCGGCGGATATGCGCAGCAAGATTGCGATAGCGCGAAGCCTGCCGCACCTGTTGCTTGAGCGCGCGCAGCTGAGCATCAAGCGTCACAATCACATCATCCACGCGGGTGAGGTTACTCTCAGCAGCTTTCAGTTTAAGCTCAGCCTCATGCCGACGCGCCTGAAGACCGGCTGTGCCTGAAGCTTCTTCCAAAACCTGCCGCCGATCCTGCGGGCGCGCGCGGATCAGCGCGTCAATTTGACCCTGTCCCACAACGCTAGTCGCTTGCGCGCCGGTGGCCTGATCGGCAAATAAAAGCTGCACATCACGCTGCCGCACAGGCCGCCCATTGATGCGGTAGTCCGAGCCGCTGTCGCGCTCGATGCGCCTTGTGACAAAAAGATCGTCACTGTCGTTATAAGCAGCGCCTGCCGTGCGGTCTGTATTGTCAAGCGTCAAGCTGACCTCGGCAAGATTGCGCGCCGGCCGCGTGGCCGTGCCGGCAAAAATCACATCTTCCATACCGGCGCCGCGCATGCGTTTGGGCGAAGTTTCCCCCATCACCCAGCGCAAAGCTTCGACAAGATTGGATTTGCCGCAGCCATTGGGGCCGACAATGCCCGTCAGCCCGTCCTGAATAAGGAGGTCTGTAGGATCAACAAAAGATTTAAAACCCTGAAGACGAAGACAAGAAAAATGCAACGGACAATCCCCTGAAAAGTTAATGAGTTTTTTGCGCAAACAAATCGTCAATCACGCGCGCAAAATCCTCATAGGGACGATAGCCTATGATCTGTTGCGCGCCATCATTGAAAATGAATGCAGGTGTTCCTTCGACTTTGTAGCGTTCAACGGCCTCCTGCCGCAAAGCGATCAAAGCATCCGCAAGCTGGTTGTCGTCAATGCAGACTTGCGCGCGCTCGGCGTCAAGTCCGGCCATTTGCGCATAGCGCAGCAAAACATCCAAAGGCTTGGGGTTTTTGAGCCAGCTTTCAAGATTGCTGTAAAGAACATGAAGGAAAGGAAGATATTGCCCGTCAGGCAAACACCGCGCCAGAACCGAAGCGCGCAGCGCATAAGCGTCCGAAGGAAAATCACGGTAAATAATGCGAAGCTTTCCCGTATTCACATAATGCTCGATAAGCTTGGGGAGGATCTTAATGTTAAAATCAGCGCAATGCGGGCAGGTCAGGCTTGAATATTCAATCATCGTCACAGGCGCATCAACCTCGCCCTGACTATGCTCATAAAGCGCTGCCAGTGTTGTCTGCGCGGCGGTCGCCTGCGCCTCGCTCTGGCCAAAATGCGCCAAAACGCCGCCGCCGAGCAAAGCCGCAAGACTGGCTAAAACAACAAAAGGTAGAGAGAATCTTTTCATGCCAACATGTTCCTTTATTCGGGAATGAAGCAGTATAAGAGATGGAAAATGGAAAGTTAAGGATTTTGATGACCAAATATCGACGCACCCAAAACTTTCAAAGAATCCTTTAACTCGTTGTTTTCAATGTTACTTGTCAGCTTTTCAAGAGTTTTTTCGGCCCCTTGGGAAAGGGCAGCTTTGCGCGGTTTTTCTGTTTTGGGTTCGGGGTAATAGGTTGCAAGGACAATGCGGCCTATGGCCTCATACCCGAAATAGCTGTTGATTCGGCTTTGAATCATTGGGATTTGATGGGAAAAAGCAAAGCCAAGCCCGGAAGGCAGCCGGATGGTCAGCTGCGCGCCTGTGCGCTTTTGCCCGCCATGCGGAAAAGTGATTTTGACAGGCGCGGTCTGATGGGCATAGTCCGCGCCAACGATGGCCACCCAATGTTCCATCAAAGCGGCGTAAAGAGACCAGTCTTTACCCACCGCCTGACCGGCGATGTGATGAATGCTATGGGCAAGAGGACGAGGAAAGCGCATGAAAAGCAGTGTGGCGCAAAAAAGGGCTTCAAACAACAAAGAAAAGCAAACGCCATCGGCTGAAGCGCTTTTGATTTGGTATGACCAAAACGCCCGCCTTCTGCCTTGGCGGGCGCGCAAAGGGCAAAAACCAAACCCTTATCATGTCTGGCTTTCTGAAATCATGTTGCAGCAAACCACCGTTAACGCCGTCGTGCCGTATTTCCAAAGATTTATCGAAAAATGGCCGAGTCTCAAAGACCTTGCCAAGGCCTCGCTTGAAGACATTTTGCGCCTTTGGGCAGGGCTTGGTTATTACCGGCGCGCACGTTTTTTGCATGCTTGCGCCCAAAAACTGGGTTGCACCTTCCCGCAGGATGAAAAAACACTGCGATCCTTACCCGGCATAGGGCCTTATACGGCTGCCGCGATTTCCGCCATAGCTTTTGGCAGAAAAACCAATGTGGTGGATGGAAATGTTGAGCGCGTGATGGCGCGCATTTTTGCCATAAAAACACCTCTTCCCAAAGCCAAGAAAGAACTGACTGCCCTTGCGGCTTTATGTGTGCCCGATCGGCGCGTGGGCGATTATGCTCAGGCCCTTATGGATCTGGGCGCAAATATATGCACCCCCAAAACGCCCAAATGCATGCTTTGCCCGTGGCGATCCTCCTGTAAAGCCTGCGCGGCGGCTAAGGCTTGGGCCTATCCCCTGCGCGCACCGACTGCGGTCAAGCCGCTGCGCCGCGCGGTGGCTTTTGTGGCCTTCAATGACAGGCAAAACAAGGTCTTCCTGCGCAGCCGGCCCTTGCAAGGCCTTCTTGCCGGCATGATGGAAGTCCCTTCAAGCCCGTGGGAAGAAGGAAAAAAGCTGGCTCTTGAGGACGCGCTTGATTATGCTCCGTTCAAGGGAGTCTGGCAGATCCTTCAAGGCGAGGTCTATCATAGCTTTACCCATTTTGACTTTAAAATCACCGTGGCCGTTTCTGTTATCAAAAACGGGCGGCGTGCCAAAGGTAAATGGGTTTTGATAAAAGACCTCGGCGCGGAGGCTTTGCCGAGCGTGATGCGTAAAATACTGGCTTTTGCCCTTAAAACGAGAGAGGAAACATGAAAAGCAAACTCTGTTTGAAAACGCTCTGTTTAGGGATGGCGCTTTCCCTTGCTTTGCTGGCTCCCTGCGCGCACGCCTATGATTTCAAAAAGCCCAATTTGCAAAACATCATCAAAACGCTTATCCGTTTCGGGGCGGTGGATATTTATGACGACCACATCATTGATATTTACGCGCGTCTGAATGAGTGTGATCTTTATCTCAAATATTTTCGTAACGAGTTCGTCTGGGAACAGATTCGCGCAAAGCTGCGTGAGATTATTCAGCGCGATGTCAAAACCTTTCCTGTGGCTTATTTCTATGACACGTCTTTAAGTCTTGATCGTTATGATTTCAAAAATAAGATTTATCCCTTTATCAATCAAAGCGCGAACGAGAACGTCAACAGCTTTGTCATGGCCACAAACAAGGAAGATTTTTGCGTCAAGGAAAAGGTAGAAGGATTTCCCACCAATTTCAGGCTGGTGTTGCGCAGCCCTGTAAGTGTTCCCAAACTTCCCTTGACCGAGCGGGAAGGCGCGGCCCTTTTTAACCGCCTGCAGGCGGACGAAAATGCGTTAAATCATAGCGTGTCAAAACAGCAGGGTGCCTCAAGGCGCAGTTCGACAATCCAGATTGAGCCAAACCGCATTTATGTGCGCTTTAATTTTCGTGTTGTGTATATCGCCGCCATCGCAATGCCCAATGTAGGCATAAGTGACAAGGCAAAAGTCGGACAGAAGATCGTCCTAAACACGGTAAACTTTGACAGCCAGCTCGACAGTATTGAGTTTTTCGAAGACGAAGCGCGCACCAGACTGCTTTATGCCCATAGATTTTAGGGAAACATGAATGAAGTTCTTTCACGTCTTTTAAAAGCACAAAGCACCGCGGCTCTTTGGGTTGTTTTGCTTTGCGCGCCCTCGACATTGCAAGCACAAACACCGCCATCCCCAAAATCCGCGCGGCCTTTAGCGGCCCTGCCTTACGTTGCGGCTGATTATATGAGTATGAATAACCGCGACAATATAGTGCGCGCCATCGGCCATGTTGAAGTCGCGGTCAACGACAAACGCCTGCGCGCTGATGAGCTGACCTATAACAAGCTGACAGGCGTTGTCACGGCGCATGGACAGGTGGCGATCAAGGACGCCTCGGGAATCGTTCTTTTTTCAGACGTTGTCGAGCTGACTTCGGATCTGCGTGATGGCTTTATCGACAAGGCCGCGCTTTTGTTTCCTGATGATTCGCGCTTTATCGCGCATGATGTGCAGCGTTACGGCGGGCGCTATTTGATTGCCGCACGCGGCATCTATTCATCTTGCGCGCCATGTGAAACGGATCCGGATCGTCCCCTGATGTGGCAGATGAAAGGCCGACGCATCACGCATGACAGTGAAAAGAAGGATGTCATATACCGCGACGCCACGCTCGAGATCCTCGGCGTTCCCGTTTTCTACGCGCCTTATTTTTCGCATCCTGATCCCACGGTCAAGCGGCGGCAGGGCTTTTTATCGCCCTCGGGCGCGCTCGACAACACGCTTGGGGTTGTGTTGCGAACGCCCTATTATTTTGACATGGCGCCAAGCACGGATCTTATTCTGACGCCGACTTTCAGCACCAAAGATAAATTACAGCTGATGGCAAACTGGCGCTATCGCTTTAACTTCGGCGAAATGAACTGGAATGTAAGTGGCACGCAGGCGCAGTTTATCAATGAGCACGGCGTTGACCGAGGCCAGAGATTCCGAGGCCATATTAATGGAACCACGCGGTTTGACGTCACGGAAAACTGGCGTATGGGCAGCAATATCAGTTTAACGACAGATAAAGGCTATCTGCCGCGCTACGATATTTCTTCGGAAGATGTTTTGATTAACCGCCTTTATGCCGAAAACTTTCAGGGCCGCAATTACGGTGTGGTCAATGGCTTTTATTTTCAGGATCTGCGCCCGGGCGCGCAGCTGGCTGAACCGACTGTCCTGCCGGAAATCCGCTATACGGCTTTGGGTGAGCCTGGTCAGACTTTGGGCGGACGCTGGTCTTTGGGCAGCGCTTTGCTTGTCACAACACGCCAGCGTAACGTGCCCGCGCATGAGCAAGGGCCGGACACGCGGCGCCTGTCTTTGGATGGCGGGTGGGAAAGACAGTTTATTTTACCGGCGGGTTTTTTGACGACGCTCTCGGGCTTCACGCGCGCCGATATTTACTGGGCGGATCATGTGCCTGACCCCAACCAGCCTTTAGGCGCAGGCTTTTCCAATATCACAAAAATAAGACCCTTTGCGCAGGCCGATGTTACCGTAAGAAATCCTCTGGGCCGTCGAGGGCAGGGCTATCAGCAGGTGATAGAGCCGATTGCCATGCTTTCCTTGGCGCCGAATGTTTCGCATAACACAACCCTGCCCAACGAAGACAGCTTTGGTGTTGAGTTTGATGAAACCAATCTTTTTGCGTCAAGCCGTTTTTCCGGCGTTGACCGACTTGAAGGCGGCGCGCGGGTTGCTTATGGCTTGCGCCATGCGGTGATGGCGGACAATGGCTGGCAGATTGACATGATCGGCGGACAGATTTTCCGGCTCCGGCGCGATGATAATTTTGCGGAAGGCACAGGCCTTAACGAGCGTTTTTCTGACATTGTCGGGCGCGTCAACTTTCTGTTGTCGCCTTGGTTGACGCTGAATTACGGCTTTCGCATGGATCACGGAAGATTTAGTTTTGCGCGTCAAGGCCTTTATGCCGCAGGCGGAAACGATCTGTTTCGTCCTTTTGTGAACTTTCTTTATGCCAAACAGACCAACAGCCTTACGCAGCAGGCCGAAACGGTTGAGGAAGCGACTTTTGGTTTTTCCTCGAAGTTTGCAAGATTCTGGAACTTCGCGGCGCGCCATACCCACGCCTTCAAGCCCACGCAGGGGCCGCGCGCCACCTCCATAAGCCTGACTTATCAGGATGAGTGTTTCACAACAGGCATAACCCTCCGCGAAGACAACACAAGCCGTCTGGACGTCAAAACCGGCCGCTCCATCCTTTTCCACCTCTACCTAAAAAACATCGGAGGCCTTACCACGCAATGACAATGGCCCCCCTCGTGGGGGCCTTCCCTTATCCCCCACAAGACGCTATGCTCCCGCTATCTTTAAAAATCAGGTGACTCGATGACCAAGAAATTGAAAAACAATCT
This sequence comes from Alphaproteobacteria bacterium, assembly GCA_009779135.1. Lineage (GTDB taxonomy): Bacteria > Pseudomonadota > Alphaproteobacteria > UBA9219 > UBA9219 > UBA8914. Next base: position 9,128 of record WREW01000009.1, read on the forward strand.
GACCTTGCGGCTGACCAGCGCGGCCATTCTGATTCCGCTTGTTTTGGCAGTAATATGGGTGGGCGATCAGTTTTATATCTATAAAGCCGTTGTTTTTGCGGCCATGATGCTGGCCATGGCGGAATGGATGAAGCTGACCGCGCCCAAAATCACGCCGCGCGGAAAAAGCTGGAATTATGTAGGGCTTGCCGCCATCCTGATCGTGGCTTTGCTTAAAGATGAGCAGACAGCAGCGCTTTTAACGCCGCTTGCGGCTCTTATCTCAGGTTTTTATGCGTATAGGACAAAAGGCAAAAAACCCTTCTGGGCGGCTTTCGGCATGCTTTATCTGGGGCTGTGCGGCCTGTCTCTTTTTTATCTGCGCGCGCATCAGGACGGGTTTTTTCTGATGCTTTATCTGGTGCTTGTGGTCTGGGCTACGGACTCCGGCGCCTTTGTGGCCGGAAAAACGATCAAAGGCCCCAAACTTTTGCCGCAGATAAGTCCGCAAAAAACATGGGCGGGTCTGGCAGGCGGGATGATCTGCGCGGCGCTTTTGGGGGGAGCTGTAGCCCATTTCTTTGGAAAACCTTACCCTTGCGCGCTGGCGGGTCTGGGCGCGATTTTGGCCGTCATGGCGCAGAGCGGCGATTTTCTTGAGTCTTTCCTCAAGCGTCAGGCGCGTGTAAAAGATAGCGGGACTTTAATCCCCGGGCATGGTGGGCTTTTGGATCGCATAGACGGGCTTTTGGCGGCTTCCCTTTTTCTAGCCGCAGGGGTTTTCCTAAGCCAGATCCTTCCCGTTTAAGGCGTAAAGTAAAACAATGAACAACACTGAAAAAAGACGAGTCACCATTTTAGGCTCAACAGGCTCGGTGGGCACGCAGACCCTTGACTTGATTGCGCGCGACGCGCAGCGCTATGACATCGTAGCGCTGACAGCCAACCGCAATGTTAAGGAGCTCGTGCGTCAGGCCTTGGCCGTCAAGCCGCATCTGGCCGTGATTGCGGATGAAACGAAATACAAGGATCTCAAAGACGCGCTCGCGGGCGAAAATATTGAAATCGCGGCGGGCAAGGGCGCCTTGGTTGAAGCGGCGCAGCGTCCAAGCGACTGGGTGATGGCCGCCATCGTAGGCTCTGCCGGTCTGCCGCCCACTTTGGCGGCGGCGCGCACCGGCTCGATACTGGCCTTTGCCAATAAGGAAACACTTGTTTGCGCAGGCCCTTTGATGATGGATCTTGTGGCTAAAGAAGGCTGCAAGCTTTTGCCGGTTGATAGCGAACATAACGCGATTTATCAGGTCTTTGACGAAACGCAGCGCGATTCTGTGGATCGCCTGATTTTAACCGCCTCGGGCGGCCCTTTCCGCACATGGACGCGCGCGGCGATGAAGGACATAACACCCGCGCAGGCCTGCCATCATCCTGTCTGGGCGATGGGCGCCAAAATCTCGGTTGACAGCGCCACGATGATGAACAAGGCGCTTGAAGTCATTGAAGCCGCATGGCTTTTTAACATGCCCGAAAAGCAGATCGAGGTTGTGGTTCATCCGCAGTCGGTCATTCATTCGATGGTGGCCTATAAGGACGGCTCGACTCTGGCGCAGCTCGGCACGCCGGATATGCGCATACCTATAGGTTATTGTCTGGCTTGGCCGCAGCGCATGAAAACACCTGCGGCGCGCCTTGATTTTACGCAAATAAACCAGCTGACATTTGAAGCGCCGGATCCTGAAAGATTCCCCGCCCTGCGTTTGGGACGCGAAGCTTTAAGACTTGGCGGCACGGCGCCCTTGGTTTTGAATGCGGCCAATGAAATCGCGGTTCAGGCCTTTTTGGACGGGCAAATCGGCTTTTTGGATATTGAGAAAATTATCGAGACAACATTGCAGCAGGGTTTTATAACCTCTCTTGAATCCTTGGATCAGCTTTTTGAAGTGGATGAAAAAGCGCGGGCCTTTGCGCGCAGCGTCAGGCAATCTCTCTTACGATAAGAAGGAAAAAATATGATAGAAGAGATGGTAAATTATGTCACGCAAGGCGGCCTTTATGTGCTGGCCTTTTTGTTTGTGTTGAGCATCGTCGTTTTTGTTCATGAGTTCGGCCATTTCTGGATCGCGCGGCGCTGCGGCGTTAAGATTGAGACCTTTTCCATCGGCTTCGGGCCCGAGATTTTCGGATGGATGGATCGCCATGGTACATGTTGGCGCGTGGCATGGATTCCGATGGGCGGCTATGTCAAAATGTTCGGTGACGCCGACCCTGCAAGCGTCGGCGTTTCCGAAGACGCCAAAGAATTGAGCGAGGAAGAGAAAAAAATAGCCTTTTACACGCAAGGCGTTTCCAAACGCTTTGCGATTGTTGCGGCAGGGCCCGGATTTAATTATCTTTTTGCGGTTATACTTCTGGCGATCCTTTTCACCGTCAACGGACAGCCCTACACACCGGCGGTTGTCGGTCAGGTTATAGAAGAAAGCGCTGCCGAACGTGCCGGATTTGAAGTCGGTGACCAGATTATGGCTGTGGACGGCACGAATATCCGCAGTTTTGAAGCCTTGCAGCGCATCATCACAATCAACGCTGGCACGCAAGTGAAAATCAGCCTTAACCGTGGCGGCACGGCTATGACGATCGAGGTCACCCCTGATGTGGTGCGCCTTACAGACCGCCTTGGTATGGAACACAATCGCGGGCGTCTGGGTGTTGTCTCGGAAGGATCGGCCTATCGGGAGTTAACCTTTTTTGCGGCGGTTCGTGAATCCTTGTTTGAAACATGGAATATCACCGCCACAACCCTGCAGGGCGTAGGCCAGATGATTATGGGCATGCGCGGCACGGAGGAGCTGGGCGGGCCTTTAAGAATCGCTGAAATGTCAGGCAAAGTCGCGCGTGAGGGAGGCTATGCTCTTTTATGGTTTATTATTGTGATTTCCATCAATCTTGGACTTATTAATCTGTTTCCTATTCCCTTGCTTGATGGCGGGCATTTGTTATTCTATCTTGTCGAAGGAATCAGGGGCCGTCCGGTCAGCGAGCGCGTTCAGGAATACGGCGCGCGCGCAGGCCTCGTGGTTGTCCTGTCCTTGATGCTTTTTGCGACATGGAATGATCTGGTTCATTTGCGTGTCGTCTCTTTCATACGCGGGTTGTTTTCTTAGATGACTGAATCAAAATGGCGGTACCTGATTGCGGCGGTTGTTCTTGCGGGGGGCTTGGCGCCTTGGCCGGCTGGGGCCTTTGCGGGTCTGGACGCCGGATTTGAAGACGCGCAAACGCACCAGCAGCAGCTTGCGGCCGTGCAGCAAAACCCATCCTATGACAAGATCAGGATTGAAGGCGCCCAGCGGCTTGAGCGCGATACCATCCTTTCCTATCTGATGCTCAAAGCGGGCGAGCCGGTGAGCGAGGAAAGTCTGGATCACGCCTTAAAATCCCTTTACGGCACGGGCCTGTTTTCAGATGTCGCGCTGACGCTTGAGGGAAGGGAGCTTGTGGTCAAGGTCGTTGAAAATCCGATCGTCAGCCGCATTTTCTTTGAAGGCAATGACGCGCTTACCACCAAGGATCTTGAAAAAGAAGTGCAATTAAAGCCGCGTTTGGTCTATACGCTTCCCAAGCTTCAAAGCGATGTGCAGCGCATTTTGGATCTTTACCGCCGTTCGGGCCGTTTTGCGGCGACCGTGGACCCCAAGATCGTCAAACTGGATCAAAACCGCGTTGACATTATTTTTGAAATTAATGAAGGCAAACACACCGGCGTAAAGCGCATCAGTTTTGTCGGCAACAAGGCTTTTGACGACAGCGACCTGCGCGGCGTAATTAACACGCAGGAAAGCGCTTGGTGGAAGTTCTTTTCATCCTCTGATTTTTATGACCCCGACCGCACCAATTATGATCGTGAGCTGTTGCGCCGTTTTTATTTGAATGAAGGCTATGCCGATTTCCGCGTGGTCTCAGCCGTGGCCGAAATGACGCCGGATCGGGAAGATTTCTTCCTGACCTTTACGGTGGAAGAAGGGCCGCGCTACAGGTTCGGCAATATTGACATCGTCAGCGAGATCAAAGGCGTTGATATAAAAGCCCTGAAAAAGAACCTGTTTACAGCCAAAGGCGACTGGTACAGCGCCGACAAGGTGGAGCGCAGTATTGTCAAACTGACGGCTGTTTTGGGCGATCAGCAATATGCCTTTGTGGATATTGTCCCCGAAACCACAAAGAACAAAGACGGTTTGACGATTGACGTCACCTATCACATCAAGCCGGGCCAGCCGGTTTATATCGGACGCATTGACATCGCCGGCAACACGCGCACGATTGATAAAGTCATCCGCCGCGAGATGCTTGTGGCCGAAGCGGATCCCTTCAGCGCGACAAAAATCCGCCGTTCGGAGCAAAGAATACGCGATCTCGGCTTTTTCGAAACCGTCAAAGTAACGCCGCAAGAAGGCGCGCAACCGGATCGTTCGGACATCAGGGTCGATGTGACGGAGCGCTCGACGGGTGAGATCTCGGTCGGCGCGGGCTTTTCTTCGACAGACGGCCCCTTGGGCGATTTCAGTATTCGTGAGCGCAACTTTCTGGGCCGTGGTCAGGATGTGCGTCTGGGCGCAACTGTTTCAGGGGTGGCCAAGCAGTTTGACTTTAGCTTTACTGAGCCTTACTTCCTTGACCGCGATTTGTCGGCAGGCATGGATGTGTTCCACATAAGGCGCGACCAGCAGGATTACAGCTCCTTTGATGAGGTCAGCACGGGATTCAGCCTGCGCCTGAACTACCCGCTTTCCGAGCTGTTGCGCCAACAGCTCAGCTACACGCTACGGAATGATGAGATTAAAAATGTCGATGCCGGCGCTTCGCGCTTTGTGCGGGAGCAGGAGGGCAAAAAACTCACCTCCATGGTCTCGCAGGAGCTGATTTATGACGCGCGCGACAGCAAAATAGATCCCACCGAAGGCTTTGCCACCCGTCTAAGCACCGACCTTGCCGGCGCGGGCGGCGATAAGAGATATGTGCGCGTGCGTTTAAGCGGCTCGCAATATTATTCGCCGATTGAAAAAGTCGTCATCAGCGCCATAGGCGAAATTGGGCATATTCAGGGCTTCAGCCAGAAAGTCCGCATTGAAGACCGCTTTTTCCTCGGCGGCGATAATTTGCGCGGCTTTGCTTATGCGGGTGTAGGGCCACGGGATATGACGGGCAAAGCAAGGGATGCTCTGGGCGGCAACAGCTATGCAAGCGGCTCGCTTGAAGTATCTTTCCCGACCTTTATGCCCGAAGATCTCGGCTTTAAGGGCCATGCGTTCAGCGATATAGGCATTTTGGCCAACAACAAAGAAAAAGCGCGCCCGGGTGAGATTCTAAGGGCAGACGAAGCCCCGCGCGCCAGTGTCGGCATAGGACTTTCTTGGAACTCGCCTTTTGGTCTGGTACGGCTTGATTATGCGCAGCCTGTTTTGAAAAAATCCTATGATGATATCCAGCATATCCATTTCAGCTTCGGCACGAGGTTCTAGATGCGTCGCTTTCTTTTGCCGCTGGCCCTTTTTTCGGCAATGGTTTTGGGGGCGGCTGTTTTCATAGCTTGGCCGACCTTGATAAAGGAAAAGCCTGAACCCGCCGATGTGCAGGAGCCTGCCGGCCTGTCTGTGCGCGCGCGCCTTCCCCAAGGGCAGGGAACCGTGATGGCCATCGTGGATGTGCAAAAGGTTCTTGAGAAGTCAACCGCAGCTGTGGGCGCGCAAAAAATACTGGATGCGCACCGTCTGCGCTTCCAAAAAGAAGTATCTTCTGAAGAAAAAGAACTGCGTGAAGCTGAACAGGCGCTTCAAAAATTGCGCGAAACCGGCCAGATGGAAGCCTTTGTTGAAGCTGAAGCCGCTCTGCAAAACCGCTTTTTAACCATTGAGCGCCATGTTCAATCCCGCCGCAAGGCGCTTGATCAAGCCTATACGGACTCGATGGCCATGGTGCGCGAAGGCCTTGTTGACAGCGTCCAGACCATTGCCAAGCAGGCCGGAATCAATCTTGTCCTCGTCAAGCAACAGGTGATATGGAACGATCAAGTCGTTGATATAACGGACGAAGTCTTATCTCTGCTGAACAAAAAACGCCCGCAAGTCGAAGTTAAAATCGAGCCGCAGGAAGACCTTTGGCAGGATCCGCGCATGCCGGTAAAGCCGTAGAGATTGCAGGAAAGCTTTTAAAACGCTAAAACCAAGCTGCGAAAACAACCAAGGAGATTATGGGCATGTCTGAGACGTCCATTGACATCAACGGGATCATGAAAAAAATCCCGCACCGTTATCCTTTTTTGATGATTGACAGGATTGAAGATGTGGTGCGCGGCGTTTCCTGCACGGGAATCAAGAATGTCTCGGTGAATGAGCCTTTTTTTCAGGGCCATTTCCCGGGCCATCCCATTATGCCCGGCGTGTTGATTATCGAAGCGATGGCGCAGACAGCGGGCGTGCTTGTGATTGACTCGCTTGACGGCGTGGATGCAAGCACGCATGTCGTTTATTTCATGAGCATTGACGAAGCGCGTTTCCGCAAACCTGTTTTACCCGGCGATCAACTCCATATCAAAGTCGAAAAGGAACGCAACCGTGGCCATGTCTGGCGTTTTCGTGGGCAGGCTTATGTAGGGGAAACGCTTGTGGCGGAAGCTATTTATACGGCCATGCTGGTTCCCGATTCAGGCCGCACGGAGTCCCGATGACCATTCACCCCTCCGCCGTCATTGACCCCAAAGCCGAGCTTGGCGCTGATGTCACCATCGGCCCTTATTGCGTCATCGGCTCGCATGTCCGTCTTGGTGATCGCGTTCATCTTGTGGCGCATGTGGCCATAGATGGCCGCACAAATATCGGCGCGGGAACGCAAATCTATCCTTTTGCCTGCCTTGGGCATCGCCCGCAGGATTTGAAATATCATGATGAACCTTCAACGCTTGAGATCGGCGAAAACAACCAGATCCGCGAATATGTGACCATGAACCCGGGCACCGAAGGCGGCGGCATGGTGACAAAAGTCGGCAATAACGGCCTTTTCATGATCGGCGTGCATGTGGCGCATGATTGCCATGTCGGCAACAATGTCATCATGTCCAACAACGCGACTTTGGCCGGCCATGTGCATGTTGAAGATTACGCGATCATCGGCGGCCTTTCCGCTGTCCATCAATTTGTGCGCATCGGCGCGCACGCCATGATCGGCGGCATGACGGGCGTGGGGCGCGATGTGATCCCTTATGGGATTGTGCGAAGCGGGGAAGGCCACCTTGCAGGCCTGAACATTATCGGCCTTGAGCGAAGAGGTTTTGACCGCAAGGAAATCCATGCCCTGCGCGCGGCCTATAAGATGCTTTTCGGCGTTAGCGAAGGCACCATCATGGAACGTCTGAATGGCGTTGAGAGCAATTTCAAGGAAAGCAGCCTCGTCATGGATGTGGTTGCCTTTCTCCGCGCGCGTGACGCGCGCCCCATCTGTCAGCCTTTGGAAGATTGAGAGAGAAATGGGAAAGCTCGGCATTCTGGCGGGAGGAGGTAGAGCCCCTCATCAGCTTGTTAAAACCTGTCGTGATATGGGCCGTTCTTTTTTCGTCTTTGGTCTGGAAAGCCATGTTGATGAAGATCTGGCCACAGATGCGATCATCCCTTTGGGCAAGACGCAGATCTTCAAGGATATCTGCGCGCGCGAAAATATCACGGAAATTATTATGCTCGGGCGCGTGCGCCGTCCCAGCGTGGCAGAGCTTCAACCTGATCTTTTGGGCCTCAAGCTTCTGGCGAAAATCGGCCTCAATATGTTCGGCGATGACGGCCTTTTGCGCGCGCTGAGCGATGGTATAGAAAAAGAATGTCAGGTCAAAGTCATCAGCGCGGCGGATGTGTTTAAAGATTTTCTAACGCCCGAAGGTATTTTGACAAAGGCCGCACCTGACGCGCAAGCCCAAGAAGACATAACCCGCGCCATCGAAATCGCGCAAACTTTGGGAAAACTTGACATAGGTCAGGCCGTGATTGTGCAACAAGGCATTGTTTTGGGTGTCGAGGCCATCGAAGGCACCGACGAATTGATCGCCCGCGCTGGCATGCTCAAACGTCAAGGCGCCGGCGGCGTGCTGGTAAAACTTGCCAAACCCCAGCAGGACAATCGCTTTGATCTGCCCGCCATCGGCCCCGATACAATTCAGGGCGCAAAAAAAGCCGGTCTGGTCGGCATAGCGCTAGAGGCAGAGCGCAGTTTAATCATCGACAAACAAGCTACGCTGGAAAAAGCCGACAAAGCAGGCCTTTTTGTCATAGGCCTAAAGCTATGACGGATGAGAAAGCCCCCCTTTTTTTTCTTATCGCGGGCGAAGCTTCCGGCGATGCCCTCGGCGCGCCGCTTATCAAAGCGATTCAAAAAAAGACAAACAACAAAGCGCGTTTTGTCGGTGTCGGCGGCCCACGCATGGTGCGGGCGGGCTTGACTACGCTCTTCCCCCAATCCGATCTTGCGCATATGGGATTGTTTGAGCTGGTTAAACATCTCCCGCTTTTATTAAAACGCCTGCATCAAACCATCAAAGCGGCAAAGGCCATGAACCCTGCAGCTTTGATAAGCATTGACTCGCCCGATTTTTCTTTCCGCGTGGCGCGCGCGCTCAAGGGCAGGGGCATCCCCCTGATTCATTATGTGGCGCCGAGCGTATGGGCGTGGCGCGCGGCCCGCGCGAAAAAAGTCGCAAAGTTTCTGGATCATCTTCTGGCGCTTTTGCCGTTTGAGCCGCCTTATTTCACCAAAGAAGGCCTTGCTTGCACATTTGTCGGCCATCCTCTTATTGAAAGCGGGGCGGGGCAGGGCGATGCCAAAAAATACGGGGATGCTTTGCTTCTGACCTTTCTTGCCGGAAGCCGCAAAAGTGAGGTTTCAAGACTCCTTCCTGTTTTCAAGGAAACGGCGCAGCTTTTGAAAAAAGATTTCCCCGCGCTTGAACTTGCCATGCCGGTTGTGCCCCATCTGCGCGATATGATTGCGGATGAGGTTAAAACATGGGATCTTCCCGTCCATATTCTTGACAATGACAAAGATAAATATGACGCGATGGCCGCAAGTCGCGCGGCTTTGGCCTGTTCAGGCACGGTGTCGGTCGAACTTGCGCTTGCGCGTTTGCCAGGGATCATTGCCTATAAAACAAACCCGATGACAATCTGGATCGCGCGACGCTTTATCAAGCTGCGCTATGTCACGCTGGTTAATATCATGCAGGATCGCCTTGTCATGCCCGAGTTTTTGCAGGAAGACTGCACCGCAGAAAAACTCGCGCCGGCGCTGAAGAAGCTGATAGATGATGAGGCGTTGCGTCAGGAACAAATCAAAGATCTTGATCTTGTCGCCGCGTGGCTCGGAAAAGGCCAATTTATCCCGTCTGAAAAAGCCGCCGATGTGGTCATGCAGGAAGCCGGACTTCTATGAAGATGTTTTCAACACTTCCTCATAAAGTTTCACCGTCTCCGCGCACATTTTTTCAATGGAGAAGTTTTCGACAACATGTTCCCGCGCGGCTTTTTCCATGGCGGCGCGCGCTTCCGGCTTCATATTCAGCGCGAAATCCAGCTTGTCCGCCAAGGCCTGCGCATTGTTCGGCGGCACCAGAAAGCCGGTCTTGCCGTCAATAACGGTCTCGCACGAGCCGCCTATATCCGTGGCCACAATAATCCGCCCCATGGCCTGCGCCTCCACGGCCACGCGCCCGAAAGGCTCCGGCTCTGTTGAGGCCGACACCATCACGTCTGACAGCATGCACATCACAGGCATGTCCATCGCTTTTTCAATCGTAATCACGCGCCGCGAAGGCGGCAGCTGATCCAGTTCTTTTTGAACCCTGTCCATAACCTCGGCAGATCCTTTTTTGCCGAAGAACAGGCCTGTCATACCTTCATGCTTTATCAGCCCCAGCGCACGCGCCAGCACCGCGTGGCCTTTCCATCTGGAAAACCGCCCCGCCATGGCGATAACAGGCATGTCGGCGGAAATCTGAAGCGCTTCTCTCATTTCCTTTATTTGCTCCGGCGTCACATGCGCCGGATCGAATACGGTCAGATCCGCGCCGCGATGAATACGCGCGATTTTTTCCGGCGCGACACCATATTCACTGACGAGGTGGTCTTTGACAAAATCCGATACGGCAATGACCTTGGTGCCTTGAGTCATCACGCGGTTGTAACGCTTTTTCAGCCATCGCGGCTTCAACCCGTAAAATCCGTGGAAGGTTGTGACGAAAGGAATGCCGGTTTTCTGGCTGGCCAGTTTCACAGACCATGCCGGCGCGCGCGAACGCACATGAATCAGGCTAATTTTTCTCTCCCGCATAAGATGCGCAAATCTGGCGGCATTAAGCCATATCTTGAAAGGGTTTTTTGTAGAGATCGGCAAGGTGATATGCTCCACACCCAGCTGCTGGAGTTCTTCTACCATCCGCCCGCCGGTTGACACGACAATATTGTGCACGCCGTTTTTTTGCAGGTAAGCCGCCATTTCGACCGTCCCGCGTTCCACACCGCCCATTTCCAGCGAAGGTAAAACCTGCATGATTATCTTATTTTCCAACATGGCCGCCATGCTACTATGTGCCGGCTGAAAAAACAACTCGCCACCCTCAAAAAAGAGTGCTACGCAAACGAAATGAAAAAAGAACGCATTCTGGTTATCCGTTTAAGTGCTCTGGGCGATATTGTTATGGCTATGGACGCCATGGCGTCCATCCGCGCGCACCACCCAAAAGCGGAAATAGGGCTTTTAACCATGCCCGCCTTTGCGCCTTTTGCGCATCAGATGCCGTGGTTTGACCGCGTGATGATCGACCCGCGTCCCAATTTCACCCAAATTATAAAATGGATTAAACTTGGTAAAGAGCTCCGTGCTTTTGCACCGACCATGGTCTATGACCTGCAATGCAAACCCCGCCAGAGCATTTTATTTCACCTTCTGGGCCGCCCCGCTTGGTGCGGCACGGCCAAAGGATGCCTTTATCCGCGCCCGCTGCTGGATCAAAGAAAAATCCATGTCAAGGATGGTTATCGTCTTTTGTTGGGCGTTGCGGGCGTGCCTGTCAAAAGCGCAGATCTTGACTGGTTTGATGATCCTTTGGACGGGTTTGATCTTCCCGCGCGTTATACCTTGCTGATCGCGGGCTGCTCGCCGCAGCATCCGCATAAACGCTGGCCGATTGAAAACTACGCCGCCTTGGCGCAAGCGCTGGCTGAAAAAGGAATCGCAAGCATTGCCATAGGTACCAAAGCGGAAAGCGCTGCCATTGATGAGCTATGCTGCCTTGTGCCTTCCATCATCAATTTAACGGACAAAACATCCCTCAAACAAATAGCCGCCCTTGCGCGCCGCGCGCATTTTGTCATCGGCAATGACACAGGCCCCATCCATATCGCCGCCGCTGTCGGCGCAAAAACGCTGGCCCTTTTCTCAGACCGAGGCACCCCCGCCTGGTCACACCCCTCAGGCCCCGACGCGCAATGGCTCCAAGGCCACCCGCTTGCAAAGCTTGAGGTGAGCGAAGTGTTGAAAGTTGTGACCTGTAAATAACCCCCCTAACTGTCATTGCGAGGAAAGACGGCGAAGCCGGCTTGACGCGGCAATCGCGGCGATGTTGCAGGGATTGCCGCGTCGGGCCTAGGAGGGGGGTTACCCCCGCACAGAAAACATCTGGGAAAGCCGCCCCATAAGAGAAGACCCCGCGCCGTCATAGCGCCCGGGCGCGTCAATGCCCTCGGGCGCAAGGGCGGTGACCAGCAAACCGGCTGTTGTTGAAAAAGCGGGGCCAGAAGTCGCCTCCGCAAGCCCCGTTGCAGACAGGCTGCGCGGCTGCATGCGAGCTTGGCTCATGGTAGGCGGCGTGATTCGTAAAGGCCTGCCAAGCCGCACCTGCTTGTCAAGAATACGGCTTGCAAGATCACGAATCCCCGGCATCTGGCTTGTGCCGCCCGTCAGCACCACGCGCTTGCCCGCAGTTTCGGAAAGGCCGCTTTTGTCAAGGCGCGCGCGCACCATTTCAAAAATCTCCTCAAGGCGCGGCTGAATGATTCCGATCAGATGGGATTTCGGCAGACGATTGGCAAAGGCAGGATCTTCTTCGCCCACCTGCGGCACGTCAATAGTCTCCCGCTCATCCAAACCCGAAAGCGTGGCGTTGCCGTAAAGCGTTTTAAGCCGCTCGGCATGCGCAAAAGTCGTCGTCAGCCCGCGCGCAATGTCGTTGGAGATATGAAGTCCGCCCAAAGCAAGCCCGTCAGCATGAATCATATGCCCGTCAAAAAAGATTCCAAGACTTGTTGTGCCGGCGCCCATATCAATCACGGTGCAGCCAAGATCCATCTCATCCAAGGCAAGACAGGAAAGGCCGCTGGCCAAAGGCGCGGCCACAAGATGCTCGACCTCAAGATGCGCGCGCGCAATGGCGGTTTCAAGCGTGCGGGCAGGGCCGAACGCCGCCGACACCAGATGATAATCAGCCTGCAACATGCCGCCGATCATGCCCAAAGGCTCACGAATCCCGCGCTGGCCGTCAAGCGTGTAGTGAATGGGAAGCGTGTGCAAAAGCTCCAGAGTATGGCCGTCCATATCCTCGGCCGCCATGGTCTGCGCCTCGGCAACAAGACGTTCCATATCATGCGCCGTGATTTCGCGCCCATTAAGAGGGAGATCAACATTGACAGTCTGTGAAAGAAGCTGAGCGCCGGCAATATTGACGATCACGCGCTCGATTTCCTCGCCGGCCATTTGTTCAGCCGCGTCCACAGCGGAAGAAACAGCGCCGCGCAGCACTTCCATGTCCGACACAAGTCCGGCGCGCACCCCTTCGGAAAGCTGATGCCCGATGCCCACGACATGAGGCTGGCCCTCTTCATCAAGCCGCGCAATAAAGCAGGCGATCTTGCTGGTGCCTATATCAAGAGCCGCCAGCGTATCGCCCTGCGTCGAGCGCGGTTTGCCCAAAAGCCATTGTGCCAAGCGGTTCATTAGCGGCTCCCTGAAGTCGGATCTATTGTTTCAAGAGCTATTCTGTCAGGAAGACGTAAATCAATCGTTTTTATATCCGTCCGTTCCAATATTTTTTGCTCCTCTATAAGCTTGGCCAATGCCGCAAGCGCCCGCTCGGGCTTGTATTCGGGAAGCCGTACGACGGGCCCTTGACGCAGGTGAAAGTTCCACCGCCGTTCACTGACCCGCACAGCCGCCTGAAGATTATGCGCAATATCGGGAAACCCTTCCAAAAGCGCAAGCAAAGCCTTGGTTTGCTCGGGCGCGGCCGTGCCGACAACAAGGGGAAGATAGGTAAACCGCGCCGGATCAGCCTGTAAAAGCTGCCGCCCCTGATCGTCAATGACGATGGTTCGCTCTTGATTCTGCCAGCGGGCCATGGGCTTGTGCTCTTGAAGAAAAACAAGAACACTGTCCGGTAAACTGCGGATAATGGTGGCATTTTCCACCCACGGCAAAGCGATCACAGCTCCGTGAGCTGCCGCAGGGTCAAAGGCGAAAATAGGGCTGCCATCCTGTGCGTCAAGAGCGGCGAGCAAGGCTGGTTTATCCGTGTAATAAAGCCCGCGTACCAACACATTGCGGACGGAAAAGCCCATTTTTTGCGTGACGTTCAAAAAAACCTGCTGCATTTCAGCGCCGAGAGCATGCGGCCAGCGCTTATGCCAGACCCAAGACACCAAGAAAATAAAGGCCACAGCCGTCAGCACCATCAAGGCAAGCTTGCCGACCATGCTTAAACGCTTCTTGCGCTCAGGCGCGGCAAGATTTTGCTGAACCGAGCCGCGCAGGGGCGTTTTTCTTTTCTTCACGCGAGCCATAAAAGCCACCCACCATCAGGAAAGAGGTTTTCCTATCCTACGGATTTCCCAAAGCAAGTCTATGCCTGATGTTTCAAAAACGCGCCGTCTGACTTCTTCGCCCAGATCTTCAAGGTCTTGAGCGGTCGCCTGACCCGTATTTATCATAAAATTAGCGTGCATTTTCGAGATCATCGCCCCCCTAAGCCGCAGGCCGCTGCATCCGGCCGCTTCAATCAGCTCCCAAGCTTTATGGCCTTCGGGATTGGCAAAGGTCGATCCTGCCGTTCTTTCGTGAACGGGTTGGGATCCTTCGCGGGTCTCCTGAATCTCCCGCATTTCTTTGGCGATTTGCTCGGCATCAGCCGCTATGCCCTGCAAAGTGGCTTCAATGAAAATAAGGCCTTCCGAATCACTAAAGCGATAGGCAAAGCCCATCTGTTCCTTGCTGCGCACGATCATATTGCCGCGACGGTCAAGGGCTGTCGTATCCACCACGACATCGCTGGTTTCCCGCCCATGCGCGCCGGCATTCATGGCCAAAGCGCCCCCCAGCGTCCCGGGAATCCCGCTCATAAAGGCAAACCCGCCCAAAGCGGCGCGCTGCGCGGCCATGGCGATATTGCGATCTAAAGCCGCAGCCCCCGCAGATATATAAGGCGTATGAACATGAATCCGCGCAAAAGGAGGCCCCAATTTGATGACCACCCCCTCAATCCCGCCGTCACGAATCAGCGTGTTGGAAGAAGCCCCCAGCAAAGTAAGCGGCACGGCGTCGTCAAGCCGCGCAAGAAAATCCGAAAGATCGTCACGATCCTCAGGCTTGAAAAGCACTTCAGCCGGCCCGCCGACCTGAAACCATGTTTGATCTTTCAGCGGCGCGTTTGCGGTGAGAGAGCCGCGCACTTTGGGCATACGTTTGAAAAGATCATCAGAGAAAGCAGCCATCAAGAACTCCCTTTACCGCGCAAGGAAGAAAGCGCTGTGGGCAGTTGATAAGCCCATGCGCTGATCGAACCTGCGCCAAGACAGATGATATAATCCCCCGGTTGAGCCAAAGGCGCCAGAAGATCCGCCAAAGACTCAGGCGCGGAAAGAATCTCAACATGGCGGTGCCCGTGCGCGAGCAAACCCTCAGCCAAAGCCTCTTTACTTGCGCCTTGCAAGGGCTGCTCGCCCGCCGGATAAACATCCGCGACAATCACGCAGTCCGCATCATGAAAACAAGTGCAGAAAGAAGAAAAAAGCTGGGAAAGCCTTGAATAACGGTGCGGCTGCACAACCGCAAACACGCGGGATTCATTATCCCCTTTGGCCTGCCGCGCGGCTTTCAGCGTGGCGCTGATTTCAACAGGATGGTGTGCGTAATCATCAATAATCGTGATGTCATCGACCATGCCCGTGCGCGTAAAGCGCCGCTTAACGCCCTCAAACCTGCCCAAAGCCCTGACGATCACATCAAACGAAAAGCCAAGCTGCCAGCCGATGCTTATGGCCGCCAGAGCATTTTGAACATTGTGAATCCCGATCACAGGCAAAAACACATCCTTGATGATTTCACCCTGTCCTGTTTTGCTGTGTGAAAGATGCACATCAAAACGCGATCCACTGGGCGAAGATTCAACATTCACCGCGCGCACCTCGGCCTGCGGCGAAAGCCCGTAGGTGATGATTTTGCGATCTTGAATCTTGGCGCGCAAAACCTGCACTTCGGGATGATCAATGCATAAAACAGCAAACCCGTAAAAAGGAATGTTTTGAATAAAGCTTGCATAAGCCTGTTTGACGGCATCAAAGCTTTTGTAATGATCCATGTGCTCGGGATCAATATTGGTGACAACGCAAAGACTGGCCGGCAGCTTGGTGAAAGAGCCGTCCGACTCATCCGTCTCCACCACCATCCAGTCCCCGCCGCCCAGCCGCGCATTGGTGCCGTAGGCATTGATAATGCCGCCGTTAATCACGGTGGGATCAAGCCCCGCTTCATCAAAAAGCGTGGCGACCATGGAAGTTGTTGTGGTCTTCCCATGCGTTCCGCCGACAGCGACAGACCATTTAAGCCGCATCAGCTCCCCCAGCATTTCAGCGCGAGGCACCACGGGGAGCAAGGCTTTGCGCGCGGCGCGCACCTCGGGATTGTTTTCTTTAACGGCAGAGGAGATCACCACAACACCGGCGCCGCCGAGATTATCCGCATGATGGCCGATGGAAATAGAGATCCCTTTTTGCCGCAAGCGCTTGACATTGGCGTTTTCAGTAAGATCACTGCCCTGAACATGATAGCCCAGATGGTGGAGAATCTCGGCGATGCCGCTCATCCCGATTCCGCCGATTCCCACGAAATGAATAATCCCCACATCCAAAGGCGCCAGCGCCCGCGCAAAAGCATTATTCATCCTGCATGCCTTTCTTGACAAGCGCCGCAGGAGTCTCAAGCTTCGCTACTTCGTAAAGACAATCAGCCAGACGATCAACGGCCATGGTCGTGCCAAGCGCCCGCGCTGCCATGGCGGCCTGATTTAAACTGCCGGGTAAATCCACAAGTGCGGCAAGCCGCACCGCCAAAGCCTCGGGCGTGAAAGTGTCCTGAGGAATAATCCACGCGCCGCCCGCTTGCGCCAGAGCCTCGGCATTAGCTTGTTGTTCTTGCGCGTGGCCGAAGGGGAAGGGGACAAGAATAGAAGGCCGCCCTAAAGCCGTCAGCTCCGCCACACTCGCGCCGCCCGCGCGGCTGATGACAAGATGCGCAGCGGCCATGCGCTCAGGCACGTCCGTAAAAAAGGGCGATGTCTGCGCCACAACGCCCGCAGCGGCAAAAGCAGCGCGAGTCTGTTCAAGATCTTCACGGCGGCATTGCTGGCTGATAAGAAGGCGCTGGCGCAGCGCGGCAGGCAACAAAGCCAACGCTGCCGGCACAACCGTGCTGAACACCTGCGCGCCCAGAGATCCGCCAAGAACCAGAAGCCGCAAAGGTTCCTCCGCCGTAAAAGCCGGAAAAGGATCGCTGCGATGCGTGATGAAGGCCGCCGCCACAGGCGTCCCCGTGCGCACAAGGCGCGTAAGATTGTTGGAAGGAATCCCTTCGACATGAGGAAAAGACACCGCCAAAGCCTGCGCCCAAGGAAGCATGGCGCGGTTGGCGCGCCCGAGCACGGCGTTTTGTTCATGCAGTAAAATAGGAATGCGCTTGCGCGAAGCCGCATAAAGCAAAGGCACCGTAGGATAGCCGCCGAAACCGGCAACGGCCGCGACTTTCTGGTGCCCCAGAAGGCGCAAAGATTGCCATGCGCCCCATCCCATCACAGCAAAGCTTAGGCCCTTGCTTAAAAGCCCTTTGCCCAGAGGTCTGGCGCTGATCTGATGAAGCGGCACTTGAAGATTAAGCGGCAGCGATGCGCCGCGCGCATCCGTCACCAGCATCACGCGCGCGCCACGGCCCAAAAGCTCCTGCGCCAGCGCGCGCGCCGGAAAAAGATGCCCGCCGGTTCCACCGGCCGCAAGAACAAATAAGGGAGATTGATCTTCTGTCATCATAAGAATCCTACCACCTACAGATCAGACAAGCCATAGCGTTTGCGAGTCAAGGCCAAAAGCATCCCCATGGAAAGACACATGGAAAGCAGGGAAGAACCGCCATAAGAGATAAAAGGGAGGGTCATGCCCTTGGTCGGAATCAAGTGCAGATTCGAGGCTAGGTTGATAAAGGTTTGAAACCCAAACACAATCAAAAGGCCGCTGACAGACAAAAGAATGAAAAGATTATTTTCATGTGTCGCGCGCCAAAGCCCGCGCAGCGTGATAAAGGCAAAAAGCGCCAAAATCAGTAGCGCGCCGATCATCCCAAGCTCTTCACCGGCCACGGCGAAAATAAAGTCGGCATGCGCATCGGGAATGGACATTTTCACGCTTCCGGCCCCGGGGCCCGTCCCGAAAAGCCCGCCATGGCTAAAGGCTTCAAGGGCCTTGTCGGTCTGGTAGGTGTCGCCGGTATGATCCAAAAACCTGTCGAAACGCGAAGCGAAATGGGGAAACGCATAATAAGCGCCCAAAAGCACCAAAAACCCGACAAGCGGCAGTACGCAGACAAGCAAAACAGGCATACCGGCTAAAAAGAACTGACCAAACCACATGATCGAGATCAAAATCGCCATCCCTATATCCGGCTGCGCCACAAGGCAGGCCATAATCAAAAGATAAAGAAGGATGTTCACGCCAAGGGCGGGAAAACCCTGCCGCAGACATTGCCGTGAAAAAAGCCAAGCCGCCACAACGGCAAAGAAAGGCTTGATAAACTCGGACGGCTGCAGGGAAAAGGCGGCGAAATCAAGCCAGCGTGTCGCCCCTTTGATCTCAATCCCGATAAAAGGCGTCAACGCCAAAAGCACGAGAAAAAAAGCAAGCCCAAAGGCTGAAAAACGCTGAATCAAACGCGAGGGCAAAAGCGAGATTCCGAAAAGCAAAAATACCCCGGGCACAAGAATAAGCACATGGCGCTCGAAAAAATAAAAATTATGGAGACCGTGATGAGCCGCAATCGCCGGTGTGGCGGCTTGGATCAGAAGAATACCCATGCCCATCAGAAAAAGAACAGCCGCCAGCGTCCATCGATCAACGGTCCACCACCATTTTCCGATAACGGTCTGATCTGTACGCGCAACAGGCATGGCTAATCTAACGCAGTTTGAGGGTGGACATGCCGATAAGCGCCAAGATACAGGCAATGATCCAAAAACGTATAACAACCGTGGGCTCAGACCAGCCGAGTTTTTCAAAATGATGGTGTAAAGGCGCCATCTTGAAAACACGTTTGCCCGTCATCTTGAACGAGGCAACCTGAACAATGACAGAAACCGTCTCCATCACAAAAAGCCCGCCGATGATGGCCAGCACGATTTCATGCTTGATGATGATGGCGATGGTGCCGATGGAGCCGCCCAAAGCCAGCGAACCGGTATCGCCCATAAACACCTGCGCCGGCGGCGTGTTGAACCATAAAAACCCAAGACACGCCCCAACCAGAGCGCCGCAGAAGATAGCAAGCTCGCCCGCGCCAGGAACAAAGACAATCTGAAGATAGTTTGAAAAAACATGATTACCCACAAGATAAGCAATGACGCCAAAACATAGCGCAACAATCAAAACAGGAACAGTCGCAAGCCCGTCAAGCCCGTCCGTAAGATTGACCGCATTGCTGGCGCCCACCATCACGAACATGGCAAAAGGCACAAAAAGCCACCCCAGAGGAATCCATAAATCCTTGAAGAGGGGAATAGCCAGATCCGTCGCGTGCGATGACGTACTCACGGCCAAAATCAGCAAAACCGCAAAGGCCGCAATCAGGGTCTGCAGCGACAATCTGATTTTCCCCGGCACGCCGCGCACATTGCGCTTGGTGAGTTTCTGATAATCATCCGCAAAACCGATCAGGCCGAATCCGACCGTCACCGTCAGGACAATCCAAGTGTAGAAATTGGTCAAATCCATCCATAAAAGCGTGCTGACGACCACCGCAATCAGGATCATCAAGCCCCCCATAGTGGGCGTGCCTTTCTTTTTAAGATGGCTTTCGGGGCCGTCTTCGCGGATAGGCTGGCCTTCGCCCTGCTTGCTGCTAAGCCAGCGGATAAGGCCCGGGCCTAAGGTAAAACAGATAAAAAGAGCCGTCATAACCGAAGCGCCCGTCCGGAACGTAATATACCGAAACAGGTTAAAGAGGATGAAGTCCTGAGAAAAAGGGGCCAGAAGATGATAAAGCATAAGTGAAAAACCTACCCCTCTAAAGCTTTTAAGACTTGAATGATTTTATCCATTTTCATGCCATGCGATCCTTTGACCATCACGCTGTCGCCGTCCTGAAGATCTTGGGGCAGCCGCGCGGCCAAAGCGGCGCTGGTTTCGGCAAACCCGCCGCGCAGGGAAGGGGGAATGGCGTTGTAGAGTGAGCGCATCTGCTCGCCGCACGCATAAACAGCATCAATATGGTGACGCAAAAGATCATCGGCAAGATCGCTGTGATAACGCTCGCTTTCCGTGCCGAGCTCCAGCATATCGCCAAGCACGGCAACCTTGCGTCCCTGAGGGGACATAGCGGCAAGCCTTGCAAGGGCCGCGCGCATCGAAGGCGGGCTTGCATTATAGCTTTCATCAAGAAGCATAAAGGATAATCCGTCCGCAAGCGCAAGCTGCTGCATCTGCCCGCGTCCTGCTAAAGGACGAAAGGCGCTCAAAGCCTGCGCGCAAACCTCAAGATCTGAATCCAAAACCGCGCACACCAAAAGCGAGCCCAAAGCGTTGAGGACAAAATGCTGCCCCGTAAGCTCAAGCCGGAAAGATATTTTTTTGCCGAGCACCGAAGCCTGCACAAAGCAGGCTTTTCCCTCCTGCGTCAGCTCCAGAAGATAGGCATCCGCCTTATCCTTGCCGCTGAAATTGAGTATCTTCTTAATCCCGCAGCTGCGCGCCTTGCGCATCAGCACATCCCCGCAGGCGCTGTCCTTGCTGAAAACGGCTGCTGCGTTTGAAGAAAACCCTTCGAATATTTCCGCCTTGGCGGCGGCCAGATCCTCAAGCGAGGCAAAGGCCTCTATGTGAACAGGCTCGATATTCGTCACAAGCGCCACATCAGGCCGCGCAAGCCGTGATAAAGGCGCAATTTCGCCCGCATGATTCATGCCCATTTCAATCACGGCAAACTTGCTTTCAGAAGGCATGCGCGCGAGCGTCAGAGGAACGCCGACATGATTGTTCAAATTGCCCTCATTGGCAAAACAATCATCATTTGCGCCCAGCATAAGCCGCAGCATTTCCTTGTTTGTGGTTTTCCCGACCGAGCCGGTGACCGCAACAACCCGCGCAACAACCCTTTCCCGCGCAAACCGCGCAAGGTCGTAAAGGGCTTTATAAGTATCTTCAACGAAAATCAAAGGCGCGTTTTGCGCGGTCATGGGCACCTGCCGATGCACAAGCGCGCCCGCCGCCCCCGCGTCAATCGCGGCATGAACAAAATGATGGCCGTCTGTTTCAGTTCCTTCAAGCGCGATGAAGAGATCGCCTTTTTGCGTTTGACGGCTGTCAAAATTCACGCCGCTTGCAAACCAGTCTTGGGGATGCAATGTGCGGCCATTGCAGGCTTTTAGGATATCTTCAACGCTCCATTTTACATTCATAGCCGCTCCAGAACTTTTTTGATTTCTTTCCCGTCATGAAAGGGGAGAACATCATGACCTATGATTTGACCTTCTTCATGACCCTTGCCGGCAACAACAAGAACATCGCCGGCGGCAAGCTCCTTGATGGCAGTTTCGATAGCTTGCGCGCGATCCGCAATTTCAACCGGCGCGGCGCCTTGCTGAAAACCATCCAAAATCTCTTTCCTTATGGCCGCCGCGTCTTCATGACGGGGATTGTCGTCCGTCACAATCACGCGGTCGGCATATTGCTGCGCAATCGCGCCCATTAAAGGCCGCTTACCGCGATCACGATTGCCCCCGCAGCCGAACACAACATACAACCGCGCCCCTTCGCCAAGATGTCCGCGCATTGCTTTTAAAACATGCTCAAGCGCCGAAGGCTTATGCGCGTAATCAACAAAAATGCTTGCGCCTTTTGGCGTGCGCCCGATCAGCTCAAGCCGCCCCGCAACGCCTTCAAGCCTCTCAAGACCATGCGCCATGGAGGATGGATCGCAACCACCGGCAACAGCAAGCCCCAAAGCGCAAAGGCTGTTGGATACCTGAAAACTCCCCGCCAGCGGCAGCATGATGTCGTAAATCTGGCCCAAAAGTTCAAACCGCATGGTCTGCCCATGCGGGCAAGGCGCGTGGCTGAGAAGGCGGATCTCACGCCCCTGCATGCCGTAGCTTAAAACCTTGCAGCCGCGCGCAAGAACAATGGCGTTAAGATCGTCAAACTCCGGCGCGTCCGCATTAAGAACGGCCCATCCGCCTTGTTTGAGGATCGAGGTGAACAAGCGCAGCTTGGCGGCGAAGTAATGTTCCATCGTTTGATGATAATCAAGATGATCGCGCGAAAGGTTGGTAAAAGCCGCAAGATCCACACGGGCGCTGTCAAGGCGGCGCATGGCAATTCCCTGACTTGAAGCCTCCATCGCAAGATGCGTGACGCCCTCATGCGCAAGATCATGCATGATTTTGTGAAGCGCAACGGAGTCAGGCGTCGTCAGATTGCCGTAAGTTGTGCCTTCGTCCGTAATCAGCCCGAGCGTGCCTAAAGAAGCCGCTTTATAGCCGGCTGTTTTCCAAAGAGAGCGCGTAAATTGAACAGTTGATGTTTTGCCGCTTGTTCCCGTGACAGCCGCAATGGTTTTGGGTTGATCGGGATAAAAGCGGCTGGCCAGAACCGAAAGCGCGTGCCTTGTGTTTAAAGTCTGGATCAAAGCAACATGGTCAGGAACGGGATCATGCGGCATGTCCTGTTCAATCACAACAGCGCTTGCGCCTCGGCAAGTGGCATCAGCGATAAAATCAGCGCCGTTTTGAGAAGTTCCCTTGATAGCAACAAAAATATAACCGGATTTGATCTGTCGTGAATCAGCACTGATCCCGCTGACAGCAGGATCATGAGCACCGCTAACGGAAAAACCGTCACTGGGTTCGATTAGATTCGACAGATGCATAATCATCCGTTTCTTTTTCAAGGTTCAAACTATCCAGAAGTCCGGCGCCCAAAGGTTTAAGCAATCGGTTTTCCGTTGTTTTTATCATATCGCGATCCACCGGAGGAAGCCAAAGCAAAGGCGCCGCCTGCATCACAATACGCCCCACAACAGGCGCAGCTGTCCAGCCCCCCGTTGCAAAGCCGTGTGTCTTAGGCGTCCCCTTGGGATCGTCCAGCAAAACGAACACAAGATAGCGCGGCGCATGCGCGGGGAAAACCCCAATAAAAGAAGAAATGCGAGCATTTTGCGCATAGCGCCGCCCGACGATTTTATCGGCTGTTCCCGTTTTACCCCCAACCATATAGCCAGCAACATCCGCGCGCTTGCCCGTGCCGAACTTGACGACAAGCCGCATCAAAGCCAGTAATTGCTGGGATGTTTTGGCCGAAATCACGCGCCGATCCTCTTTGGTTCGGTCAAGTTTGGCCAGTGTGGCCACATCAAGCTTCAGGAGCGTAGGCTCCACTCTGGTGCCGCCATTAACCATAGAGGCAATGGCGCTGGCAAGCTGCACGGCGCTCACAGCGATTCCATGGCCGAACGCAATGGTCATAAGGGTCGTTTCGCGCCAGCTGGAGCCTGCGGGCACGATAGGGGCCCCGACTTCCGGTATTTCAAGCGAAGGCCTTTCCGTCAAACCGAGTTTCTCTAAAAAGGCGCGCTGCGCAGACACGCCGATTTTTTCAGCCATGCGCGCAGAACCGATATTGGAGGAGAGCGTGAAAATCTCAGCCACATTCAGGGCGTGCGTGGCCGGATGCATATCGCGGATCACGCGCCCGCCGACTTCAATGGGATGCAGCGTGTCAAAACGATCAGAAAGCCGGATCTGGGGCGATTCAAGCGCCAAAGCGGTCGTAAAAATTTTGAATGTCGATCCCATCTCATAAACGCCGAGCGAAGCGCGATTGAAACGCGCCGCGTCACTGGCTTTGCCGGCCTTTTGTGGATCAAAGTCGGGCAGGGACACCAAAGACAAAATCTCGCCCGTATGAATATCCATCATCACGCCCGCGCCGCCCAAAGCGCGGAACTCATGCACGGCATCACCGATCTCGCGGTGCAAAATGGTTTGCATGCGAAGATCCAGAGACGACATCAAAGGGTCTTGCTTGTTTTGGAGCTGCCTGTGCAGGCTTTTTTCAAGACCGGCAATCCCGTTATTGTCAATATCGGTGTAACCGACAACATGCGCGGTGACGCCGCCGGCAGGGTAAATGCGACTTTCATCCGGCGCAAACTCAAGGCCCGCAATGCCCATGCGGTTGATGGCCGCATATTGGCGCGGCGTCACATGACGGCGGATGGTCACATAGCGTCTGGAAGAAGTAATCGCTTGCGCAAGCCTGTCCGCGTTAATCTCGGGAAAGACCGAAGCCAGCTTTGAAGCCGCATCGGAAGGATCTAAAATCTTGCGCGCATCAGCCATCAGCATCACGGTCGGCAAAGAAGTGGCAAGGAGCGTGCCGTGACGATCCGTGATATTAGCGCGCGCCGTAACGGGAATGTCCGCGCGCAGCGCCTTGAGCTCTTGCGGCTCCTTCGTTTCCGTGTGAAAAGTTAAAAGGGCGGTACGCCCTGCAATCACAAGAAACAAAAACGTCAAAAGCAGAATAACGAAACTGAGGCGAAAACTAGCGCGGCGCAGGGCATATTCACCCGGGGAAAAGAACCGGCGCAGGGAAGAAGGTTTTTCGCGTGTGCGCAAAGCATCAATCAACCCGGGCAGCCAAGGTTGCTGACCCTGCGGCGTGCGGCGATGGTGCCGAGGCCGCGAAGTCATGGTCTTTGGCCTAATTGTGCCAAAAGAAGATGGTGCAGATATTGCGTTTCAACAGACGATGCGGCCTGCGTTATGACGCGCACAGGCGGCTTTGAGGCCTGATTTTCCGCCACACGCTGGGGTTTGGGCGAAGAGGAAAGGGCGGCCATCCGTAAGCCGATCAAACCGTCAAGTTTTTTCAAAGAGCCCGCAGAAGCCACCTGCTGCGGCTTTGTAGGCCCAAGTTTAAGATGCTTGCGCGCCTGATCTTCAATGCGCGCGGGCGTGGAAAGAAAAACCCATTCGGCCTTGAGCACATGAATATTGCGCTGCTCAAAAGCGATTTCACGGTTAAGAGCATGAAGCTGCCGCCCGAGTTCCTGCACGCGAACGCTTGTGTGATAAAGCCCAAGGCTTATCACAAGCGTCAATGAAAACCAGATACACAAAATTGAAGCGCGGCTCATAAGTCGGTCTCCTGAAGGGTATCAAGTCGCATCGCCACACGAAGCCGTGCGCTGCGCGCTCTTGGATTAAGGCGTATTTCCTGCGCGGAAGGGACTTCTGCTTTGCGCGAAAGAATCGCAAGCAACGCCGGCTGAGGCTTGTCCGCCATCGCGCCCGGCGTATGCCGCGACGTGTTTTGCGCGCCTTTGGCGTAGTGGCGCATAAAGTTTTTCACCCGCCTGTCTTCCAGCGAATGAAAAGACACCACCGCCAGCCTTCCTTGCGGCTTGAGCAGGGATAGGCTTGCCAAAAGCCCGTCCTCAAGCGCGGAAAGCTCATCATTCACGGCGATGCGCAAAGCCTGAAAACAACGTGTCGCAGGATCAAGCCCGTCTTTGGAAGACGGCACGCAAGAACGTACAAGCTGCGCAAAATCCTGCGTGCTTTCAAAAGGCGCCTTTTGGCGTCTTTCCACAATCCTGTGCGCCACGCGCCGCGCATAGCGCTCCTGCCCGTAATGATAAAAAATATCCGCAAGCTTTGCTTCGCTGGTCGTGTTGAGCAGATCTGCCGCTGTCGGATGTTCACTGCTTTGATCCATGCGCATATCAAGGGGGCCGTCTTTTTGGAAGGAAAACCCGCGCGCGGCCTCATCAAGCTGCGGCGAGGAAACGCCAAGATCAAGCGCAATCCCATCCACCGCGCCCGCTTTTCCGATCAGCTGATCCATAGCGCTGAAATTGCCGTGATGAAGCACAAGGCGCTGGCCGTATTTTTCGACCATGGCCGCACCGGCTTCAAGAGCTTCAGGATCGCGGTCAATGGCGTGAACGCATCCCGCGCCGCGCTCCAAAATCCCGCGCGTATAACCGCCGCGCCCGAACGTGCTATCAACATAAAGCCCGCCGGTTTTTACCGCCAGCGCTTCAAGCACCTGCTCCAGCATCACGGGGGTATGAGCATCCGTCATAGAGCCTCCCCGATTTTCAAGGAAGCGGCGGCGATGATCTTGCTCAGCGAAATATCCTGCGCCTTGGCCAGATCGCGCGCTTTGGTTTCATGCGCATAAAGTTTCTGCGGTGCCCAAAGCTGGAAAGTTTTGCGCCGCCCGACAAAAGCAACATCATCCGTGATGCCGACAGCCTGCGCCAGAGCAGAAGGCAGCGTAATGCGGCCCTCACTGTCAAAAGGAACCTGAACAGAACCGCCGAAAATGGTGGTTTCAATCAGCTCAAAAGTTTCCGCTGTCAAATCAAGTTTTTCGAGACTCCGGCTTAAAAGCTCAAGATGCGCGATGGAACATCCATCCAAAGCCTCGTATTGGAGCGAGCGAAACACCACAATGCCGGTCGCGTCCACGCCCAAAGTGGCGCGAAACGAAGCCGGAACAGACACACGTCCCTTTTTGTCAACCCGATTGACAAAAGTTGAGAGGAACACGGCCATGAGAAATCCTCACACATCAAGGCATTAGAAAAACGCTTTCGCCACCGCAAAAAGTTTTGTGGGTATATATGGGATACCATGGGAAGCCATGGGAATGCAAGGGAATATGTGATAAAAAACAATAAAAAAGAGAACAATTCTCATTGTTCTCTTTTTGTTCTTGAGTTTTGCGTCTTCAGGAAAAACTTTTACGCGCGCCCTTGTTCCCGCATGGTGGAAAGCGCCATCAAACTCTGCCAGCGATGCGAGGACAAAAGATGAGCAAAAATCATCCCGATCCACCCCTTGCGCCGCCAAGAGAGATAAACATTGTCCGGCAAAAGATCAAACTTCTTAGGATCAATCACCTGAAAGCCCGCCAGTTGAAGTTTCGAGCCGCCCGGCATGTCGATCTGCGCGTCATTATTCATCAAAAGATTATAGTCTTTGATCGTTTTGACGAACTCCTCCGTCGCCTCGCCCTGCGCGCGCAAGGTTGCGCAGAAGTTCATGGCGCTTTGCGTAAAAGTCGAAGGCTTTCCGTCTTTGAAAAGCGCATAATCGCCTGAAGACCCAAGCATGTCGCTGGTTTCATCAATGCACAGCACGAACTGTTTTTGATCGGGATCATCCATCAAAAGGAAGGGATAGCGCCGCACATAAGCCGGCAGATAGCTGCCGCCCAGCCATTGGCCGTTTTCATCGATAAAGAGATTTTCGTCATTGCTCAACCCGACCACAGCCGCCGGAATGGGCGAGGGGCCTGACGCAAAAACGATGGGATAATGCGCCGCCGCCATGGGCAGCTCATCAATCAAAAGCGGAATAGCGTTGGTGTTGGCCGCAAAATTAAAGCTCTTGGGCGCCGAGACATAAAGATCAGCGTCCTTTTCCATATCTAAAGGCCGGATGGTCTTGTAGAACATCGGCATATCGGGTTTTTCAGGTGTCACATTTCCGTTAGTGGCCATAAGAAGGCTCCTTTTGATCTATGGTCTCTTGAACAATCGCACCAGTCTAGGGAAGGACTCCCCCAAAGACAAGAGCAATAAAATTATAGCAAAATCCCTAAAACGGATCATCCGGCCCGGGGCTGAGCGGGTTGACGGACGAAGGCTTGACAGACCCGCCATCCTTCGAAGCAAGGGATACAAAAGGACGCTCCAAAAGAATGCTGTGATCGCGGCCAAGAGCGCAAAGCGCAATCTCGCCGCGCTCAAGCGCCACCACATCGCTGGCCTGATCGCCTGCGGGTTCGCCCAGTTCGGCGCCGATCCAGAAATATTCACCCCGCAAAGGCGTCAAACGGCGATAGGCCCGCCAGCTGCGAAGATTTTTTTGCGCCTGTCTTGTCCAGCGCATCCCTTTTATATCCTGCGCGGGAATATTCGGAATATTCACTGAAATGCAGCTTTCCTTGCGCCAACCTTCACTGAGAAGATAGTGCAAAAGATGCGGCAGCATGGCGCGCGTCGTGTCCCACCGCACACCGCGCTCAAAAGAAACATCCTGACTGATGGCGATCGCCGGTACGTTGAAAGTCAAAGCCGTCATCGCCGCGCCCACAGTGCCGGAAATATTCGCAATATCGCCCGTATTAAGACCGGCATTCACGCCGCTGAGGATCAAGGAAGGCGGCGTTTCCTTCATAATATAATCAAGCGCCAAAATCACGCAGTCGCTTGGCGTGCCCTTGACCGTCCAGAAGCGGTCTTTGCGTTTTCTGATATGCACGGGCTTGCGGAGCGTGACGCTTTGGGACATGCCGCTTTTTTCTTCATCCGGCGCGATAACCCAAAGTTCCTGCGTGAAAGAGCTCGCAATTTCAGCCAAAACTTTCAGCCCCTCCGATTCATATCCATCATCGTTGGTGATTAAAATACGGGGAAGGCTGATGCGGTTCGTCATATCCTCAAATAAGTTTCAAAAAAAAGCGGTAATCAGGGCGAAAGATCATCCTCTTCATCGTCAAAAGTCGGCAAGATGTAATTAAGAGGCTTTCCAAGCTGTCCCGCGCGATACTGGCGATACATGCTGCGCACCTGCGCGTAGAAATCCAAAGATCCCGCGCGCAAAACGTCAAGTTCTTCAAGCGCCGATTCACGTTTGGACAAAGCCGGCGCAATGGTGGTCGCGGTGAAATAAGCGCGCCTGATGGTCGTGCCGCCTTGCCCCGCCACAATATATTGCCAAGGCGAGGCCATCGTATCAGCCGCAATGCCGACCGCATCACGCACAGTGGAAGGCCCGACCAAAGGCAGAACAAGATAAGGCCCTTCACCAAAGCCCCAGACCGAAAGCGTCTGTCCGAAATCGCCCGTCTGGCGCGGCAGGCCCTGCTTGGCGTTGGCGACTTCAAACATGCCGCCAAGACCGATCGTTGTGTTGACCACAAAGCGCGAGAAAGTTATGCCCGCATCATGCATACGACCTTGCAGGATGTTGTTGGCCATAATCACCGGCTCGCCCATATTCTTGATAATCGCCGCCACGCGGGTTCTGATGGGCGGCGGCACTGTGGCGCGGTAAAGTTCAGCCAAAGGCCTTAAAAGAAGGCGATCCAGAAAATCATTCACGTTGAAAATGACGCGGTTCATCGGCTCCAGAGGGTCATTATTTTCTGCGGCCAGACGTTGTTCCGCATAACTGCGCGGCGTGCTTGCGCAGGCCGAAAGCAGGAAAAGAGCCAGAAAAGAAACCGCAAAAAGCTTGGCATAACGCATCATCATAACCCACCCGTGGCGCCCCATTGCAAAAGGCACCGCTTACGAACGTTCTTTTGTATTCTTACCGGAGTCAAAAGGTTTGAGCAAGACCGGCAGCACAAGAAAAGTGCTGAGTGTGGAATATAGCAGGGCTATAGTTAACAACAGCCCCATGCCCCGTGTGCCTGTGTGTGAGGACAAAGACAAGGCCCCGAAAGCCACAAGCGTTGTGCCTGCGCTGAAAAGAACCGCGCGGGCCATGGCGGAGGAGAGCGGATATCTAAACCCTTGTTTTCTATAAAAGATGAAGTAAATCGCAAAAGTAACCCCAAGGCTGAGCAGCAAGGGCAGTGCAATAATATTAGCAAAATTAAGCGGCATCCCCATCAGCACAATGGTGGCCAAAGTCATCACGCCGGCAAAAAGAAGCGGGGCCAGAAGCCGCAAAACATCTAAGACATGGCGCAAGACGAGGAAGGAGAGAACCGCAATTGCCGCCAAAGCCAGCATACCCGCACGTGTAAAAGCGGAAGATATGGTTTTGCCCGATTCCTGAATGGACACGCCTGTCCCCGTGGCATGGGGCGCCACCTGCCGGACGGCATGGGTAAAGGCCTCAAGCACGCGATGATCGCGGGCATTGCCTTGGGGATAAACCTCGATTTTGGCGCGGCCATCTTCTGCAATCCAGTCGCGGCGCAGATCCGGCGAGATGGACTCAAGCGTTGCGGCTTTGACATTTAAAAGCGTGTAAAGCTGGGCCAGATAAGCCTTTAAGCCTGAGACCAGAGTATAATAACTGTAATCCAGCATGTCCAAATCATCCGCCACCACAATGGCATCCAGCGCATCCGCAAGCTTTTGCGCCTCAACCTTATCCGCGCCCAGCGAACGCAGATTACGCGCTGTTTGCGACATGGCTGCATAATCGCGGCTATAGCTCGGCGGCATCAAAAGTCCACGAGGCGACAAGGTCGGGCCTAAAACAAACATCGCATCATCAATAATGGCAAGCTTGGCGGCTTGTTCTTGCGGTGAGGGCACAAAGCTTGCCAGCGTGATGACATGATCCACCTCGGGCAAAGCCTCGATTTTGGCGGCCAGAGCAACAGCCGCTTCCAAAGACGGCTCCAAAATCGTGATCGTGTAAGGCGTGGCGTCAGGATCTTTCATGATGTCGAACATCGTTGAAACGGACTCCGTGCGCGGATCTTTAAGATTAAGCGGGTCAGCATCAAAACGTATCTGGGAGGCAAGAAGCCCCGCCCCAAGCGCCAGACCGATAATCACGAAAAGGAGAGTTTTACGGTGTTTTTCGATGAAAAGATCAACAGGCTTGGCCCATGCATAGCCGATAGACTCTTTTTCCACGGGCGGATTGAAGAACACGAACAAAGCGGGCAGCAAAGTAAGATTAAGGACATAAGCAATCAACATCCCCATGCCGGCGATAATGCCAAGCTCGGAAACACCGCGATAATCCGTAGGAATAAAGGCGAAAAAGCCCAAAGCCGAACACAAGGCCGCAAAGCTTATAGGCACAGCAATGCGCTGCGCCGTGTTCTCAAGCGCGGCCTTGAGATCTGCATGATGAAATCTGGCATCCCGCAGACGCACGCCGAATTGAATCCCGAAATCAACGGCAATCCCGACAAACATCACGGCAAAAGCGATGGAGATCAAATTAAGCGCCCCCACAGCCATCAAGGCAAGAGCCGTAGAGATAATAAGACCGGCAAAAAGCGTTGATAAAATCGGCACAATAAGCCGCCAAGAACGCAGCGCCAGAACCAAAAGCAGAGCGACAAAAACAATCGAAAGCATCAGCGAAAGCTGCGCTCCTTCCTTGACCGAGGCAAACTCCTCATCATTCAAAGCCACCGAGCCGGTAAGGCGCACCCTCACGCCGCGCGCGTCCGTCAGCTCAAGCGTCTGCGCAATGCTGCGGATTTCTTTGGTAACATCCGCACCCGGCGAAAGATCCTCATAATCCAAAACAGGCTGCACAAGAATAAACTTGCGCGTATCGCGTAAAGTCTGCTCTTTGCTCATCACGCTTTGCCACGGCACGCGCCGCAGATGGGTGTCTTTTTCCTCAGCCGCTTTAAGACCCTTGGTCATCAGGGCAAAGATAGGCGCCATCTCTTCATAAGAGCCTTGCCCCCGCTTCAGCCCTTCAACCGACAGATCCATAATGGCCAAAAGCCCGCGCAAAGTCGGATCTTTGGCAAACCCGCCCAAAAGAGGCTGCACCCGCATCAGTTGATCCAAAGTATCCTGAAGCGAATCTTTATTGATAAGAAGAAGGCCGTATTTCTGGAAATAAGCGCGTTTTTCCGGCCTTACGACGCTTTTAAAAAGATCCGTGCGCTTTTCAAAAACCTTGGTCAGTAAAGTGGCGGCGTCTTCCGCCACATCCGCATTGATCCCATCCACCACGACCACAAGACGATCCAGCTCATGCGGAAAGGCTTCTTCCATCTGCCTTTCCAGCTCTTTCCAAGGAAGATTCTGAGCAATCAGGGTTTCAATGTCTGTGTTGATCCTGAAATTGTTAGTCACATACCATCCGGCCCCTGCCACCGCGAAAAGGGCAAGCAGCACGATCCACAAAGCAAAACGGCGCGAAACATCGACGACAGAAACAACAAAATTCGTCAGCACGGGAAAGATCCTCAAAAAACGGATTAAGATTTAGGGATGATCCGCATTTGCAATCATGGCGTCAAGAGGAATCCCGGGTTCATATTTCACGCGGCGGAC
Source organism: Alphaproteobacteria bacterium (assembly GCA_009779135.1). Classification (GTDB taxonomy): domain Bacteria; phylum Pseudomonadota; class Alphaproteobacteria; order UBA9219; family UBA9219; genus UBA8914. The sequence continues at coordinate 40,727 of WREW01000009.1, forward strand.
TGTAGGAAAGGATTTGACGTGAGCAATATTGGGTGCTGTGGTAAGCTGCGCGGTGAGAAACTTTTGAAAAGCCTCCCAATCCGGCGCAACAACTTTAAGGAGAAAATCCGATTCACCGGTCAGCATGTAGCTTTCCCGCACCTGAGGCCAAGATTGCAGAAGTTCAGCGAAATGCGCAAAATCGGACTCGGAATGATTAACAAGAGAAACGTGAATCATCACCGTCATCATAAACCCCAGCTTGTCAGGAGCGACATCCGCATGATACCCACGAATATAGCCTTCCTGTTCAAGGACTCGAACGCGCCGCAGGCAGGGCGGTGCGGAGATGCCGGACTTGGCGGCAAGCTCCACATTGGTAATACGCCCGTTCTTCTGCATCTCGGAAAGGATAATAAGATCGATACGATCGCGTTTAACTTGTTTCATCATAAATCCTAATGTTGAAGTAAAAACTCTCATTTGGAACAAGGAGTTTAGCCAAATGTCCCCCTCTCGCCAAGCCACCTGTTGGATCCTCACAAAAGGCGTAATAGGCATGGATAATCAATGCCTTGGACTCGCCGATGCGTTGAAAACCACTCCGGTTGTGAAACGAATCGTCCTCCGCACGCCATGGAAGCAACTCGCGCCATACTGGCGTATGAATCTTAATTATGCATTAAGCCGCGAGAGTGACTCCCTTGCGCCGCCATGGCCGGATCTGGTGATCGCGGCGGGCCGCGCGGGAGGGACGGCGGCTTTGCTCCTCAAGCAGCGCGCGCGCAAACAGAGGCATCCTCTTGTGACGGTTTATATCCAAAACCCATTTATTGACCCGCGTCACTTTGATCTTGTGGCCGTGCCAAGACATGACAATGTGTGGGGCGACAATGTGGTGACGACACGAGGCTCCATCAACCGCATAACACCTGCACTTTTAACGCGAGAAAAAGAAATATTCCGCCAGATGTTCGAGCCGCTGCCATCCCCGCGCATCGCGGTATGCATCGGTGGCCGCAACGCCGTCTATGATTTTGAAGAAGAGGATATGACAACACTCGCCGCGCAACTCGTAGAACTTGCCGAACAAACGCAAGGCTCTTTGATGATAACAACCTCCCGCCGCACCGGCGAAAAAAACCTTTCCATTTTGCGCGACGCCCTCGAACAAACCTCATTGTCATTGGCAGGAGGGCCACAAGGCCCGACGCGGCAATCTCAGCATATTTTATGGACAGGCCAAGGCCCCAACCCCTATTGCGCCATGCTCGCATGGGCCGACGCCGTTTTAGTCACCGCCGACTCCGTCAACATGATCTCCGAAGCCTGCACCACAGGCCTACCTGTTCATGTGATTCCGCTAAAAGGCGGCTCCCCCAAGTTCCGCCGCTTCCACCAAAGCTTGCGCGATGACGGCCTGACGCGGCCCTTTCAAGGCAAACTGGAACACTGGTCTTATAATCCTTTACAAGACGCCGAACTCGTCGCCGCGCGGGTGAGGGCGCTACTTGAAACAATCACTTCCTGACACAGCGGACAGCTTGGGTGTTAGATTTGAGGCAGCTTTTCTCGAAACCGTCAGAAAACTGCTTACACCTCGCATAACTAGTGTTCCCAGAGGTCTCAGTAGATGACCAGTAGGTATCTCCGGATAATCCGCTGCCGGGGATATTTTTAGTCTGGAAAAGCACGGCTAACTCAAGTCTGGCGGGCAGATACCAGTCACTATGCCCATGCACGGTCAGATTATGGCACCAGAGCGCTGCGCGATAAGGCGCAGGCGATGGCCCATTACCAAACGCGACAAGCCCCGCCGTATTGCTTGATCCTGAAATCTCGTGCGTAAAGCCTGTAACGATGTCATTGCCATAGGGGCCTCCATCATTCCATGAGGTTTCCTGCCGCGCGCCGGCGCAAATTGACCCGTTCCAGGTAAAACCCATATCACAGGCCGTGGCATACATCTTAACATTTCCATCCGGCGACAGACCCATATAAATCGTGCTATCCTGACACATCGTG
>WREW01000010.1 GCA_009779135.1 Alphaproteobacteria bacterium
AAAATCTTTGAGAAAAGGCTTTGCCTCTTCTTCAGTGGCAAAACAAAGCTCCTTTTTACCGCCATCCGTAAGAACTTCTTTGATCGCACGATTTTCCATACCATCGGAGTCCAGCCTGACATGATCTAATCCTTTCCAGACAGACGGCATCTCTGATATATTAACAATCGCGCGCACAGTATAAGCTTTTTGCCATGTGCCGTCTTTACGCTCTACAGATGAATTGTAGTCGTAATCAATAAAGAAAAGCTTCCCATTAAATGAAGAGATGCCGCCATGCCAATATTGGTCATCGCAATTGTCGGACGCGAAAGAACATATCTCTATGGGCTGACTGCTGGTCATGGGTGACTCAAGGTTCCAGACATTTATTGTTGGGTTGTACGCCAACGGATCAGTGTTCAAAAACATCTTAAACTCTCCTTTTTCGTTGTTCAAATGCTTTCATGCGAACCCTCAAGGGCGTCAAATCACTAAAGCAACACATGTCATGATTATATCACAAAATCCTGAAACTAATTCGATTTCAATGGTTTACAAATCGTTAACGATTTCCTCGCACCTACCAAAAAAAGGTCTATTCTTACCTATTATAGGTAGAATCAGGGCGAAAACATATTAACGGCGTATTAGCCATAGTAAAATAAAGAGAAATTGAGAGGAGTGAAGGCGTTCTTGCTGGCCAGAAATCAAATCTTGAGGTTTAATCGCGAGGTGTGTAATGAAAAAGCTCATTTGGGAAAAATCACCATGATACTTGGCATTGGAAGCGATCTTCTTGATATGCGCCGTATTGAAAAGGCTTATGCGCGCTTTGGGGGGCGGTTTGTTCAGCGGCTTTTTACGGCTCAGGAACAGGCGCGAGCCGCAAGCCGTGTGGCACCGGCTTTAACTTATGCTAAACGCTTCGCTGCCAAAGAAGCTTGTGCTAAGGCTTTGGGCACTGGTATCAGGCAAGGGGTTTATTTCCGCGACATGGGGGTTGTTAATCTTCCTTCGGGTCAGCCGACAATGGTTTTAACCGGCGGCGCCAAAGCGCGGTTTGAATCCATGGTTCCGATGGGATGGCGGGGACGTGTGCATTTGTCGATCTCGGATGATTACCCCATGGCGCAGGCTTTTGTCATTCTTGAAGCTGTGAGAGAGGATTGAATATTTATGAACGAGGATATGCGTGAAGAAGAAAACGCCGTTGAAGAAAAACCGGCGACCAGATCAATGACTCACAAGGTCAGTGATGGGCTTGATGAGTTGATCCATACTTTTATTATCGCGGCTATCATCGCCATAGGCGTGCGGACATTTGCGTTTGAGCCTTTTAATATCCCTTCAAGCTCGATGGAGCCGGTGCTGCTTATCGGCGATTATCTTTTTGTTTCGAAGTTTTCTTACGGCTATAGCAGCCTTTCGACTGTTTACGGTCTTTTGCCCATGGAGGGGCGTCTTTTTGGCCGTTCGCCGGAGCGCGGCGATGTGGCGGTGTTCAAGCTTCCCGCAGACAACCGCACGGATTATATCAAGCGCATTATAGGTCTTCCCGGCGATCGCATTCAAATGCGACAGGGGCGTTTGTACATTAATAATGTTCTGGTTCCCCGCACGCCGCTTGACGAGCATGTGGCTGCGGCTTATTTGACGCCTCACCTTCATGCTGTGGATTATATTGAAACCCTTCCCAATGGGCGGAGCCACATTATTCGTGAGGAAGGCGATGACCGCGATCTTGACAACACGCCGGTCTTTGAAGTTCCCGCAGGGCATTATTTTGCCATGGGCGATAACCGCGACAACTCGCAGGACAGCCGCACGCCTCATGTTTCTTATGTGCCGGCGGACAATCTTGTGGGCCGTGCCGAGATCATCTTCCTTTCCTTTAAAAAAGACGTGCATTTCTGGCAGGTGTGGAAGTGGCCTTTCGGCATAAGGTGGGGACGGCTGTTTAAATCCATCACATAAATAAGGCAGCATGACCAAAAACGATCTTTCTTCTTCTTACGCCGACACGCCGCAAAGTCTTGAAGATTTATGCGCGAAAACGGACTATCATTTTCGTGATCTGCGGTTGCTGCGCCGCGCGGTGACTCATCGCTCTTTTCGCGCGTCGGACTCTTATGAGCAGCTTGAGTTTCTGGGCGACCGCGTTTTGGCTTTGGTGATTGCGCAGTGGCTTTTGGAAAGCTATCCGGATGCTGCGGAGGGCGAGCTTGCCAAGCGTCATGTGGCCCTTGTCAACAGTGATGCGCTGCGCGATGTGGGGCAGGGGATTGACTTGCAGCCTCATCTTTTGTTTTCGCGGGCTGACAAGGTGGCTTCATCAAATAAAAATCTTGCGGCGCTGCCGGATGCGATGGAAGCGCTGCTCGGCGCGCTTTATCTGGATGGCGGGCTGCCTGTGGCTGAGGCCTTTATCAAAAAGCACTGGGCTGATCTTCTGCATGTTGAAACCGCGCCGTCCGAGAGCAAAACGCGCCTTCAGGAGTTTGCGCAGAAAAGAGGCCTTCCTTTGCCTGTTTATGAAGTCATCAGTCAGGATGGGCCTTCGCATGCGCCTGCCTTTACGGTGCGCGTTTCTCTTCAGGGATTTGAATCCTGTGAAGGCAGCGCCAAATCCAAGCGCGAGGCCGAGAAAAAAGCTGCCGCCTGCCTGCTTGAGATTCTGGATCGCTTATGAATAGTTCTGCCGGTTTTGTTGCTCTTTTAGGCGCGCCGAATGCGGGGAAATCGACTTTGCTCAACCGGCTTTTGGGCGAAAAGCTTTCCATTGTGACGCCCAAGGCGCAGACCACGCGCATGCGCACGCTTGGGATTTTAACACAAGGGGATGTTCAGATGGGTATTCTGGACACGCCCGGGATTTTCCGTCCCAAAACGCGCTTTGAAAAAGCGATGGTGCGCGCGGCGTGGGAGTCTTTGGATCAGGCGGACAGTATTGTCGTGATTTTGGATGCTGCGGCCAAGGACGCGCACGAAAAAGCAAGCAATATTCTTGAAGTTCTTGCGCACAGAAAGCTCAAGGCCACGCTTGTTCTTAACAAAAGCGACAGGATCAAGGTTGAAAAGCTTTTGCCTTTAAGTGCAAAACTTCATGAAAGCGGGTTGTTTGATGATGTTTTTATGATCTCGGCTTTAAGCGGTGACGGGATGGATGCGCTTAAAACCCATCTTTTGGCATGCATGCCCAAGGGGCCTTGGCTTTTTCCCGCCGACCAGTTGACGGATCTCCCCGAAAGGCTTTGCGCTGCCGAGATCACGCGCGAGCAGCTTCTTTTGCAGCTGCATGAGGAGCTGCCCTACGGCGCGGCTGTGTTGCCGGAAAGCTGGGCGGCAGGCAAGGATGGTGCACTGCACATCCATCAACAGATTGTTGTCGCTAAAGATTCTCATCGTGCGATGGTGCTTGGCAAAAAAGGCGCAAAGATCCGTTCCATCGGCCAAGCCGCGCGGCAGGAGATGGAAACGCAGTTTGATTGTCGCGTACATTTGTTTTTAAATGTCAAGGCTGATCAGCGCTGGCAGGAACGTGCATCTTTTTATGATCTTTTCGGGTTAGAATCGAAAAAATAAGTTGGGTTCTTTAACGGTCTTTTAATCGTCATGGTTTTTGTTTAGGATGATCTCAAGTTCCAAGGCTGTCTGATTCGATCTGTCTGAGCAGATCTTCCTTTTCGCGGCGCTTTATGTTCTTTTTGCGCTATCTGGCTCTGATAGTTTTTTTTGCAGGAGGTGTGGTTTGACCCAATCACAAAAATCCGTTCAACAAGCGTTACCAGAGGGGACAGTTGTCCGCGTGGGACCTGATGGGCTGGAGGCTCTGGTCGCCTTGCTCAAGCAAGTCGGCTACACAACCATCGGCCCGACCGTCAAGGATGACGCTGTTGTTTATCAGGAAATCAATACAACCAAAGATTTCCCCATAGGCTGGGCGGACGATCAGGATGGCGGTACTTACCGCCTTGTTCAGGGCACCAAAGGTGCCTTTTTCGATTATCTGGTCGGCCCGACAAGTCCCAAGCGCTATTTCTTCCCGCCTCAGAACAAGCTGTGGGGCGCCAGCAAGGAACAGGGCCATTTTGAAGTGGAAAAACCGGCAGAAGAAGCGCCTTCTTATGCCTTTATCGGCGTGCGCTCCTGTGAGCTTCGCGCGATTATCGTGCAAGACCGCGTCTTCGGCTTCGCGCGGGAGGATCAGCATGACAAGGGCATCTTCTCTGATCCTTATTATGTTGAGCGGCGCAAGAAGTCCTTGATTATTGCCGTCAACTGCCGCCGCGCGGGCAAAACCTGTTTTTGCGTTTCCATGGGGGGCGATCCTCATGTGCGTCATGGCGAAGGGTTTGATCTTGCCTTGACGGAAATCATGGAAGGCTCGCAGCATCATTTCCTGATTGAGGTGGGCAGTGAGCGCGGCGGGTTGATCCTTGCTCTGCTGCCGTTCGAAGCGGCCAAGGATCAGGATCTTGTCGCACGCAAGACTCAGGCTGAAAAGGCAAGGGGGCAGATGGGCCGCACGATGGTGGCGGATGTCAATCCTCTCCTCAAAAACAACCTGACGCATAGCCGGTGGGAGGATGTGGCCTCGCGCTGCTTGTCCTGCGCTAACTGTACCATGGTCTGTCCGACCTGTTTTTGCAGCAATGTTGAGGAACGCACGGATCTTACCGGCGACCACACCGAGCGCTGGCGGACGTGGGATTCATGCTTTTCCATTGATTACAGCTACATCCATGGCGGCCCGATCCGTAAGGAAACCAAGTCGCGTTATCGCCAGTGGATGACGCACAAGCTTTCAAGCTGGTGGGATCAGTTCGGCCTGTCGGGCTGTGTGGGATGCGGGCGCTGTATCACTTGGTGTCCGGTTGGCATTGATATCACGCAAGAGGCCGCAGCGATTAAGAAAAGCGAGGAGTGTCAGACATGACCAAACAGTCTTCATGCAAGGGAAACTGTCGGTGCTATACGGCGGAGACTGGCCCCATGGTGCCACGCCCCTTTAAGGTTGTCGAAATCTGGAAAGAGCTTGCCGATACGTTCAGCATGAGGCTTGAACCTCTGGATGGCTGTCCGGCCTTTTTTGCGCCCGGGCAGTTCAATATGCTTTACGTCTTCGGCGTGGGTGAGGTTCCTATCAGCGTCAGCGGTGATGCGGCTCAGTCGGGCGAGATTTTGCACACGACCCGCATTGTCGGCAATGTCACCAAGGCGATGAGCGCGTTTAAGCCCGGCATGACTGTCGGGTTGCGCGGGCCTTTCGGCACGCGCTGGCCTTTGGATGTAGCGGACGGCAAGGATCTGGTTTTTGTCGCGGGCGGTATTGGCCTTGCGCCTTTGCGCCCTGCCATTTATCAGGCGTTTGCGGATCGGCATCGTTACGGCAATATTGTTATTCTTGTCGGCGCGCGCACGCCTGAGGATATGCTTTACGCCAAGGAGCTTGCGCGGTGGAAATCGCGTTTTGATCTTGATGTTCAAGTCACAGTGGATCATGCCACGGGCAACTGGCAGGGGCGCGTCGGGTTTGTGACCAAGCTGATTGCTTCGGGCGGGTTTGATCCCAAAAACACCGTCGCCTACACTTGCGGGCCTGAGATCATGATGCGCACCACGATCAAGGCTCTTAACGATCGTGGCGTGACCAACGATCACATCTATGTTTCCATGGAACGCAGCATGAAATGCGCTGTGGGCTTCTGCGGGCACTGCCAGTGGGGGCCGGAGTTTATCTGTCGGGACGGCCCCGTGTACCGTTTCGATCAAATCGCAAAAAGCTTTAATATTGAGGAGCTTTAGACCATGAACGCCATGCTCAACAAAAAAGCAAAGCCCAAAACATCTGCCAAGCCCGGGCGCGCCAAGCCTAAAGTGGCAGTGTGGAAGTTTGCCTCTTGTGACGGCTGCCAGCTCAGCCTTTTGTCCTGTGAGGATGAGCTTTTGGACGTTGTGGGTGAGATCCAGATCGCCTACTTCCTTGAAGCCACAAGCGCGAAGATTGAAGGGCCTTATGATATTTCGCTGGTGGAAGGTTCGATTACGACCGAACATGACGCCAAGCGCATCCGCAAAATCCGCGAGCAATCTAAAGCGCTGATTACCATCGGCGCCTGCGCCACGTCCGGCGGTATTCAGGCTTTGCGTAACTTTGCTGATGTTAATGCTTATACCCGCGCGGTTTATGCAAGGCCGGATTATATTCATACGCTGAAAACATCATCCCCCATTCAGGATCATGTGCCGGTGGATTATGAACTTCGCGGCTGCCCGATCAACAAGATGCAGCTTCTTGAGGTTATCAACGCAACGCTCAATGGCCGCACGCCCAACATATCGCATGTTTCGCAGTGTATTGAGTGCAAAAGGCGCGGGACGGTCTGTTTGATGGTGGTCAAGGGGATACCCTGTCTGGGGCCGGTGACGCATGCGGGATGCGGGAATATTTGTCCTACAACGGATCGCGGATGTTTCGGGTGCTTTGGGCCTTCCGAAGCTGCCAACGGCGCGTCTTTGGCGCGTCAGCTGGAACGGCTTGGTATGAGCAAGCGCGAGATCAGGGACTTTTTCCGCTCCTACAACGCCAATGCTGTTGCTTTCCGCGAAACGAGTGAAATATACGACTGATCATGTCAAAGGAGTTCCTTCATGGCAACAAAGGTTAAGCCTCAAGCCGCAAAGGCATCAAAGAAAAACCTCACCCGCGTTATTGAGGTGGATGAACTTTCCCGTGTCGAAGGTGAAGGCGCTTTGTATGTGCGCGTTCAGGACGGCATTGTCAAAGAGTGCAAGTTCCGCATTGTTGAGCCTCCCCGTTTTTTCGAGGCCTTTTTGCAGGGGCGCAGCTATCTTGAAGTGCCCGACATCACCGCGCGCATTTGCGGCATCTGCCCCATGGCCTATCTGATGGGTTCGCAGCATGCGATGGAAGATGCTCTTTCCGTCAAGATTCCGCAGGATATTCACGATCTCCGCCGTCTTATGTATTGCGGGGAATGGATTGAAAGCCATGTTCTGCACGCCGCCATGCTTCATGCGCCGGATTTTCTCGGGCTTGATGATGTCCTGCAGCTTGCGGCCACGAATAAAGATGTTGTAGCCAATGCGCTACGCATGAAAAAGCTTGGCAACGACCTTTTGGAAGTGATCGGCGGCGGGCGCGCTATCCATCCTGTGAACACACGGGTGGGCGGCTTTTACAAGCTTCCGGAAGCTGATGATTTAAGGGCGCTGATACCGGAACTTAAATGGGGGATTGAGGCTTCGCTGGCCATCGGCAAGCTTTTTGCGACCTTCCATTTTCCGGATTTCGAATATGACTATACCTGCGTTTCCATGGCGCATCCGGAAGTTTATGCCATTATGGAAGGCGGCATTAAGACCAATCGTGGGCAGAGCTTTCCGGTTTCCGACTATCACAAGGTCTTTAAAGAGGTTCATATCCAGCACAGCTCGGCCTTGACGGGCCGCACGGTGGATGGCAACCAGCCTTATTTAACGGGGCCTTTGGCGCGGTATAACAATAATTATGATTTCCTTACCGACCTGTCCAAAAAGGCGGCCAAGGCGATGGGGCTGGACAAGACCTGCTACAACCCCTTCAAAAGCATTCTTGTGCGCATGGTTGAGACGGTTTATTGCTGCGAGGAAGCCATCCGACTTATTGAAGCGTACAAGAAACCTAAAGCGCCCTTTGTTCCCAGCTCGCCGGCGGCCGCCACAGGCTATGGCGCGAGTGAGGCGCCACGGGGCGTGTGCTATCATTCCTACAAGCTTGACTCTGATGGACGGGTTTTGAACGCGGTGATTTCGTCACCCACAGCGCAGAACCAGCCGCAGATCGAGCGTGATCTTGAAGGCGTCATTGCGCGAAATCTTGATAAGAATGACCGCGACCTAACCTTGCTGTGCGAGCAGGCTATCCGCAATTATGACCCGTGCATCTCCTGCTCGGCGCATTTCCTGCGGCTTACGATGGTGCGGGATTAGGTAGAAAGCGCTTGTAGCCGTTTTTTCATCTTTTTGGGGCTTTCGAGGAAAGCGGCTATTGACATGGCGTTGAACGCTACTGTTTGGCTCTGCTTTTTAAGACGCGCTTTGGCCGAGGTATGAAACGCCCATATATTAAGGGTATGCGAAGGAATCGGTGACGTGGTTTTGTAGCATGCCTTTGCTATGTTCAAGATTTCAGTTTCGGCGGGTTCGCTCAAATATTAGCTTTATTCCTATCAAAGTCTTTTTGTGTGTTTATAGGCCAAATCCATTTGAAACCAAGAGAGGTTGAAAGCTCTATTTGCTTTTCAACATCAAGGGTTTTGTAAGCGTCCGTAATAGCTTCTATAAATGCTGGAGCCTGAATCTGATTATCGGTTGCTTTCTTTTGATATAAATCCTTGGCGCAATCCAAAAAAGCCTTCACAGTCTCTTTCGGGCCTTTTTTGATCCACAGGTTCCAACTTCTCATAACATTTTTGAGATTTATAATATGTGTATCTGTCATTTTGATTTTCTTTACGATGGTGTAGGCGTAAGTGTGTCAGAGCGCTTTAGCTGTAGCTGTTTTTCCATCCTTTCGGGGGAGAGGAGGAGCGCGGCTATGGTTTCGGCCTGACGCTTTGTGGCGTTGTTGTGGAGGTCGAGAAGGGTTTGGGCTTGGTGGTTATTGGACAATAGGGTGGCGATTTTCTTTTGTGGGCGGTCTTTTTGGGTATAGCGGTTTTCTACTAAACTTGAGAGTTTTGTCCTTTTGGATTTACTCAAAATATTAGCCTTATGGCCATCCCATTCTTTTTGTGTTTCTATGGGAGAAGCCCATTCCAAGCCGAAAGATGTTGAAAGTTCGCGTTGTTTTTCAACCCTAAGATCCATGTAGGCGTCCGTGATGGTTTTTACGAAGGCTGAGGATTCAAGGGGGGATGTTAAAGTTTCGGCAAGGCGGCTAAAAAGTTTCACGGTCTTTTCCGGCGTCACGCCAGCCCGTGTTTTCCAGCTTTCCGCAACCTTTTCAAGATCTATAAAATTATCCGTCATTTTGATTTTCTTATCTCTGTCATGTGATCCTTTTATTAAGCGGGTTGATGCTTTCTATCTAACAGCAGCCGCGCTATTTCTCTGCCTTTTGCTTTGACTTCTTCAGGCGTTGCGGCATGAAGGGGCTTCAATTTAAAAAAATCAACCAATGTGTTTTGCTGTTCATCCGGCAGGCGTATAAAGGCCATTGTTAGATGAGATGTTGGGAATACAAGATATTTACCGTCGCCCCAACATAGCATTTCAGCGTTTTCTTTGAAGCGAATGAGAGCCGCTTTTGTCGCTTTGGGCGCGGCCTGTTCGCACAGGTCAAAAGAGTTTTGGAGGTCATTAAAGGTTTTTAACATTTCAAAAGCCTTTCATGGTTAGAAAGTGTTTTGGGTTATCCGTTAGTAAGGGTGACGGGGGGCTTTAGCATAATGGATGCTATCTCCTTGCCTCTTGCCTTGATTTCTTTGGCATGCGTTCTTTTCAAGTCCTTGGCCAGCAGGAATTGTTTTCTCATGGTTTCTGCCTTGCCACCCATCCAAGTGGCCGTGAGGTAGAACTCGATAGGCGAGATGTTATTCCCTTTCAAGTGACTTTCCGTTTTCTGAATACATTCATCGCATTTGATTAATTTTTGGGGGGTGACGGACAAAGGCTTCAACTGGAAAAAATCAACCAATGCGTTTTGATGCTCAGTGGAGAGGCTGACGAAAGCTTTTGTTAAAGAGGCGTTTGGAAATAGAAGATCTTTCTGATCCCAGCATAGATCTTTGGCGTTTGCCTTAAAACAGCGGAGCGCCATTTGTGTTTCCATCTTTTTGGTAGCCGCGTGGCAAAGGTCAAAAGAGTCTGCAATTTTAGACAAGGATTGTACGCCGAACATTTCAAAAGCCTTTCGTGATTAAAGTGGGAAAAACAAGTTTTTATAGCATATAAAAACCTTGTGAAACACAAGGCTTTTTACTTTCATAGTAGAATCAGAGGCTTATTCGGCGTCAGGGCCGTTTATGCTTAGAACCCTTTGGCAGCGGGCCAAGCATCGTCTTAGATCTGCGCGGCAGTCGCCTTTGGCGCCGAACATTTTGTTGAAGATCCTGTCTTCAAAGGTTTGGCGGGTGGCAGCGTTGGTCGAGGCGCAGCGGTCAAAGTCATTGTTGCAGGCGCGGGTACAGGATTCGTTGTCCGTTTCCAGAATCGTCACCTCGCCTTGGCCGTTGCGGTAGGTCTCGTTGGATCTTTGCGCCGGTGTGCAGGCGCTAAGCGCCAAAAAGGACAGGAAAAGGGCCTTTAGGCATGCATGTTTTCCGGTCATAAAGGCCCTCTCTCTAAGCAGTGATTCCTGCGTCAGTTTAAGGGGCGGACGCCTCCGGCGCAAGCGCTTCATCGAGCGCTTCATCCTTCTGTATGGGGCCGCTGTCTTTGCCTTTGGCCTCAACATCGCGATCCATCAGCTCGATATAGGCCATGGGTGCGGCGTCACCATAGCGGAAGCCGGCCTTTAAAACGCGCGTATAACCGCCCGCGCGCGCCTTGTAGCGTTCGGCAATCACTGTGAAAAGCTTGGCCACGACAGCGTCATCCCGCAGAAAGGCAAAGGCGCGGCGGCGATCCGCCAGCGTGCCTTTTTTGCCGAGGGTAATCATGCGCTCGGCCACCGCGCGCAGGTCTTTGGCTTTGGGGAGTGTGGTTTTGATCTGCTCGTGCTTAATCAGTGCGCAGACCATATTGGCAAACATCGCCCGCCGGTGGCTTGTTGTGACGTTGAGTTTGCGGCCTCTTACTTTATGACGCATGACGATGTTTCCTTTCCTTTTCGTTGTCCCCTGTGATGTGCAGGAGAGGATTGATTGTCCTTTGGCGCTGACCTGCATTCAGTATCAGCGCGCTGTGTTATATTAAAACGGCTCTTCAAGCTTTCTGGCCAGATCTTCGATATTTTCAGGCGGCCAGTTGGGGATTTGAAGGCCAAGACTCAGGCCCATTTGCTGGAGAACCTCTTTGATCTCGTTCAAGCTCTTGCGGCCAAAGTTCGGGGTGCGCAGCATCTCGCTCTCGGTCTTTTGAACAAGATCGCCTATATAAACGATGTTGTCGTTCTTCAGGCAGTTGGCTGAGCGGACTGAAAGCTCCAGCTCATCCACCTTACGCAGAAGATGGCGGTTGAAGGGCAGGTCGCTTGCCGTTTGCTCCTGCGCTTGTGCGGCGCGGGGTTCTTCGAAGTTGATAAGCAGCTGCAGCTGATCTTGCAGGATACGCGCGGCCACGGCCACGGCGTCCTCGGGCGTCACCGAGCCGTCTGTTTCCACTTCCAGCGTGAGCTTGTCATAGTCCGTCACCTGTCCCACGCGGCTGTTATCAACCTTGTAGGAGACTTTGCGCACCGGACTGAAAAGAGCATCGACAGGAATCAAACCGATCGGCGTGTCTTCCTTGCGCAGCGTGGCGGCCGAGACATAGCCTTTGCCTGTTTCAACCATCATTTCCATATTCAGATGCGCCTGACGATCCAGATTACAGATCACGAGATCGGGATTCATGATCTCAATATCAGAGCCCGTTTCAATCTGGCTGGCCAGAACTTCACCCGGGCCTTGCACGCGCAGGCGGATCTTGCGCGGCTGGTCTGTGTGCATGCGCAGCGCCAGACTTTTGATGTTCAGGATGATGTCGGTGACGTCTTCGCGCACGCCCGGGACGGACGAAAACTCATGCAGCACGCCTTCAATCTGAATGGACGTCACAGCCGCCCCTTGCAGCGAAGACAGCAAGATACGGCGCAGGGCATTGCCCAGCGTCGTGCCAAAACCACGCTCCAACGGCTCAACAACAAGCGTGCCGAAATGACCCGGATCATCAGAGGCCATGACTTGTTTATTTGCCTGAATGAGCGCTTTCCAATTTTTCTGCAACACGGATCAACCTCATTGTGGTTCGAGAAAAAGAAAAATAAAACCTGTATCAATACATCCCTTAGACGCGGCGGCGTTTACGGGGACGCACGCCGTTGTGTGGAATGGGCGTGACATCCCGAATTGTTGTAACGGTAAAACCGACAGACTGCAGAGCGCGCAAGGCTGACTCGCGGCCTGAGCCCGGGCCTTTGACCTCAACCTCGACCGTGCGCATGCCGTGCTCCATCGCTTTCTTGCCGGCATCTTCGGCTGCCATCTGCGCCGCATAGGGCGTTGATTTGCGCGAGCCTTTGAATCCCATCAATCCCGAAGACGACCAAGAAATCGTATTGCCCTGCGAGTCAGAGATCGTGACGATTGTGTTGTTGAATGTCGCGTTAACATGAGCAACGCCGCTGACGATATTTTTCCTTTCGCGGCGGCGAAGACGGGAAGCTGCTGCTGCTTTTCCCTTTTTTTCCTTTGCCATGGACTTCTCTACTTTCTTTGCTTTAAAACAATGTCAAACCGATAGCGCTTATCAAGCACTCTTTATGCCTAGCGGCGTGTGGCAATCTTCTTGCCGGCGATCGCCTTGGCGGGCCCTTTGCGCGTGCGCGCGTTGGTGTGCGTGCGCTGGCCGCGAACCGGCAGACCTTTGCGGTGACGCAGGCCGCGATAGCAACCAAGATCCATCAGGCGCTTGATGTTCATCGAAACATCACGGCGAAGATCGCCTTCGACCTTATAGTTCTTGTCGATATCTTCGCGGACACGGAGGATTTCGGATTCTGTGAGTTGGTTGACGCGCTTGACCGGATCGATACCCGTGCGCCCGCATATCAAAAGCGAACGTGCGGGGCCTATTCCATAGATGTAACGCAATGCAATGTGCAGGGGCTTGCCTGCCGGGATATTAACGCCTGCAATACGGGCCACTTCGGCTTCTCCTGTTTTAAAACGACCGGTTCAAACGCTTCCTCACTTTCGCATGTGCGAACGAAGAAGCTCCCAGTCCTTAGGATGTTTTGTTTTTCAAACCATCCGCTCTTTTGTGTGGATTATTTTTTGTGCCATGCCGTCTTTTTTGCAAACACAAGAACGACATGGCATTTCCTCACACCGTGAGGCCATGGTCGTTTAGCGATTACAGGGTAAGACCTTCTCCTATGGCTCAAAGCCTCCCACACGAGGCTAAGGGGCGCAGTATAGGCCAAGCGCCACGGGAGTCAAGCGCTGTAAGAATGATTTCAAACAATTTTGTCAACCCCTTTTTTGTCCGGATCGGAGGGGGCAGGAGGGCTAAAGCGCGTTTGGGGCAAAAATCTACTTAACCCATTGAAAACACGATAAAATCTTCTTTTTATGATGCTGCGGAGGCTTGGACATCCTGAATAAAGAAGTTTTCATAAACCCCGTAGGGAATGCGGATATCGAAGGATGTTCCTTTGTAGAGCTCTGCATGAACCCGCATGGTGCCGTTTAATTTCTTGACTTCCATCTGCACGGCTTCAAGCCCTATGCCACGGCCAGAGATGTCGGTCACCGTATCCGATGTTGAGAAGTTCCAAGAAAAGACGTGCTGGATCACTTCCTCATCATTTTCAAACTGCCAGGGGCCATCCGGATCCGTGCTTGAGAGTTTGGCGCGTACCCGCGCGGGATCAATGCCGTTGCCGTCATCGGTAATCACAATCTGCAGCATGTCGCCCTTATCGCCCGCGCCTTTGAGGATATGCGTGGCGATGGTGACTTGTCCGGCGGCGTCTTTGCTGCGCGCAAGCCTTGTGACCGGCGATTCAATGCCGTGGTCAACAATATTGCGGCAGACATGGGTGAGGGAAAAGATAAACTCCTGCATAGGCCGCGTGAGAACATGAGGATTTTCGCCTTCGTACTGGATAGGCTTGATTTGCTTTTCCAGCATGGAGGCAAGCTCACGCATTTCCCGCTCAAACGTATGGAAGCAATCGCGGATGGGCACAGCGGCAATAGACCACAGATAGCTGTTCACAACTTTCGGGTCGGCTTTCATCTCGATCATTTGATTTGCAAACGCATAAATCTCATCCTCGCCGATTTCGCGGACATTGCCGCGCCATTCATATTCGGTGCCGATAAGGTTGCTTACCTCATCTTTAACGCGGCGCAGTGCGTCGCCGATGTTCTGGCGGACAGTGGAAAGTCTTCCCAGAAACTCTTCATCCGTTGTGACGGTCGGGTCGCGCAGATCATTCTCTGCCGCGTGCATCACTTCGCCGAAATCAATAAGGTTGAACTGCTTGACGGTGGCTTTGAGCGTGTGAACCTGTCTTTGCAGGCGCGCCGCGTCTTTAAGGCCGACCCCTTGTTTTGCAGATGATTCAAGAAACTCACGGACATGGATGAGTGTGGTTTGGAACTGATTGCGATCCTTAAAGATCCTGCAGATCATTTCAGCAAAGTTTTGCTGACGCTTAGCGGCTTCGCGCGCGGCGTATTCTTCGGTCTGGTCTGTGGCAATCATCACGACCTGAACAAGCTCATCGTTCTTGCCGTAGATGGGGTTATAGACCAAAGCCACGCGCCGACCATGTGTATGCGGGAAATAGTCAGGGAAAAACCGGATGACATCATCAAAGCTTAGCGCCTGATCGGGTTCGAAAAGAACATTGATCCATTCCTGAAAGCCGGCCTTTTCTTCTTCCGGTGTGCGCAGGACATCCAGAATATTTTTGCCCGAAGGAGTCGTTTCAAGAAGATCCAGACAGGCTTGCGAATAAATGGGCCCGACCTCGCCGCTTTTTGTGAAGAAAAGGAATCCCTGCCCGAGCGAGTTGACAAGCACTTCCGTCATCCGCGCCTGGTCCGTCATATGCTTATGCACGCGGAGGTTCACGATATAGAGCCCTGTGATCCCCGCAAAAGAGGCCATCGTCATAACCCAGAACGCCCAGAGCTGCGTCACCGGCGGACGGTCGAAAACAGGAAGGGAAACCGCCGCCAGTAGCATGAGGACAATCGCCGCCATGCCGGCAAGCGAGGTATGGATGACATCAACGTGACGGACGGCTTCCGTTAAAACGGCATCATTGCGCGCGCCGCGCGTGGCGGCTGGCGGGGTTTGTATAAAATCGTCTGCGCTAATATCTTCTGTCATCGTTTCCTACTCGGGGATGGGAAGATTTATCAGGAACTCTTTGCTATAGGACTGTCATCTTTGCTGTTACCGTAAAGGGCGACATGAACTTGGAAAAGCTGCCCGTCAAGGTAAAAGGGCACGATCATGTAAGGGCCGCGATGGAACTGGCTGACAAAATGGCCTTTGCCCGTCACAACGCTCGGAATGCCGAGCTTTAGGCCGTAGCCGCGTTTGTTCAGCTGTGTTTTGATCTGGCCGAAGATCATGTTGGTGATCTCGCCCACCGCATCGACCGTCATTTCGCGCGTGACGGATACAGCATTGCCCACAACGCGCGGCAGAAGATCGCGCACCGTTTCAAAAGTCATGCACAGGGTCATCGTACCTTCAAGCCCTTCCTGCACAAGCGCGATCACGCCGGAAACATCGCCCACAAGCGAGACCATGCCGCGACCGATTTCAGGTTGCCCCGGGACAACTTCCACGCCAAATGTCGTTGAAAGCGCGGCTTTGACGGCGGCAGCTATCTCATGTGACAAATGTTCATCAAGTTTCAGATTTTGCATCAATCTCCTCACGCACATCTTTTTAAGAGCTTAGCGCAGGCTCGCGCTTTTCTGCCGACGCCTTTGAATCCACTGGTAAATCTCAACGAGTTTTTTGCTGAGATCGCCGGGGGATACGGGCTTTATGATGTATGAGGTTGCGCCGGCTTTAATGGCTTTCATGATGTTTTGTTGTTCTGATTCCGCCGTAAGCATGACGAAGGCTGTTTCCTCATATTCAGGAAGATTGCGGAAATAGCTCAGCACCTCAAGTCCCGAAACAGTAGGCATGTTCCAGTCAAGAAAAACGATGTCGTAAGGCTGGTTGACTTCTTTGGCTTTTTGCACCATGTCGATGGCTTCGTTGCCGTCGGCTGCTGTTTGGATGTTGGTGACTTTTGCTTCCTGAAGCGTGTTGCGCACAAATTGACGCACCAGAAAATGGTCATCCGCAATGAGAATCTTGAGTTGCGATAGTTGACTCACATTTTTTCTCCCCAGTTGACAGACCTGATTCCGAATCGACCCCGTGCAGTCTTTGGAAGAAGACAGCACCTCTTCGGTTTTTCGCACAAATATATTGCCGTATGGTTAAAATACGGCACACGCAGCGATCAAAAATCAGCTGGCGCCGGCTGCGGAAGGGAAGGAATTATCATTTTAAACCAAGGAGTTGGACAAGCTTCGTCTGGACGTGATCCATGGGGGCCATACCATCGATAATTTTTAACGAACCCTTGGCCTTGTAATAAGGAAGGATGGGGGCTGTTTGCTCGTGATAGGCGCTGAGTCGGGTTTTGATCGTTTCGGCATTATCATCCGCGCGGCGGGTGAGATTCGTGCCGCCGCAGATGTCGCAGACGCTCGGGGCTTTTGTGGGCTTGAACATATCGTGGTAGCCTTCGCCGCAGTCGCCGCAGGTGAAGCGGCCGGAAATACGCTCAACCAGCCTGTCATCATCAACGGCAAGCTCAACCACATAATTAAGCTTTGTTTTTTTGGCCGACAGCATCCTGTCCAGCGCCTGTGCCTGCGCCACCGTGCGCGGGAAGCCGTCAAGGATAAAGCCCTTTGCGCAGTCAGGCTCCCCAATGCGGATGGCGATCATGCGGATCATCAAATCATCGGGAACCAAAAGACCCTTGTCCATGTAGGATTTTGCTTCACGCCCCAGAGGCTCATTATTCTTGATGGAGGCCCGCAGCATGTCGCCGGTCGAGATCTGAACCATCCCGTATCTTTCCTCAAGAAGGCGCGCCTGGGTTCCTTTGCCGGCACCCGGGGGGCCAAGAAGGAGGATATTCATAACTTACCTCTTTCTGCCTTTGAATCTTGCAGGTGCGGCGCCGGCGCGTGATTTTTTAATCAGGCCCTCATACTGGTGCGCAATCAAATGGGACTGGATACGCGAGATTGTGTCAATCGTCACGCTGACCACAATCAAAAGCGATGTACCACCAAGATAGAAAGGAAGATTTTTTGCGGACATCAAAATCTCGGGCAAAAGGCAGATCGCTACCAGATAGAGCGCGCCAAGCACTGTGAGTCTTGTCAGCACATAGTCAAAATAGTCAGCCGTGTTTTTCCCCGGGCGGATGCCAGGGACGAAGCCGCCATATTTGCGCAGATTCTCCGCCGTGTCCGAAGGATTAAAGACGACAGCCGTATAAAAGAAAGCAAAGAAGATAATCAGCAGCGCATAGAGTATCATAAACAGAGGTTGTCCGTGGCTCATGGCGGCGACAAGGTCGGCAAGCCAGCCGCCTTTTTGCTGCACATCCGTAAAGCTGGCCAGCGTCAAGGGGAACAGCAAAAGCGAGCTTGCAAAAATCGGAGGAATAACGCCCGAGGTGTTAAGGCGCAAAGGCATATGCGAGGACTCGCCGCCATAGACGCGGTTGCCAACCTGACGTTTGGGGTAGTTGACCAAAATGCGCCGTTGCGCGCGCTCGAAAAACACGCAAATGGCAAGGACGGCCACGATCAAAACCAGCAGGAAAAGAATAAATACGGTGGAAAGCGCGGCGGTGCGGCCAAGCTCCAGCGTTGTGGCCATGGCGTGCGGAAGGTTCGCCACGATACCGGCATAGATAATCATGGAAACGCCGTTGCCGATGCCGCGCGCCGTGATTTGCTCACCCAGCCACATCAGAAAGACGGTACCGCCCGTCAGGGTGATGACGGTGCTGATGCGGAAAAAGAACCCGGGGTCTATCACGGCAGAGCCTACGCCGCCCATGGTTTCAAGCCCTACGGCCAAAGCGTAAGACTGCACGACCGCGAACATAACCGTAAGGTAACGCGAATATTGGTTCATGCGCAGCTGTCCGGCTTGGCCCTCTTTCTTCATGGCTTCAAAAGCCGGAACGATGGCTGAAAGAAGCTGGACGATAATCGAGGCCGTAATATAAGGCATAACACCAAGGGCAAAGACGGTCATACGCATCAAAGCGCCGCCGGCGAACATATCGAACATGCCGAGAATGCCGCCCGCATGCTGTGAGAAAATCTGGCTGAGCGCCACAGGATCAATCCCTGGGACAGGGATATAAGTGCCGAGGCGATAAACAATCAGGGCAAGAAGCGTAAACCAGATGCGCTTTTTAAGCTCGGTCGCCTTGCTAAAGGTGGACATATTAAGGCTCGCGGCGAGCGTTTCAGCGGGAGAGGCCATGGGTCACAACATTCATTCAAAAGTGGCAGTTAGGGTAAAAGCTCAAATCCCGCACGCGCTGAAGAATCGCCGCACAGTTCCAGCGTGGCGCAATTTAGCACCGTCTTTATATATGTGCAACTTTTCCTCTTTTGTCATCCTCGGGGGGAGGGGCTAAGCGTTTTTCGCTTCAAGCGGAACCTGATCTGCCATAAACCGGATGGCGTCGTCGTATTGGCTTTGCGTAAGGCATTTGGGGTTGGGAACGGAAAAGCGGTCGGAAAGAATGCGCTCGATCCGGTATTCGCTCCGGCCCGTGAGGTGCGCGACATAAGAAATCATGGCCGTAAGCGAGACCATCTCCTCAAAACATAAAGGCGCACAAGTGTTATTGGCCAGAACAGGTTCCTGCATATAGGTCTTGTACTGGTCTTTTAAAGACGCAATTCTTGTTGCTAAAGCTGTTTTTGGCATGGTTGGAAAAATCCTAAAAAAGTTAATGATTCGGTTCCTCTCACATAAGGCGAAGGGCTGGCGCTGTTTATCGCCTATTTTTTAGGAGCAAATCAACAGGTTTTTAAATTGCTAAGGCCTCTTTTTTTTGGTTAATAAGGAAGGAAATGTCCCTTGCAAATAAAAGGGGAATGCATGAAAGTGAATCGCGGCTTGAAATAGGGGCTGAAAATAAGTTATCAACAAACGTCAATGTAATAAAGGTTGCCAAACCATGATTATAACACCGGCACAACTCCGTGCGGCCCGTGGGCTGTTGAACTGGACGCGCTCTGAGCTTGCCAAAGCGTCCGGCTTGTCGGCTGAGACCATTAAGAATATTGAGCATGGCACTTACATGCCGCAGGACACGACCATAGGGGCGATTGTCAAGGCGTTTTCCAAAAACCACATAGAGTTCACGGATCATGATGGCGTTCGTCGCAACACAGAAACGGTCGTGATCTATCAAACCAAAGCAGGCTTTCGCCAGTTTATGGATGAAGTCTATGAAGCCGCTTCGGACCCCGATGCGCGCGTAGGCGGTGATAAGCCTATTTGCGTCAGCAATGTGGATGATAGATTGTTTGTTGAAAGCCTTGGTGATTATGCCTCTGTGCATGTGGCGCGTATGAATAAATTAAAAAATATTAAGATTCTTGTTCTTACGAGTGAAGAAAATTACTATAAAGCTGAGAGTAGTGATTACATTGAATATCGTTGGATTGGTCACGGCGGAACAGGTGCCGTCCCTTTCTATGTTTATGGTAACAAATTTGCAATTCTGACCTTTCGGGAAGGAAAAGATCCTCGTGTAATTGTTATTTCGTCGGAGCTTGTGGCAGACGCATTCAGAGCGCAATTCAATGTTTTGTGGAAAAAAACTTCTTATGCTAGGAAAAAATAATGAGCGGTGCTTTAAGTCCAATATTGTCGGCAAGAAAACCAAATTCAGGCCCTCATCAGATGGCTGATGAGGGCATTGCTTCTTCCGCAGAAGTGGTCGCTGATAAGGCGCATGTAGCTGAACAAGAGATAATGCGGCGTAAATGGGACAATACCGGCCGTATTTTGGAAGAGGCCCAAAAAAACAAACTCGATCCTGAAATACCAATTATTGTGGATAGTATGGTCGATCATTTTTATAGTAATTATCTTCTTTTAAACAACACAGATATGAACCGTTATAAGGGGATTTTTTCTTCTAAGGATTTTGATAAAATCTATAAAGACGCTAAGCGCGTAGTGAGTTGCAGTAACTGCATTGAAAGACTTTTTCTTGACTCTGCTTATCTCATTACACGGCGTGAATCAGAACTCTTTAATCAAAATCAGGGTCTTGTGGATCAGGTGCGAGATTTGGCTAACGGCCGCCGTATTGTATTTGTTAGTATAGGATGTGGCCCTTCTTATTCAGTTGAAAGTAAGGACTGCACTATTGTTAGAGGATTGGGTGCTGAAGTTTCTATCGGGATAGATTCAAACCCTTTCTATGCTGACATGTACCCATTGTTTATGAAAAAAAATAATTCAGGTGTAACATGTCATGGCGTTACACAAGACTTTTTTGAGGAAAAATTGAAGATAAAGAAATTTATTGAGAAAAACGACTTTCTTGTTTTTTCGTTTCTTGGCGATACAATAGCTCAATTTGAATGCACTAAGGAAAACATTAAAGATTCCGCTCTTTATAAACTTGCCAAGAACTTCAATTTATCTGCGCGAGGGCATGATGCCGTTCTGTTTGCGACCACAGACACCTTGAAAGATGAAGCTGCTACGGAACAATATCGTGCAAAACCGTTTGTTGATCTTATCGATGCTTTTAATCTTCAAACACGCGCCATGGTTGATCCGAAATTTGATCATCGCCATTGGATTTACAAGCCTGTGTACATAGATGACAGGGTTTATTTTACTCAAACATTGACTGGCACCAATCAAATTACGCCATATCCGGGAGGAAAGACATATCACTTTGACTGGCCATTGACGATTGCTGTGGGTTACTCTCAGAAGATGTGTCCGGAAAAGCTTTTTCCAACATTATATGCTGCGGGGCTTCGCCCGATAAAGCCTAGCATCCATACTACTTCTGCGACCGGCGTTATATTGGCTGCAAATGATAAATTGGCAAGGAAAATGCCGAGTCTGCCCTATTGTCTTTAAGCTTCCCCATCCTACACCACTTCCATACTGCTAACCTTTAAGTCCCTACCCGGGGTTTCTTTTATGATGAGTTTGGCGTTTTCGGCGAGGGTGTTTTTGGCGACTAGGGGGAAGGCGAATAATAGGGATTCGGCGCTGGCGCCGCTTTGGTGGCCTACGGACAGAGTTAGGCTCAGGACTTTTTCGAAGTTTTCTTTTTCAGCTTGTTTTTCGATGATCCGGAGGATGCTTTCGCATAGGGAAACTTCATGCATGGCTATGGCACTTTCAAATCTTCGCGGACTTTCTTTTCCACGCGCGTCAGGGCTTTGGCGACTGCTGGCGTGAGCGGGGCGCCCATGGTGAAGTCTTTGCCTTCTATGCCGTAGATGATAAGCGTTTTGGGTAAAAGCCCGAGCGCGCGGGAGGTTTCGACCGCTTCGGCCAGACCGAAAAGGTGGCTTGAATAGCGGAAGACTCCGTAATGCAGTTTTTCATGATGTGCTTCAAAGCGGTGGATGGTTCCGGTGCGTTTGCTTGTTTTCATGGCGTCCACGACAACCACTTTTTCCTTGCCCGTCCAAAGGTGGATCAGCGAGGCGCCTTCGCCGCTGTGGGGCAGGATGGCGAAGTCTGTGTCAAGGTCTTGCAGCTTTTCGGCCAGCATGGGGCCGACGGCGTCATCGCCGCGCTGGGCGTTGCCGATGCCGAGGAAAAGGTTTTTGGCCGTGTAGGGGTCTGTGTTTGTCATCTTGTTATTCTAGGGTTTCAGTTGTAAAACGTAAAGCGTCATGAAAGAAAACGAGACCCTTTTTTCCGGTCTGCATAAGCGTCCTTTGGCTGACCGTCTGAGGCCTGTGCGGTTGCAGGATGTTGTGGGGCAGGATCATCTTCTGGCCGCAGACGCGCCGCTTGGGCATATGCTGGCGGCTGGGCGTCTGGCTTCGATCATTTTCTGGGGGCCGCCCGGGTGCGGCAAGACAACCATCGCAAGGCTTTTGTCGCAGGCGTTCGGTTTGAGTTTTGAATCTGTCTCGGCCGTCGCGGCAGGGGTTTCCGATTTGCGCAAGATTTTTGATCTTGCGCAAAACCGGCGCGCGCAGGGTGAGGGGACTCTTTTGTTTGTGGATGAGATCCACCGCTTTAACCGCGCGCAACAGGATGTGCTTTTGCCTTTTGTCGAGGAAGGGCTTGTGACGCTTGTCGGCGCGACGACGGAAAATCCTTCGTTTGAACTGAACGGCGCGTTACTTTCGCGCTGTCAGGTTTTGGTTTTAAAGCGGCTGGATGAAGACGCTTTATCCTTGCTGCTTTCCCGCGCGGAAGAAACCGAGGGCAAAAAACTTTTACTGACGGATGAAGCGCGCGCGGCATTGTTTGCGATGGCGGATGGGGATGGGCGCTATCTTCTTGGCATGGCTGAGGCGCTTTTTTCCGTGAATCTGTCAAAGCCTTTGGATGAAGAGGCTTTGGCGAAGTTTCTTCAAAAAAGGCGGCCTCTTTACGACAAAGCTCAAGAAGGGCATTATAATCTTATCAGCGCCTTGCATAAATCTTTGCGCGGCTCGGATTGCGATGCGGCGCTTTATTGGTTTGCGCGCATGTTGGGCGGCGGGGAAGATCCGCGCTATATCGCGCGGCGGCTTGTGCGTTTTGCCGTGGAAGATGTCGGGCTTGCAGATCCTCAGGCTTTGCCTTTGACTTTGAGTGCGTGGGAAACTTATGAGCGTCTCGGCTCTCCCGAAGGGGAGCTTGCTTTGGCCGAGGCGGTGATCTTTCTTGCCACCGCGCCGAAATCCAACGCAACCTATATGGCTTATGGCGGCGCGGTGGCGTCTGCTGCGCGGTATGGTTCTTTGATGCCGCCCAAACATATTTTAAACGCGCCTACGCGCTTGATGAAAGATGAAGGTTGCGGCAAGGGCTATATGTACGATCATGATACGGAGGAAGGTTTTTCAGGACAAAATTACTTCCCCGACAACATGAAGCGCGAGCAATATTACAAACCTGTTGAACGCGGTTTTGAGCGCGAGGTTAAAAAGCGTCTGGCCTATTGGGATCAGTTGCGGGCGAAAAAGCAGGATTCTTAAAGACGCGCAGCTGTATGCGGGGCGCAATCAGCCGTTTACACAGGCTGGTGCCTGTGCTAGAGAAAGTAAAAGACCCAACGTCTTGAAAATAACCATCAAAAAAAGGATTCCAAGCTATGGCAAAATCATCATCCGCTAAGTCTTCTGCAAACGCCAACAAGCGTGAAGTTGCGCGGATTCTCAATCAAGTTCTCAGCGACACTTATGTGATCCTTGTGAAAACGCATGGCTATCACTGGAATGTTGTGGGGCCTCATTTCCGCGATCTTCACAAGCTTTTGGAAAGCCAATATGAAGCTCTTTTTGAGGCTGTGGATGAGATTGCCGAACGTGTCCGCGCTTTGGATGAGCTTGCTCTTGGCAGCATGAAAAGCTTTCTTGCCAAAACATCCATCAAGGAATCGCCTGAAACGCCGCCTGATGCCAAGGGCATGGTGCGCGACCTTCTTGCAGCGCATGAAAATCTGCATGCGCGGCTTATGATGGCGGAGGAAGTTACAGGCAGGCTTAATGATCCCGCTTCCAATGACTTGATGGTTCAGCGCATACAGGAATGCGACAAAATGGCGTGGATGCTGCGCAGCTTTTTGGCCTGATTTTAATGTCTGACGGTCTTCCTGAACAAAACTCTGCTCCGCCCCGCCGCGTGGCAGTTGCTTTGTCGGGAGGCGTGGACAGCGCTGTTGTCGCCGTCATGCTTTTGAAACAGGGGTTTGATGTTTTTGCCCTGACGCTTCATCTTTGTGACGGGGACGATCTTGAAAGCGCCGCGCGGGTTGCGCAATTTCTGAAAATCGACCATCGCATTATTGACGCGCGCCAGCCGTTCAGGACTCTTGTGATGGAGCCGTTTGCCCAAAGCTATCGCCGTGGCGAGACGCCTGTGCCTTGCGCTTTGTGCAATCGTTTTATCAAGTTCGGCCTTTTGATGGAACAGGCGCAGGAGCTTGGCGCGCATGCGCTGGCTACCGGCCATTATGCGCGAAGCCTTGAAGGCGTTTACGGGGTTGAGCTTCATAAAGGCATTGATCCGCGCAAGGATCAAAGCTATTTCCTTTTCGGTCTTTCGCGCGATCAGCTTTCTTTTGCACGTTTTCCTTTGGGTTCTAAAACCAAGGAAGAAACACGGGCGCTGGCCGCGCGTTACGCTCTGCCTGTTGCCGAGAGAGCGGAAAGTCAGGATATATGCTTTGTCAAAGAGCAGGATTATGTGCAAGTTGTGCGGTCTTTGGATCCTTTACAGGTAGAACAATCGGGCGAGATTGTGGATCTTGCGGGCAAGGTTCTCGGCCAGCATCAGGGGATTTCTCATTTTACAATTGGCCAGCGCAGAGGGCTTAATCTCGGCCAGCGCGATGGTGATCGGAATGAGCCTTTGTTTGTCGTCGCTTTGGACCCCGCAGCCGCGCGCGTCATTGTCGGCCCTCATCAGGCGCTTGCGCAGAAAGAAGTTTTTTTGCGCGACGTTAACTGGCTTGGGGATAGTTTGCCGCCGCAGGCCGATCATCCGCTTGTGTTGCAGGCGCGGCTGCGTTCGACGCAGGAGCCTGCGGATGCCTTCTTTTTTGCGGAAATGCAGGAAGGACGAGGCCACATTCTTTTGCAGGAGCCTGTCTATGGCGTAGCAGCGGGACAAGCCGGTGTTCTTTATGACGGCTCGCGCGTGCTCGGCGGCGGATGGATTGACGGGGCGGTGTTGCAGGGATTGCCGCGTCAGGCCTGAAGGCCTTCCTCGCAATGACAGGCTTTTTTTAGACCGGTTCCGGTTTGCGTTTTCGCGTGGGCGAAAAAGCAAGCGCCAGTATCAGCAAAGCAAGCCCAAATGAAGACCTTCTACGCGGCGTGGGCTGATAAAGTGCGGGTTCTTCCTCTTCGTCTTTTTTCATGGCGCAGGCGCGGCGCAAGGATTTTTGGAGGCGCAAGTTCCGGTGCAGATTTTCAACCGCTTCGATTTCGTTGATGAGGCTTTGCTCTTTTTCCTGAAGCGCCACAAGCTTGAGCATCCATTGCGCAATCTTGTTCCGCAAACGCAGGGACGGGAAGAGTTTAAGGCCGGCAAAGCCAAGGCGGTTGCTTAAACGCCCGACTTTGAGGTTTGTCCGGTTCTGCCTTTTCAAAAGCAGATGAAGGGGACGAAATCCTAAACTTTTGGTTGCATGTAAAGTCATGGTTGATCCTAATGTTATAGACTATGGACAGATCAGAAATAGCATGGAGAGTGCTAAAATAACGTTAACAAGACGGAATAATTTTTCTGTCTTTATAGATATTCAAACATTTCAACTACTTGAGGATCAGGGCATGGCCTTGATAAGCGCAATGGCCGCAAGGTTATTGGTGCGGACTGTGCGGTTAATCAGGATATCGCGCGGCTCGACACTGGCGCCGTAAAATTGCTGGTTCCAGCTGTGGCGCGGCGCGATCACCGAGCCTTCCAGAGAAATGCCCGCAAACAGCCCTTCAGACCGCGCGAAAGCGTACATGTCGGCGTTCAACCCTATGGCTGTCGAGGCATTGAGGCCTTTGCCGATTTCCCCGATCGCAATGCCGGCATCGCCGCCAAGCGTGACGCGGCGGTCCATGATGGCCTCAAGCCCTTTTTGGGTCATGACGGCAATCACGATCTCCGAAGCGCTGCCGCCGATTTGAAGGCCGAAGCTAAGCCCGCCGAGGGTGTAAAAAGCCGGTGGACTCCACTGGTTTTGCTGGTCGCGCACAAGCATCACGGCATTGCCGCCGCTGCCGCCTACAAAGAAAGCCGCGCGCAACTGCGAGGGCACAATAATGATGGCTTTGGCGCGTGAAGACAGATCGACAAGCCCGGGATATTGATTATCCTTCAGCATGCTTTGAAAGGTGATACGGGCGCGGTCAACCAGCTGCTCCGTTTCCGTTGTGTAGGCGCTGGGCGTGCTGCAGGCCATCAAGAGAGCCAAAACCAAAAGCGCGGTCATTTTCCGAAGAGTAGGCATCAGTCATCACTCCTTGCTTGTCGAATCACAGAGATTTTATATCACCCAATTTTTACTGTATAGCCAGAATAACGCCAAGAACCGAAAGTTCGACAAGCTCCTGCGTGGTGCCGAGGAGGGAGCCGTTATACCCGCGTAGGTGGTTGGCGCCGAGCAAAGCGACAACAAGCCCGATTCCGCCGCTGATGGAAAGGATATAAAGCGCGTCCGTGCTAAAGGCCAGATTGGCAATGATAATGCCGATCATAAGCGCTATGATCGTGCGTATGGGCGAGGTTCGCTGGAAATACCGCGCAACAGGATCTTCCGCAATAGGACGCAGCCAAGAGCTCACGACGCTCATCATCGCGCGCGACCAGCTGCCTGCGGTGACAAGCGCGCAAAGGACGATAAGGCTATCGCTCAGGCTGGCGATGGCGCCGATTTTCATAATGATGATGATAATGACGGCCAGAGTGCCGTATTGAACCGAGCGTTCCTCCCGCAGCCACCCCACGCCTTGGGATTTTTCAAGCGTGCGGCTGTAGCGGTTGGCCATGCTGGCGAATTCTTCCTCATGCAAAGCGCGGGTAAGCCACAGGCTGCCGATGACCGCGAAAGAGGCGGTGATAATGCCCGGAAGGCCGGCCTGCGTGAAAATCCAGTCTATGCAGGCGGCAAAAAGGCCGATGCCGGCGCCCACCAGCGGAAACCAGCTTACGGCGCGGCGAATGACGGAGGGTGTAGGTTCCTCAGAAAGTTTAAGGTTAAGGCGGGTGAGGTAGTTGATGGCGACGACGATTTCGGCCCACAGGGATTCGGCTTTCGGCGCTTTGACGATGATGCCGCCTTTTATGGCCCCAAGGGGCGTCCGGGCATGATTGGATGTCCGGTTTTCCGGCGATTCCATAAAAGGCTCCGTCCTAGCGGGAGGCGGAGATTCATTAGGATCTTCAATCATAAGATTCTTATAAAGTCTTACAAAAAAAATGCAATCAAGGATTTCCCGCCAGATACAGTTTTTCCCCATACTGTGACTTTTCCTATTGTCACAAAAGGAACTTACGGCTATACAAAGCCCGTTATAAGCCTGGGTAGCTCAGTTGGTAGAGCAGAGGACTGAAAATCCTCGTGTCGGCGGTTCAATTCCGTCCCCAGGCACCACCCTTCGTCTTTGTCTGGCGGTGGCGGGTATCTACAGAACTCAGTGTCGGGATGGATTTTGAACCTGAGTAATTCCATCTTTTCCATCTCTTATCAGATCAAGTAGGCTTTTATCGTCAATTAAGGGTAGATCCATCATAGGTGCAATCAAGCACCCACTAGCGTAATTTTCATCTTGCCAGCTACGGCTGACGACCCCTTTCGTTAAGAGGCCCCCGCCAACCAAAATAGGGCTGCCACTCATTTTGCCTAGAATTTTTGCATTAAATTCGAAATTGGGGCCGGGTGTTGCGTTTTTCTTCTCAGTTACGTTATCTGGATGAATAGTTGTCACGGAGCCGATGGAAACGACCAATTCTGGTTGTTGATAACCATTTGTGCCAAATTTAAAATTCTGCATTTCTGGATAGCCGATAGCTACAGCAAGGGCGCCAAGTTTAAGATTATGCAAACCTATATTCAACGGTTGGTAAGGGCCAATCAAAGGGTGCTCTCTAACTTTGCAAATCGCAA
Source organism: Alphaproteobacteria bacterium (assembly GCA_009779135.1). Classification (GTDB taxonomy): domain Bacteria; phylum Pseudomonadota; class Alphaproteobacteria; order UBA9219; family UBA9219; genus UBA8914. The sequence continues at coordinate 27,575 of WREW01000010.1, forward strand.
TATCTAGGTCGAACCTAAACTCGGACTTTTTATACAAGAGAGGACTTTCAACTTCTTTTCCCCAATGGTATGTCCATTCAAAAGGACACATAAACGATTCTGCTTCCCGCGTTTCAGGATGCAGTTCGAAAGGTGCGTTTTTCGCAGCGAGGTTGTTGGGTAGAATAACACCGAAACGCAATTTATCGAACTTTTGTGCATTTTTGTCTATTTTAATAATGCTGGTATAATTTTCATCAATGGGGTCACGAATGACGTGAGCTGCGGTTATCAATAAACCGGATGCGCTAATGAAAAATCCCGTGCCAATGAATCGTATTTCTTTGTCTCCATCATTCCAAGCCACAATAGGCACGATACTTTGCCTCACCAAGAATTCAGTGGTGCCAAATGTAGTGAAAAAATTATTTATGATGGGGCCCGGACGTTGGGTCATGAGGATAACTTCGTTATCAATCTTGAAATAATCTTTGGTGAATCCTTTCCGTGGCTTCAATTTGATTTCTTGTAGATCATGAATAGTCCAAACACCGGCCTCGTTCTTCCTCCAGATAGTTTTTAGTATGCCAAAGGTTTCTGCTGGGTTTTGTGACATGCCGCTCACATAGAAAGCGTTTGTGGGGTAATTTTAATGTTTTGTGTATTTATCATGGTATATCTTTTTTATGGCTTTATGCTAAGTTTTACAAGATCGTATGAGATAAGAGGAAAAATTCAAACAAAAAAAGAAATCTTTTGTCTTTGGGAGCGTAATGTGCGAAAGCTTTCATCCATGAGTCAGGCTTTTTTATCTTCTGAGGTTACTCGACGGGCTTATTCTGGGGCGCAGGAGGCGCGGGGGTTTGTTTTTGTGTCTTGTCAGTGTCCGGTGGGTGAGGATGGGGCGTTGATTGGGGATACGCTTGAGGCGCGGTTTGAGAGGCTTATGCAAAAAGTTATTTCTGTGTTGGATGTGGCGGGGCTTGCTTTGCAGGATGTGGTTAAGGTTCAACTTTTTTTGACGGATATGGCGGAGCTTCCGGCTCTCAACAAGTTTTATGAGCGTTATTTTGTTCATCCTTTTCCGGCGCGGACAACTTTAGGCGTGTCGGCGCTTCCTTTTGGGGCGAGCATGGCCATGGATGTTGTGGCGGCGCGCGGCAATAAGCTTGCTGAGGGCGGAATATAGAAATATTGCAGAGATTGCCGCGTCAGGCCTGACGGCCTTCCTCGCAATGACAAGTGGGGGGGGGTGACAATTTTTAGATTTATTTGCGGCGCGATGCTCCGGTGGGTTCAGCTCTCTCATCGGTGGGCGGAACTTGTGCGCGGATTTTGATTTTGGGTTGTTTGGAATCAGGGACAAGTCCGGCTTTAAGGCGCGGGGTTTTTCTTTTGATGAGAGGTGCGGACTCCTGAAAGGCCACAGACTGCTGCGGACGCGCAAGAGACTGTGGCGTGTAGAGCATCAGGCTGTGCAGGCCTTGCTGCCAAGCCTCTATAATAAGCTTGCCACGCAAAGAGGCAGTCAAGGTGCCCGGGACGGTGAGTTTGACTCCCACATCGCCCATCATGAAAGTTTGAACAGATGAGGCCATGCGCAAAAGCGCCTCGGGCGTGGTTTGTTCTTGCGTGACAAAAAGCGCGCGGTCTTTGGTGGCCAGTTCAAGCACTGTGCCGACATGCCTATGGCCGCAGCAGAAATGGTTGGCTGTTTCGATATCTTTGGTTGTGAAGCCGAGATGCCTTAATATATCAAGATGCGGGTCTTTCACGGCGCGCGCGCTTAGCCCGAGTTTCTGCATACAGAAATCCTCGCCCAAAGCCCAAGGCGTGAAGGCCAGACGTATATGGTCAACGAAAGGAAGCGTGGCTTCAATATGTTTTAACGTTTTTTCATCAAAGCCTTTGTCCTGCAGGATCGTGTGGTTGATAGCCGGCGCGGCGCGCAGCGTTTTATATCCTACAATGTGATCGACAATCGCGCGTATATCCGCAGCGTTGTAGCCGCGTTTTTCGAGCGCATACAGAACGGGTTTGCGCACGCAGCGTATAAAGCGCTCATTTCCGGCGTTGTAGCTGCAGGCGAGTACGGATTCAGCCTCGATGCCGTAAGAGGTGCTGTCGAGAAGGGCCGCCGGCGGCCTTATCGCACTCAGCGTTGTTAGCTGCATATGGCGCAGGCCGTGTTTTTGCACAAGGCGCAGGGCTTCTTCACTGGCGTAACGCGCGCGCGCGATCAGCGCAAGATCCGCGCCCGAGTCAATATCAAGCGTTTGCGGCAGGATTGATATATGATCGTAGTCGTTGCGCTCGCCGAAAGCGGCGCGCAGGCGGTTGCGCAGCGTGCGGATCATGCTTTCATGCGCGCGCGCAAAAGCTTTGCAGCTTCCCAAAAGCCCTGCAAGTTTCGCCGAGGTCGCAAGAGCCGTGCCCGTTATAATGGCGCTGATGCAGGCCGCCGTAATCCGCGCCTGAGAAGTGTCATAGGCCAGAGCCATGCTCATCAGCAAAGCCGCGAGGTTGGCAAAACAGATGGCCATGGGGCGCGTGGCGCTTTCTACGGTCAGATCTTCGTAAAAAATCTCAAGCAAAAGGACGGCGAGCTTTGTGGCCTGCGCTACACCTGCGGCGTCGAAACTTCCTTCTTCATCCAAAAACGCCATAAGGTTTAAAGCGGCGCTGGGCTGGTTTTGTGTTTCGGCGAAGCCATTCCATTCCGCCATGCTGTCGATAAAAGTGATATGCGTTTGCTTTTTGTCGAGGCTTCCCTGCAAATAGGTTTCCCATTTGTTTTGCGCCGTGGGATGCGCGCGGCGCAAAATGGAGTCCATTGTGTCGTTTTGTAAAATAAGCGATGAGGAAAGCTGCTGCGTGTTTGCCAGCGTGGCTGTTTTGTTTGCGCTTTTCTTTTCGATTCCGTAAGCCCATTCCAGACCGAGCGCGGCCATGGAGGCCGGTATCATCACAAGCCGCCGCGACAAAAGCGTCGCGCTCAATTCATCGTAGAAAGTGCGCGCCGCTTCCTCATCCTGCCACAGGCCCATTTTCCAGCCTCGGCAGGTTGCGGCGCCGGCGATGCGTTCGAAAACATCCATGACGGAGGATTCCGGCTGAGGGGCCGCATCTTTTTGCGCCTTCCGCTGCCATAGCCATGAGGGGAGGGTATTTTCCTCGATAGAAACGCGCGCGGACGGGGCTTTGAGGAAAAGCGCTTGGGAAAAGGCTTGCGCGGCTTCGAGACTCCAGCTGTCCGGCACCAAAAGGGTTGGAATCATAGGCTCTTCAGGGCTTCCGGCGCGTACAAGGCCGGTTTTCAATGTATGCGACAGGGGGGCGGCTGTGAAGTGTCTCTCAAGAAGCATCAGGAACCTTGGATGATCTATATGATGGGGTGCTGGAGTTTTTTCTCACAAAATCTTGGAGGTGCAAAGAAAAAGATACTCACAGGGGATAATGTTAACCGGTGGAAAGGAAAAGAAAATCGCCGGTCGCGGGCGGCGTGTCTCTTTTTTTGTACACAGTTTTTTTCATGTCTTTGCAGGGGCGTTATGTTTTTTGAGGGCTTGTCTTGGAGCTTTGGACCGCGCTAGCATCTTTTTCATGTTTGAATCTCTTTCTTTTGTGCGGCGGATTTCCCAAATTGGGACAAGGCTCCATATTGCGCTCTTCGGCGTCTTTGTGGGGGAAGATGCGATGGGCAACCGCTATTACAGGTCTTTGGGGCAGCCGGAAAGGCGCTGGGTGCTTTATCGCGGTGAGGCTGAGGCCTCGCTTGTCTCGCCTTTGTGGTTTGGCTGGCTTCACCACCAGTGCGATCAGCCCTTGCCTGAGGATGAGGAAGTCCGTTACCCTTGGCAGAAAGCGCCGGAGCCGAATCTGACAGGCACGCCTTATGCTTATGCCGCGCCCGCAAGCCGTGTGTGGCAAGCGCGGCCCACGCAGGACGAGGCGCGTCAAAGCTGGCAGGGGATTTTTGAGGGAGACCACAATGGGACGCAATGCGATTGAAACCGTTTTAGGGGCTGTTGTTCTGGCTGTCGCCGGTTTGTTTTTGGTTTTTGCCTTTAACAGCGCTGATTTGCGCAAGGTTCAAGGCTATCAGATTGTGGCCAATTTTCCCATGATTGATGGGATCAAGGAAGGCGGCGATCTTAAAGTAAACGGCGTCAAGGTCGGCTCGATTTCAAATATCCGTTTGATTACCGAGCCGGGTGCAACGCAGTATCTTGTGGCGGTGACGATGACGGTTCTGCCTTCGGTCAGCATACCTATAGATTCCGTGGCCATGATCGCAAGTGAAGGGCTTATGGGGGGCAAGTATCTCTCGATCGAAATCGGCATTGACGATATGATGCTGCCCAAGGACGGCACGGCGCGCCTGACGCGCACGCAGGCGCCTATGCGGCTTGATGATATGATCGGCAAGTTTATTTATGGCTCCGACAGCAAAAAGGAATAAGTGAGTATCGTGAAGTTTCTCTTTTCTCTTTTCCTTCTTTTCGCGCTTGTCGGAGATGTCTTTGCAGCTGTTCCCAGTGTGGATCGGCCTATTGCCATTTTGCGCGCTTTGGACAAAATCACCGCGCGTGTGGAGGAGATTGAGGTTCCTATCGGGGTTCCTTATCGCTTCGGCACTATTTTCATCACTGTCCATAGCTGCCGCGTCACGACGCCCGAGGAGCAGCCGGAGTCGGCGGCCTTTATGGACGTCACCGCCCAGACGGAGGGCGAGGTACGAACCATTTTCACGGGCTGGATGTTTGCCTCCAGTCCGGCTTTGTCGGCTATGGAAGATCCCGTTTATGATCTGTGGCTTATGGGCTGCCGCCGCGACCCTAGGGATAAAGACCCTTCTGATGGGCAAACAACACCTTAAAGGCTTAACTTTTGTACAATTCTGTGCTAAAGACAGGGCATGAACGATCAGGAAAAATTACGCGAACGTCTTGAGCTTCTCAAGTCGGAGCACCGCGATTTGGACGACGCGATTCTGGCTTTGGCTCAGCGCGCGGTGCCGGATATGGTGCAGCTGGCGCGGCTTAAAAAACGCAAGCTTGTTTTGAAGGATGATATTACGCGCCTTGAGAGCGAGCTTTTGCCCGACATTATTGCTTAGGCGGGTGATGGATGGAACATCTTATTTCTTTTTTGTTTTTTCTTTGCGGCCTTGGTCTTGGCTGCGCCATCGCGTTTTTTGTGATGCGTACGCGCTTGCGCATGACGGAAACTTTCAAGGCTTTGGCGGCGGATACGCTTTACCAGAACAGTCAGGCCTTTTTGCAAATGGCCGAGGGCAAGCTTGAAGCGCGCGCGCAGGAAAGCACAGCTATTTTAGACAAGAAGACGACGGCGATTGATGCTTTGGTCAAGCCGGTTCAAGAAACTCTGCAAAAGATGAACGAGCAGATTCAATCCATTGAGCTCAAGCGTGAAGGCGCTTATCGTGAGCTGGCCCAGATGGTTTCAGACTCGCACCAGACGCAAACGCAGCTGCGCAGCGAAACAAGCCAGCTTTTGCAGGCTTTGCGTGCCCCGAGTGCGCGCGGACGGTGGGGGGAGCTTCAACTGCAACGTATTTTAGAGATGACGGGGATGTCCGCTCATGCGCAGGACTTCACTACGCAGATGACGGTGCGGCATGAAGACGGCGCCATTCGTCCGGATGTTGTGGTGGCGATGCCCGGGGAGCGCTGCGTTGTGATTGACAGCAAGGTTCCTTTATCGGCTTATCTTGACTCGGTGCAGGCGCAGGATGACGCTGGCCGCCATCAAGCGCTGCAAAATCATGCGCAGCAGCTTAAAGATCATATCAAAATACTCGCCGGCAAAGCTTACTGGAACAGGATTGAAGGCACGCCCGAGTTTGTGGTTTTGTTTTTGCCCGGCGAGCATTTTCTTTCAGCCGCTTTGGACATCGACCGCGATCTTTTGGAGTTCAGCGCAAACCAGAAAGTCGTGCTGGCGACCCCGATGACTTTGATTGCGCTTTTGCGCACTGCCGCGTATGGCTGGCGGCAGGAAAAGATTCATGAGAATATGAAAGAGATGATTGAAAGCGCGCACAAGCTTCACAAGGCTTTGGGCCTGTTTGTGCGGCATATGGGCGAAGTGGGCGGAAAGCTTGGCGGCGCGGTTGATGTTTATAACAAGATGATCGGCTCGTTTGAGCGCAATGTGCTCCCCAAAGCGCGCAAGTTTGAATCCTGCAGCGGCATGGATGAACAGGACAGTTTGGAAAACCCAAAGGCTATTGAAAGCCAGACGCCGCGCCTTGTCGGATAAGGAAAGATAAAAATGGCTGTTTTAGAAGTTCGCACCGTCCCTGACCCTGTCCTTCGTCAAGAGGCCGCGCCTGTTGAAAAACCGGATGCGCAGCTGCGGCAGCTTTTAGATGACATGGTTGAAACGATGTATGCTCTGGACGGCGTGGGGCTTGCGGGCAATCAGGTCGGCGTGCTCAAGCGTGTTCTGGTTGTCGATATATCCAAAACGCGCGATGGTTCCGAGGCGCTGAAGCTTATCAATCCCGTTATTCTTGAAGAGAGTGAAGAGGGTTTTGTTTATCGTGAAGGATGCCTGTCCGTGCGGCCTGAGGCTTCGGATTCAGAAACCGATCTTTTTGCGGATGTGACGCGGCCCAAGACCATAAAAATCCAATATATGGATGTCGAGGGCGTCATGCAGGAGATAGAGGCGGACTCTCTTTTAAGCCAGTGCATCCAGCATGAAATGGATCATCTGGACGGCGTTTTGTTCATCGATCATCTTTCTTCGCTGAAACGCGGAATCATTTTGCGCCGGATTGATAAAGTGCGCCGCCAAAAGCAAGTTGAACAATCATGAGCAGAATGATCTATATGGGAACGGCTTTGATGGCTGTGGCGCCTTTGAAGGCTCTGTTGGAAGATGGGCATGAGGTGGCGGCTGTTTATACGCAGCCGCCTCGCCCCAAAGGGCGCAGTTATGCTTTACAAAAATCTTCTGTGCATGAAGCGGCGGAAGCTTTGGGTCTCCCCGTTTATACGCCTTCTTCCCTGCGTGGCGCGGAAGCTCAGGAACAGCTTGCGCAGCTTAGGCCTGAGGTTATTGTTTTGATGGCTTATGGGCTTCTTTTGCCGTTGGCCGTGCTTCAAATACCGCCTTTGGGTTGCATCAATATTCATGTTTCGCTTTTGCCGCGCTGGCGCGGCGCATCGCCCTTGCAACGCGCTTTATGGGAGGGCGATGCAGAGACGGGCGTGACCATTATGCGCATGGATGAAGGGTTGGACACAGGACCTATCTTATTGCAGGAATCTTTGCCGATTACGGAAGATATGACTCTTCCTTTGCTTGAGGCGGCAGAAAGTGCACTTGGTGCGAAGCTTATCGTCAAGGCGCTTGATCTTTTGCAAAAAGGGGAGCTTGAAGAAAAGACGCAGCCGCAGGAAGGCATTCTTTACGCCGAAAAACTTACGCGCGAAGACGGGCGTTTGGATTGGAGCCAGACGGCTGCGCGTCTTGCGCGGCAAGTGCGCGCACTGAACCCGTGGCCTTCCACTTTTTTCCAGTTGAATGATGAAGTGATAAAAGTTCTAGACGCGACAGCGGTTGAAGGCGCGCGCGAAGCGCCGGCGGGGACTTTGCTCGATCAAAATATGACGATTGCGTGCGGGCAGGGCGCTTTGCGCCTTCTTCGTTTGCAGCGCGCGGGAAAAGCTGCGGCACCGGCTGCGGATGTTTTGCGCGGGTTAAGGCTGGCGGCAGGATTTAGATTTTCATGACAAAACGCTGGGCGATCACAGTCGAATATGATGGCGCCGGTTTTTCGGGATGGCAGCGCCAGAGAGAATCCTTAACCGTTCAGCAGGTTTTGGAGGAGGCGCTGACTTCTTTCTGCGGCGAAAGCGTGACTTTGCATGTTGCGGGGCGCACGGATGCGGGCGTTCATGCTCTGGCGCAGGTGGCGCATTTTGATCTTGAAAAAGATACGGATGAACAGACAATTTGCGGCGCTATGAATCATTATGTCCGGCCCCATGCCGTGACGGTTTTAAGCGCGCGGGAAGTTGCGCCGGATTTTCATGCGCGGTTCAGCGCGCAGGCGCGGCGGTATCGCTATATTGTTTGCAACAGAAAGCCGCCTCTTGCTTTGATGCGCGGGCGGGCTTGGCATGTTGTGGCGCCTCTTTCTTTGGATTCTATGCGCAAAGCGGCAAAGCTTTTACATGGCAAGCATGATTTTTCAACCTTCCGCGCAAGCGGGTGTCAGGCCAATTCGCCTTTGCGCACGCTTGACAGCATCACGGTCGATCAGCAGGAAGATCTTTTTGTGTTTGAGGCGCAGGCGCGGTCTTTTCTTTATCATCAGGTGCGCAATATGGTCGGGTCTTTGACACTTGTCGGCGCGGGCCAGTGGAATGTTGATGATTTTGCGCAGGCTTTTGCAGCCGCAGATCGCACCAAAGGCGGCCTCACCGCGCCGGCGGATGGTCTTTATTTTATGCGCGTTTTTTATGACAGCCACTGAATGGGCGCCTCATCGCGCGCGATAAGGTCATCATTGGCTTTTTTGAAATGCCCGCAGCCGAAAAAGCCGCGATGGGCAGAGAGCGGCGAGGGATGCGGCGCTTGAAGGACAAGATGGCGCGAGCGGTCAATCATGGCGCCTTTCTTTTGCGCGTAAGATCCCCAGAGCATGAAAATCACGCGCTCCTGCTTTTCGCTGACGGCGCGGATGACGGCGTCTGTAAAAGTCTCCCACCCCTTATTTTGATGCGATCCTGCAAGGGCTTGTCGCACCGTGAGCGTGGCATTGAGCAAAAGAACGCCTTGTTCAGCCCAGAATGTCAGATCACCATGACGTGGCGCGGGGCGGTTGAAGTTGCTTTCAAGCTCTTTATAAATATTAATCAGGCTTGGGGGAAGCTCTACGCCTTGACGCACCGAAAAGCACAGGCCATGCGCCTGACCGTGGCCGTGATAAGGATCCTGCCCCAGAATAACAACGCGGACTTTGTCAAGCGGCGTAGTGTTTAGCGCGTTGAAAATAAGGTTTCCAGAAGGAAAAATAACATGCCCTGCCTTTTTTTCTTCGACCAGAAAATCGCGCAGTGTTTTCATATAAGGCTGGTCAAACTCCGCGCCTATCACCGCAAGCCAGCTGGAATCAAGCTTGGCGGTCATGGCTTTGCTTGCGGTTTTACGGCGGTTTGTTCTTTCCGCATAAGGGCTGTTTTTTCCTGAAGCGATCTGGTTACGCTACGGATGCCGCTTTGCTTGGCAAGGGCTGTGAACTCAGCACGGCGCATGCCAAGTTCACTGATTGTGCCGTCAAGATAGATGTCCACAATGCGCCAAGTGCCGGAGCTATCTTTGCGCGTGAGGTAGTGGAGATTCACAGCTTCAACATCCTCCCCCGAAGGCTGGAGCGTTGTTTTAACAAGCACTATGTTGTCGTATTCTTCGTATTTTTCGGCCTTTTCTGATTCTTCGGATTCTTCCGCGTCATCGGGTTTTTCTTTCGGGATGTCGTGAACCGTGAAAACTTCATCATCAAAAGATGCAAAGCGGCTTGCGTAGGTGGCTATAGAAAAATCCTGAAAGGCTTTGACGGCGTCCTGTCTTTCAGCCGTGCTTGCCTCTTCCCATGCCGGCCCCATGGCGTAGCGCGTCATAAAAGGAATGTTGAAAGATCTTTGGATGGCTCGCTCCAGCACTTTGAAGCGCCCCTCAAAACCCAAGGCGGGGCCGTCTTTCATGGTTTGAAGCAGCGTGTTGTAAAAAGATTGAATCATTTGGTGCGGCTTTTCTTCGTAAACAACCTGCTGGCGCGTTGCGCTGGGCCTTTGCGCCTGCGCAGGTGTGCAAAGGAGCGTAAGAGCAAGAAGACAAGCTAAAGCGGGGATTTTAAGAAGCATTGCGGAACCTTTTGGAAATGAAAAACAACAAAAGTTCTTATACACTATTTTTTTCTTTTTGGCGAGGGGGTTTTTAGGGCTGGTTTTGAATGATTTTTGTAATCTCGCCGTTGCATTGGTTTTGGACTTGCGCGTATTCCCGTGGCGTGTCGAGGGTTTCCTGCCAAGAGTCACGCTGCGCGCGGAACGCTTCTAAAATGGGTTTAACTCTGTCCAGAAAGATTTGAATCATCTCCTCCCGTGGGGTTTGAATGACGCCTATTTCCTGCGAAATGGTTTTGATCTTTTGTCTCAGATAAGGGATTTGCGCGGCTATGAAACTCTCATCCATTTTAATATGCTTCATTTCATGCTCAAGGATGGCTCTGTAGGCGCAGCTGCCGTAAGGAAACTCCCGCGCGATAAAAATATCCGCTTGTTCGATGCCGAACTCTACATCCACTCTTTCAATCGCGGCGCAGGTTATGGGGGGATTTTGCGAGGTCATCGTTTGGATTCTCAGCGTGGGCGTGAAGGTAAGCGGCGAGGTTATGGTATAACCGCCCGGCGTTTCGTTTGCGGCATGAGGCGCCAGATCACGCAGTTGCGTAAGAGTGATGTCTTGAGTGATGCGCGTGGCAGGCATAACAGGCCTGACATGAACACTGACATAAGGGGCAGGGGGGCAATAGGCGTAAAGCGTTGCGGGCAGAAAGAAAAAGATCAGAAAAAAAGAAAGAAACTTTTTCATCACAGAAGTTCACCATATTTCTTGGCATATATTTTTTTCAGCAGCGTCACCAAAAGCATATAAGCCGCCAGAGTTGCGGCGAGCCATGCATAATACACCGCCGGCAACGGAGTCATGCCGATATTGCTGCCGAAGCCCGTATAGGGAATAAGCGTTCCCAGTGCGATTCCTGCGCTGGTGAAGATCAGGACGGGGAAAGACGCGCGGCTTTGCAGGAAGGGGATTTTCGGCGTGCGTATCATATGGATCACAAGCGTTTGTGACCATAGAGATTCAACAAACCATCCGGTATGAAACAGGGCGGCAAAGGCCACATTGTCCACACCGGTTGCGCCATAGACGCCACCCAAAACTGCAGGGCAGATCACGAAGAACATAAGAAGGTAGGTTGTAATGTCAAAAACAGAACTTGTGGGGCCGATCCAGAGCATGAAAGATCCTATGGATTTGGCGTCCCATTTTCGCGGCCTGCGCAGATAATCTTCATCCACATTGTCCCAAGGAACAGAAATGCAGGATATGTCATAGATAAGATTCAGGATCAGGATTTGCAGCGGCAGCATGGGCAAAAACGGCAGAAAGGCGCTGGCCGCAAGCACTGAGAACATGTTGCCGAAATTGGAACTGGCCGTCATTTTGATGTATTTGATGATGTTGGCGAAAGTCTTGCGGCCTTCAACAACGCCTTCTTCCAGCACCATCAGGCTTTTTTCAAGTAGAATAATGTCGGCTGATTCCTTGGCGACGTCTACGGCGGAATCTACGGAAATGCCGACATCGGATTCTCGCATGGCCGGCGCGTCATTGATCCCGTCGCCAAGAAAACCTACCACATGGCCGCCTGCGCGAAGGCTGGCGATAATGCGTCTTTTTTGATCCGGGGAAAGTTTGGCGAAGATGTTGCAACGTTCCACTACCTCGCTAAGCGCGGCGTCATCCATGCTTTCGATGTCTGTTCCTAAAATCACTTCATCGGCGGGCAGGCCTACCATGCGGCAAACGCTGCGGGTGACGGCGTCATTGTCGCCTGTCAGCACTTTGACTTTTACGCCATGTTCGTTCAAAGCGCGGATTGCGGCGGCGGCGGTTTCTTTGGGCGGGTCTAAAAAGGCCAGATAGCCCATTAGCACCATATCTTTTTCATCTTGGACGGAAAAAGCTCCCGCAGGCGCGGGGCTATTTTTATGCGCAACGGCTAAAACACGCAGGCCGTCATCATTTAATCTTTGCACCATGTTCAGGATGTCTTGCCGGACTTTGGGGCTTAACACTTCCACTTGGCCTTGGTATTCCGTATAGGCGCATGCGTCGAGCATTTCTTCCACTGCGCCTTTGGTGATAAGCTGCGTTTTGCCGTTTGTGTCCCGAATAACCACGCTCATGCGGCGGCGGTTGAAGTCGAAGGGAATCTCGTCCACTTTGACATATATGTCTTTTAAGCCTCGGATTCCCGTATCTTCCGCATGTTTTAAGATAGCTACGTCCATCAGATTCTTCAGGCCGGTTTGGAAATAGCTGTTGGCGAAGGCGTGGCGCAGCACTCTTATATCTTGATCGCCGTGGATGTTCAGGTAACGCTCCAGCACGATATTGTCTTGGGTGAGCGTGCCGGTTTTGTCGGTGCATAAAATATCCATCGCGCCGAAGTTCTGGATAGAATCCAGTTTCTTGATGACCGTTTTTTTTCTGGCCATACGCACGGCGCCTTTGGCAAGGTTTGTGGTGACGATCATGGGCAGCATTTCAGGCGTTAGGCCCACAGCTACGGAAAGCGCGAATAAAAAGGCCTGAAGCCAATCGCCCTTGGTATAGCCGTTTAAAAATAAAACCACCGGCACCATGACCATCATAAAGCGGATCAAAACCCAAGACACGGAATTGACGCCTTTTTCAAAACTGGTCACGACTTTGGCCGTGGTTCTGGCCAAAGAGCCGAAAATGGTGCTGTCACCCACGGCGATCACAAGACAAGTTGCCGTGCCGCTGATGACGTTGGTGCCGATAAAGGCAAGGTTGTCCAGATGCAGCGGTTCGTTATGGTCGAAGGTGCGGGTGGCGCTGAACTTTTCGACAGGCTCACTTTCGCCCGTTAGGGCGGATTGGCTGATGAACAAATCTTTACAGGAAAGGATACGCACATCCGCCGGCACCATATCGCCCGCGGCCAGTGAGATGATGTCGCCGACCACGACATCTTCAAGGGGGATTTCGATTTTTCCTTGTTCGGCCCGCAGCACATTTGTGGTGGTTTTGACCATGGCTTTTAAGCGTTCTGCCGCTTTGTCGGAGCGGTATTCCTGCACAAAGCGCAAGGTGCCGCTGATAAAAACCATGGTTAAAATAATCACGACCGTTGTTAATTCGCGGTCTTCGGGGGATACAAACGCAAAATCCGTGAAAAAGGAAATACAGGCCAAAGCAAACAGCACAGCCGTAAAAGGATTGATAAAAGCGGAGATCAGACGTTTGAGAATGGATTCACCCTCATGCTGGGACATTTTATTCAAGCCGAATTTGTCCCGCATTTGTTCGACGGTTTCTTCCTTAAACCCGTGTTCTTCCGTATTGCCGTAATAATAAAGGAGATCCAGGCCCGGGGTTTTTGCGGCTTCAAGCAGGCGCTGGCGAGCGGGCGCGGAAAGTTCCGCCTCGGGCGAGGTCGTTTTGTTGTCGCTTGGCTGGACATCAGGCAGGGAGTCAGGGATGGCGTTTTCCATGACTTATCTCCTAGGGTGTTACGCAGGAGCGACAAGACCATATTTCCTTGGGCTTTGACAAGCCCTTATGTCGGCGTCATTTTTGGGGCTTGCTGCGTGGGAAGCCCCCCCACCCAACCCTCCCCCCTTGTGGGGGAGGGCCTGCGTGGGGGGTAAGGCTTGCTAGCAAGCCATCATGTCATGGCGTGGGCTTTTGGAAAAAAGACTTATATTCTTCGTGTCCATATCGGCCGCGGGTGGCTTCTATAACGACAGCGGGCGTTATGAGATTTGGAATCTCAACGGATTCCATAAATCGTTTGACCCCGAACTCACATGCTCCTGTGATGGCGCGGTAGCTTAATTTTGCCTGATCGACCGTTATTTCTGTATTCAAGCGCCACTGCTCATAAAGTGAGGTGTCTTTGAGCGCGATTTTTTCAATAACCGCTTTCTTCGCTTCGGCATAAGTGTTTCCATGCGCAAAATATTTTTCTTTTTCAACGATGACGACGGGTTCCCCGTCTATTAACACCTTCATGTGAGTGTTGCGTTGTTCTACAACCTCACAGAAAATCCCGTCAATTATTCTGTATTTTCCGCTTGGACATGACGAATGTGTTGAAAGATAATAATTCAGTTCTTTTTGGAAATTTCTAGGAAGCGGGGTTGCTTTTAGGTCATCCGCCAAGGCGAGAGCGCAGTTTTGAAGATCGATGGATTCGCCGGCTGTGAGATTGCCCGCCGAGGTGAGATTGCGGCAGTTTTCAAGATCGATGTATCTGCCGGCTGTGAGATTTCCCACCGAGGTGAGATTGCGGCAGTTTTCAAGATTGATGTCTCTGCCGGCTGTGAGATTGCCCACCGAGGTGAGATTGCGGCAGTTTTCAAGATCGATGTATCCGCCGGCTGTGAGATTTCCCATCGAGGTGAGATTGCGGCAGTTTTCAAGATCGATGTATCCGCCGGCTGTGAGATTTCCCATCGAGGTGAGATT
>WREW01000011.1 GCA_009779135.1 Alphaproteobacteria bacterium
CTGTCCTAGGATAGGGACATGTTTTTTTCACGTAGCCATAACGCAATCAACCTCACCATTTAATTCGTAAGGTCGTTTGCTTCAAATCAGAACCCAGACACATTGTGGCTTGGGTTTTTCTTTTCTCAAAAGGAAACTTTGATGACTGACTCCCTTCAACTCCATTTTCGCAAAACAGCCCGTAATATGTGCCGCCCTGCGCAGGCCTATGAAAGCCTGAAAGCCACACCCCATACGTCTGAAACATTGTCAGACAATTTGTCTGACAAAACATTTAAAAGCTCCGCGCAAGTTGAGAGTTATGTGAAACGCGGTGCTGTTTCACATAACTCCAGCGGGCTAAAGCCCGATAAGACGAGAACCGTTCACCTTGGTATAAGGCTGTCAACGGCGGAACGAGATATTCTCGCCGGACATGCCGAAAGGAACAACTTAACCATAAGCCAATATGCCCGACTTGTTCTTTTAAAGAGTCCGGCGCTTGATCCGCACAGGCATAAACTGCTTCTTAGGGCCGTCTATCAGCTTACGCGCCAAGGCGTGAATCTCAATCAAATTGCTAAGCAGTTAAATAGCTATCCGGAATCATCCGAAGCCGCCGAGGCCATCCTTGAAATCCGACAAGCCTATTCAGAAACATCCGTCACTGTTCACCATGCCCTTGTCGAAGGAAGGGCTGGTAACTGGACGATGGAATAAAAACTTTATTACCAACACAAAGGAGGAAATAATGGAAACACTATCAAACACACACACCACAGAAAAAACACCTGATACAGCCAATACAGTACAAATCTTTGATTGCAATTCTTCTTACACTGTCCCTAACCTGAACGATCAGCCCGAAAGCATGATGGTGCCGGAAATGCTCACACTCATCGACATTTTGGCACGACAAGCTGCGCGAGAGATTTGCAATCCTGAAAAAGGAGGCCTCATATGATATATGCGATCTATGCCCGTTACAGCTCCGATCTTCAAAGTGAACATTCCATTGAAGATCAAGTCCGCCTTTGCCGCGAACGCATAGAGCAAAGCGGCGGCCATGTTGGGGAAATCTATACAGACGCCGCGATCAGCGGCGCGTTCGTTATCAACCGCCCGGGCATTCGAACTTTGCTTGAAGACGCCCGTCGTGGAAAGTTTGACCGTGTTATGGCCGAAGCACTTGACCGTATCAGCCGCGATCAAGAAGATGTGGCCGCTATTTTCAAACGGCTTTCACACCTCGACATTAAAATACACACGCTTTCCGAAGGTGAAATCTCAGAGCTTCATATCGGTTTGAAAGGCACGATGAACGCTCTGTTCTTGAAGGATATTGCCGCAAAAGTCCGGCGTGGCCAGCGCGGGCGTTTGGAAGATGGATTGGCTCCTGCCGGCATTTGTTACGGCTATCGCCCTGTCCACGAGATGAACGCGCGAGGCGAAGTCAGCCGCGGCAAGCGTGAAATTATTGAAGATCAAGCCGACATCATCCGCCGCATTTTCAAAGAATATGTGGCAGGCGTAAGCCCGCGAGCCATTGCCAAAACTCTTAATATAGAAGGAATCCCTAGCCCGCGCGGCGGCCAATGGGTGGCTTCGGCTATCAATGGCAGCCGTTCACGTAAAAGCGGCATTTTGCATAACGAGCTTTACGTTGGGCGTATGACTTACAACCGCCAAACTTTCCGCAAAGACCCTGACACAGGCAAACGTATTCCCCGCATTAACCCGCAAAGCGAGTGGAAAACAGCCGAAGTTCCCGATCTTCGCATTATACCGGACGAGCTATGGAACCGCGTTCATGCCATCAAATACCAAAAAAGCAAAAATATGCCCATTCATAGAACACGCCGCCCTAAGCACCTCTTTTCCGGCCTTGTACATTGCGGAACTTGTGGCGGAAGCTATACCATCAATGGCGGCTCGCAACTAAGATGTAGCAAAAGGCGTGAAAGCGGCATATGTACCAACAACCGCGTTGTTTCCGTTGAAACGCTGGAAACCAAAATCCTGCAAGGGTTAGAACGCCGTCTGCTTTCCGAGGAAGCCTTTGCGCGTTTTGTAAAAACCTATAACGAAGAACGCGCCGCAATTCGGGCCGAACTCAACAAACGCCATAATACCCGTGAAAAAGAACTGGCCGCAGCCAGCAAGCGTATCAAGCAAATCATTGACGCCGTTTGCGAGGGCTTTAAATCCAACGCCATGCGCGAAGAACTAATGGCCCTTGAGAAAAGGGTTGAGGAACTTAATCTGGAAACCAAACTCGAAAGAGATGTGCCGTCCAATGTCATTGAAATCCATCCTCAACTTCCGGTTATTTACGAAAAAAAGGTCAAGACCCTGCGCCAAGCCCTGAACCAAGGCCACACAGCCCGTGCCGAGGCCATAGAAGCCCTACGGGCCATGATAACGGACATTACGGTAAAAGCGGGCGCGAAGAAGGGAGAGGTCATCCTTGAGCTTCACGGCTCAATCCCTGCCGTTTTGGCCTTTGCCGCAGGCAAGGAGGGTTCAAATCACGATCATACTGCATTAGTGGTAGCAGCGGAGGGATTTGAACCCCCGACCAAGGGATTATGATTCCCCTGCTCTACCGCTGAGCTACGCTGCCACACCATAAATGCGAAGCGAGTATAATATATAGTTTCTCTAAAAAATCAAGGCGGCTGGTGGGCAGTGAGAGTTTCGAACTCCCGACCCTCTCGGTGTAAACGAGATGCTCTACCACTGAGCTAACTGCCCGGTTATTTAGCTTTTCACGCTATTGACGATTTCCTTGAGCTGCTTGCCGGCGCGAAACTTGGGCATGCGGGAAGATTCAATATCAATCTCCTCCCCCGTGCGCGGGTTGCGACCCTTGGAAGCCTCGCGCTTGGAGACATAAAAATTACCAAAACCCACAAGCCTAACTTCATCGCCTTTTTTAAGGGCGCTTTCAATCGTCTCAAGCACGGCATCAATAATAATGGACACAGAAGCTTTCGACAAATCCAGCTTGGTCAGACTTTTGTTGTCAGCAACAGCGGCGACAAACTCATTTTTATTCACGATGAAACTCCTTTCGTCATTGCAATTTGAAGGGCGAGTTTAATTTAGCTTATCAATGCGTGCAAGGCCCTAATGGCGCATGTCGCCTTCATTTTCGCGCTTTCCGCGTGAAGAGCCCTTGCTTACGGAAGCCATCTTTTTGTCGTCCGGAACGCGAGGATCATCCGCATCATCCCATATAATGGGAGTCAGCGGTTTGGTTAACGCAACCTTTAGAACCTCGTCCACCGTGTTGGTAAAGATGATCTTCAGCCCCTTTTTCACATTGTCCGGTATCTCGGCCAGATCTTTTTCGTTTTCTTTGGGGATGCAGACGGTGGTAAGCCCTCCACGCAAGGCGGCCAGAAGCTTCTCTTTCAGCCCGCCGATCGGCAGAACGCGGCCCCGCAAGGTGATCTCCCCCGTCATGGCCACGTCCTTATGAATAGGAATGCCCGTCAGTACCGAGACAATCGAGGTCACCATCCCCACCCCCGCGCTCGGCCCATCTTTGGGCGTAGCGCCCTCGGGCACATGAACATGGATGTCGCGTTTTTCAAGCACATCACGCTTGATCCCGAATTGAGCCGCGCGCGCCTTAACGTAACTTTCTGCCGCCTGAACGGATTCCCGCATCACATCGCCAAGCTTGCCGGTGATCGTGATCTTGCCTTTGCCGGGGAGCGATGCCGCTTCAATGGAAAGCAACTCGCCACCGACTTCAGTCCAAGCAAGGCCAGTTGTCACGCCGATTAAATCATCAGTTTCAATCTCGCCGAAGCGGAACTTTTTCACGCCGAGATATTTTTCAAGATTCCGCCTTGTGATATGAATGGTTTTCAGGCTGCTTTTCAGCAGAATCTCCTTGATTGCCTTGCGCGAGAGTTTTGCGATTTCACGCTCAAGATTACGAACGCCGGCTTCGCGCGTGTAATAGCGAATAATATCCCGCAAAGCATCTTCCGAGATTGAGAACTCGGATTTTTTAAGCCCGTGCTCCTTCATCATCTTGGAGATCAAATGGCGCTGCGCGATCTGAACTTTTTCATCCTCAGTGTAACCGGCAAGGCGAATAATCTCCATACGATCCAGCAAAGGCTGAGGCATTTTAAAAGTGTTGGCCGTACAAACGAACATCACGTCCGAGAGATCATAATCTACCTCAAGATAATGATCGTTGAAAGTGTTGTTCTGCTCGGGATCCAAAACTTCAAGCAGCGCCGAAGACGGATCACCCCGCCAGTCCGAACCAAGCTTATCCACCTCATCCAAAAGGAACAGAGGATTTGACGCTTTGGCCTTCTTCATACCCTGAACGATTTTTCCGGGCATGGAGCCGATATAAGTGCGCCGGTGACCGCGTATTTCCGATTCATCCCGCACGCCGCCCAAAGACATGCGCACAAAATTGCGCCCTGTCGCGCGCGCAATGGACTTGCCGAGCGAAGTTTTCCCAACGCCCGGAGGCCCCACAAGACAAAGAATAGGCCCCTTGATTTTCCCTTGCCGTTGTTGAACAGCCAGATATTCCAAAATCCGCTCCTTGACTTTTTCAAGCCCATAATGATCGACATCCAAAATCTTTTGCGCTTCCTTGATATTGCGTCGCGTTTTTGAACGCTTGTTCCATGGAATGCATGTCATCCAGTCAAGATAATTACGCACAACCGTAGCCTCGGCGGACATCGGACTCATGGCGCGGAGTTTTTTAAGTTCGCTCAAGCATTTCTCTGTCGCTTCCTTGGACATTTTAAGGGCTTTGATCTTGCCCTCAAGCTCCGAAACTTCATCCTTGCCGTCCTCGGTTTCGCCAAGCTCCTTTTGAATGGCCTTCATTTGTTCGTTGAGATAATATTCGCGCTGCGTTTTTTCCATCTGCTTTTTAACGCGCGTGCGGATGCGTTTTTCAACTTGAAGAACGCCGATCTCGCCTTCCATATGGCCGAAGATGCGCTCCAGACGGTCATTGACGGAAACAATCTCAAGCAGCTCCTGCTTTTCGGGAATCTTGAGCGCCAGATGCGAAGCAATCGTATCCGCAAGCCGCGAAGCATTATCAATCTGCCCGACCGAGACCATCACCTCAGGCGGTATTTTTTTGTTGAGTTTGATATATTGCTCAAACTGATCCACAACAGCGCGGGAAAGAGCATCAAGCTCCGACTTATCGCCCGTATATTCATCAATCGGCTCGGCAAAGGCCTGAAAGAAATCCTGATTGTCCGTGAAACGCTCCACGCGCGCGCGGGAACTTCCTTCGACCAGCACCTTGACCGTGCCGTCCGGCAATTTCAAAAGTTGAAGAACCGTCCCCACGGTGCCTTGCAGATAAAGATCATCTTTTTGGGGATCGTCTTGTGATGCGTCTTTCTGGGTCAGCAAAAGGATCTGCTTATCCTCTTTCATAACATCTTCAAGCGCGCGGACGGAACGCTCCCGTCCCACGAAAAGAGGCACAATCATATGGGGAAAAACAACGATATCCCGCAAAGGCAAGACGGGGTAAAGCGCGCCGGCAGGCGATTCAATAACCATGGAAAAACAACCCTTTCAGGAAAAAAGACCAGAAAAATCCGAACCCAAGGCACCCATCATGCCTGAAACAGCCTCAAGAAACAGTAAAAATTGGCTTCTCAATCTTAAATAAGCCCCCTCTGCGCCGCTTTCAAGGGATAGGGGAAATATTAAGTAAGATATTGAAAAGATATGAAACTATTAGAATCCTATGGTTTCGGCAGCGTTTTTATGGTAGAAAAAATAAACATCTTTATACCTTATTGCAGGGGGACGGCATGGGATACCATGATTATCGCGGGGTAGATTCCAACGGGAACGAGACCAACAACAAAGCTTGGAACTATCGCTTTTGGGACTATCTCACATCAAAATCCCATTACCTTAAACCGCACCACAACACTTTTCTCAACACTATGAAAAAGGCGGCCAAAGAAGTCCTCACGCCTTCGGAGCAAAAAACATTCAATAAAGCGCTCGAAAAGACCCTCGCCTGCAACATGGGGGAAAGAAATGACAAAATCTTTTTTGCCCGCCTTCCGGGGAAGGTTCAGCATATGGCGATGAAAGTCATGTGGGGATGCAATCCGGCGCAAGGCGTTATTAAGAACAAAAGGGATTATTGGAATATTCAAAACCCAAAGAATGTCAAAACCGGCTACGAAGGTGTGCCTACAGTTGTAGCTGGATCTTTCGCGCTCGCGGCCACCAGTATCTTTAATAGCCGTCCCGTTACAGCCGCGCTCTTGTTAGGCGCAGGCATGGCTCTTACCTACTTCACAGACAAGATTCTTGAAAAAAGAAAAACAGATTTAAGCCAACGTTTCAGCCGGATCGGTATTCCCTACTGCAATATTATAAAAGAAGCCGAAGAGGATTTTACAGACAGCATTGACATTCCCGGACGTCTTAGAACCGTGCGTAGAAAAGAAGCTCGGGCAAAAAACTATCATGTACTGTTTACCTAACCCGCCGCCTCGTTCCCCTTAGGCTCGCCATGCACGATGATGGGTTGAGCCTTGCCCTCCACCACATCGCGGTTGACGACAACGCGCTCAATCCCCGGCGTTCCGGGGAGGTCAAACATACAATTCAGCAGCGCCGCCTCGATAATCGAGCGCAAACCGCGCGCGCCGGTTTTACGCGCAATAGCCTTTTGCGCAATCCCGCGAAGACCATCATCCGTCACGTCCAGCAGAACATTTTCCATCTCGAACAACCGCTGGAACTGTTTGACGATCGCGTTTTTGGGACGGGTCAGAATATCAATCAAAGCATCTTCATCCAGATCCGACAAAGTCGCAATAACGGGAAGGCGTCCGATAAACTCAGGGATCAAGCCGAACTTCATCAGATCGTCCGGCTCAACATCGCGCAAAACATCGCCCATGCGGCGGTCATCCGGCGCGCGCACATCAGCGCCGAACCCGATTGAAGAGCCCCGCCCGCGCGCCGAAATAATTTTGTCGAGGCCCGCAAAAGCGCCACCGCAGATAAAAAGAATGTTGGTCGTATCGACCTGCAAAAACTCCTGCTGCGGATGCTTGCGCCCGCCTTGAGGCGGAACTGCAGCCACCGTCCCTTCCATAATCTTGAGCAGCGCCTGCTGCACGCCCTCGCCTGAAACATCGCGCGTGATGGAAGGATTATCCGACTTGCGGCTGATCTTGTCGATCTCATCAATATAAACAATGCCGCGCTGCGCGCGCTCCACATTATAATCCGAAGCTTGAAGAAGTTTCAGAATGATATTCTCGACATCCTCACCGACATAACCGGCTTCGGTCAGCGTTGTGGCATCGGCCATGGTAAAAGGCACATCAATGATGCGCGCCAGAGTCTGCGCCAAAAGCGTCTTACCGCAACCCGTAGGCCCGACAAGCAGGATATTGGACTTTGACAGCTCCACCTCTGCGCTGCGCGCGCCCGAGGCCAGTCTTTTATAATGGTTGTGCACCGCCACGGACAAAACCCGCTTGGCATGCTCCTGCCCGATGACATAATCATCCAAAACGGCCTTAATATCACGGGGAACCGGCACACCGTCACCGCGCGACTTGACAAGGCTGCTTTTGCTTTCTTCGCGTATAATGTCGGTGCAAAGCTCAACACATTCATCACAGATAAACACCGTGGGGCCGGCAATAAGCTTACGCACTTCGTGCTGGCTTTTGCCGCAGAAGGAGCAATACAAGGTGCTTTTCGTATCGCTGCTTTTTGTCATCCCGTTATCCCCTTTAAGTTTTTTCTACCTTAAAGCCGCTTGGTTACCCGTTTATTAACATGCCTACGCTTCTTTCGGCTCAGGCCGCTTGACGACAACTTCATCAATCAGGCCGAACTTTTGAGCCTCCGCTGCCGACATAAAATTATCACGCTCCACATTGGTGGCAATAGTATCAAGAGGCTGCCCTGTATGCTTGACGTAGATTTCGTTAAGCCTTTGGCGGAGCTTGAGGATTTCACGCGCTTGGATTTCAATATCCGTAGCCTGCCCCTGCGCGCCGCCGGACGGCTGGTGAATCATGATCCTGCTGTTGGGCAGGGCGTAGCGCAGGCCCTTCTCGCCCGCTGTCAGCAAAAGAGACCCCATCGAGCAAGCCTGCCCCATGCACATGGTAGCCACGGGACAGCGAATATATTGCATCGTGTCATACATGGCCAAACCCGAAGTCACCACTCCGCCCGGGGAGTTGATATAAAGAGAAATCTCTTTCTTAGGGTTTTCAGATTCAAGAAACAGAAGCTGCGCGCAAATCAGGCTGGAGATATGGTCATGCACCTCACCCACGAGAAAGATAATGCGCTCCTTCAAAAGCCTTGAGAAAATGTCGAAAGAGCGTTCCCCGCGCGAAGTCTGCTCGATCACCATAGGAACCAGATTCGCAAGCGTTTCAGCAGGATGACGATCGAGAGCAGGCATATCCGAAAACCCCTTTCAAGTCTTAAAAAGAAAATAACCGCAAGAAAGGACTCCTTGCGGCCCTTAGCATAAACACAAAGGATGACACTCGCAACCCCATTGTCATCGGTAGGAACGGCTGCCCCACTTGTCATTGCAAGGAAAGCCGCCGCAGACGGATTGACGCAGCAATCTCAGTGCCCCCACTTGTCATTGGCAGGCGGGCCGTAAGGCCCAACGGGCGCCATCTCTGCAATATCGTAGCGATTGCCGCGTCAGGCCTAAAGGCCTTCCTCGCAATGACATGTTTTTTAATCAAATCTCTTCCGGCAGCTTAATCAGCGTCTCCGCATCAATAGCCTTTTCCGTAATGCTGGCCTTGTCGAGGATAAAATCGATCACCTTATCCTCCAGAATCGGCGCGCGGAGTTGTTCGATCGCACCTTGCGACTTGGCGAAATACTCGATCACCGCTTGCTCCTGCCCGGGATAGCGCCGCGCCTGCTCCATGATGGCCTGACGAAGCTCATTCTGGGACACTTCAATCTTGTTGAGCTCGGCCACATGCGCAAGCAAAAGACCGAGTTTCACGCGCCGCGCCGCAATGGCTCGATAATCCTCTTTCAGCACATCAAGGGATTTCTTTGAATCTTCTGCATCCAGCTTACCGGCTTCTTTTTCTTTTTCGACCTGCATCCAGATGCCGTTAAACTCCGTATCTACCATGGCTTGCGGCAGCTCAAAATCATGACCGTCCGCCAAAGCATCCATCAATTTGCGCTTGAGCAGATCGCGCGAGATTTTCGCGTAATTCTCACCAACATCTTTCCTTATCCGGTCACGAAGTTTTTCAAGGGACGGAAAGCCGATTTCCTTGGCCAGATCATCATCCATCACCACAGGCTTATGCGCGCGGATCTCTTTAAGCGTAACGGCAAAAACAGCCTCTTTACCCGCAAGATGCGCAGCGTGATAGGGATCGGGGAAAGTAACTTTAATGTCCTTTTTGTCGCCGCTGTTCATGCCGGCAACCTGCTCCTCAAAACCTTGAATAAAGGAGTTGGAGCCAAGCTCCAAAGCGTGATCCTCGCCCTTCATGCCCTCATGCGCCACGCCGTCCACGGTTCCGTCATAATCAATCACGGCAACATCGCCCATTTTGACCGCGCGAGATTCCTCAATCTTCTGCGGCTGGCGCATGGATTTGGAGATACGCTCCACGGCCTCATCAACCGTCTTGTCCTCAACCTGAGCCACCTGCTTTTCAAAAGCCAGACTCGAAAAATCCATCGGCGTGATGGGCGGGAGAACCTCAAGCTCAAGCGTAAAGCTCATATCCTTGTCTTCGCCATAAATCAGATTATCCACCTTCGGCTGCGTTGCGGGCCGCAAATGATGCTCCTCCATGGCCTTCTGAGAGCCTTCCTTCATCAAACGATCCAGCACTTCCGCCTGAGCATCATTCCCATAGCGCTGGCGGATGATCGTTAAAGGCGCCTTCCCGGGCCGGAAACCCTGTATTTTAGCCCTCTTCCCGATCGCCTCGAGCTGCTTGGTCACCGCCCCTTCAAAATCAGCCTTAGACATCGTAATGGTAAAGCTGCGGCTAAGCCCCTGAACCTTTTCTTCCTTCACTTGAAACTGCGTCATTGTCCCCAAATCCTTGCTGTAACTGCCAAGGCGGCAGACTTAGCATGGGGGCCACAGCGGAGCAATCACATTCTCTTGCTTCGAGCCGCAAGCTAAGGCAAAATAGCGCCCATGAACTTACGATCATCCACATTCTTTTTAGTGTTACTCTTGGCGCTCACCGGCTGCGCAAGATATGTATGGGTCAAGCCTGTGGGCGATGCCTCGACATTCAGCGCGGATAATCTGGCCTGCAAAGAAAGATCTCTGGCCGCCGCTCCGCCCGTTTACCAGACCTTTGTAGCGGCAAGACCCTATTATTACGGGCCGGAAATCGCGCATTCGCAATGCGCGCGCCGAGGCCCGCGAGGCTATAATTGCTACACTTATACGATAGGCGGCCCGGGCCCCTACATGCCGCCGCAAACCGTAGATCTCAACGCGGCACCGCGAGACGATCTCTATTATGCCTGCATGACAGCGGCAGGCTGGGTTCTTGAAAGACTGGAAGAGTGACGCTATAAGCAACGATCTTGACACGCGGACGGGTGGTCGAGCGGTTGAAGGCACCGGTCTTGAAAACCGGCGTGGGGGCAACCCCACCGTGGGTTCGAATCCCACCCCGTCCGCCATAGATAAGTGAAGTATCTTTTTGATAAATAAAAGGTTTACGCACTTTTCTATGGGTTGAAAAATCGATAGTCCCACAAATAGTCCCACAAATGAAACCTTGATTGAGGGTGAACAGCCTGAAACGGGCGGGGACAAAAACAGGGCTTTTGGCCCTGCTTGTTCACCTTTCACGCATGCGGGCAAGCGCTGGAGCGCATCCGCTACGGCTTAGGTGTCATCCTGCTACTAAGCACGTTTGGAATCTTGATGTTCAGCCGTTTATCAGAGGGCCGCAGTAAATCTTCCGCCTGTAAGCAGCCCCACACCATAAAACCAATTTCTGTCATTTTGAATTGGCGTCTGTCCCTGCGGACTTCCGGCGGCGCAAGGTCTGATTTCCTAAGCGGCGGACTCGTGTGTTTGAAGATGTAAGCTTGCCCTACGCGGAAAGCTTCACGCAATTCCAGAAATAGTGAAGCGGCTTCCATAGCGTTGGGAACAAGAAGTTCCGCTGAAGCTTGATTGACAGCCGCGCGGATGGTTTTCGGGTTAATCGTCACCAGATAATCCATCTGTGCCTTGCTGATTTCGCTGACACAAAAGGCTTCGTATGCGGGGCGCAGATCGTTAGGCAAGTTAAACCTCTGGAACCACTCAAACGGAAAGCCATTGATGGTTTCAATCATGTAAGGCGGCTTGCGCGGCACAAACAAAGCTTGAATAGTTGGGTCAACCGTTTGCAGTGGCACAGACAATGGCGCAAATGGGTTGATGATCGAGGATATTTCAACGCTATAGGCTACACGCAGAGGATCAGCACCACAGAAAAATGTGAGTATATGCCCATGTGCCGCCCATGCAAAGTAACGTGAGGCATGCATCCAAGGGATGTCGGCGTTTTTTTCATTATCTGACATACTTTCACGTTCAGGGTGCGCTTCAAAATAAGCGCGAGTTCCTTTGTGCTGGATGAGTGCTTTGCCAAAACCTTGGAAATTCTCAAGAACTTGTCCAACAGGTGTAAATTCAATCAGGACAATTCCTGTGCGTTGTGCCGTCTGTAAAATGCGTTCTTGATGGCGGATGAAATCGCTTGCGGCATAGGGGCCGAAAGGGCCAGCCATGTTTTTAATCACCCTATCCTTGTCCGGCCCTGAATAGAATCCAACACCAAAAAGAGGAACAATCGCGCCATCGCGGGCGAAGGCCATCCGACCATCGCTTTCAACTAAAGGGTCAATAATAAGCTGGTTGATGTTATAAGAGGTCAACCACTCGTCACGCGGCCACATCGTTTTTCTCCTTGTTATGAAAAACGATTAAGCGAGATTATGAGCGCGTGGCGGCAGACCACATTGTCTTCTTATTTCTTCCAGATAAGGTCTTGTCATAGCCAGACCTCTCTCTAGATCCTCTCCCTCAAGTGGCTTATAGGGCTTTTCCTCTACCTTCGGATAAGGATGCCAAGCCCATTTAAGAGCTTCTATGATTGTGGTATCAGTGATTGGTTCAGACTCTCGTGAAAGAGTAACGTCTAAAATCCATCCTTCTCTGGGTTCCCCAAACTTGCCGTTCAGGGCGTCAATCAACGCGGGCGTAAAGTCCTTAGGAAGAATCTCTTCGACACGGTCTTCTTGAAACCCCCATACACCAATGCTGGCGTAAAAAGCCCGCCCATCTTCCCCTTCAAAAACAGCACCAAGCAGACCTTCGTAGCCATTACCTCGGCCAACCTGTGCCACCAATCTGGCTGTATATTTTTTTGGCGCGTTCACGGTTAACCAACTCCAAAGCCACCCCAGAAGGCGGAAAGGTTTATTCATGATTTCTGATTTAAGCATAGCTTACCCCTGAAAAGTTGTCCATAGAAAGCAGTTTATCACACGATAATACTTTCATGAAGAAAAAAGCGAAAAATGATTGGTTAAAGCATTGTTAATATTGATTATTTTCATGTTAACCGCAAGGCCCAAAGACCATTTACCATATTGTTTTCAATGGATATTTTACGGCTTTCCCATCTTAGCCATAGCGCAGGTGTCATAACCGCATTATCCCTTGCTTTTCTGTGGGTGTGTCCTCTTGAGCCTATGCGGGAGCATAGATGCGCTGGCTCCCATCGGGCGCGGGCAAGCCTGATACGACTTTTCCAAAGCAATACGCACGCGCGTGGCTCTCTGTCTTCCCCAGCGCTGGATTTTTCTAAGCCAATCACGCGCGGGGAGTTTTCCGAAGCAATACGCGCGCGCGGTTATCCTATGGGCAATAAACAGTAAATGAAAATGCCAGTTTTTACCCTATTAAGACGCATAACCCCCATTATACCGCCCTTTTTCTGGGAGTTTCCCCTTGAACCTATTCTTTCGCGGGCATACCTTACATAGGCGCGGCTAGGTTGATCCCCGAAACCCGTTCCCGCAACGGCTCGCCGCGCCTCTTTGAAACCATCAGAGAGAGGCAAACGCGGACACCTAAAGCGGGGGATAGAGATGGAAGAGGAATGGCTAGAAACAAAAAAACATATCGTTGACTGTAACTCTGAAGATGTTTTTGTGAATTATATTATGACAAGATTGCACGGCTTCTTTTTTCTGTGCTTTAAGGTTCTAAAGCCTAACGTCCTTATGGGAGCTACAGCCCAAGAAGAAAGACTTGATGCCTTTGATTGTTGGCTAAGTGAATTAAGGATGTTTTCCGTTTCTTCAAATCCTCAAAAAACAACTTTCCTACTTAATATAAAAACGCTTGAAGATGCTGGTAAGAAAATAGAGGAACAAATTGGAACAAAGGGTTTTTACAATTCGCCGACACATGCTGCCTGTGCTGTGTTTAGAAAAATAGCCTCGTTACAAAAGCTTGCCAATCTTTCCACTGAACAACAAGTCAACCCGCCTGATCCATGTATGACTAGAGTGCGTCTTCTTCATGAGATGGCGGCTGATTTTGGGAGCTTTGTTGAATGTGCAGCCTTACATGAAAGAACGTATAGAAAAACACAAAAACTTTGTTCCATTGACAGCTCTTCTTATACTGAGAAAGAGGTGATGGATGACGAGATGCGCTTTGCCTGGCATGAATCTGACGATGATCCAGCGAGGCAAAGCTTAACCAATAATAGCTTTCTGTTTTTAGAGAATGAGGCCAATAAAGTTTTAGAAAAGAGCATGGCTGGGGAAGTCCCAAAGAAAGCAAGGGCGGGAAGGAGCGCATTGAGCGCGTACGTTGTCAATCTTGTTGGACAAGAGGCAAGGAGGCTTGGTTTTTGGGGGAAGTTTACGCGCTATAGAGTTGCAGAGGCGCTTCAAAAGCATTCCCCACTATTGAAAGATTATACTGTTAAAAGAATTGACCAAGCCTTGAAGGTTTTGGGGCATCCGACAAAACGGACTGGCAAGAGAAAAAAATGACGTTGGTTTTCTATAAAGGACGTGCGTTCTCTATAGAGAGGTAACGTTCTTTTTGTTCCGGCGCACTTCATATTCACCCCATGCAACGCGCATAGTTTTTTGCGCCAACATGGGAGATAAAACATGAACACACAAAGAGCGAACCTTACCAAGGCCGCCTACACACCGAAAGAACTTATTGCCCTGGGCATCGTGGGAAGTCGGACAAGCCTTCATCGGTTTGTGGACGCTGGCAAGCTGCGCATGGTTAAGCGCGGGAGCAATAGCGTTGTCCTTTTGGAAGACGTGAACGCCTTTCTGGACGGCATGCGGGCTATTCCAGCCTGTCCGTCATCAGCAACGAAACGAGCTTAACGAAAAAGACCGGCGATGCAGGGACGCATGATGCCGGTCGGAAAGGATTTGCTATGTTCAGTAGAACAAAAACCGCCTGCGAAGTCCAGCTTACTTTGAAGGACGGGCGCAAGCAAAAACAATGCCTGTCTGGGCGGGAGCTATGGGCTTTGCGGAACCTTGACAAGGCTGGCGCTGTGGGCTGCACGCCGCTTCATAATCCCGCTCCGCGCTGGGCGGCTTATGTGCATGACCTTCGCGGGCGCGGCTTTCACATAGACACGATAACAGAACCGCATGGCGGCCTCTATGCAGGCACGCATGCGCGGTATGTCTTGCGCTCGCGGGTTAGGTTTATCGAGGAAGGCGGCGCGTCATGACACATATTGCCACCATCCCCAAGAACAAGCGCGAGGTTATGGTTGTCGAGCTTTCCGAATGGAACGGCCACAACCTCGCAGCCTTGCGCGTGTGGGTTAAGGACAATGACGAGGAGCTGAAACCTACCACCAAGGGCGTGACGTTCAATGTTTCCTTGCTGCCCGAGGTCTTGAGTGACAGGGGGCGGGATAACTGGCGGGCGCTTATCGCTATTGCTGACCTTGCAGGCGGTGACTGGCCTAAGCTGGCGCGTCAAGCGGCTATGGATTTGTCGGGCAACGGACAGGATGACGCTTCACGCTCAAATGACCTTCTGGGCGATGCCAGAGATATTTTTGACCGATTGGGCGTTGACCGCATCTTCACGCCTGACTTCATCAGCGCCCTTTTCGAGGTCGAGGAGTCCAGCTGGGCAGACTATAAATGGGGAAAGCCGATTACATCGGAGCAGGTCGCCAGACTGTTGCGGCCATATAAGATAAAAAGCCACAATGTTCGTATTGGCTATAGACAGGGCAAGGGGTATGAACGTAAGGACTTCGAGGAAGCATGGGCGCGTTACCTTGACCCCGTTCTCTCTACTATTGCGCTAAACCCCGTTTTACCCGTCCCACCGTCCCAAAGTGCTAATTCATCAACAGTATCATGCAGTTATTGTGGGACGGGCAGCGAAGAGGAACAGGGTGAAAAAACAACCGCCGTCCCAATTAAACTATTGAAAGAAAGTGAAAAAAATGGTTTGGGACGGTGGGACGGCAAAAATACGGAAGTGCGGGTAGAGGGGCATACATCACCCCCTATACCTGCCAATGGTGACGGTGAAGATGACTCCATAACGGAGTATGCGATATGATGAGCGCGGCTCTTGAACTCATCGCGGCTGTTCGTTCTGTTGGTGGTTCGATTGAGCTGTTGCCGCCTGACCGGCTGAAGGTGCGTGCGCCCATCAAGATGGCCGATGCCATACGCACCCACAAGCCCGCCATCATCCTTGAGCTGAAGCGTGGCAGGGCAACGGATAAGGCTGCCCGTGTCCCTCAAGAGTGGGACGAGGGCTTTGCCCAGCTTTGCTCAAGGTCGCGCTCCTGCGCCTATACGAAGCAGAGGTGGGAGCAAATCATTAACGATGGGAGCCTGTTCCTTGACCAGTGGGGCGGTCTTGCCGCTTCTCTTGGCTGGCGTCTTGAGGCCGTGTTTGGCGTGGACGCAACCGCGCCCGTCTGGCGCTATGACCGGATGGGACTGGTGCCTCTGCTTGAAGGGCGTCCCGTTATTGCCTTGACCAGCGTCTCGGCGCGGATTGACTGCGGCAGCGACATAGCAACAACCTACTACAGAACCAACAACGCCGATGGGGCGGTTCCCCTGTGGACGATGAAGTGTTAGGGCGAAAGCGTGAAGTAAAAACAATTCTTGGATAGGCAAGGATCCATTGAATAAACAGTAAATGAAAAATATTGAGGGTTTATGTATGAAAGTTGGAAAAAGGGGCGTTTTTATTGAGGATCCATGTAAAACCAACAGTTGGAAATTGCCTTGTGCGCGCCGATTAATCTTGAACACAGGCGGGTATTTGCCGGAACTGGCGGGAACCGTGAGATACATTTTTGGCGTGAATAAACAATCAAGATTTATTCATGGCTTCAGGCAAAAACAACAGTTGAATAAGGATTTTCTATACTTCCTTGCGCCTTATGGGCGTGACGTTTGAACCTGCCTTGACCGATGGCGTTGAACAGTAACGCGCCCATGCTTCCATCAGCTGCCGGCGTTTGTCGAACAGATCGCTTCGCCTGTAGGCGGCTTCCACCTTGTCACTAACAGCATGAGCCAGCGCAGCTTCGGCAACCTCACGCGGGAAGTTGGTTTGCTCTGCCGCCCAGTCTCGGAATGTGGAGCGGAATCCGTGAACCGTTATATCTGTGCGCTTCATGCGTTTCAGCAAGGCCAGCATCGCCATGTTGGAAAGCGGCTTATCCTTGCGCTGGCTTGTGAAAACATAACCGCCCTTCTTGTGTGAACCTTCCTCTTGCATGGACAAGAGCAAGTCAAGCGCGGCTTGTGACAATGGCACCCTATGCTCACGGCCTGCTTTGATGCGGTTGGCGGGGATAGTCCATATCCTTTTCTTGAGGTCGATTTCATTCCATGTCGCGCCTATCGCTTCGCTGGTGCGTGAGGCTGTGAGGATGACAAAGGTCAGCGCTTTAGATGCTGTTCCTTCCTGCGCGGCGAGTGCAAGCATGAAGTCGCCAATCTCGCTATAAGGCAAGGCAGGCTGGTGCTGGACGCGCTGAACCTTTGCTTTGGCGGGCAGCACGTTATCGAGGTTTCCTTTCCAGCGGGCAGGGTTTTCCTTTGCCCTGTAGCCGCGTGTGGCGGCATAATCAAGGATAGCCTCGATGCGCCCGCGCAGGCGGTTAGCCGTTTCGGTCTTGATGCTCCAAAGAGGCTCGATGACCTGCAAGACCAGTGCGAGGTCTATTGCCTGCGCGGGCAGGTTCCCAAGGACAGGATAGGCGAAGCTCTCAAGTGTGCTTGACCATTGCGCGGCGTGCTTTGCGTTTTTCCATCCGGCCTTGTGTGCTTCTATGTAAGCCTCGGCACAGTCCTTGAAGGTCTTCTCTTTTGCCTTGGCAAGGGCGGCCTGTGCCTTTGCGGTGTCGCGCTCTGCCAGCGGGTCTTTGCCTTCAGCTATCAGCTTACGGCACGCCGCAGCCCGCAGCCGCGCGTCTGCAAGGGAGATGGTCTGAAGGGAGCCAAGCCCCATCTCGTGCGCCTTGCCTTGAAACATGAAGCGGAAAACCCAAAACTTTCCGCCATTGTTTTTCACGCGCAGGTAAAGACCAGCCCCGTCACGACGAAGGCCTTTTTGCTTCAGATTTGCCACCTTGAGCGCTGTAAGAAGGTTTGTTCTGTGTGCCATGTGCGCTTCCTTCCGCCGAAATCCAGTCCTACAAACGCCAGTTCCCGCCAGTCCCACAAATAGTCCCACAAATGTGAGCGGGATTTTGTGGGACGCCTAGGGGCGGCCTGAAACAAAGGATAGCTTTGGCTGTGTCAAAAACAATAGGCTTTATGGCACGTTATGATACAATGGGGAACAGGCTGGAAAACCGAGTATGGCGGACACCCCGTCCGCCATCACCCTACGCCCCCATGCTGTAATCTTCTTCCTTCCCTAAATCCAAAATCTATCGTAATAAGGCTTAAAGCCCCCAACGACCAGACCTGACGGAGAAAGCAATGAAGTCTTATTTCAAGTATCTTATGATCCTCCCCTTATTGTTCACCCTTGCCGCCTGTGACGAAAACAAGCAGACAAATGATGTGGTTGACGTGATGCCGCCGGAGGCGGAAGTTATCGTTACGGAAACGGAAGCCATGACAGAAGCCACGCAAGAAGAAGTGATGGCCACAGAGCACAACTCACAAAACGCTCTGGACTGGGCCGGTGCCTATCGCGGCGTTGTTCCCTGCGCGGATTGCGAAGGGATTGAAATGGTTCTGACGATCGGCAATGACATGAACTTTGTCCTTCTCTCCAACTACCTCGGAAAGTCGGAGGAGCCTTTGCGCGATGAAGGAACTTTTGCGTGGAACGAAGGCGGCTCTATCATTACCTTTGAAGTGGGCGGTGAAAAGCGTTCCTTCCAAGTGGGTGAAGGCCAGCTCTTCATGCTCGACAACGAAGGAAACCGCGTTGAGGGCGAGAATGCCGACAAGTACATCCTGAGCAAACAACAGGACTAAAAAGTAACATGTAAAGTGTGGAGTTATTTTAACTCCACACTTCTTACAAGGACTCCCTCTATGAAAAGAGCCTTTATCTTCCCCGGTCAAGGAAGCCAGCATATCGGCATGGGCCGGTCTCTCTACGACAATTTCACCCCCGCCCGCGATGTTTTCGAAGCGGTGGATGAAGCCCTAAGCCAGAAACTTTCAACTTTGATGTTTGAAGGCGATCTGGAAACCCTGACCTTGACGGAAAACACGCAACCGGCCCTTATGGCGGTAAGCATTGCTGTGATCCGAACAATTTTGCAGGAAACAGCCATGCAACTGCCGCAACTGGCAGCTTGCGTTGCAGGCCACAGCCTTGGCGAATATGCGGCGCTGTGCGCTGCCGGAAGTTTGAGTCTTGAAGACACGGCCCGTCTTTTGCGCCTGCGCGGCCAAGCAATGCAACGCGCCGTACCTGTTGGCGTCGGCGGCATGGTCGCCTTACTGGGCGCGGGAATCGAGCAAGCGCGTGAGATTGCAACCGCAGCGGCTGAAAAAGACATTTGTGTTGTCGCCAATGACAATGCGGACGGTCAGGTTGTTATCAGCGGCCACATAGCCGCGCTTGACCGCGCGATTGCGATTGCTGCGGAAAAAGGATTCAGGCGCAGCGTGCGTCTTCCCGTCAGCGCGCCTTTCCATTCGCCTTTGATGCAGCCTGCTGCGCATGAAATGACTCTGGCGCTTGAGCAAACAACATTGTCGCCGCCGGATGTGCCGGTTTATCCCAACATCACGGCCAACCCCACACAAGACCCGCAAGCCATCCGCACGCTTTTGATCGAGCAAGTCACCGGCAGCGTGCGCTGGCGCGAAACCATTCTGGCCATGAAAGAGCATGGCATAGAATCCCTGATTGAATGCGGCGCAGGCGCGGTCTTAGGCGGCCTTGCCAAACGCATCGACCGCGCGCTTGCCGCGCAATCCTTGCAAAATGCGGAAAGTCTCAAAACTTTTCTTGCTACACTTCATTAAAGGAAAAAGACCATGTTTGATCTTACCGGAAAGACGGCTCTTGTCACAGGCGCAACAGGCGGCATTGGCAAGACGATCGTACACACGCTCGCCGCGCAAGGCGCAAGGCTTGTCATCACAGACCGCAACACGGACATGTTAGAGGCCATGCAAAAAGAGCTCGGCCCTTCATGCGTGGCTGTTACTTGCGATCTTGCGCAGCCTGATGCGCCGCAAGCGCTTATCAAGGAGGCCGAAGAAAAACTGGGCGGCGGCGTTGATATCCTGATTAACAATGCCGGTCTTACGCGCGACGGCCTTTCTTTGCGCATGAAGGATGACGACTGGGACACCGTGATGAACGTCAATCTTTCAGCCGCTTTCCGCCTGAGCCGCGCGGCAATTAAAGGCATGATGGCGCGGCGCTGGGGGCGCATTATCTCCATGGCCTCTGTCGTGGGGACAATGGGCAATGCAGGACAAGCCAACTATGCCGCGTCAAAAGGCGGCCTGATGGCCATGAGCAAATCTCTTGCGCAGGAACTGGCCTCACGCGGAATCACAGTCAACTGCATCGCGCCTGGCTTTATCGTGACGGCCATGACCGACAAATTGACGCAGGCGCAAAAAGACAAAATGCTGCAAACCATCCCCATAGGCGCCCTTGGCAAGCCTGAAGATGTCGCCGCCTGCGCCGTCTTTCTGGCCAGCGATGAAGCCCATTACATAACCGGCCAAACGATCCACGTTAACGGCGGGATGGTGATGGTTTAAAGGAGGTATCTTACGATGGCCAGAATTACAAAGGAAGAATTAGGCCTCACAACGCCTCCGCCGCCCGAGGAAGACCTCTTGCTTAGAACAGCCAGATTCACAGTAAAAGCGGCAGCGACGGAGCATGAGTTTTATATGCTTGCTAAATCTCTTTTCAGCAGGGCTACAGCTGAAAGTCTTTTATGTACAAATGAAGTGAACAAAATAGTTTTTGCAAATACGTTTAAAATGCTCAAGACGGAGTCACATGATAAAGATTCGCCCAAGCGTGACCGCACCCGCGCAAAATATCTTCTAAAAAACCTTCAGAAAATCCTGCTCAAGAACGCAACTCGTAATTGATGCCTCGCATGGTGGTCGCCAAAAAACACGAACCCAACCGCCTGACGCAACGCGCCAAACGCTATGCCAAAGTTTCAACATCCTTTGTGAAAGTCGGCGCCCATGCGTCCGTGCATAGCTCACTCGATCCTGTTTTTCTGCGCAGCATTTTAGGAAATCTAAAAGGCCCCCTGATGAAGGCGGCCCAATTTCTGGCCACCATACCGGACTTGCTCCCTCCGCCACTTGCGCATGAGCTAGTGCAGCTCCAAACGCAGGCGCCACCTATGGACTGGAAACTTGTCCAAAAACGCATGCGCGCGGCGCTTGGGCCTGATTGGCTTTCGCACTTTCAAACTTTCGAAAAAACGCCGCGTTTCAGCGCTTCACTGGGGCAGGTTCATAAAGCCGTCACCAAAGACGGCCAAACAATCGCCTGCAAGCTTCAATATCCTGAGATGGAATCTCTTGTCGAGGCGGATCTGCAGCAACTCAAGCTCCTGCTTTCGCTTTTCCAGACTTTTGACCGCGCGGCAGGCGATCTAAGCGGCCCATGGCAGGAAATCGCGGCGCGGTTTCGTGAAGAACTCGACTACATGCGCGAAGCAAAAAACATAAATCTTTATGCAAAAATGCTTGAAGATATGCCCGATGTTCATACGCCCACGCCTTTGCCCACCCTCAGCACCGCGCAGCTTCTAAGCATGCGCTGGCTTGAAGGCGTGAATATTATGGAGCATAAAAAAGACTTTTTACAAAGCAAACGTAACGCCATCGCCACCAGCCTTTTCCGCATATGGTATAAACCGCTTTTCCATTACGGAATCCTCCACGCCGACCCCCACCCGGGCAATTATACGGTCCGCGAGGAAGGTGCGATCAATCTTTTTGACTTCGGTTGCGTGCGCATTTTCGAAGCCAAACTCATAAACACTATGATTACACTCTACCACGCCCTTTTGCGCGAGGATGAAAGTCAGGCCTACGAAGCCTTCACCGCATGGGGATTTGAAAATCTAAGCAAAGAACATTTTAAAATCCTGCTGCAATGGGCAAGATTCATCCACGCGCCATTCTTAAAGGACAAAACCGGCAAACTCCACGAAACCAGCACAGCCGAAAAAGGCAAAGCCCTCGCTCTCCAGATTCACCGCGACCTACGCCAGCATGGCGGCCTAAAAATCCCCCCAAGCTTCGTCTTTATCGACCGCGCTTCGCTAAGCTTAGGCGCGGCTTTCCTTCACCTCGACGCACAAGCAAACTGGCACCAACTTTTTCAGGAACTCATCGAAGGATTCACCCAAAAATCCGTAGCCGCGCGGCAAAAGAAACTTCTTACCGCTTAACCTTCCCCTGAATCTCCCCCAGCACAAACAACCGCAAAGCACTCGAAAGATTTCCCTGCCGCGTAGAATCCACCGAAGCAATCAACGCGCTAAGCGAAACGCCTTTTTCCTTTGCAATCTCCCGCAACGCATCCCAAAACGCAGACTCAAGCGAAACGCTTGTCCTGTGTTTGGCGATGGTGACGGAGCGTTTGATCTCATTCATCCGCAGGCCTTATCATCGTTTCAAGACGGATCAGGCGATCATATTCTTCACCGCTCAGCAGCCCAAGTTCAACGGCGGCTTCTTTAAGCGTCTTACGTTCAGCATAAGCTTTTTTGGCAATTCTGGCCGCATTATCATAACCAACGTGAGGATTGAGCGCCGTGACAAGCATCAAAGATTTTGCAAGATACCCGTCAATCTGATCCTTGTTGGCAAGAATCCCAACCACGCAATGATCCGTAAAACTATCCGCCGCATCCGCAAGCAGCCTGATGGACTGCAAAAGATTATAGGCAATGACCGGCATAAAAACATTCAATTCAAAATGCCCGCTGGCGCCCGCAATGCTGATCGTCACATGATTTCCCATCACCTGCGCCGCAACCATCGTCATGGCCTCGGACTGCGTGGGATTGATTTTGCCGGGCATAATTGAGGAACCAGGCTCATTCTCAGGCAACAAAATCTCACCAATCCCGCAAAAAGGCCCCGAGGCCAACAAGCGAATGTCATTGGCGATTTTCATAAAGCTCACCGCAATCACATTCATAACGCCCGAAGCTTCAACCATAGAATCCCGCGCCGCCAGAGCTTCAAACTTGTTGGCCGCGCTTGTAAAGGGCTTGCCTGTAAGGGCAGTCATTTGCGCGGCAAACTCATGCGCAAAGCCTTTAGGCGCGTTAAGCCCCGTCCCGACAGCCGTCCCACCCTGCGCCAGAGGATAAAGGCGCGCCAAACAATCACGCGCCCGCGTGGCGGCCAGATCAAGCTGCGTTACATAACCCGAAAACTCCTGCCCGAGCGTCAAAGGCACGGCGTCTTGCAAATGCGTGCGTCCGATCTTGATAATGGAGTCAAAAACTTTGGCCTTTTTGTCCATCTCATCCTTGAAATATTCCAAAGCGGGAATAAGCCGGTCTTCAATCATCAACACCGCCGCCACATGCATGGCTGTCGGAAAGCTGTCGTTGGTGCTCTGCGCGTGATTGACGTGATCGTTGGGATGCACGGGCGCCTTGCTGCCGATCTCGCCGCCTAAAATCTCAATCGCGCGATTGGCAATCACTTCGTTGACATTCATGTTGGTCTGCGAGCCTGATCCCGTCTGCCAGACAACCAAAGGAAACT
Source organism: Alphaproteobacteria bacterium (assembly GCA_009779135.1). Classification (GTDB taxonomy): domain Bacteria; phylum Pseudomonadota; class Alphaproteobacteria; order UBA9219; family UBA9219; genus UBA8914. The sequence continues at coordinate 23,308 of WREW01000011.1, forward strand.
CATCATCCCATTTGCCCTGATAAATCTCATCCGCAGCTTGCACAATCGCGCCGCCGATCACGGGATCCAGTGCGCCCAGTTTTATATTGGCAAGCGCCGCCGCCTTTTTCACAAGCCCGTAAGCGCGCAAAAGGGCCGAAGGCATGGTCTCGCCGCCGATTTTAAAGTTCTTCAAACTCCGCGAAGTCTGCGCCCCCCAGTAACGCGAAGCAGGAACTTCAACAGGGCCCAGACTATCCTCTTCAACACGCATCGACATGATGACGTCCTTTCTATTCTTCGTCCAAAGGTGTATCCACGGGTTTTGTATTATCCGAGAAAAACAAACTGCGCAAAATCCCGGGCGTTAAAAGCGAAACCGGATTCACCGACACGTCAGGGTTGGAGATATTGCCCTTCACCCTGAAAGTCGCTGAAAGAATGCCCTGCCCCTTTCCGCCTGTAATCACGCGCCCCAGAAGAGGGATCGCGCCGATCACGTTATTGACAAAGGAAAAGGGAACAATCGTCCCGCTAAGACTGGTCTGGCCTGTTTCAACATTGATGTCGCCGTTAATGTTAATGCCGTAAACCGAACCCTGAGCGCGAACATCTTTAAGACTAAGCACGCGTCCTTCAAAAATATAATTCCCGCGCAAACGGTCAAAGCTGGCTTCGCCGGTGATGACATCAATAAGACCCAAAGGCGAAACCGCGCTTAAAATACGCGCCAGCACAGGAAGATCCGTCACGACAAAAGAACCGATCCTGATAGTGCCTTCAAGCCGCCGAGGCGACCCGGGCGGGCTTTTGCCGCGAATCTCAACCTCGCCATGGCGGATAATTTTGCCCATCCCCATCCCTTCAAGCGCAACGCCGAGATTATCGGCGATAAGTTTGAAGGAAGCCGGTTTCTCCTCACGCGCCGGCTCAAGGCGGATGGTCAAAGGCGTTTTACCCAGCGCCAAAGCCGTCAAATCAATATCCACCCACCCCACACTGTCGCGCTGCGCGTAACCTTTGAGCTGATCGAGAAAACCGTTCTTGTTCGTATAAAGCCTGTTAAGACGAAAGACATAACGCCGTGGGCGTTTGCGTTCTTCCATTTTTTCCGGCTCCTGCGCGGGCATCGGGCCGTCAAAATCCATGCCGTTCATGTCAAATGCATCGCCGGTGATGTGCAAAACCAAAGGCTTTGTAGGATCAACAGGTTTTTCGTAAAGAAGCTGGGCGCGGCTGCGTCCCAGATGAAAGGGCTTAAAGCGCATCGCCACAAGCTGGCCCGTTTTATCATCAAACTCAAAGTTTCCTTGAACAAAAGCGTCCTTCCCTTTGATTTCAAAAACCGGAACACGGAGATTTTTTCTGTCTTCAATCTCTATGCGGAAAGATAAAACGGCCTCAACACCGGCATTTTTCTGCCACCCTATATCGTAAAGCGCAACAGCGGCAGGCGTTAATGTGACTTGCCCCTCAAGCGTGGAAAAACCGCTCTGCAAACGCTTGTAGCGCAAAGTCACAGGCGTAGATCCCGTAACTTTGGCCAGCTGATGAAGATCATAAAACCGGCCCCATTGCGCGCCGTCCACCAAAGCGCGGAGCGTGCCGTCATGGAAAGGGATCTTTCCTTTTGCGTCCGGCTGAAAATTGCTCCGCCAGTCAAGCTGCGCAGAAACATCGTTAAGAGAGATCTTCCCTTTAAGGTTCAAACCTTTTTCCGTCAAATCAAGATCAAACGCGCCACGAGAAAGCGCAATGCGCGGAATTAAACTGTCCTCGGGCACGCCGAAGTTTCTTACTTTGGCTTTGGCTTTAAGTTTGACATGATGAAAAGTCAGGCCGTTGATAAGCGGAAAAGCAAGCGTAACAACGCCGTCAACCACACCACTCGTGATAGAAGGATCAAGCCCGATTTCTTTCGCAAAACCCAAAGGCGGAGAATCAATAACCTCCAAAACCTGCCGCACCGGCCCTTTCACCGCGATGGGCAGCGTGATGGTTTCAATCTCATCCCGCAAATTGCCGATAACGATGGTAAAAGGCTGAACCTGAACATCCTTGATGTTCCCTTTCAAAATATGAATATCGATTTTATCAAGCCCGAAAGTCGCGCGCGCGGCAGCATTTTCAACCGCCGGCATGCCTTCAAGATAACGCACCCGCCCGTTATGAGCTGTTGCATGGCCCGTCAGAGAATCCAGATTTATATTTTCAAGATCATTCAAACGCGCACGGCCCTTAATCGTCACTTCAGCATGATCGTAAACGCCGCCGCTTAGGCTTTCGGCCATCCATTCCCGCACATCAGGCAGTAAAGGCTTGGGCCAAAGCGTGGTGAACTCATCCATCAAAAGCCGGTCAAGCGTAAGGTGAAAAGTAAAAGCCCCCCCATCAAGCCTGCGCGAAGAACGCCAGACAAGATCTTTGGGCGTAGGCATCTTCATCTCAAACTTCATCCCAAGCTGGGGGCCGTCAAAATCAGCCTTGGCCACAGGAACGCTGAGCGTAGCTTTGCTTTTGTCGTAAAGAGCCTCAAGCTTCAAACTTTTGATCTTGCGCGGCGCTTCCCACAGCGAGGTATCGGCCAAAATCCCCGCCCCGCCATCGATTTTAAACGAAGCCGAAGAAACATTGAAAGAGCGGTCTGCATGAATCTTGATCGCGCCCGAAACAGGAAAATCCGCCACTTTCAAAACATCCAGATTAAACTTGTGCGCGGCAAAAGAGGCCGGACGTATATTCTGAAAATCCAGCCCGATTTTATGGAGCCGCGCGTCAAAATCAAACTGGTAAGACAGCTGCAAACCGGATGTCTTTTCTTTTTCGACAAGCTCAAACCGCGCCTGACCGGAAGAGTTGCGCTGCTGGTGGTTAAAAGTGATAGAGGGCGCGGCAATAGACCAATCCTGCCCGTCCTTTTCATCGCGCACAAAAATCTCGACATGGCTGATATTGATATTCTGGCGCAGCCAAGGATGTGCCATTTCGCCCGCAAGCGATCTGAGGAATAAACCATCCATAAAAGGCCGGAAAAAACCGCCTGACGCGGAAGAAGACGGACGCTCAGGCGCAATCATTCCCTGCGCATCACGCACAAGCCAGACTTTGATGTCCTCCGCCGTCAATCTGTAGGGGATCACGCGCCCGCGTATAAGATTGCGCGGCCTCACATGAACGTCCAAAGCGCGCGCCGTCGCCACAGGCCGCCCTTGCATATTGTTCAAGGAAACCCCGCCGACCACGAGCGTTAAAAGCTGGCGCTCCTGATCCCATGCCAAAACAGCGCGATCCACCTGCGTGTGAAGAGACGGCACCAAAAACGCCGCCACCGTTTCGATGGTAGAGGAAATCTCAGCCTTGTTCACAGCCCACATAGCAATGCGCCAAGACAAAAACACCAGCAACAAAGCCAGCACGGCAAACAAGGCCGCAAGAGCTTTGAAGGTAAGAAAGAAAACGCGCGTAAGCCACAAGTTATAGCGAGCCATCAAGGCAAAAGTTCCTTTTTCAGGGAGCGCAGCAGGATACCACGAAACCAAAGCCACGAAAAGCTTCCTAAAAAGACCTTTTAATGATAAAAACACAGGCGGAAAACCCGCTATTGTTTTGATTTCAAAATAAAAGACCCATGACAATCATAAAACCCGCCACACAAGAGTCTGTAAAAGAAGCCGCCCGCCTGCTTCAGGCGGGCGCGCTTGTCGCCTTCCCGACAGAAACCGTTTACGGCCTCGGCGCGGACGCCACGAACGCCCGCGCGGTCGCCTCGATCTACGAGGTCAAAGGGCGCCCTCAATTCAATCCTCTGATTATCCATATCGCGGACAGCCAAGCGCTAGAAAGGCACGTCCATGTACATGAGCAAGCCTTAAAACTCGCCGCGCTCTTTTGGCCCGGGCCTTTAACGATGGTATTGCCGCGCAAGACTGATACGCCAATCGCCCTTTTGGCCGGCGCAGGCCTAAGCACGCTCGCCATGCGTTGCCCCGATCATGAAACAGCGCTGCAACTTCTGAGTCAAGCAAAGCTCCCCATCGCCGCGCCAAGCGCCAACGCCTCCGGCACATTAAGCCCGACTTGCGCGCAGGATGTCTATGACTCGCTCGGCTCAAAACTTGAAATGATTTTGGACGCAGGAAAATGCAAAGTCGGACTTGAATCAACAATTCTGGATCTGACAAGCGCGCAACCCATCCTGCTGCGCCCGGGCGCCATCACGCAGGAAGAATTGGAAACCCACCTCGGCCCAATTCAAACAGAACTAAACAGCGAAACCCCCAAAAGCCCGGGCCAGCTCACAAACCACTACGCGCCAAACCTACCCGTCCGCCTCAACGCAACAAGCGCCGCACAGGATGAGGCCTTCCTGCTTTTCGGCGACGCCCCCCCCTACCAAGGCGGAGCAAAACGCCTAAACCTCAGCGAAACCGGAGACCTAAAAGAAGCCGCCGCCAACCTCTTTTCTATGCTACGCCTTTTAGACAACCCAACCCTCAAAGCCATCGCCATCACCCCCATCCCTTCCCAAGGCCTAGGCACCGCCATCAACGACCGCCTAACCCGAGCCGCCGCCCCCCGCAAACCATAACCCCCCACTTGTCATTGCGAGGAAAGCCGCCGCAGGCGGATTGACGCGGCAATCTCGGCAACGTCGGTACAGAGATTGCCACGTCAGGCCTAAAGGCCTTCCTCGCAATGACAAATAGAACAAGCCCTCCCCCCTCGCGGGGGAGGGTTGGGTGGGGGGCATCTAAGGAAGACAAGCCCTAAACCTATGAAACCTTCCGCGCCTCAAGCGCAAAATAAGCGGCATCCATTTGTGCTAGCAGCATAGTCGCAAAAGTTGGGCTGGTGTGGGGCGACAAAGAAATATTATTCACGCCCTGCCCGCTATGCCCCATCCCGACAAGTTGCGAGGACGCTTTCGTCTCGCGCAACGAAAGCGCACGCCCCCGCCCCATGGACTGCGCCGCCGTCAAATCATTGTGCGAAGCCGCATTCAACGCCGCCAACTTCACCTGCGTAAGATCCGGTTTCTGTTTTGCATAACGCACCCCGCCTTCCGGCAAAACCGCCGGAGCGTCAAACTTCTGCGCAAACCGCGCATAAACCTCGGAAACTGTTTTGGCTTCACCCGTCGCCTTGTCAAAAAAGACATTCTTATGGGCCGCCGCCGCCGCAGGCAAAAGATCCGCCGCCGCTGCTTTGGGATTGTCCTTCATCGCGCACATAAACTTGCACGCCCCTTGCGCGCCGAGGAAATGCGCCAGATACATCTCTGTCGCCCCGATCTTCTGCTTTGTCTGACGCGCCAGCACCGCCTTGTTGTCCTGCGCCAGTTCCGCTGCCATCAACGAGGCCACTTCCGGATCATAACGCAAGTTCAAAATGGCTTTCTGCGCCGACTGGTCTTTAACCCGCGCCACGCCATCCTGCCCTATGGTGATTTGATCGGCCACATCTGAAAGCCCATGATCTGCCCCATGCGCTTTCAGCGTGCGCAGCCAAGTCTGGTCAATAAATTGAAAAAGCCCCGAAGCCGAGCTGGTTTTCGCCTTGGCCGTCGCGTTAAGGCCGCTTTCCTGCTGCGCCTTGTTCAGCAGGTAGGAAAAATCGACCCCCGTGCGTTCACTCGCAGACTTGATGGCTTGCAGCGCGCGCAGCCGGCCTGTGTCCTGCTGAGACGTTACTGCATTGATTTGGCTTGGCATAATACTCAAAGCACCCTCGCATATGATAAAGAGAACAAGATCATTCACCTTTATCGATGCAAGCCTCGTGCCAAAACAGTTCCCTTTACAGAGCAGGAGCAAGCCGCCACAATTCGCGCCATGACGACTCCCTCTCTTGCTTATGAAATCATGGCGGGCCGCAAGGAAGGCAAAATAATCTGCGGCGTTGACGAAGTTGGCCGAGGCCCTCTGGCAGGGCCTGTCGTGGCCGCGGCTTTGATTATCCCCTTGCAGGGCCTGCCGGAATCTCTTGCCGCCCAGATCAATGACAGCAAAAAACTATCGCCGCGCCAGCGTGAAAGCCTTTTTCCTCACCTGACCGCCTTGTGTCCTTACGCCGTTGCACAAGCCAGCGTTGAAGAAATCGACAGCCTGAACATCCTACACGCCTCTCTTTTGGCCATGAGCCGCGCCATCCGCGCCCTACCCCTTGTGCCGGATCATGCGCTGATTGACGGCAATAAACGCCCAAAGGATCTTCCCTGCAACGCCTCGCCCCTTATCAAAGGCGATGGGCAAAGCCTTTCCATCGCCGCCGCCTCCATCATCGCCAAAGTAACCCGCGACCGCATTATGGCCGAGCTGGATCAAGATTTTCCGGCCTATGGCTGGGCGCGCAACGCGGGCTACGGCACGGCGCAGCATCTCAAGGCGCTTGAAACGCACGGCCCCACAATCTGGCACCGGAAAAGCTTTGCGCCCGTCGCGCGTATGGTCACAAAAACAACAAGAGGCACACCATGAACAAAAAGTTTTTCAACTTCGCTAAATACACTTTGATAACTTTTCTCGTTCTGCTTGTGCTGCTGGTGGCGGGCGTTGCCGTGCGCCTGATATATATGCCTGACTTGCGGCCATGGCACCGTTTCGTTCCCGTTGAATTGACGGCGGCGGAAATGGATCGCGCAACATGGCAGGACTATATTGAGCGCGAAAACAAAATATTTGCCGATGTTATCCGCGAAGTGGTTTCAAAGACTCCCGAAAGCGAAAACACGCCGGTCAACCGCTATTTTGAAGGCAGTCTCGTCCATCCGGCAAACTTTAAAGAGGACTGGAACCGCTCTTACCTCCTGATCCCCAAACATCCGAAAGGCGCCGTTGTTTTGTTGCATGGCCTGACGGACTCGCCCTACAGCCTGCGGCATATCGCGCAAATATATTACCAAAAAGGCTTTGTTGCGCTGGGACTAAGACTGCCGGCACATGGCACAGTCCCAGGCGCGCTGACGAAAAGCGTCTGGCAGGACTGGATGGCCGCCACAAAAATGGCCGTGAGAGAAGCAAGAAAAATGACTCCGGCAGACACGCCCTTGCATCTGGTCGGATTTTCACAAGGCGGCACGCTTGCCATCAAATATGCGCTGGACGCGCTTGAAGACAGCAGCCTAAGCCGCCCCGACAGACTGGTTTTGATTTCGCCGATGGTCGGCATTACGCGGCTTTCCAAGCTGGCGGAAATTATGGATCTGCCTTCAGTCCTTCCTGGTTTTGAAAAAGCCGCATGGCTTAGTATTATTCCCGAGTTCAATCCGTTCAAATACAACTCATTCCCCGTCAACGCCGTGAAGCAAGCGCGCCTGCTGATCGCCGATATGAGGCGGCAAATCATAAGACTGCATAGAAACAGCCTGATAAAAGAGCTTCCGCCCATCATGACGTTTCAGTCTATCGTCGATTACACAGTCAGCACGCCGGCGCTTATAAATGACCTTTACAGCTATTTGTCGAGTCATGGAAACGAACTGGTATTGTTCGATGTCAACCGCGACACGGCCTTCACGCCGCTGGTGCGTCCGGTTTTTGTTAATATGGTTTCAAAGATGCTGCCGGATTTACCCCAGCGTTACAAAATAACGATCATCGGCAACGCCGCCACCGGCGACTCCGGCGCTGCGGAGAAAATTGCCGCGCCCGGCAGCAAGGATTTTATAGCCAGAAAACTGGGGCTTCTCTATCCGCCGAATGTCTTTTCACTCTCCCACATCTCATTGCCCTTTCCGGAGAGCGACCCTCTATACGGCTCCGCGCCGAACCCTGAAACAAAGAACGAGTTCGGCGTGAATCTGGGCCTTGTCGCCAACGCGCAGGGCGAGCGCGGTGTTTTGGAAATAAACACGAACCTGTTTTTCAGAATCTCCTCAAACCCCCTGTTCCCTTATCTGGTAGAGCGCATAAATGATGCAATAAACACCACCCCTACGCCGCAAGAGCTCCCCGCCATCACAAACACAAAATCCAAAATCACCGAAGAAGAATACGACGCCCTCATGAAAGAGTCCGATTACAAAGAAACACCATTTTAGAATGCCGCCCCTATAGCCCTCCTTTTCGTGGGGGAGTGTTGTCTTCTTCAGCCCGCCTCCCGCCGAAAATCCCTTTTTTGAGAAAAAACGGATGACCTACCCATTTTTGGTCTAAAACTACCCATTATAGGTAACGTTAATAGTTTCTTAACCTGTTTTTCCTCATGAAACTATTATCCTCATGGTAAAATAGCCTTTATGAGCCACTAAAAAAGCTCATACCGAAATGGTTAATAAATCATGAAACTATTTTGAGAAAGCAAAGGAGAAAGGCTATGCTAAACACAGGATTGATTGAAATGACTCGTCTGATTCCCTCGCTGTGGGAGTTTGACATCTGGAACTTGGAAATGACTACCCCACCCGCACGCTTAGATCCTGTTGCATCAATCGTCGAAGGCGATGGAGCAGGCGTCTATAGAGGCCGTCCTGAATATTTTGTTTTTCCTCTTCCTGATGGTGAAAACTTTGCGATTTTGCCTCTCTCCGGTGCCAAACCCGATTCTGGTAAGGAAGCCTACTACTATGACAAAGGCAGTTATCTTCGCCACGACCATCGTCTTTATCTCTTGATTAAACAGGAGCCTGATAAGTTTCATAAAATCACTCTAGGCGACACATACAATATGGACGGTGCTTTTCTGAGTGATGAGCATAAAAAATATCTTAAAGAACCGCTTGAGGCCAGATGGGAACAATACCAAGCGGAGTTGCGAGATAACAAGGATTGGGAAGAAGCGCAAGCGGCTAAATGGGCAGAATACCGAAGGGGGTTGCCAAAACCAGGCTTGACTTGATTAAGGAGTCTTGCCATGTCTTCTTTTCGCCATATAGCCAACGGCATTATCGACAGCGTTAAGGCTGTTATCCTCAAAGACGGTACGGCAGCGTATCCTTATGATGGTATAGGCGGCCTTTATTCCGGTGCGCGTAAGGAAATCTTCAAGCGCACTCTTGGCCTTGATTCTGCATTTCAGGGCAATCACCAACTCATCAAACAAGTCGCGCCGCTTTTGGGCATAAAGCTTATTGATGATATGAACATCTACCAGCAGGTTTTAGGTAATGTTTATGGCTCCGGCTTGCATGTTTATGCTTACCTTCAACAAGCCTTAGCCGCTTATGGCGAAGAAACGGCCAAAGACGAAGCCGATCGCGTCATGCGCCATGCTTCGCTGTATTTTGTCGATAGTCTTTGGGGTGATGTTTATGCTTTTGTTTGGGGCGCCGGACGTGACCGTGTCTTTTTTGATACTGAGTTTCCGCGCATGGGTATTGAAGCGGCCAGCCTTATTACCCATCTGGCCAAGTCGCGCGATATTGAAACCGTTAATGATGGCTCCATTATGGACATTCGCAAGCTTCACAAGCATCACGCGATTGAAACGGCGTTTCGTCTTGTTTGTATCAATGGGCTTGATGTGCTTCACCGTTTGGCATGGAACACAAAGCTGGCTGAAATCAAAAGCATTCACGGCGACGCTCAGGAACTTTACATGCTTGATCTTTCCCTCGCCTTCAAGGATGTTTACAAGGAATTGACGAATCCTAACGTATCCAGACGTGAGATTGAACAGCTCCACTACAAAATGAACCGCAAAGACTTTGACGCCAGACGCATGCCCCGCCACTGCGGAACGCCGGAGGGCAGGCTTTCACGCAAGGAAGCTTCCATGCTGCATTTTATCACGATGACAACCCCAAGGCCTACAACCCTAACGATCCAAAACAATACCGGACGGAGTCTCAAGCGTTGAAGCCGGAGGCAAAGGCTTACTCGTCACAACAGGTTTTTTCTTGACCGGCGCTTTTTGGGGCGCGGGTTTTTTCACGGCGGCCTTTTTCACTTCAGTCTTGACCTCATGCCGCATCGCTTCAAAACTCGTGCATCCCGTGATGCCTTGGAAAAAGCCGCTGAAGCTTTGGCGCACAGGATCAAAGCTGCCTATGATGATGGTGTTCTGAAAGCCCTCAGGCTGCTTGATCCACTTCCCGGGATTGATAAGAATGCGCAGCGTATCTTCATCATATTCACCGCTGACCCGATAAGATCCCGCAGGAACATCAGGATTTTTTTCCGTGGGGAAAAATGAAAAAAGCCCGTCAAACTTGCCATCTTTTACTTTTTCAATATGAAGCGTCGCGCCTGTAAAGCCTTGCTCACAAGCATAACTGCCTTCCCATTTTCCTACCGGCGAAAAATCGGCATGCGCCAATGCATTTCGCGCATCCCATGACGCAGAGCGCCCGGGCCGCACGCTTTCCGCCATAGCAAGAGTGTCGGCATCACGGACAGAATCCCTAAGCGGCGCCGAAGTTTCACAAAGCACCATCACAAGCCCGATATCCCCCGCCGACCACAGCATAATAAGATTTTTGTCCGCGCGGTCTGCCGTAAAAAGCGTGACATCGTCCGAGATTCCGCTGGCCGCCTTGGCCTCGACCGTAAAATCCTGCGTCAAAAGGCGATCCACCGTGGTGTTGAAAATATTGTCCACGCGGTTTTGTTCCTGCGCGTCCACACGCCAGCCATAAGCTTCCATCCGGCCACAGGTTCGCCCAAGCGCGCTGCTGGACGTAAGCATGGCCATTTGAAAATTGCGCTGGATCGGAAGCACAAGCGGCGGATCATCAAAGCTAATGCCGGCGATGGCCGAGCTCACCACGCCAAGCGGCTGCTGGGCCTGAGACGATGAAGAAAAGCCGAAAAAGATTCCAAAAACCAGAAGTAAAACTCTAAGAGCTGTTTGCATATTCACGCTCCACAAAACCGAATCAAACGAAGATTAACCCGCTAGGCCCCTATTGCACAAGCTCCTTAACCGGCACGAGATATAACCCCTTGGCGGGAAAGGTAGGAAACCATTGTTCCAGCATATCTAAAGTCAAAAGATGGGGATGACCGATCAAAATCACCGACCCGCGCGCTGCCGCGATTTTCTCGGCGCGCTTCAGCTCGCTGCGGATGGCCGAAGCCTCAAGCACATCGTCAATAAACACGTCACGCGAGGCTGCTTTAACCCCATGCATCGCCGCCAGAGCCGCGCCGAGGCTTTTGCCATGTGTGCGCGAATCAACAAAAAACAAACCATGTTCTTTCAGAGTCCGCGCAACAATAGCCATGCCGTCCTGATCGAGCGTGAAGCGGCTGCCCATATGATTGTTAATCCCCTCATAGCCCTGAAAGCTCGAAAAGGCCTTTTCAAGTTTGGCTTTGAGGCTGGCTGCGTCATCAGCAACCATTAAGGCATCAGACCTTGTTTTTTGGCTGGCAAGAGGCTCCATCGGCATATGCAAAAGCAGATCATGTCCGGCCTGCCGCGCCGCTTGGGTCTGCGCGGCAAGATTGGGCGCATAAGGCAGGTAGGAAAGCGTCACCGCCTCCGGCAGCCGCAGCGCGCGTTGCGAGCCTTGCTGGGAAAGCCCCATATCATCAATAATAACAGCCACAGCCCCCTTTTTCAGCGGCGGCCTGACGGCAGGAGGATACAAAGACGCAAGCTTCGCTTGCTCATCAAGCGAATAGGGCGAACCTTGCCAAAGACCGCTCATTTGCTTTGCGATGATGTCAAGAAGATGCGAAAGGCTCTGAGAATCAGGCAAAAGTTTCGATATGACAGGCGGCGCTTCGCGTATATCAATTTTGGTGACAAGCGCATGCCAATGTGTCGGCGCGCGGCTCTTGTGCAGCGCGCCAGCAAAGCGCCACAAAACAAACCCCGCCACAAGGCAAAGCAACAATATAAGCCCCCACAGGCGAAGGCGTTTTTTTGTTTTTTTCTTCATAGACTTAGAGCTAACGCCCATTCCTTAACAGGATGCTAACGCTTTTAGGTTATCATAATAGAGTAAAAAACAATAGTTTCACAAGCTAGGTTCTGATGGACGTCCCCATGCAAAAAACCGTTCTGATTGTTGAGGACAATGAGCTTAATCAAAAATTGTTCCATGACCTCCTAGAGGCCAATGGCTTTTTGACGATCCACACGGCAGACGGGCTTGAGGCGGTCGATCTTGCGCGCGCCCACAAACCTGATCTGATCCTGATGGACATCCAACTCCCTGAGATTTCAGGGCTTGAAGTCACAGCCCTGCTTAAAAAAGACATGGAATTGTGCCGGATACCGGTCGTAGCGCTGACGGCCTTTGCCATGAAAGGCGATGCCGAGAAAATCCTAGCCGGCGGGTGCGAGGGTTATTTATCCAAACCCATATCTGTAGCCTCTTTCCTTGAGACGGTACGTCGCTATACTGACGTGCAGGATTAAAAGGAAGGATTCTCACGCTCATGTCTGCGCGCATTCTTGTTGTTGACGATACACCGCTGAATCTCAAAGTGCTCGAAGCCAAGCTTGCGCGTGATTATTATTTCGTCACAACAGCCAGCAGCGGACCTCAAGCGCTTGAGATCGCGCAGGCGCAACGTCCGGATCTTATTCTTCTGGATGTCATGATGCCCGACATGGATGGCTTTGAAGTCTGCGAACGTCTCAAAGCCAACGCCGTGATAAAGCATATTCCCGTGGTGATGGTGACAGCGCTTTCCGATGTCAAGGATCGCGTCCACGGCCTTGAAAGCGGCGCGGATGATTTTCTGACAAAGCCCATCAATGAAACCGCTTTGCTTGCGCGCGTGCGCTCGCTTTTGCGGCTTAAACTGATGATGGACGAGTGGCGCATGCGCGAAGAAACCGCCACCCGCTTTGCCCTGCCGTTTGAAGAAGGCACGGATGAAAATGACAAAGGCGGCAAAATCCTCCTTTTGGAAGATGACTCCTACAGCGCCGAGCATCTGCAAAAAGATCTTACCGCCATGGGCTGCAGCGTCACAGCTGTAGAGTCTATCGACAAGGCTTTGGATCATGTGGCGCAAGATGCTTATGATCTTGTGATGATAAGCCTTGATTTGCGCGATGAAGACGGCCTTCGCCTGTGCGCCAATCTCCGCGCTGCGGAAAACACCCGCACCCTGCCGATTTTGTTGATGAGTCAGGACACGGACATGGAGCGCGTTGCGCGAGGCCTTGATCTGGGCGCCAATGATTACATCATGCGCCCCATTGAAACGGCGGAGCTGAGCGCCCGCACGCGCACGCAGCTCAGGCAGAAACGCTATTACGACCGCCTGCACCGTAATTATGAACATCATTTGTCACTTGCCCTTGTGGATCCTCTGACGGGCGCTTACAACAGGCGTTATCTCGACATGCATTTCCCCGCCATCTTCGCACGCAGCAAGAATGAAACGCGACCCCTGTCCGTCCTTTCTTTGGATCTTGACCATTTCAAGTCCGTGAACGACCGCTTCGGCCACGCCGCCGGTGACGTTGTTTTGAAAGAAGTCATCAGCCGCGTGAAGCAAAGCCTGCGCCCCGCCGACCTTGTGGTGCGCATGGGCGGGGAGGAGTTTGCCATCTTAACCCCCGACACCCCCCTTGCCACAGCCCTGAACGTGGCCGAGCGCCTGCGTCTGGCCATAGCCACAAAACCCATTGAAATTGAAGGGCAGGCCGAACCCCTGCCCATCACAGCCAGCTTTGGCGTAGCCTCTTTAAACCATGAAAGTGATAAAGACCCCGCCCTTTTGCTTGAACGCGCGGACATGGCGGTGTATCATGCTAAACAGGCCGGAAGAAATTGTACGAAGAGTTGATTTCTCTGGTCTTTTTTCAAAGAACAGGTTTTTACGATGCGTTTGGCTCTTTTCATCCTTATGCTTTTAGTGGCTTCCAGCGCTACGGCGCTGGCAGGAAACAAGAATTTTCCGGGCGATATGTTCTACGACCGCCACTGGGTTTACGACCGCCCCTATGTTCCAAGCGACAGCGCAAGAGGCGCCGACATGTTCGCCCCCGTGCCCCCCCTGTACAACCGCAACGCCGACATGTTCGACGGCCTGACCAAACGCGCCACCAAAGTAAGCACCCGCGAAGACATGTTCCGCACCCGCTGGGTCCACACCGCCCCCAAACGCCCGCTGGTTATAGACCCCTAAGCCACGCTCAGCCCTCCCTCTTGTCACCCGCGAGGAAGGCCTTTAGGCCTGACGCGGCAATCCCTGCAACATCGCCGAGATTGCCGCGTCAATCCGCCTGCGGCGGCTTTCCTGCCAATGATATGTGGGGGGAAGCCAACCTCTCACTCTCCCCCTCAACAGCCTTTTCCAGAACCCGCATCATCTTCGCGCGCGGCAAACCCGCCTCAATCACAGGAAGAAAAACAATCTCCGCCACGCCGGAACGCAGGATAAAAGATCCTTTGGGCCAGAAAAGTCCCGTATTAAGCGCCACAGGAACAACAGGTATATTTAAATCCTGATAGAGCACAGCCATCCCGACCTTGTAGGGCTTCTTAACACCCGGCAGCACGCGCGTGCCTTGGGGAAAAACGACAATCTTACGCCCCTCTTGCGCCGCCTGTCGCGCCGCGCGTTTCATCACGGCCAGAGCCTTCGTCCCGCCCTTGCGGTCAATCGGAATAAGGCCTGAGGCTTTGGCAAACCATCCCCACAAAGGAACATAAGTCAGTTCCTTTTTCAGCACCACCGCCGGATCATCAAGAAGAAGATGCAAAAGACAAGTTTCAAAAGCGGACTGATGCTTGGCCGCGATGATGCAGGCGCCGTCTGGAATATGTTCAAGGCCGCTTACACGAAAGGAAAGCCTTGCGGTAATTTTTACGCCGAGCACAAAACCGCGCTCCCAGTAACGGATCATAGTCGCCAGCTTGCGGCGCGGCAAAGCAAGAACCCACACGAAAAGAAGAGTCGGAACAAAAGTCCAAAACAAAAAAAACAGCCAGAATGAAAACGCCCGCAACCGGTTCATAGCCACCCTTCCACGATCAAGCGCGCTTTGGCATATAAATATTTGCTGTATTCCATGGCAAGAAAGAAGAATGTTTTCGGACTAAGCCACCAGCTTTGCAGTTTGATCGCCTCGGGCACAACAGGATGAGGAATGATACGCATCTCCGGCATCTGATGGCGCAAAAGCATCACGCTGCGCGGCATATGATAATTCGCCGTTACAAGCCGCATAGAGCTGTAACCTTCCCGCTCCATAAAAGCCTGCGTTTCAATGGCATTGCCGAGCGTGTTGGTTGCGTTATGGCCAAGCTCGATGCAGCAGGCGCGAAGATCGGGATCAACATTGTTTTCGGGAAAAATCTCTTCCATTTTAAGATTGGGATAAACGCCCGAGATAAAGAGCTTGCGGCTAAATCCGGCTTTTAAAAGTTTAAGACCGGCATCCACGCGCTCGCTCCCGCCCGTCAGGACGATGGCGGCATCCGTAGACGTAAGACCTTCGGTGATGGCAGGCTCCTGATAGGCGCTGATAAAATCCACAAACCGGACAAACCCCGCAGTCCACAGCAGGGCCGCAAGGATCAAAAGAAGGACACACAGGAAAGTCACATATCGCAACATCATCAGACCATACGCACAAGACATTGCATCACAGAAAAACGCGCTGTCACGCCGGTAAGAAAAACAGCGCACACAGGAACCAAAATCATCATCACCGACACAATA
>WREW01000012.1 GCA_009779135.1 Alphaproteobacteria bacterium
AGCATGGTTTCTCCGTCAACCATGGTCGCGGGCAAAAGAAAGTTCAGATACTCGAAGTTATAAACGCCTGCGGCACTTATGCCGGCGTTGTTCACGTTCAGCGTGTTTCCGGTCCAAATATCGTATGATCCTACGCCACTTGAAAGACCGCCATAGAGGGTAGCGGCACTCAAGTTCGATACACCACCGATGGTGATGGTGTTGTTCGTAGCGAGGCCGACAGCGGAGGGGGTCGATCCGGTGACAGTATACCCGCCCATAATATTGCCGGCCACTGTGCTGTTCATGATGTTCACATGATTATGTGTGACAATAGCAAGAGAGGACGAAGACGCATTACCCCCCTGAGCAGGACTGTTTACCGTGCTGTCTATGATATTCACCGTGTTATGAGTAGCAGCAGCAGAGCTCCCCCCCCAAGCCTGCCCGCCGACTACGACGGATATTGTCGAGCTGCCGTTGATGATATTTACTGAGTTACCCGTTGCTGTGTTGGCGGAAGTTATATCGTTGACGTAGGTATATGCTCCGTAAAAGAAGGCCATGGCGGATGAAGTGCTGCCGGAGAAGTTCACCGTGTTACCTGTTGCCGTGAGGCCTGCGCCCGCGCCATACGCGCCGTAAACATTTGTTGCGGTGCCACTCATGGTGCCGTCAATGAAGTTAAGCGTATTGTTGCTCAAATTGTTGTTGTTATACGGCGCTGCGCCGGTGGAGGGATTCCCGTTGCCGTAAATTACGTAGCTGGTCGCAACGCCTTCAAGCGTAACGACCTGTTCCGCCATGGCTGCGGATGACAGCAGCGTTAGTGCCGATGTCGCCAAAATGGCCTGTATGGGCGCAATTTTTTTCATATAGGATCCTTTTTGCGTGTAAATCTGCTGTTTGACAGTAGCAATTTTTTATAAATAATTTATAACGGACAATAACACCTTTGTATGATTGCAGCTTGAGAAACCAGAGAAAATGAAAAAAGAATCCCTCAAAGCGCGGCTTGCGGCTTTTGATATTTTGCAAAATGTCTTGCGTAAGAAACAGGCTTTGGATGAAAGCTTTGACCGACACCCTTTGATCGCCGCGCTTGAAAAGCGTGATCGCGGTTTTGTGCATGTGCTGGTGGCGACAAGCTTGCGCCATCTTGGTCAGATTGATGGGGCCATAAAATCCTGTCTTGATCGCAAGGATGATTTAAAGGCGCCTGTGATGGATTTGTTGCGTTTAGGCGCCGCTCAGCTTTTGTTTTTGGAAACGGCCAGCCATGCCGCGGTGGATACGTCTGTGCAGATCGCCGCAAGTCAGCCGCAGCTTTTGCCTTATAAAGGTCTTATCAATGCCGTTTTGCGGCGGCTTTCGCGGCAGGGCGCGGCGTTTGTTCAAAAGCAGGATGGGCCGCGCCTTAATACGCCTGTGTGGCTTTGGGAGAGTTGGGTTGCAGCTTACGGGGCCAAGGCCGCGCGTTTGATTGCGCAGGCGCATGCGGCGCAAGCACCGCTTGATCTTAGTTTTAAGGGTGATCCGGCGGTGGGGGCTAAGCGCGTGGGCGGAATGCTTTTGCCTTCGGGGACGGTCAGGCTTGAACAACAAGTTGCGCTTGAAACATTGGAAGGGTTTGCGGCGGGCGATTTTTGGGTTCAGGACGCGGCGGCGGCCATGATCGCAAGACTTCTTGGTGATGTGCGCGGAAAAGATGTTTTGGATTTATGCGCTGCGCCCGGGGGGAAAACTTTGCAGCTTGCGGCGATGGGGGCGCAGGTGACGGCGCTTGATCGCGCGGACAAAAGACTTGCACGTTTGCGCGATAATCTTGCGCGGACGAAATTGCAAGCCACCCTTATTTGCGCGGACGCGCAACAGTATAAACCGGCGCAAAAGGCGGACTTTATCTTGCTTGATGCGCCTTGCACGGCTACGGGGACGATAAGGCGTCATCCTGATATTCCTTATTTGAAAACGAAAGATGATGTGCTGCGCTTGTCAAACCTGCAGCGCGAGCTTTTGGATTATGCGGCCACGCATCTTTTAAGTGACAAAGGCGTTTTGGTCTATGCGGTGTGTTCGCTGCAAAAGCAGGAGGCCGAGGATCAGATTGAAGCGTTTTTAGCGCGGTATCAGGATTTTGAGCGTGTGCCTACAGCCGCGCAGGATTTGGGATTTGCGGAAAGCGGTGAGCTTATTTCCAAACAGGGCGATTTACGCTGTTTGCCCTGTTTTTGGGGTAAGCAGGGCGGGATGGATGGTTTTTATGCCGCGCGGTTGAGGCGCAGAGGGTAGCCTACTCCACCAGCTCCAGCGATATTGCTTCACGTCCTTTTGATGCCGTGTGGATTTGCATCTTGACCTTTTGCATGGGCTCGAGCGTGGCAAGGCCTAAGCGTGTGAGCAGGCTTTTGTGGATGAAGATGTCTTTGCCGCCATCATCGGGCGCGACAAAGCCGAAGCCTTTTTCGGGCTTGAACCATTTGACGGATCCCGTCATGGTTTCTGTCGGGCCTGTCGGGACGGGCGCTTGCGTGGCGTCAATATCCGCCTGACCGAGTACAGAAATAATCTGCAGGATCTGGCGGCCCTTGGGGCCTTGGCCGATTTGGACAAGCAGTTTTGTGCCTTCGGCCACCTGTTGCAGGCCCGCGCGGGTCAGGACAGAAACATGCATGAAGGCATCAGGCGAATTGTCTGTCGGCGCCACAAAACCAAAACCTTTAGAAAGATTAAACCATTTTACAACGGCTTCAATCTGCTCACCCTCTGCTACGGGTGGATTATCAAAAGACGACAAGGCACTTTCCCCATAATTTCTGTCAAGACCAAACACATCTCAATTCTTAACGAAGTTTTTTCGTTTTCACAATGAAAATATGAGGCTCTTTAGTTTTTGTTAGGCTTCCTTATTTACCATAGAAATATGCGCAGATTACAGACAGCCTTTCTGCTTTTCAGCCTGCTTTTCAGCTTTGGCCATGTGGCCTGCGCGGAAGAATCCTCGCCTGTGGGGCTTCAAGCCTCTAAAAAACAAGAATCTTTTGGAAAAGTTCTTGATCCTTCCGTGCCGGAAGTGATCGAAGGCGCGCCTTTGGGCGTAAGGTTTCCTTCGCTCCCCAACCCTGCCATGCAGGCCGTTCCCGGGGATTCGGTTTCTCATAAACGCGCCAGCCCGCCTGCGCCCGCCAGAGTTCGCCAGCCGCCCAAAACGCATATTCATGACAAAGACGAAGAGTGCCACACCCCTGATGAACATACGGCCTTAGAGGCCTATCGCCGCGCGGAGCTGGATGAAATGGAGAGTGACCGCCTCACGCTTCAAGCCATGCAGGAGGCTTTGGAAGAGCTTAGTTTGACCAACCGGCTGGACTTTATGCTCAATCCGGCAGCCGGAAAATTGAAGGTCATGCCGACGGATCAGGAAGAAAATAACGAAAAAACAACACCTTAGATCCCTTGCGCGGGTTATTTAGGGGATGTTAACGTGATTCATGCTAAGCTTATCTTTGTAAAAGTATGAGTGGAGTTTACCATGGCTATGATCTCCGGTGCCGGCAGTAGCACTACGACGTTGGCTGATGTTCTGGCGAACACCAGCGGCGTGCAGCTTTTTACGCGCGAGTCGCGTAACCGCGTGGATGTGACGGCTTGGACAGCAGACCATATCGGCTATCTTGATAAAAACAAGAGCATGCTTCAGGTGATCGGCACGATCACGCAGGATGCGCCTGTGGCCATGCATGCTTTTATGTTCCGGCGCGGTGAGGAGCTGCAGCTCTTTTCCAACAGCAATCCGGGAACCCGCATTCAGATCATGGACAGCAACGGGCGCAAGGTCTTTGCCGACAGCCACAGCGATGATCCGGTCTTGCTTGAAAACTATGCCAAGCTTATGGCGGGCAAGCTTGATATTCCGAACGGCAATTATATTCTTAAAGTCTCGCGCGACATGAATACGGTCAGCAAGTTTGCCACTTTGAACTATGATATCAGGCTCAGCTCGGGGGATTCTTACACGCAGCGTTATCAAACCAAAGCCGGTGCCATGACCATTTTACAGCATTTGCAGGAGCAGGGCACGCTTGGCTATAACGCCGCCTCTATCACAGCCGCCGTGATGCTTTCCAACTCGGAAGGTGAGGGGCTGAATATTTTCGACTTCTTCGTCTAGGCCACATCCCCATTTTTCTTGTTCCACCAACCGTGTGGGTCATCAAGCCATTCCATAACGGCTTGCTGTTCTTCGATGTCAAAACGGCCCATTTCAAGACCTTGCTGCATGATGATGGGGAAGGTTGTGAGCGTGTGGGCGGTGATATTTTCTTTTTCAAAGGCTTGTCCGGCCTCTTTAAAGCTGTAGGTGACGATGGCGAGGATGGTGTCCACAAGGCCGCCTTCCTGACGCAGGGCCTCTACGCCTGAAAGGGAAGAGGAACCGGTGGTGATGAGGTCTTCGATTAAAAGGATCTTTTTGCCTTCCACCGTGCCGCCTTCGACACGTTTTTCCTTGCCGTATCCTTTGGCTTCCTTGCGGACGAAAAGGGATGGGCGCTGCATAAGATAGCCCAGAGCCGAGGCATGCGGCACGCCGCCCACCGCCACGCCCGCCAGCACGTCAAAGGCGATTTTTTCTTCTTCAATCAGGGTTTGAAAGCCCTCAATCACCGTTTTCCAAGCTTTGGGGTGGTAGGGGAGTGTGCGGTTATCCACATAAACGGGCGATATGATGCCGGATTTAAAGGTAATGGGATTTTTCGCCTTGACGCCGACAGCGCCGATTTCAACAAGCGTGCGCGCCACCTGAGCGGCAACAATCAAGGAAGAAGCCATGGTTAATATCCTTTTTTGTGAGATAGAAACAATAGGGTATTATCTTTTGGTCTGCAAGTTCGTATAAAAGGCAGCAAGGAGAAAAAAAGGATGTTTCCTTTGGGACTACCCAAAAACGGATGTGTAGGGCTTGTGGCCCCTGCGCGCGCTTGTGGTCATGAGATGTTGGATCAGGCGCTTGCTGCGCTTGAAGCGCGCGGTTATCGCGCGCTTGTTCATCCGGCTTTTCATTTAAGGCACGGCGTTTTGGCGGGGGATGACAGGCAGCGCGCGGATGCGCTGATGTCTTATTTCCTGGATCCTCAGATTGATGCTGTTTTATGCACGCGCGGCGGGGCGGGAGCTTTGATGCTTTTGGATCTGCTTGATTATGAGGCTTTGCGTTTGCATCCCAAGCCGTTTGTCGGCTCTTCCGATGTTACGGCGCTTTTAATCGCGCTTTACCAGAAAGCCGGTTTTGTGACTTTTCACGGCCCTTTGGCCACGCAGTTTGCGGCGACAGACGAAAGCAGGCGCGCGCAGGATGTTCTTTTTTCCCTTATCAGGCGGGAAGATCCGGTGCGCAGTTTTTCGCTTGCGCCGGCTTATGCCGAAAGGCCCGGAGACGCGCGCGGAGTTTTGATCGGGGGCAATCTTAGCCTGCTGGCCAGCCTGATCGGCACGGCTTACGATTTTTCAACGCAAGATACGATTTTGTTTTTTGAGGATGTGGATGAGCCGCTTTACAAGATCGAGCGCATGCTGACCCATTTGCGTCTTGCAGGAAAGTTCAAAGGCGTGCGCGCGGTTCTGGTGGGGCAGATGGTGGGCATTCTTGATGAAAAGCCCGCGCATGAGCGGCTGGGCCATGATGTCTATGGGCAGGATTTTCGCTCGCTTGTGCTTAAACATGTGCCGCCTTCGATCCCCTTGGCGTTTGATGTGCCTTGCGGGCATGGGGATTTTTTGACGACGTTTCCCATCGGGGCGGTGGTGGATGTGGCTTTGCGTGAAAACGCCTGCAGACTTGAGGTTGTTTCATGACGCTTTTTGTTCTTTCCCAAGCGGCTTTGGATGATGTTTTGCAAAAACATGCCATGTTTCGCGCAGCGCGCATGGGCGGGGAGCGCGCGCAGCTTGCCCATTATGATCTGCGCGGCATGGATTTTGCCGGACGCGATCTTTGCCATGCTGATTTCAAGGGCGCTTGTCTGGATCGTGCTGATTTTTACAAGGCGCGGCTTGATTATGCGTCTTTTTCGGGGGCTTGTTTGCGGCAGGCGCAGATGACCAAAGCCTCTTTGGTGCGCGCGGATTTGAAAAATGCTGATCTGAGCGGCGCGCTTTTGCGTCAGGCCGATATGACGGATGCCGAGATGCAGAAATGTTTTTTGAATGAAGCTAATCTTCAAGGGGCCAAGCTGGTGCGCGGGCAGTTGCGGGATGCTTGTTTGCGCGGAATCTATGGCGCGGATTGTCTTTTCAGCCTTTGCGATGTAGGCGGGTGCGATTTTTCCGATAGTCTTATGGATTGCGCCGTCATCAATATGACAGCGATTGACAGGCCCTTGACCACACAAAAAATATTTGTGCTTTCGCGCGATGCTTTGCAGCAGCATGAAATATGGCTCAAAAGCACAGGCGCCAAGGGCAGACGCTTTGTTCTGGATCAAGTTTTCGGCGAAGGGCTTGCGCTGGCCAAAAGCTATCTTAGCCTTATGCATGCGCGCGGCGCCCGTCTTGCGGGGGCGGATTTTTCGGACTCGCAGCTTCAGGCTTCGCACTGGCAGGGCAGCGATCTGCGTTTTTCCTGTTTTGCGCGCGCTGATCTGCGCGGCAGTGATTTTACGGCCGCGCGTTTAAACGGCGCTGATTTTCGCGGGGCCAGACTTTCTTCTTTTGACGGTGTGGGTAAAAAAAGCGTGTTTGCGCAGGCTTCCTTGCGTTATGCGCGGTTTGAAGGGGCGGATTTGCGGCAGGCGGATTTTACGGGCGCCGACCTTACGGAGGCGCAGTTTGATGAGGCGCCAACGCAGGAAAAAAGGAAGGCCGGATGAGCATTCGCCGCTTGCCTGAACATCTTGTCAACCAGATTGCTGCGGGCGAGGTGATTGAACGTCCCTCGGCTGCGCTTAAAGAGCTTTTGGAAAATGCTCTTGATGCCGGTGCGACGCAGATTGAAATCATGCTGCGCGAAGGCGGGCAGAGTTTTATCGCCGTGACCGATAACGGCCAAGGCATGACGGCACAGGATCTGGAGCTTGCGGTTGAAAGGCATGCCACGTCAAAACTTCCTGACGGCGATCTTTGGCATATTAAAAGCTTTGGTTTTCGCGGCGAGGCGCTGCCTTCCATCGGCGCGGTGGCGCGTCTTAAAATAACATCGCGCAAAAAAGATGCGGATGAGGCCTTTAGCATCAAGATCGAAGGCGGGCAGCTTTCTCCGCTTAAACCGGCGGCGCTTTCTTGCGGCACCATTGTGGAAGTCAGCGATTTGTTTTTCGCCACGCCGGCACGGCTGAAGTTTCTTAAATCCGTGCGCGCGGAATCACAAGCGGCGCGTGATGTGGTGGACAGGCTTGCGATGGCGCATCCTTATGTCACCTTTGTTTTAACGGAAGATGACCATAAGCCGGTGCGGTATGAAGCTGCGCCCGCTTTGCTTGAGGGAAAAGATGGGTTGCGCGCGCGTCTGGCGGGCGTTCTGGGGCAGGTCTTTGTTGAAAATGCGGTTTATTTTGATATGGAGCGCGATGGATTTTCGCTTTACGGCTATGCGGGCCTTCCCACCTACAACCGCGCCACAAACCGCCAACAATATCTTTTTGTCAATGGCCGTCCGGTGAAAGACAAGCTTCTCTTGGGAAGTTTGCGCGGCGCTTACGGGGATTTGATACCGGTGGGACGCCATGCGGCCGTGCTTTTGTTTTTGACGGTTCCTTTGGAGGAGGTGGATGTGAATGTTCATCCCACCAAGGCCGAAGTGCGTTTTCGTGATGCAAGCAAGGTACGCGGGCTTGTTGTGAGCGCGATCCGCCAAGCGCTTTCCTCAGCCGCACAATTAACGACCAGCACGCTTGCGCCGGAAATGCTGCGCAGGCTCAAACCCGAAACCTATGCCGATTATGCGCAAAGCGGGAGTTTGCGGCCCGTTGGGGTCGAGGCCCGAGGGTTTTCGGAAAATCTGACGGGCAGCAGCAGGCAGCAGGCGTTTTTGCTCGGTGCGCAGACAGCGCCTTTGCAGCCTTTTGCGCGTTCCACGCAGAGCGTTTCTCCCGCGCAGCCTTTGGGGCGGCTGGGCGCTGCGGTGGCGCAGATTTATAAAACTTTTATCGTGGCGCAGACGGACGACAGTCTTATTCTTGTCGATCAGCATGCCGCGCATGAACGCATTGTTTATGAAGGCATGAAAAAAGAACTTTCGGTGCATGGCGTAAAGCGGCAGATCCTTTTGATTCCTGATATTATAGAAATGCCGGACGGATCAGGCGCAAGGCTTTTGGCTGTGGCAGAGGATCTTGCAAGCCTCGGGCTTGTGATTGAGCCTTTCGGCGCGTGCGATGTTCTGGTGCGCGAGGTGCCTGCTTTGCTCGGGCAGACGGACACAAGGGCCCTTTTGCATGATCTGGCCGAAGAGCTTTTGGAGCTTGAGAGCGTCAAAACGCTTGAAGACAGGCTTTTGGCTTTGTGCGCGCGCATGGCTTGTCACGGCAGCGTGCGCGCGGGACGGGTGCTTCATATAGATGAGATGAATGCCTTGCTGCGCCAGATGGAAAACACGCCTGCCGCCGGTCAATGCAATCATGGGCGACCGACTTATGTCGCGTTGAGCTTTGAGGATTTGATGCGGTTGTTTGATCGGGGGTAGGGCTGTGTTGTCATTGCGAGGAAAGTCGGCCGTAGCCGGCTTGACGCGGCAATCCCTGCAACATCGCCGAGATTGCCGCGTCGGGCCTTGCGGCCCTCCTCGCAATGACAGTTTTTGGGGGTCACAGAGCATCCAGACCAATATCGAGGGTTTTGGCGCTGTGGGTTAGGGCGCCGATGGAGATGCGATCTACGCCGGTGGCGGCCACATCATGGACATTGTCCAGCGTGATGCCGCCTGAGGCTTCGCTGATTAAACGCTCGTTGATGCGGGTGACGGCTTTGTGGAGATTTTCGAGACTCATATTATCAAGCAGAATCATGTCCGGTTGTATGTCCGCGGGAAGGGCTAAAAGTTCATCAAGCTGCTCGAGCGTATCAACCTCAATTTCAATTTTGATTTTATCGCTTTTCATGGGGCGCACGCGGCGCAGGGCTTCTTGTACCGAGCCTGCAAGCGCAAGGTGGTTGTCTTTGATTAAAACAGCGTCATAAAGGCCAAAACGATGATTGACGCCGCCGCCCATGCGCACCGCGTGTTTTTCAAGGGCGCGTAAATTGGGGGTGGTTTTGCGCGTGCAGCAGATGGAAGCTTTATAAGGCTTGACGGCCTGAACATAGGCGTTTGTCAGCGTGGCAATGCCGCTTAGATGGCAAAGAAAGTTTAGCGCTGTGCGCTCGGCTGCGAAAATGGCGCGCGCGTTGCCCTTGATCGTGGCGATAACGCTTGAGGGCGTAAGTTCGGCGCCGTCTTGCTGTGCGGCTTCGAATTGAATGGTGGGGTCTAAAAGAGAGAAAGCCAGCCGCGCGGCTTCAAGTCCGGCCAAGATCCCCGCTGTCCGCGCGCATAATTGGCCTTGCCAGAGCAGGGTTTCGTCAAACAGGGCTTTGGATGTAATATCGCCCTGCTGCCCGAGGTCTTCCGCAAGCGCGGCGCGGACGGTTTTTTCTATAGTGTCTGTCATAGTGTTTCACAAGGCACGAGCGCGCCGTCACGCAAGGCATACCGGTTTGAGCGCGCAAGCTGTGGGTCGGGGTTCAGAAAATCCGTGCGGTCATGCGCGCCGCGCGTTTCAGGACGCCAAAGGGCTGCTTGTGCGATCATATGGCCTATATGGGCGCCCGGCGTGCGCGTGGCCAGATCTTCGAGCGCGCTTAGCGCCGTTTTCAGGCCGGTTGCCGTGCGGCGCATGCCGACATGCGCAATCATCAGATTGCGCACGCGCGCGCGGTCTTCGGGCGCAGCGGCAGGATAAGGGCGCGGGCTGTCATGGGTTTCTATCTTCAGGGTTGCCGGAAGGGCAAGTCTGCCCTGCATATCCTGCGCCACGGCCATGCCCATCACAACAGCCTCAAGCAAAGAATTGCTGGCCAGACGGTTGGCGCCGTGGAGACCTGTACAGGCGCATTCGCCGCAGGCCCATAAGCCTTCAAGCGCGGTGCGGCCACGCAGATCCGTTTCAATCCCGCCCATGTGATAATGCGCCACGGGACGCACAGGCAAACGCATCTCACGCGGATCAAGACCGTTTTTCAGGCAGATTTCAAAGACGGAAGGAAAACGCTCGCGGAGATGCGGTACATCGCGCGTGTCGAGAAATACACGCTCATCTTTTTCAATATAATCCCAAAGCGCGCGCGCGACGATGTCGCGCGGTTGCAGGGCATCGACAATCTCCTCGCCTTTATCGTCAACCAAACGCGCGCCTTCGCCGCGCAGGGCCTCGCTTAAAAGCGGCATGGGGTCTGTGCCGATGTCAAGCGCTGTGGGGTGGAACTGGACAAACTCAAGATCGCGTAGGATGGCGCCTTTTTGCGCCGCGAGCAGCAAGCCTTCACCCCAAGAAAGCGCCGGCACTGTCGTATGGCGCCATAAAGCGCAGGCGCTTCCGGAGGCCAAGACAATATTGTTTGCCTTGATGTGATGTGTTTGCGGTTTGTCATCACGGAAAAAAGTAATGCCGGTTACGCCATTTTCATCCGCATCTATTTGCGTCACATGGCAGGAGTCCAGAAAAGTGATCGAGGGCGTGCTGCGCACACGCGCCATCAGCGCGCGCATAATAGCCGCGCCTGTGGCATCGCCTTTGGCGTGCACAATGCGCCTGTGGCCGTGCCCGCCTTCAAGGGCAAGGTTAAGCCTGCCCTGTTCATCGCGGTCAAAGGGGACGCCCCACGGGATCAGCTGCTCAATCACGCGGGGGCCTGCGGCTGTGATGGATTGCACCGCGCGCGGATCACACAGACCGCCGCCCGCTGCCAGCGTGTCTTGCGCGTGAAGGACGGGGTTGTCATCGGGGCCTACGGCGGCGGCAATACCGCCTTGCGCAAGTTCGCTGCTTGTCAGGAACTTTCCGGTTTTGCGGCCTAAAATCACAACCGGATAAGGTGCAAGCGCAAGCGCCGTGCTTAAAGCTGCAAGACCACCGCCGATGATGACAGGGACATTCATGTTACGAGACCTTTATCATGCGCTCCACAGCCTTACGCGCGGGGGCGGCTATGGCGGCGGGGATGTCAATGGGGTGCGTCATGGTTTCAAGGGCGCGGCGGATGGATGCCAGCGTGATTTTTTTCATATAAGGGCAGAACTGGCAGGGTTGGATAAAGGTCAGATCGGGATGATCGATGGCGATGTTGTCGCTCATGGAGCCTTCCGTGAGAAGAACCACTTTTTCCGGTTTGTGCGTTTCAACCCATTCGATCATTTTGACGGTTGAGCCGGCAAAATCCGAAGCTTTTACCACATCCGGCGGGCATTCGGGGTGCGCGATGATGGCAACGCCTTTGTGAGTCTGGCGGTAGTTATGGACATCTTGCGGTGTAAAGCGCTCATGCACGAGGCAGATTCCTTGCCAAGGGATGATTTCAACATCTGTTTGGGCGGCTGTGTTGGCCGCAAGGAAAGCATCGGGAACCATAATAACGCGCGGCGCGCCCAAGGATTCAACAACTTGCTTGGCATTGCCCGAAGTGCAGCAAATATCGCATAGGGCTTTGACGGCGGCGGATGTGTTGACATAAGTCACAATCGGCACATCCGGATAGCGCGCGCGCAAGGCAAGGATATCTTCAGGCGTGATGGATTCCGCCAAAGAGCATCCGGCTTCAAGATCCGGAATCAGCACCATGCGCGTTGGGTTCATCAATTTGGCCGTTTCCGCCATGAAATGCACGCCGGCCATAAGGATCACATCGGCCTCAAGCGCGGCGGCTTGGCGGGCCAGCGCCAGCGAATCGCCGACAATATCCGCAACGCCGTGGAAGATTTCAGGCGTCATGTAGTTATGGGCCAGAATAACGGCTTTCTTTTCCTTCTTCAGCGCGTGGATAGCCTCGATATCCGGCGCAAAACTGGCCCAGGCCTCGGGCGTGATGACATTTTTCAAGCGCGCATGGAGCTGATCCAGCATGGAGAAAGGCCTCTTGATTTATGCTCAGCTTGAGCATAATAATGGACAAAAAATATGTCGGGTCACGACATGGGTTTTATTATAGGCTTTGGCAGCCGGACACGCAAGAAGGAAGGAAACCGCCTGTGGCGAAAGCGCAACAGCAAAACATCATTCTTGAACTAAGTGCCGTGATTGTCGGGATTAAAAAGGGTCAGCCGCACATCATGGTTGCGCAAGGCAACCACCTGCCTGCCGGCCCTTTGCAGACGAATCACCGCAAGCTTGAGCAGGCTTTGCGCGTCTGGGTCAAGGCGCAGGTCGGGCTTAATCTTGGCTATGTGGAGCAGCTTTATACTTTTGCCGACAAGGACAGACTCGCAGACGGGCAGCGGGTGATTTCTATCGGTTATCTGGCGCTCACCCGTCACATGCCGACGCAGGGCACGGTGGCTTGGTATGATTTTTTGCCTTGGGAAGATCATCGGGACGGGATGGCTTCGGTTCTTCCTCTTATACAAAGCAGGTTGCGGGATTGGGAGAAACAGGCGCCCACGCCCGCCTTGCGCGCGGTGCGGCGGGCGCGGACAGGGCTTCATTTTCCTTTGCAGCCGCGTCTTTGGCATGAAGAGCTTGTTTTGCAGCGCTATGAACTTTTATGGGAAGCGGGGCTTTTGCCGGAATCGCGTCATAAACAAAAGGGCGCTTTGCTACCTGCAGGGCTTGCCATGGCGCAGGATCACAGGCGCATTCTAGCGACAGCCATGGCGCGGCTGCGGGCCAAGATTAAATACCGGCCCGTTGTGTTTGAATTGATGGAAGATCATTTTACACTTTTGCAGCTTCAAAACACGCTTGAGGCTTTGGCGGGCGTACGGCTTCACAAGCAGAACTTTCGGCGGTTGGTTTTGCATGAGGGATTGCTTGAGGCTTTGCCCACGCAGCTTCAGCAGGGGCGCGGGCGGCCTGCGCATTATTATGCGTTTCGGCGCGAGGTTTTGGATGCGCGCGCGATGGTGGGAACGAAGTTGCCGCGCGCGGGGTAGGGTGGCGTTACCTCCTTATTGTCATCCTCGGGGCTTGCGAAGCAAGAACCCGGGGATCTGAAGCTGGGGCTAACGTCAGATCCCCGGCTCAACCGCTTCGCGGTTGCCCGAGGATGACAATGGGGGGGGGAGTTTTTACGCGATATTGCCGCCGAGTTTTGTCATGAGCGGGATGAAGTTGGGGAAGCTGGTGGCGATGGGGCTTGCGTCGTCGATGGTGATGGGCTGGTCGGTGAGCATGCCTAGAATAAGAAAGCTCATGGCGATGCGGTGGTCGAGGGCGGCGTTGATGAGGGCGCCGCCTTTGGGGGGCATGCCATTTCCATGGATAATCAGATCATCGCCTTCAATAGCCACGTCAACGCCAGCTTGCCTAAGGCCTGCGGCGACGAGCGTCAGGCGGTCGCTTTCTTTGACGCGCAGTTCTTCAAGACCTTTGAAGCGTGAGGTTCCTTTGGCGCAGGCGGCGGCCATCGCCAAAATGGGATATTCGTCGATCATGGAAGGGGCGCGTTCTTTTTCTATGGTGATGCCGTGGAGCTTGCTGCCTTTGACATGCAGATCCGCGACTTCTTCGCCGCCATGGGTGCGTTTGTTTTCGAGCGCGATATTTCCGCCCATTTCAAGAAGGCTGGTAATAAGCCCTGCGCGGCGTTCATTGATCCCTACATTTTGCAGCGTGATGGCCGAGCCTTCCGATAAAAGCGCGGCCACCAAAGGAAAGGCGGCGGCGCTGATGTCGCCCGGGACGTTGATCTTTTGGCCCGTCAGTTTGGGGCGGCCTTGAAGATGGATGGCGTGCGTGCCGGCCGCTGTTTTTTCAACATGGATGTCGGCGCCGAAGGCACGGAGCATGCGCTCGGTCGGATCGCGGGTCGGGATGGGCTCGATCACCGTGCTGGTGCCTTCAATGCTGAGCGCGGCCAGCAAAATCGCTGATTTCACCTGCGCTGATGCTACGGGAAGGCGGTAGTTTATGGGCCGCAAGGGGCCTTTTCCACAGACGGCCAAGGGCAGGCGGCCTTGATGGCGGGCCATGAATGTAAGGCCCATTTGCGTTAAAGGTTCGATCACGCGGCCCATGGGGCGTTTTTGCAAAGAGGCATCGCCTGCAAAAAAGCTGGTCATGGGTCTTGCGCCCAAAAGCCCGATCAAAAGCCGCGCGGATGTGCCGCTATTGCCCATGTTTAAAACCGAATCGCTCTCTTGCAGATTTTCAAGGCCCGGGCCTTCAACTGTCCAGTTTTGGGTCTGGGGATCGTGCCGGACGCTTGCGCCTACGGCTTTTAAGGCGGCCATGGTGGCCGCAATATCCTCGCTTTCAAGCAGGCCTTTTATGCTTGTCGGCCCCGTGGCGATGCCGCCCAGCATAATGGCGCGGTGCGAGATGCTTTTATCCCCGGGCACAAGGGTCGTGCCGGAAAGGGGCGGGCCGCGTCTGGCGCGGACGCTAGGGGGCGGGGGGGCTGTCATAAGGCCCTTTATAGCAGGAAAATAGCGCATGGACAGGGGGCGCGTGTTTTTTTTGATTTCTCCCTTAGGGTCTGCATTGACAGGCCGTTTATTCTATGCAACAGCCTATGGCCTGTCCACAAACCAGGAGGAGAATCGTGGCCAAACCAGAGTGGGGAACAAAACGAATCTGTGCTCATTGCGGCATGCGTTATTATGATATGAAGAAAAATCCTCCCGTTTGCCCGGGATGCGGCACGGCCTTTGATGCCGAACAGCTTTCACGCTCGCGCCGTGGCCGCATCAGTGCCGAAGATAAAGCGGCTCTCAAGCAGCGTCCTTTGCCCGAGGATCTGGATGATATTCCCCCCTTGCCCGATGATGATGCCGACAACCTGATTGAGGATGTCGATGAGCTTGGCGAGACCGATGTCGAAGATGTGGTTGATGTCGAAACGGACGAAATGGATCGCAGTTAAGCGGCTCTTTCCGAGTCTTTTGAAGAAGGTTTAAGCGCTTTGATCTCTTCCTCCGTGGCAAACGGGGAAGGTTTTGCGGACTGGATGCATTTCTTGAAAATATCGGCATAGACTTTGGCGATGGGCGGCCAGTCCCATGATAAAAGCGCATGCTCGGCCAGAAGATCCTGCGGCGTGCTTAAAGGCAGCGTTAAGGGAAAGGCTTTGAGCTTTTCAAGCCAAGCTTTAGCCGTGCGCGCGGGGTCTTTGGGCCAGACGGGGGCTGTGTGCAGATGAAGCCGCGCCATGGCGTTGCCCTGTGCTGTTTCGGGGCTGCATAAAACGGGAAGGCCGCAAGCCATGGCTTCTTGGACGACAAGGGGAAAGCCTTCGCCGTAGCTTGGCATAATCAGAAGATCCGCCGCCTGATAGAGTTCGGCCAGAGCGGGGCCTTTGCGGTTTCTTAAAACATGGACGTTTGGCAAAAACCATTTTTCCGGCACGTTTGCCCCTGAACCGGCCAGCCAAAAGCGCCAAGTGGGGAGCAACTGGGCCAGATTTTTGATGACGTCAAGGCCTTTTTTCTCCGTAAAACGTCCGACAAAAAGCAGCACGGGCTGGCTTGGTTTAAGTGCAAACTGCTCGCGCAAAAAGCGGCGGTTTTCGGCCATGGCCGGATGGAAAATGCGGATGTCCACGCCATTGGGAATCACTTTAATAGGCCGCGTGAAGGGGATTTTTTCATAATAAAAATCGGCCACGCGGTCGCTGATAAAAATAACTTCGTCCGCCGAAGGCAAAAGACGGCTTGTGAAAAACCCGTCGGCCCAGCGCATCAAAAGGCGTTTAAGCGGGTTGCGGTAGGGAATGGGCGCGATGTGCTGGTTGACGATCACGGGCTTGCCCATGCGTTTTGCGGCGCGCAGCGCGACCATATTCCCCGGGTAGAGAAGATCGTGCAGCCAGACGATATCGGCTTTGGCGATAGCGTCTTTCATGCGGCGAAAGCTGCGCGGACTCCAAAGCGGCAGAGGCAGACCAAAATATTTTTCGCTTATGTTCCAGCTGCGCATGGGCATCATGGCTTGGCCTTCAATCACAGGCGGCGGATCGCTGTCGCTTGCGATCCAGACAAAATGAAGCGCAGGATCGCGGCTGATTTCCCTTATCATACGCTCCGTCACGCGCTCGATCCCGCCGCCATGGTCGGCGTAGTAATGCGTGATAACCGCAATCTCGATGGGCGAGGCGCTCATGCGTAAAGATTCTCCGTGATGGCTGCAACAGCTTCACTTTGTAGTTTATGCACCTTCAACGCCTGCGCAAGGCCTATCTTGTCGTCCTCTTGATTGTTCCGGATCGATTGCGCGAAACGGTTAACCACTTGATCCTGCCCGTAATCCAGAGATCCTTTTAAAAACAAAAAACCATTTGGAATATGTGCCATCAAATGCTGCGTTATGGCACAGGCCGAACTGCGTAAAATATGATAGGCTTTATGCTGCCTGTCATTGGGCAGAACCATATAAATATCGCGGAAGATGTCAATAATCGCGGTCGCCTTTGTGCCGGTGATGCGCACATGCCACTCGCTGAGCGTGCTGTCAAACTGGCAATCTATGGTAAAGGGCGTATCATTTTGGTCTTTGTAAAGCACATGCACAAGGCGCGGCGTGCGCGCATGCTGTGCTTTAAAGCCGTGCGCGCGGCACAGGGAAAGGCCTCCCTTTGCCAGCGCGTTCAGCATGTAAAAGAAATGGGGGCTTTCATCGTAAAAAAGGCCCAAGGGAAGCGTTTCATACCATGACGGCAGGCGTCTTTGCGGGTTGCCGAGCTGCGTGGCCGCCACGCGCGTGATCGGGCCGAGTCTATCCTGCGCCAGATCGCGCCAAAGCCTTTGCGCTGCGCGACTGAATTGGAAATTATGGACAACGGCCAGCTGTTTGCCGCTGTTTTGCGCGGCCAGACTCATCGCCTCGCTTTCCTGCGTTGTGAGAGCGAAGGGTTTTTCCGTTAAAACATGTTTGCCTTGCGCCAGCGCTTGACAGGCCAGCGCGGCGTGACTGCTCGGCGGGGTGGCCAGAGTCACGGCTTCAACCTCATCCAGCCATGGCACATTTTGAAGATCGGGACTGCAGGCGGCGCACGGCAGGTTCCATTGCTGCGCAAAAGCGCGCGCGCGGCCTTCATGCTTGTCAATCACGCCCACGAGCTTGAAGTTCTTATCGCGCAAAAGCGATGGGTTGTGGCGGTTTTGTCCAACCCAGCCAAGTCCGACAATGGCGATTTGTATAGGCTTCATCATAGGGCCAGATGGTTGATGCCGGCCTCGGCAGCAACGGACACCGCGATGGATTCATCATCCAGCTGGTCTTTGACGCCGCGCAAGGAGGCGTGGGCGCAGGCCTGATCCAGACAAAGGATGGATTTGTCGGGGTTGTTGCGGTTTTTGATGTAGCGGTCTGTTAAAAGGACAACCCGTTCAATCGCGCGATCCGAGATTTGGAAACCGTAATGTTTTTCAAAATTGGGGCGCATCAATTTGATGATGTCCATCGTCAAAGGCAGATCGGGAACCTGCAGCGTGATTTTCTGGAAGCGGCGGTCGATAGCCGGTTCGGCCTTGACATATTCGTCATATTCTTCGCGCGTGGTGGCGCCGATCACAAGAAGATCGCCCGTCGTAAGATAGGGTTTGAGAATATCCGCAAGGCCGCTGTAGCTTGACGCTTTGAAAGCCAGCATCAGCTGGTGAATCTCATCAATACAAAAGATAATGGGCGGATATTGGCCTGAGGCGTTGCGCTCGGCCACGCCTTTGACGATGGGAATCAGGCGTCCTTCAAGATCTGCGCGCGAGGCGGAACCTGCGCCGATCATGGACATTTCAAGCTCGATCAATTTTGCGCCTTTTAAAATGTCGGGGACTTCGCCTTTGTTCAGCCTTTGCGCAAAGCCTATGAAAAGCGCTGTTTTGCCGACACCTGCAGGGCCCAGAATAAGGGCGTTTTTACGCAGGCGCTGCACAAGAATAAGCGTGAGTTTTTCCACTTCCTTGTCGCGTCCCGAAATGGGATCAAAGCGGCCCGCGCGATCCTGCACCGTGAAATCGCGCGTGTAGCGATCCATAAGTGTATTGAGTTCCTGATCTGAGATCACAAAAGAAGGTTTGGTCATTAAAAAATCCTTTATGTAACACGTTGCTTGACAAGATTCGCCAAAGACAGGGCAAAGAGCGAGCCTTGGCGCAAAAGCTCGACCTCTTCAAGTGTTTGCATGGGGCACATCACCATATAGCGCGAAATATCATCTTCGTTTTCCACCGTCAGCATGACATCGCTTGGCTGGCGATCGGGGACGGAAAGGGAAGAAAGAGAAAGTCGCGTTTTTACGCTCAGTTTAAGATCCGCCATTTTCACGCCTGTTTTAAAGGCAAGCGGCAAAACGCCCGCGCGCAGCAGCGCAAGCCGCGCGGACGCCGTGAAGCTTTGCGCCAGAACGGCTTTAACGCCCATAAGCGCGATGGATTTGGCCATCCATTCCTTGCCGTCGCCTTTGCCGAACTGCTTGCCTGCCACAAGGAAAAGCGGGGTGTTTTCGTTTTTATAGCGCTCGGCCACATCGAAAAGCGGCAAAATCATTTCCGAAGATTCATGATAAGTGCCTTTGCGTATGCTTTGCTCTGGCGGCACAAGAAGATTAATCAGCTGATCCGCACAGAAAGCACCGCGCACCATCACATCGTGATTGCCCGTGTACCAGCTGAAGCGGCTTTGTTCGTGCAGGCTGTGGCCTTGGGCCGTAAGATAGAAACCGGCTGCCTCCTGCGGCGCTATGGCGCCGTGCGCCGCTAAGCTTGAAGCGGGGATATCATCGCCGTAAAACGCCAGAATACGCCCTTTATGCGCCGCGATGGGCCATGTTTTTTGTTGCGCGCGGGCGCTGGCGTAAAAGGGAGGCTCTTTCAAAAAGGCAGATCGCGCGGGCCATGGATAAAGGGCTTCCTGTGGTGGCGTGATGGCTTTGAAGGCTTCGTTCCCTTCAAAAAGATTTACGCGGAGAATGCGGTGGGCGTTGGCGGGCGGGTAGTTTTGGAAAAGCTCCGACACCTCGCGCGGGGAGGGCCAGAGATCTTTAATCATGACGGGATTGCCCTGCGCATCGGTACCGATGGCTTGGGTCATGTCCACAAGAAAATTGCCCGTCATTGCGTAAAGCACCACCAAGGGCGGCGCTGCGCGATAATGGGCCTGACATAAAGCAGAAGCGGAATCCAAAGAAAGATCCCCGTGCGAAGTGAGACGAACGGCGACAATGTTTTTCTGCGCCATATCTGTTGCGTTTTCTTTGGGCGCGGGCGGCCATGGTGGCGGCTCGGCGACATGGCGGAAGCCCAGAAACTCAAGATCCTGACGCAGGCCTGCGTTTTCCAGAAAACGCAGGGTGCTCGGGCTTTGGGGTCTGAAAAGGGCGCGCACCCACGGCTTGACTTTCAGCCCGTAAAGCTGCGCTTTGCGCGCGATAAGGCCCGCAAGAGCAAGCTCGGTCAAATGGTCGTAAAAGCCGCTGGGGCCGATTTCCGCCACCAAAATGTCACCCGTGTGCAGCGTGTCGGCGCTTGAGGTTCTGTCAGAGGCTTTGACAAAGCGTTTGGCGAAAAGGGCTTTGGCTTCTTCAAGCAAGGTCAGACGGGAAAGAAGGTCGGGGCCGGCCAAAGCGGGACGCGCCTGTTCAAGCGGCAGGAAAAGAACGTCAGAGAAGGTCTTGATTTCTTTTTCTGTTGACGCTTCTTGTTCCTCCTCTTCACTGTGGGGCGGAGGCGGATCTTGCCACAGGCCTTGTGCTTTGGCGTAGCTTTCCACCAGCGCTGTATGCGCGACGCTGTGGCCTGTTTCTTTCATATGGTCGAGCGTTGCGTCATCAAACGGGAAATAGATGCCGTGCGCGCCGGCTTCTTCGGCCACGCCAGCCAAAACGGCGCGGTCGGGAACGCTGAGCGAATCAAGGCCTTCGCCAAAAAACTCAATAATTTTGCCTGTGCAGTTGATTTGACCCAGCAAAGAAGCCAGCAAAAACCCTATATCCGAGGCATGGACATTTTTGCGCGGCCTTCCTGTGACGTGAACGCCCAGAACAGCCGGCAAGGTCAAAAGATAGGGATGCTCAAGCGCGACACTTTCCGCCGCCAGCGTGTCGTCTTTTAAAGTGAGGGTGCCAAGGGCGCTGGCGCTGAAAAAGCCTTTCAGCGGGCTGATAACAAGCTCAGGCGCTAAAAAGAGCAGGGGGCTGTCGGGGTCTTCAAGGATCTGGATGCTTGTCGTCAGATAGTCGGTGTTCACTTGGGTGCTTTTGCCGGCATAGGGCGGGATAAGCCGCAGGTTCTTCATTCTGCCTTGGGCCCATTTCAGGAAGACAAGGCGCTCCCGCCCCTCGGGGGTGGGGATGTTGTTGTCAATGATGATGTCGCTTGGGCAGGCGGGGTTGATAAGGCTCGGCTCAAAGCCTTCGCGCGCGGCGCTGGCGCGAAAGGCGGCCATGTCGGCCATCAAAGACAGGCCTGTTTCATCATCCAAAACCATACGCGAAGGCGTCAGGGTCAAGGTCGGCGGCGTGGTTTGCAATGTGTGGTAGGTGGCAAGGCTGCGTATATCCTCCTGCCCGACATGCTCGGTGTCTTCATGGCGCAGGAGGTTTTCCAGAAGAATGCGTATGCTGCGCGGCAAATGGCTAAGATCGCCCAGAGTTTCCTGCGTGGCCTCAAGGCTGAACCAAGCGTAGTTTTTTCCCGCTATGGTTAAGGTTTGCAGAGCGCCAAGGCTGTTGAGGCTTTGTGTGGGTTGCATGGGCAGATCTCGCCTGAGAAAAAAGACAAAGAAACTTTCAACAACAGCGCCTAAAACCATCGACAGGGCAGGGCGCTTTAACGTATAGGATTAGACTTAATCGCGGATGATTCGGCAACTTTTTTCCAACTCTATGATGGTTTTACGCTTTTTTTGCTTTTTGTGTGTTTTGTTTTTGGCTCTGGGCGCGGGCACGGGTGCGCACGCCGCGCTTTTGTTTTGCAATCATACGCCTGTGATCCTTGAAGCGGCTCTGGGCTACCGGCAGCAGGAGCAATGGATGTCCGAGGGTTGGTGGCAGCTGCAACCCGGCCAGTGCGCGCGCGTTTTGAACAAGAGTTTGGAGCAGCATTATTACTTTTACTACGCCCGCGCTTTGAGCGCTGCGCCCAAGATGGCAAACGCCCCGCAGCTTTGGGAAGGGCCTTATCCTTTTTGCACGAACGGCAAGGCGTTTAAGATTCAAGGCGACAATGATTGCAAGCGCCGTGGTTTTGAGAAAAAAGGTTTTGCGGGGTTTGAAATTGACGGCAAACAAAAGAGCTATACGGTGACGTTTGAAATGCCTAAGGCGTAAGATATGAGCAAACGATTTTTTATCAAAACTTGGGGCTGTCAGAT
Organism: Alphaproteobacteria bacterium; assembly: GCA_009779135.1. GTDB lineage: Bacteria > Pseudomonadota > Alphaproteobacteria > UBA9219 > UBA9219 > UBA8914. The sequence continues at coordinate 21,468 of WREW01000012.1, forward strand.
GAATGTCTATGATTCCGGAAGGATCGCGGACGTGCTGGTGGCTGAGGGGTATGAGCGCGCGGCGGATCTTGCGCAGGCGGATGTGTTGATTTTGAACACTTGCCATATCCGCGAGAAAGCCAGTGAGAAGCTTTTTTCCGAGCTTGGGCGTATGCGGCTTTTACAGCAAAAGCGGGCGGCTTTGGGGGAAAAACTGATTTTGGGGGTGGCGGGTTGTGTGGCGCAGGCACTTTGCGCAGAGATTGCGGCGCGCGCGCCTTATGTGGCTATGATTTTCGGGCCGCAGACTTATCATCGTTTGCCGCAGATGCTTGCGCAGATTGAAAGTCAGACTCAAAGCGTGATGGATGTGGAGTTTCCCATTCAGCCCAAATTTGATTTTCTTCCCCACGCGCAGGGGCAGCGCGGCTGCGCCGGATTTATGGCTGTGCAGGAAGGGTGCGATCGTTTTTGCAGCTATTGCGTTGTGCCTTATACGCGCGGAGCTGCTTATGCGCGGCCTGTCTCTGCGCTTTTGGATGAGGCGAAGCTTTTGGTCGATCAAGGCGTGCGGGATCTGACGCTTTTGGGGCAGGAGGTTAATGCCTACAAGGATGAAGCTTCGGGCAAGGGGCTTGCCGGTTTGATTGAGGCTTTGGCCCTCATCAAGAATCTTTTGCGGATTCGCTATACATCCTCGCATCCTTTGGGGATGGATGAGGCTTTGATGGTGGCGCACAGAGATATTCCCACCTTGATGAACTTTGTGCATCTTCCGGTGCAAAGCGGCGCGGATTGCGTTTTAAAAGCCATGAACCGCCATCATACGGCCAGAGATTACCGCGATCTTGTGGAGAAGATGCGCGGCTTTTGTCCTGATCTTGCGCTTTCTTCCGATTTTATTGTCGGATTTCCTTCTGAGAGCGATCAGGATTTTGAAGATACTCTGGCGCTTGTGCGGGATGTCGGGTTTGCACAGGCTTTTTCCTTTAAATATAGCGCGCGTCCCGGGACTCCGGCGGCGCTGATGGGAGGGCAGATTCCTGAAGAGATCAAGGAAACGCGGCTTCAAACCCTTCAAAAGCTTTTGCGGGCGCAGCAAACAAGTTTTAACAAAGATTGTTTAAAAAAAGAGATGAGCGTATTGATCGAAGGGCCAAGCCGCCGTGAAGGCTTTTTGTTCGGGCGCACGGTTTATATGCAGACGGCTTATGTGAAGGGCGATCCTTCCTTGATCGGCGCGGAAGTGACGGCGCGTGTGATTAAAGCAAGCCCCAACAGTCTTGAAGTTGAAGTGGTATCATAATGGATTGGGTTTCTTTTACCGGCACTTCGCCGAATATGCTTCGCAAGGTGAATATCCTTATCACTCATTTGGGCGATGGGGCGCTGCTTTTTCCTTTGATGTTTATTCTGGCCGCTTATCTGGCTGTGCTGAAAAGCTATCGCGCCGCTTTGGGGCTTGTGCTGGCTGTCGGGGCTTGCGGTGTTGTGATGGTGGGGTTGAAGGTTTTCTTCCTCAGCTTTCAACAGCCTGTTTTTGACATACGCTCGCCAAGCGGGCATGCGACGATGGCGGCGGTCGTGTGGGGCGGGATGGCGGTTGTTCTGGCGCCGCATTTTGCGCACTGGCGGCGCTTTTTGCCTTTGGCGGCGGCTTTTTCCCTGTCCTTTGCGATCGCGGTAACGCGGGTGTTTTTGCGCGCCCATACCTTTGCCGAGGTATTTTTAGGGCTTGCGGTGGGATGGGGGTTTGTCGGGCTTTATGCTCTTGCGATGCGCGGGCAGCCCAAGGCGCCTTTGCGGCTTTGGCTGGTGTTTTTGCTTCTTTTTGTGCCGTTTATCTTTCTTTATGACAGCTATTACATACCGGTTGAAGTTTTTGTGGCAGAAATCGTTGATAGGCTGAAGCTTTTCTTCTAAAGTCTTTTTCTATGACGGCAGAGGAACCTTATTTCTTTTGCGCCATCGGCGGCTCGGGGATGATGCCTTTGGCTTTGCTTTTGGCGGCGCGCGGGGCGGATGTGCGCGGCTCGGATCGCTCTTGCGATCAGGGGCGCACGGCGGAGCGTTTTGATTTTCTCAGGGCGCAAGGGATCAAGCTTTTTCCGCAGGATGGCAGCGGCGTGACAGAAGATGTGCGCAGCTTTGTTCTTTCAACAGCCGTGGAAGAAGATGTTGCCGATTATGTCAAGGCGCGGGAACTTGGGATTTCCGTTCTTCACCGTGCAGAGCTTCTTGCGCAGCTTGCGCAAGGCGCGACGCTGTCTTTGGCTGTGGCGGGCACCAGCGGGAAATCGACGACTACGGGCATGCTGGGATGGATTTTAGGCGCTGCGAGGCGCAATCCTACCATTGTGAACGGGGCTGTGATGAAGAACTTTTCTTCAGGAACTTATGCGGGAGATCCGGATCTGTTTGTTCTTGAAGTGGATGAAAGTGACGGCTCGATCGAACATTTTTCGCCAAGCGTTGGCGTTTTGACGAATATCGCGTTCGATCACAAATCGCTTGAGGAGATTGAGGCGCTTTTTAAAGCGTTTCTTGCGCGCAGCACAAAGCGCGTTGTTAATTTTGATTGCCAGCGCGCGCGGGCTTTGGCGGAAAAATTGCCGCGCGCTTCTGTGATTTCTTATTCTCTTGAGGATGAGGGGACGGATCTTTTCGGGCGCTATGATCCTCAAGGGCTTTTGTCTGTGCGTTATCGGGATGAAAGGCGGGATTTTCTTTTGCCTTTGGCGGGGGCGCATAATGCGTCCAATGCTTTGGCCTCTATCGGGGGCGCGCTTGCGGCGGGGGTGTCTTTGGAAACAGCGTGCAATGCTTTGGCGCAGTTTGCGGGGATTGCAAGGCGGCTTGAGCTTGTCGGCCTTGCGGGAAATATGCGCGTGATTGATGATTTTGCGCATAATCCCGACAAGATTGCGGCCAGTTTGAAAACTTTGCATCAGGGAAAAGGGCGGCTTCTGGTTTTGTTTCAGCCGCACGGCTTTGGGCCTTTGGCTTTGATGAAAGATCAAATGGCGCAGGCTTTTGCGCAAAATCTTGCGGCGGAAGATCGTGTTTTTGTATGTGATCCTCTTTATCTTGGCGGAAGTACGGAGCGCCGCGTGACAAGCGTGGATCTTGCGCAGGCCATAGGCGGGGCGGCCCATTATGTCCCTTCGCGTGAGGATGCGGCTGTGGCCATGATGCAAGTGGCTGAGGATGGGGACACGCTGGTCGTGATGGGCGCACGGGATGATACGCTTTCCACGTTGGCGCGGGATATTCTTTTTCATCTCAGGGTTAAAATGGGGCTTTCCTCTTGACTTTTCGGCCCATAAGCCCTAGCAAAGGCTCAAGGTAAGCCCAGATGGCGGAATTGGTAGACGCGCAGGTTTCAGGTACCTGTGGCAGCAATGTCGTGGAAGTTCGAGTCTTCTTCTGGGCACCATTTTTTGGCAAGGACAGGCCGTGATGTCAGCTTCATCTGTGACTCTTCATCAGGGGGATATTCCCGCTTCTCTTTCCTTCGGCGGGGCCGTGGCGGTGGATACCGAGTCGATGGGCCTTCACTGGGAGCGGGATCGTCTTTGCGTCATTCAGCTTTCATCCGGCGATGGGCAGGCTCATCTCGTCCAGTTCCAAAAAGATGAATATGACGCGCCCAATCTCAAAAAACTTTTGAGCGATCCTGAAGTTGTCAAGATTTTTCATTTTGCGCGCGCTGATCTTGCGGTGCTTGCGCATTATCTGGAAGTTATGCCGCAGCCGGTTTATTGCACTAAAATCGCTTCGGTTCTTGCGCGGACTTTTACAGACCGGCATGGGCTTAAAGATTTATGCCGCGATCTTTTGGGGATTGAGCTGACCAAGGAAATGCAGGCCTCGGACTGGGGCGCTGATACACTTTCGCCGGAGCAGTTGAATTATGCGGCTTCGGATGTGCTTTACCTTCACCGCCTGCGCGCCAGGTTGGATGAAATGCTGATACGCGAAGGGCGCGCCTATCTTGCCGATGCGGCTTTTCGCTTTTTGCCGGCGCGCGCGGCTTTGGATCTGGCCGGATGGGCGCAGACGGATATTTTCGCCCATAAGCCCGTGCGGAGCTGATTTACTTTTGGGTTTCTTTTGTCATGCGGGAAGATCATCAAAAAAGCCGCAAGCATCAAGTTCTTGAGGCGCTCTGGCCTCGGGATACAAGCCGCGCTCAGGCGCGTAGCCTGAGTTATTCGCGCTTTGTTTTCCGCATGCGCCGCATTTTGCCGGTTGTCATTGTGCTGGTTTTGGTTTTTGTAGCGCTCTTTCCTTGGCTGAGCGGTGATAAAATCGCGGTTGAGATGGAGGCTCATGTCCCCAATTTGATGATCTCGAAACTTCATTTGACGGGGACGGATCAGCATGGGCGGCCCTACAGCGTGACGGCGGATCGCGCCTTGCAGGTGGGGAATACTCAAAACATCATTGATCTTGAACAGCCCAAGGGCGAGATCACAGACCAAAAAAATATCTGGATGGCCGTGCATGCGCAGCAGGGGCGTGTGGATCAAAATACGAAAAAGCTCTGGCTTAAAGGTCAGGTGGAAGTGTTTCATGATGCCGGTTATCGCGCGGCCTCCGAGGCCATGGCGGTGGATTTGCAGACCGGCGAGGCGGTGACAGATCAACCTATTGTTATTCAGGGATCTTTTGGCGTTTTGCGCGGGCAGGGGCTCAAGCTTCTTGATGACGGGCAGCGCGTGATTGTTGGGGGGCCCGCGCAGGCCGAGCTTGCCTTGCGTTAGCGGATCTTGTGGTTTAGGTTCAATCCATGCGTTTTTTATTCTCTTTTCTTGTTGTTCTGGCCGCGCTGACGGGGGTTGCTTGTGCGCAGAATGACCAGCTGGTTATTTCGGCTGAGCAAAGCCTTGAATGGCATGAAGACCAGCAGCTTTATATTGCTCGTCAGGATGCGCGGGCTGTGCGTGGGCCTTTGACGCTTGAGGCGGATCTCCTCATGGCGCGGCGATGGGCGAAAGATAAGGGGATTTCCGAAAAAGCGGGTCAGCGCAGCGCCATTGATCTGGTGACAGCGGAAGGAAATGTCCGCATTTTTGACGACAAGCAAAAGCTTGTCGGCGACAGGGCCACTTACGATCTTGATAAGGGGTGGATTCGCGTAACGGGCGCAAAGCTGTGTTATGAAAGTCAAGGCAGCGTCATCACGGCGCGGGACAGTTTTGATTATGATGAAAAAGCACAAAAAGCCTTCGCGCATGGCAAGGTGGTGGCTTTGCATCAGGGCCATAAGGTCAAAGCGGACAAGATGGCCGTAACTTTCCGCCAAAATGAAGCAGGCCGACGTGAGCTTTCCATGATTGAGGCATGGGGAGAGGTGGATATTCTGACCAAAGACGGCGTTTTGGCGCGCGGCGATCATGCGGTTTACACGGCCCATGACGACATGGCCAATCTTGCGGGCCATGTGCGCATCACGCGCCAAGAAGTTCATCTTGAAGGCGATCGCGCCGTGCTTCAATTCGGCAGCGGCGAGAGTCAGCTTTTAAATGAAGGCGGTGGGCGCGTGCGCGCGCTTTTGCCTTCATCGGGGAAGGGGGCGGATTCTCAATGACGGCTTTGCCTCACAAACAACCCGAAAAAAAAGGCCTTTTTGCCACGCATCTGGGCAAAAGCTACCGTGGCCGTCCTGTTGTGCATGATGTCAGCATTGCGCTTGAACGCGGCGAGGTGGTGGGGCTTTTGGGGCCTAATGGTGCCGGAAAGACAACTTGCTTTTATCTTTTAACAGGGCTTATTGCGCCGGATGTCGGGCGCGTTGTGATTGACGGGGTCGATGTTTCCTCTATGCCCATGTATCGCCGCGCGCGTCTGGGGCTGAGCTATTTGCCGCAGGAGACTTCCATTTTTCGCGGGCTTAATGTGGAAGATAATATCCGCGCCATTTTGGAAGTGATCGAGCCTGATTATGATACGCGCGAAAACATGCTTGATGATCTTCTGGCTGAGTTCGGCATTACGCATTTAAGGCATGCGCCGTCCGTGGCGCTTTCGGGCGGGGAGCGCAGGCGGGTTGAAATTGCGCGGGCTTTGGCGGCGCGGCCTCATTTCCTTTTGCTGGATGAGCCTTTTGCCGGAATCGATCCTATCGCGCTTGGCGATATACGCGATCTTGTGGTGCATTTGCGCGATCGCGGCCTTGGCGTTTTGATTACAGATCATAATGTGCGCGCGACTCTTGAAATTGTCGATCGCGCTTCCATCATTCATGACGGGCGCGTTCTTATGGAAGGCACGCCTCAGGAGATTGTTACACATGCCGATGTGAGGCGTGTTTATCTTGGTGATGAGTTTCGCATGTAAAGGCAAACCTTAATGGCGCTTTCAGCAGGTCTTGATCTTCGCGCGACAGGCGCTTTGGTAATGACGCCGCAACTCCAGCAGGCCATCAAGCTTTTACAAATGTCCAATCAGGATTTATGCGCTTATGTCGCGCAGCAGATCGACCAGAATCCTTTTCTGGATTACGCCGATTCCATGCCAAGCACGACAGCGGAACATCATGATTACAGTGATCCCTATGATCCTTTGCGCGCGGGCCGTCCTTTGGAAGAAACCCTAAGCCGTGCGCCGAGTTTGAGGGAGCATCTTTTGCAGCAGATTCAAGTCGATTTTCCCGATCCTAAGGATCGCATCACAGCCGTGGCTTTGGCTGAGCTTTTGGATGAGGCGGGCTATCTGCCCGCAGATCTTGATCTTGTGCGCACGCAGCTTGGTCTTGCGCCGGAAGCATTTGAAGCGATCATACAAAGATTGCAGCATCTTGATCCTTCGGGGATTTTTGCGCGCTCGCTTCAGGAAACTTTAGCCATTCAGCTGCGCGAGAAAAACAGGCTGGATCCGGCCATGCAGACACTTCTTGCGAATCTTCCCTTGCTGGCCAAGAACGATCGCGCGGCGCTTATGCGTCTGACGGGCGTTGATGGCGAGGATCTTTCCGACATGATCGCGGAAGTTCGCGCGCTTTCGCCCAAGCCCGCGATCGGGTTTGCGGCGGATGTGGCGTCGGCCCTTGTGCCGGATGTGCTTTTGACCGCTTTGCCCGGGGGGGATTGGCAGGTCACGCTCAACAATGAAACGCTGCCGCGCGTTTTGGTTCATGACTCCTTTTATGCGCAGCTTTCTGCTTCACGAACCGGCGGGGCCAAAGAGGAAAAGGCTTTTGTTGCGGAAAACTGGCAGCAGGCCAACTGGCTTATTAAAGCTCTGGCACAACGCGCCACCACTATTTTAAAAGTGGCCACCGAAATCGTCAAAAAACAGGACAAGTTTTTCATTTACGGCGTCCAGTATTTAAAGCCTCTGGTTTTAAAAGATATTGCAGAGGCTATCGGGATGCATGAATCCACCGTAAGCCGTGTTACGCAAAACAAATATATGGCCACACCACGGGGGATGTTTGAGCTTAAATATTTTTTCTCTCAGGCCCTTTCCTCGGCGCATGGGGGGGAGAGCGTTTCAAGCGAGGCCGCGCGTGATCGTATTCGGGACTTGATCGCGCGTGAAACGCCGCAAGACGTTCTTTCGGATGACCGGCTGGCTTTGCTTTTGCGCAGGGAAGGCATTGATATTGCACGGCGCACGGTCGCCAAATATCGAGAGTCTTTGGGTCTTGCCTCCTCGGCAGGTCGCCGCCGTCAGAAAAGCTAGTCTTAATATCGAGCAAAAACAAAGCCTTAGAATGTTTTTTGTCTTTGGCGCTTGACAGGCCTGAGCAAGAGACTATCTTGGGGGCTCTTTAACTCTCAACAACAGGTTTTTCATGCAACTTTCCGTTAAAGGTAAGCAAATTGGCGTTGGGGACGCGCTTCGGCAGCATGTCGAAGAAAAGCTCAGCGAGATTGTCGGCAAATATTTCGGGGATTCTTTGGACTCAACCGTAACTTTTTCGCGGGAGGCTCATCTTTTCCGCGCTGATATTATGATCCATGCCGGACGGGGTATTGATCTTCAAAGCACGGCGGCCGCGCCGGAACCTTATCCGGCTTTTGATCAGGCGGCTGAGCGTATCGCCGAGCGTCTGCGGCGTCATAAAAACCGCTTGCGGCGCCACCACCAAAGCGGGGCCGCTGAGCATGTCGAGGCCGTTTTGGCGCAGGCTTTTGTGTTGACCCCTCAGGAGGATGAGGCGGCGCAGGATGAGGCGGACAATCCCGTCATTATTGCCGAGATGACTATGCCGATTGAACTTTTGACCGTAAGCGAGGCTGTTATGAAAATGGATCTTGCAGACCTGCCGGCCCTGATGTTCCGCAACCGCGCGCACGGTAAGCTTAACATGGTTTACCGTCGGGCCGATGGCAATATCGGCTGGGTCGATCCCGCGCAAAGCGGCAAGGGCTGAGGGCCTTATCATGACAGGCGTTGTTTCCCTCCGCGACATCCTTCAGGATGAGGATGTTATTTTGCTTGACGTTGAAGCCGGCGACAAAAAACAGCTTTTGGAGTTTATGTCGGATTATGCGGCGCAAAAGCTTGCCATGCAGGCGCACCAGCTTGCGGATGTTTTGTGGGAGCGTGAAAAACTGGGAACAACGGGCGTGGGGCGTGGGATTGCCATTCCTCACGGGCGGCTGGCCGTACTTGAGGGCGTGCGGGGATTTTTTGCGCGGCTTAAAACACCTTTGGAGTTTGATGCTGTCGATCATCAGCCGGTGGATCTTGTGTTTTTGCTGTTTTCACCGCAGGATGCGGGGGCAGATCATCTGCATGCTCTGGCCAGCGTTTCGCAGGCCATGCGGGATGAAGCTTTTTGCGCGCAACTGCGCGGTGCGCGTGATCCCAAAGACGTGTTCGGCCTTTTTGTCACGCGCAAACCGCAGGAGTCATGAATTTTCTAGCCGTTCATTGGGGAGTCCGTGCCAGCGCCGCTTTGGTTTGCGGGGGCCGTCTTTGTGGCGTTGTCAGTGAAGAGCGTTTTTCCGGAATCAAAAATGACGCCGCGTTTCCTGAGAAAGCCATAGCGTGGCTTTTGGCGCATCATGGGCTTGCGCCGTCTTTGATTGATGGCGTGGCTTTGTGCGGACGAAGGGTTCGCATGCAAAGCGTTTCCTTAAAAGGCGATGTTTGTAAGCAAAAGGGATGGCTTCAGCAAATGCAAGCCTTTCTGGCGCAGATGGGGCTTGCGCACGCAAAGCTGACTGTTTTTGACTGGCATGATTGTCTTTGCTATGCGCCGATTGCTTTTTCGCCCATGAAGACGCCTTGCCTTGTTGTAAGCGCGGGCTGCGTGGGCGATCATGCCAGCGCGCAGATCGCCGCGTGGGACGGGCAGGTTTTGAATGTTCTGGCGCGGCTTCCTGTGTCCTTGTCGTGGGGCTATTTTTATGCGCGGGCCTCGGCCTTTCTCGGCTTTAAAGGTGTTGAGGAAGACGGCAAGGTGATGGGGCTTTCGGCCTATCGTCCGCGCGATGCTTTTGAAGCGGTTTATGCGCGTCTTTTTCAGGATTTTGTTGCGTTTGATGACAAAGATCCTTTTGGGTTTACGTTCAAGATTGATGCGCGCCATATGGGGACGTATCTGCTGGATGCCGCGCGCGCGCTGCGGTTTGATGATGTGGCCGCCGCGCTTCAATATGCTTTTGAGACTTTTATAACAAGTTGGCTTACGCGGGTGCTTAAACATACAGGCTTTAAGCATCTTGCGCTTAATGGCGAGGTGTTTAAAAACGTCAAGCTTAATCAGAAATTGCGCGCGCGCTTGCCGGTGCAGTCTCTTTTCTTTATGCCCTCGGCCGGTGAGGAGACTTCTGTTCTGGGCGCGGCTTTTATGCTGGCGCGCGGAAATCTTACGCCGGTGGAAATGCTCTATCAGGGGCCCGCTTTTTCTGATGAAGAGATTGCGCGGTTTTTAAAAGAGCATCCGCAAAAAGACGCTTTTCATGCGCGTTATATAGATGATGTGGACGAACATGTGGCCGGACTTTTGGCGCGGGGCGAGGTTGTCGGGCGGTTTGCGGGGGCGGCGGAGTTTGGCGCAAGAAGTCTTGGGCATCGCGCGTTGCTTGCGCATCCTTCGCAAAGTGATGCGTTTTATAGGCTTAACCATGTCATCAAACAACGCGATTTCTGGATGCCTTTTGCGCCGGCTGTGCTGGATCAGGACGCGGCCGCTTATATGGCCCTGCCGCCGGATTTTCCTTTGACGCAGGGCGGCTTTATGATCGAGACTTTTGCCACAACGCCATCAGGGAGCAAAGCGCTTGCAGCGTGCATCCATCCCAAAGACGGCTCAGTCCGCGCGCAGATCGTCACGCCTGAAGCGGATGGGCGTTTTTATGCGTTGATTGAAGCGTTCAAAGCCAAAACAGGTATCGGCGCGGTTTTAAACACAAGCCTGAACAAACATGGCGCGCCTTTGGCGACAAATCCGGCGCAAGCTTTGGATGTCTTTTTAGAAACAGATTTGCGAACTCTGGCGCTTGAGCATTGGGTTTTGGAGAAGATTTAGGGCTTTATATCTTTAATCAAGCCGCATGGCGTGTGCTTGCGCCCAACATTTCCGTTTTTTTTCATCAAACGCGCGAAAGGGTACAGCGGTTTTTTGTTCAAGAACATGGCGAACTTCGCGCACAGCTTTCTTGGTGGATAGCAACCCTTGAATCGGCTTCATTTTCAGCTTTTTAAGCGAAAGCATTGTTTAAACGCCAACCGCGCGAAGCGTTTCGCGCATGGCTTTAAGGTCGTTTAACAGAAGCTCCAGCTCATGACGTGTCGTGACCGACAGCGATGTGGCGCTGGCTTGCGTGGCGATCAGGGCGGCCATGGCGGAGGTGGCGCTTTCCTGCGTCAAAGAGGGCAGGGCGCAGGCGACCTTGCTTGTTGCCTGCTGCGCGGCTTTGGCGGAAGGCCTTACAATGCCTTTGCGGCCCGTTTCCTTGAGAAGCTTTTGAACACCGCGAATCGTGAAGCCCTGATTGTAAAGCAAGTCCTTGATGTTGGACAGCAAGGTCACGTCCTCCCGCCTATAATAACGGCGACCGCCGCTGCATTTCATGGGGCGGACTTGCTGGAACTTGCTTTCCCAGAAGCGCAGCACATGTTGCGGGACTTCAAGATAATTGGCGACTTCGCTGATCGTGCGGTAGGCGGACGAGGCTTTGCCGTCGCCCTGACGCAGATCGTTTGTGTCGTGGGAAAGCGCTGCCTGACCACTCATGAAGAAGATCCTGTTTTATGGACGCGGTTGACTTTGTCTTTCAGCACATGGCTTGCGCGAAACACCAGAACATGGCGCGGGGTGATCGGCACTTCCTCGCCCGTTTTGGGGTTGCGGCCCATGCGCTCAGCTTTGCTGCGTCTTTGGAAGCTTCCGAAAGAGGAAAGCTTGACCATGTCGCCGTTGATAAGCGCCTGACTGATTTCTTCCAGAATAACATCAACAAGCTGGGCTGAGTCATTGCGGGATAAGCCAACTTCCTGATAAACAGCTTCGGCCAGAGCCGCGCGGGTGACGGTGTTTTCGGTCATGGGATAAAACTCCATTAATGATGACTGACCCTAAGACTAATACAGGCGTGGCTGAGTCGTCAAAGAGAAAACGTCATGGCAATCAAACGGATAAGGAAATACTTGTCCACAGGCCCAAAAATCCGGCAAGAGATAGACATAGAAAGCCACAAATGTTACGTTTTGTTGTCGTTCTCGGACGGGAGAGAGGCTTTTTATGGACGCATCATCTCTTCCTTTTCTGCGCTTTTTGTTCGGGCCTGGCGCGCATGCGGGGCTTGCGGCCCTTTGTGATGACCGCCAGGAACGCTGGCTGCGCTATGACGCTCTTTCCCTGCAAGTTACTGAGCTTGCCCAGATTTTTAGGCCTTCCGCGCCGGAGCCTGCCGCGCGCCGGCTTGTGCTTTGCATGCTTTCGCGCACAAGCGCCGGTGTGAGGGCTTATCTTGCGGCCTGTGCCAGTGATTCGGCTGTCTTTCTTTTGGACCCTGATGTCGTGGCGGCGCGCCAGATGCAGGCTTTTGTCAGCGCTTATGAGCCGGACTGGGTTGTTTTGACCTCGCCTTGGCGGCCTTTGGGGCCTTATGCGCCTTTTTCATGGCCGCTTGAGGGGCTTTATCTGTGGCGTCGCGTGACGGCGCCTTCCCATGCGCTGCATGAGGATTTGTTTTTGCTCTTTCCCCTGCCGACCGCGCCGGCCGAGGCGGTGACGAGCGCGCGGCTTTCCTACAAGGCCGTGGCGCATAATGTGATGGCCTCGCTTGAGGCTTTGGAGCAGGGCAAGATGGTCGAAGACAAGGATGGTGGCTATCAGCTGTTTTTGGATCAAAGCGCCCGAAGGCCGCCGCGCATGCTTTGTCCTTTGCCGCTGGCTTCTTCTTATGGGCTTAGCCTTTTGCATATGATGCTTTCCTGCGGGGGAGGGATTTTTGTGAGTGAGCGCTCGCTCAAGGATCGTCAGCTTTGTACGCAGGCGCGCGCGCGGGATGTGGACTGGTTTGCGGGCGCGCCTTATCATTATGATTATTTGACGCGTGCGGGACTTGAAAATCTGGCGTGGCCTGCACTGAAAATGTATTTGCTCGGCGGCGGAACTTTGCCGCGCGCGCGGCTTGAATCGCTTTGGCGGCAGATCAAAGCGCGCGATGGTGCTTTCTTTACGCTCTACGGTCTGGTTGAGGCAGCGCCGCGCATAGCCTGTCTTCCCGTTCACCGCTTCCCCGAAAAAATAATGTCCCGCGGCCTTCTTTTACGCGACGGACAGGGGAAGTTTGAAAAGGATCGTTTTTGCTATCAGGGGCCCAATGTGATGATGGGCTACGCGAATAGCCGCGCTGATCTTGCGGAAGGTGATATGCAAAAGGGCGTTTTGGTTGTTGAGGAAAAAGGGCTTTTTGATGAGGATAGGTTTTTGTTTTTGGGATACCCCTAAACATGCCCTTGAAATGGATAGTTTCAGTTCGATTTCTCTTGGAATATGATCCATTCCATATGGCACCAAAATGGCGCCATTTCGCTGTGCTCATGCACAAGAAAAGAATCTAAGCTGTTTATAAGCGCGTTGTACAGCATGTCATGGACTATAATTTGATTACGAATTAATATAATCTAGTGGCTAATACAGGCCATTTACATTGGGGGCATACAAGATGAAAAGATTTGAAGGATGGAATGTTACATCCGCAAATGGGTATAAAATTGAGGGTAGAACAGACTTTGCAGAAAAAAACCCTCTTAACAGGTGTTTTGTAATTGTTCATGGTTATTGTGGCACTATGAACGAGCATCTCCACGAAGAAGCAGCTCGCCTCTTTGTTAAGAGTGGATATGATGTCGTTCGCTTTAATTTGCAAAGTCAACAACATAAGTTACGCGACTGTACGCTTCAAACTCATGCGCATTATTTGTTGTCCGTTCTGGAAAAGCACTGCCAGCCCTATAAAAAGATATATTTATCTGGCCATAGCTATGGAGGCCCAACCATAATGATCGCGCAGCCGAAAAACATTGCAGCTATATGCTTGTGGGATCCATCTTTTAATCTTCCTGAACTATGGAATGTCATGGAGCATCAGGACTACGACGATTTCTGTATTTTAAATTTCGCAGGCAATGAA